>NZ_JBFPKP010000002.1:0-945003 GCF_040948855.1 Paraburkholderia sp. BR10882 | reverse complement strand
TCAATACCTGTTACTGTTTTCGGTCTCTCTCGAGACCGGTCGCTCACTCAAAGCTGACAGGTTCTGAATAAATTCAAAAACCTGACTTACTTTAGTGTGAGACTCTTGATACTTTTGCTGCTCCCGATACCGCTCCGAAGAACACTATCGGGTCGCCACCGCATCAAGCGCCCACACTTATCGGCTGTAAATTTTTAAAGATCGATCGCGAAAGCGCCGTTAAAACTGCTCAACTACCGGCTTCTTTCTGCGTTGCTGCGTCAGCAGCAGAGAAACGAGATTATGAAGACTGTCTGGCGATCTGTCAACAGGTTTTTCTACTTCGTTCAACCTGCCGCTCAACTTCGAATCACCCGCAGACCCAGTCGCCACAAGGCTTTCGCCCCGGGCTTCCCGTCTCCCCGCGCCTTCATCGAAAGCGCGAAAGACCGGAATTCTAGTCACGCAGATGACATCTTGCAAGCGGTTTTTTGACTCGCGTGAAAATCGGAAAAGCGCGGGAGCGCAATCGCCTCAAACGTGGCGTTGCATGACGCGTTCGACGAGATGTAGATAGTGGTCGAGATCCGGCGTCGGTTTGCCCGCCACCTTCGCGAGATCGTCCCAGCGGCGCAGGCGCACCGCGTCTTCGGCGTGGGGGCGTGCAGCGAAATCGCGCGCCTCATCTTCATTGAAGATGCCACCCTGCAATTCGAGGCTGCGCACCGAGTCTGCGGAGAGGCAGCCGAAATACGCTTCATCGACGGCACAGAGGTAGCGCTTCGCATCCACATGCAGGCGGATCGGTTCCAGCACGCTATCGGGCAACACGGGCCGCAGGAACGGCAACGCATAGTACTGGTGCAGATCGTCGATGCCGCGTTCGGTCGGCGTTTCGCCCTGACGATTGAGCAGGTGACCCAGATCATGCAGGAACGCCGCGGCGGTCAGTTCTTCGGTCGCGCCATCTTCTTCTGCCAGCGCACCGCTTTGCAGCGCGTGTTCGAGTTGCGTGACCGGTTCGCCGCTATAGGCCAACGCACCATACGTCTCGAACAGCGCACGAATATCCGCGAGGTTCAGTGCCATCTTCTTCAACTCCTCTATGACGTGAATTCGGCGACGGCCCACACCTGAGCGCCGTCCATCGTTCCTTCCGCTCTCAGTCGCCGCAGGACTCGCGCATGCGCCTGGCCGATTCGTCGGCGTCGCGCGATGCGAGCGCGCTCAACAGCGCCCGATGCCCCGCATACGATGCATCCATTGCGCTGTGCGTCGGTGCTGCACGCTGCGAAGAGAGCCGCAATTCGCTCACGGTCCCCTCATAGGTCTCGCGCAGCCTGGCGTTGCCCGCCGCTGCGAAGAGCGACGCGCGAAACGCGTCGCGCACTTGCAGAAACGCCTCACCCTTCTCGGCGACCACCGCGTCGCGCATCGCGTTGAGATGCTCGCGCAACTCCGCGACCTGCGCCGCGTCGATGCGCGGCGCCAGCATCCGGCATGCCGCTTCGCGCAACGCTGCGCACACTACGCCCAGTTCCTGAGCCTCAGCCGCGCCGACACTGCGCACGAACACACCGCGATGTTTCTCGTTGCGCACGAGACCTGCCTGCTCCAGCGCGCGAAACGCTTCGCGCACCGGCCCGCGCGAGACGGCGAGGCGTGCCGCCCAGTCGGCTTCATTGAGTTTGTCGCCGGGTGCGAGCACGCCCGCCGCGATGCGTCGCTCGATCTCGTCGCGCACCAGGGCAGTCAGCGAATGCTGGCGCACCATGGCAAGCGGCGTCATGTCGGACAATGCCTCAGGATCGCCCGCGTTGCCGCTACTCGCACGCTCATCGCTCATCGGATCTTGCATGCCCTGCCTTGGCCGTCTGTTGCGCGCCTGCGGCGCATCGAACCGCATGGCATCCATCCGCTCAGTCCGCTCGCCGGCGCGGCACACGCGCCGCGATCAGCAGCAGCGCCCCCAGCGAGACGAGCAACAAGACCAGTGATAGTGCCGATGCCGGCAGGTAATAACCGCGCTCGACTGCGCCCACCACGACGATCGGCACCGTCGCAAACCCCGGCGGATACACCGTGAGCGTCGCGCCCAGTTCGCCCAGCGACAGCGCGAAGCCCAGCGCGAGACTCGCGCGGATGGCCGGCACGAGCTGCGGCAGCACCACGCGGCGCAGCACCATCGAAGGCGGCGCACCGAGACTCGCTGCCGCTTCGCGCAGCACGGTCAGCTCGGGACGCAGCGCGGCCGAAGCGCATCGATAGCAAAACGGCAGCACCAGAGCCAGCTGCACGAACACGACGATCGCAGCAGAACTCGACAGATCCACAGGCGCCTTGTGATAGGCGATCAACACTGCGAGGCCGAGCACCACGCTCGGCACGCCGTTGGGCACCATCGCGAGCGTGTCGACGACCGCGCCCAAACCGCGCCGGTCGCGTCCTTCGAGCGCGAGTGCGAGCCACAGACCCAGCGCGGTGCCGAGCACCGCCACGCCGAAGCCGACTTCGAGACTCGTTGCAAGCGCATCGAAGTCGGTAGAGCCGAGGCGCTCGAACCAGCGCGTGCTGAAACCGTCGGGCAAGATCGTGCCCGACCAGTGCGACGCGACGCTCGACAGCGCGACGACGATCACCGGCAACACGAAAAGCCAGAAGCACAGCAGCGCCGCGAAGCCAAGCAGTGTCGCGCTGGCAATGCGCGAGAAGAGGCTGCGCTCGACGGGCTGCGCGCGAAGATGCTTGGGCGGCAGCGCGATACGGTCGGAACCGGCGACGGGATTAGTTGACATTGCGCGCGCCTCCATGACTGCGTCGATTCACGCGCCGATACAGCGCATACAGGGAAAGCGACATCGCGAGCATGACCACGGCGCCTGCGGCGGCCGTCGGCAGATCGAGGTCGACCGTGGCCGAACTGTAGATCGCCACCGGCAGCGTGATGAGGTGCGCGCTGCCGAGCACGAGCAGAATGCCGAACTCGTTGAACGTCAGCAGAAAACACAGGATCGTGCCCGCCGCGATACCCGGCCACGCGAGCGGCAGGATCACGCGCAGGGCGACCATGCGGCTGTTCGCACCGAGACTGCGTGCGGCTTCGATCAGGCGCATGTCGAGCAGCGCGAACGCGGCGAGCGTCGGGCGCACGACGAACGGCGCGTAGAACACCACTTCCGCGAGTACCACCCCGCCGATGCCGAACAGGAAGTCGAGCGGGGGTGCCTGCAAATGAAAGAGCCGTTGCAGCCCGATGCTCACGGAGCCCTGCGAGCCGTACAGAAAGATCAGCGTGAACGCGACGAGAAACGACGGGAACGCCACGAACAGTTCCAGAAAACGCGTGACGAGCTGTGCGCCCGGAAACGGTTTGAAGAACAGCAGCGCGGCGAGCGCGACACCCAGCACGGAAGCCAGACCCGCACTCAGGAACAGGATCCACAGCGTCGTGGCGATCACGCCGCGCGAATCGGGATTGCCGAAGAACGTCTCGTACGCGTGGAAGCTCAAGCCATGCGCGCCAGAAAGACTCAGCAGCACGAGCCGCACGAGCGGATAGACGACCAGCGGCCCGAGCACGAACACGAGCAGAAACGCGATATGCCATTGCGCACGACGTTCGCGGCGGCGCACGGCGGCCGCGTGCGCATCGGCGCCGGGCAGAGCCTGGGCGGAATCAGGGGTTGATAAGGACGACATCGTCAGCCTCGTAACGCAGGGACACACGCATGCCTTTCGCCGGCGTCATGCCGTGGCCGCGCTGCATGGTGACGAGCACCGGTTCGTTCGGCATCGCGTCGAGCAGCACCGGCACCGACAGCACCGAGCCATACCACTCGACCGATTCGATCGTGCCGTGCAGCGAGCCTTCGCCGAGCGGCACGATGCGCAGGCTTTCGGGACGCAGGCATGCGAGCTTGTCGCGCACGTCGTGACGCGCATCGCCCACCGGGAACGCGACGTTCGGTGGCAGCAGGTTCGCCGCGCCCAGATAACGGGCCACGTAGGCGTCGTTGGGCGTGTCGTAGAGTTCCTGCGGCGTGCCCAGCTGCGCGATGTGGCCATCGCGCATGAGCAGCGTACGGTCGGAGAGCACGAGCGCGTCGTCCTGATCGTGCGTCACACAGACGATCGTCAGGTCGGGCAGCCGCTCGTGCAGCGCCTTCAATTCGGAACGCACCGAGGCGCGCAGATTGGCGTCGAGCGCCGAGAGCGGCTCGTCGAGCAGGAGCACGTCCGGCTCGATCACGAGCGCACGCGCGAGCGCCACGCGCTGCTGCATGCCGCCCGAGAGCTGCGCGGGCATGATGTGCCCCGCGTCGCCGAGCTGCACGAGCTTGAGCGCGTCGGCCACGCGCCGCGCGATGTCGCGCGACGGTACGCGGCGCGCCTTCAACCCGAACGCGACGTTCTCGAACACCGAGAGATGCGGAAAGAGCGCATAGCTTTGGAACAGCAAACCCAGGTTGCGCTGATGCGGCGGCACATGGGTCAGATCGTGGCCCGCCACGGTGAGCGTGCCCGCGAGTCCATCGGCTTCGATGAACCCCGCGATGAAACGCAGCAAGGTCGTCTTGCCGCAGCCGCTGCGGCCCAGCACGGTCAACAGTTCGCCGCGTCGGATCGTGAGCGACAGATCGTCGAGGACAGTACGCGCGCCGAAGCGCACGCTCAGGTGGTCGATCTGCACGCCCGCAGCGCCGGAGGCGTCCGTGGCGTCAGTCAGTCCGGACACATCCGGCAGCGCGCGGGCCATGCCGGCCGGCGCGAGGCTTGCGGTATTCACCGGGTTCATCTCCTATCGACCGGAGTGGGCGCTTTAACTGTCGACCAGAGTTGGCGCTTTAGCTGTCGACCAGAGTTGGCGCTTTAGCGCTTACTCTGGTCCCATGCAAAGCTCCTTACTCCGGTCCCATGCAAAGCGCCTGACTCTGGTCCTATGCAAAGCTGTCGATGGGACCTGGCGCGGAAGCACCAGGTCCCATCCCATACAAAATTACAAATTGCGGCTACTTACTTCGGCTTCACGACTTCGAGCTGCTTGCCCGACGAGCCGATCACTTCGGTCTTCCAGCGCGTCGTCCAGTCGGCCTTCTTCGCCATCACCTGGTTCCAGTCCACCGGGATCAGCTTCACGCCCTGGATGGCCTGCTTGACGGCTTCGCCGTTCTTGCCCGTGAGCGCCACGTCGGTGCGACCCGGAATACCGAAGATGTCCGGCACCTTCGACTGCACGTCCGTCGACATCAGGTAGTCGATCAGCTTCTTGCCTTCAGCCTGGTTCGGGCCGTTCTTGATCAGGCCGATGGCGTACGGCAGCTGGAACGTCGTGGGATGACCGCCAGCGTCGGCCGAGAGGAAAATCGGCTTGAGCGAGAGGCCGCCGTTGGCTGCGTCGTCGAGATCCATCTGCAGGTCGCCGTTGGCCACCGCGATTTCGTTGCGCGAGAGCAGCACGTCGAGGTAGCCCGTGCCCTTGGTGTGGAACTTCGCGCTCTGCTCGAGCTTCTTGAGGTAGTCGAACGCCTTGTCTTCGCCCATCAGCGAGGTCGTGAGGATGATCACGGCCATGCCGTCGCCAGCCGTGGCCGGGTTCGAGTACGCGACCTTGCCCGAGTAGTCCGGGTGCAGCAGGTCAGCAAACGTCTTCGGCTCGTTCTTCACGACATCGGGATTGATCGCGAACGAGAAGTAGTTGTTCACGAACGTCGCCCACGAACCGTCGGTCGCCTTCGCGATCGTCGGCACGTTCTTGTAGTTCACGCTCTGGTACGGCTGGAGCAGGCCGCTCTGCTGCGCCGTCTGGATGAACGGCGGCAGCGTGACGATCACGTCGGCCTTCGGCGAGTCCTTCTCGACGTTCGCGCGGTTCACCACTTCGCCGCTGCCCGCCGTGACGATGTTGACCTTGACGCCTTCCTTCTTCTCGAAGGCCGGCAGCACGTCCTTGTAGAGATTTTCGAGGCCGTCGGCCGTGTACAGCACGACGGCGTCGGCGGCATGCGCGCTCGCGGCTGCGCCCAGAAGCGCCGCGGCGGCCGCGATCGGCAGCAGCTTGCGTGCAAAACCCGCGCGATGGGAATTCGTGTGGTTCATGTCACTCTCCGAAGGCAAAACCAGGTGCTCGGGATACCCGATGCGTTTGTTGAATGGATCGAACTGAGCTGAACAATCCGAACTTCGGCGGACTGCGCCGCCTGTCATTGCCCGCCCCGCGGTGGTCTCGTATCGCGGATTGCAGATTGTCTACAATCCGCCACTTTCCACCTGAACCGACCGGCCGGGCGAAGCCGCGGAATTGCCGCTCGCCTCGCTGACCGGCCCATCTGGACGGGCCCCGCAAGAATCACAGGTTTTGATGACACGCGCATGACGATTGTGGCGTTTGTCAAAAAATTCCACAATTCGCCAATATTCGACAAGCCACATAGGCGTGCTGATTTTGCCGGGAAGGTGCTGACGGCAGCCATGCAGGCGTGTAGACGGGCAAGCGCAGCGCGCGCCGCGCCGCGCCTCAGGAAGAGTCAGGCGATGACGAGTTCGGGCCCACGCGCCGTAATCGCGCGCGCGATGCTCTTTTCGGGCGCAAGCTCGGTGATGACGTAGCGCGCCTGCTCGAAGCCGTTAATGCGCACGGGCGTGACGCGCCCGAATTTCGAATGGTCGGCGACGACGATCGCGCAGGCCGTGGCCGCGAGCATGCGGCTGCGTACCTCGGCGACCATGCGCGAGTAGTCGGTGAGCCAGCCGTCGGCGGTGATGCCGCCCGCGCCGACGAACGCGAAATCGGCGTGGTATTGGGCAAGCTGCTGCACGGTGTCGAGGCCGAAGGTGGCTTCCTCGTGGTCGGACAGCTCGCCGCCCAGCAGCGTGACGCGGTTCTCGTTGCGGCGGCCGAGCAACAGCGCGATGCGCCAGTCGTTGGTATACACCGTGAGCCGATGGCGGTCCGTGAGCGCGCGCGCGAGCGCATGCGTGGTGCTGCCCGAATCGATGATGACCGAGGCGCCGTCGGGCACGAACTCCGCCGCACGTTCGCCGATTGCGCGCTTGGCGCTCGCGTTGGCGGCTTCGCGCACGTCGAGATCGGGCTCCCGGCGGTCGCTCGAGAGCGCGCCGCCGTGGGTCGTGACGAGCAGCCCTCGCTCTGCGAGCGTATTGAGGTCGCGCCGGATCGTCTCGCGCGAGACGCGCAGTTCGCGCACGAGATCCGCCACGGAAAGCGCGCCTGTCCGGTTCACTTGCGAGAGGATGTATTGGTGACGTTGTTCTGCGAGCATCTCGGTGGGCGCGGGTCGTGCGTGGAAAAAACGCTGGGAATGATGTGAGTCCGACGTAAATCCGGAAAAGCCGCCGTATTGTATTACGCATGCGCAGAACGAGACTGCCCTGCCATCGCGTCCCCATCCCTGCTAATCTCGTGGGGACCGCGCGCTCACGCGATGACCCTTGAAATTCATGCGTTCACGACTTCGTCAATTGCGTCTGCTGTTTTGTGCACTGCGTTATGGCTTCAGGCTGATCTGGCTCGCCGCGCCCGAGCATCACAAGCTGCACTGGTTCCTCACGCTCGCCTCGAACCTGCACGGCGACCCGCGCCTTGCCTCGCGCCTGCACGGTTCGCTGCCGCGTCTCGCGCCGCTTGCCGCGGCCTTCGCGCAAACGCTCGCCACACGCCCCGAACTCGCGGGCGCGACCTTGCACGACGCGATCGACGCCATCGAGCATTTCGAAGAGCCCCTTGCGGGCGACGCGCTCGACACCACGCTGCGCGCCGCACTCGGCAAGCCGCCCCAAACGGTATTCACGTGGATCGACCCCAAGCCGGCCCATAACGGCTGGTGCGAGCAGACGCACATCGCGCGGCTCGCGCTGCCGGTGAACGGCCATCAGACGATCACGCTGCGCGTGCTGCGCGCCAAACAGGTTCAGGAAGTCGACGACGACGCCGCGCTCCTGTGCGCCGTGGCCCGCTGGATAGAGCGCTTTTCGCGCGCCGCGCGCAAGCTGCAGTTGCACACGCTCGCGCAGGCGCTGCGCGACGACCTGCAGCACCGCTTCGACCTGCGCGCCCAGGCCGCGAACCTGAGCCAGAGCGGCCACCAGCTTGGCGACGATCCGCGCATCGTCGTGCCCGACGTGATCTGGGACCTCTGCACCCCCCAGACGTTCGCGGTGCAGCACATCGACACCGTGCGCGCAACCGATATCGCCGGGCTTGCCGAACACCACATCAACGTCACGCAGGTGGCGGCGCATCTGATCGAAGTGGTCACGCGCCAGGCGTTCGAGCACGGGTTCTTCCATGCGGCCCTCGACGCCAGCCAGGTCGCGGTGAGCGTCGAACCCGAGACGCGCGGCCGCCTCGTGCTCGCGGGTGCGGCGCTGATGACGAGCCTTTCTTCGCCTGAACGCGAATTCTTCGTGCACGGTGCGACCGCGTTGTTCGAACAGGACTACGGCCGGCTCGCCACGCTGCATCACGTGGCCGGTCATGTGCCCACGCATGCACGCACCGAGCAGATCGAGGCCGAATTGCGCACGCGCAGCGAAGCGCATTTCGCGAGCGACACCGACGAGCGCAGCGCGGGTGCGCTGTTCCATCATCTGCTGCATTCGGTGCAGCCGTTCGGAGGTGAAGTCTCGCCGCGCCTCGTGGCGGCGCAGCGCGCGTTCGGCCAGGCCGAGCAGCTGGCCCGCTCGATTCATCCGGGCGTCGACGCGTGGGGCATCGCACGGCACACGCTCGCCGACATCGCGCGGCGAGATCTCGGCCACCAGGGCTGGATCCGGCGACTCTCGCAGGAGTTGCCCCATCTTGCGCAAATCGCCCCGCGCGTGCCGCAGATGGTGTTCCGCTTCCTCGAGCATCAAGCGAAGGGCGGACACGGTCCAGCCGCGGGACAGGCCGCGCAGCAGGCCGCCTTGCTCGATGCCTGGCGCCGCGAGCATCGGCGCACGCGCGCGCTGCTGCTCGCCTGTGCGGTCTGCGGCGGCTTGATCGGCGTGACCGCGGTATTGTTTGGAAGCTAGCGGCCGCTAGCGTTTCCGCCTTGACGTCGTTTGCATTGGCTGGCGTGGCACGGGCTAGGCAGTTAGTTGCATTCAACTCATCTAGCGGCGCCGGCCCGGACCAGTGCAGTCCTGAACAAGACCGCCACCCTCACGTTGCGCGATACTCCGAGCCTTTCGTGTTTCTCCGCGCGCGCAGCGTCAGCGCGCGTCCACTTCGACACCGATGCTCGCCACCTTCGCACCCACCCTTTTCGTCTTCCTGTGGTCGACGGGTTTCGTCGTCGCGCGCGCCATTGCGCCCTACGCCGATCCCAATCTGTTCCTGCTCGCGCGCTTCGCAGGCACGGCGGCGCTGTTCACGATCGTCGCGCTGGTCATGCGCGCGCCCTGGCCGCGCGGACGCGAAATCGGCAAGCATCTCTTCGCCGGCGCGCTCCTGCAGGGCGTCTATCTGGGCGCGGGCTACTGGGCGGTCGCGCAAGGTTTGAGCGCGGGCGTGATGGCGCTCCTCGGCGCGCTCCAGCCGCTCCTGACGGCCGCCATCGCGGCACGCACGTTCGGCGAGCGCCTGCCGCCGCTGCGCTGGACCGGCATGTCGCTCGGCCTCGCCGGCGTCGTGCTCGTGCTGAGCCCGAAGCTGTACGCCGCGATGTACGCCGGCGGGGGCGCGATCGCGGACGCCGCTGCCGCGACCGCGCCCATGCACGCTCATGCGAATCCGCTGCTCGTGGTGGTGGTCGCGGTGGTATCGGTCGGATCGATCACGGCGGGAACGCTCTATCAGAAGACGTCGCTCGCGCAAGCCGACATCCGCAGCGCGAGCGCCGTGCAGAATCTGGGCGCGGCGATCGTCGCCGCCGTGCTCGCGCTCGTGCTCGGCGAGACGCGCTGGATCGCCACGCCGACCCTGTGGTTCTCGCTGGCGTGGGGCATCGCGATGCTCTCGGGCGTGGGCGTGACGCTGCTCGTATGGATGGTGCGCCACGGCGACGCCGCCCGCGCCACGGCGCTGCTCTTTCTCGCGCCGCCGCTTGCGGCGCTCGAAAGCTGGCTGCTGTTCGGCGAAACGCTCACGCCCGTGCAAATGGCGGGCTTCGGCGTCGCGCTAGCGGGCGTGCTGCTCGCGCGGCGCGCGTAGCGCATGCGCTGGCGCGACCGCCCGGATGACACGCTTAGTCAGCGGTGTCGGCGCCGGCCGGCACCTTCGCACGCGCCTTGCCGCCGGGTGCGGGCGACCACGCCGGACGCGTCTTGCGCTCCGAATCGACCACGACGACGAAGCGTCCCGCCCACGGTGTGATCTCGCGGTCCGAGTGGAGCACCCAGAGCGACTTGCCCGCATCGACCAGCGCCTGGTATTCGGCGTCGATGATGCCGTAGTGGTCGATGAACGCGTTGAGCGTCGCGGGTATCCGCACGCAGCCCTTCGAGTGGCGGATGCCGAGCAGCGGCTCGAGGCGGTCGGGGTCGGTGGCGTGCATCTGGAAGCGCATCTGCGAATAACCGCCCTTGCCCCAGCCGCGTTCGCCGTCCACCCAGCCGAAGTCATAGATGCGCATGTCGCGCCGGCCATAGCCGCGGATGTTGTTCTGGTTCATGGTGCCTTCCGCGCGGAAGTCCATGTTCAGCGGCGTGTGCTCGAACACGCCGAGCGGCGTGAGGAAGTGGTCATACTCGCCGGGGCGTCCCGTCGCGACCGGCGACGCGCCGATCATGAGCCACGGCTCGTCGGGCATCGCGCGGAAGTAGATGAAGAGCGCCTGCACATTCGCGCTGCGATCGACGAGGATAACGAACTCGCCCGCCAGCGCGCCGAGGTTCTTCTCGTCGAGCGCAGCCTGCAGGCGCTGGCCGTAGGCGCGCTGCTCGGCCAGCGGCACATGCAGCCGCCGGTTGACGTCGCGCGCGAAGCGCTTGCGCATTTCGAGCGCGCCGCGGGTTTCCTCTGCGGCTTCCTCCGGCGTGAGCATCCGGTGAACGGGCAGCACCAGCGCGGGAGGCGCGGAAGCGGCCAACGCGGCCGAGGCCGCGGAAGCCGGCTGTGCCGACGAAGCGGCAGACGCACTCGAAACGCCCGAGGCCGCCGAAACAGGCTCGGGCGCGGAAGCAGCGGAAGCTGCCGACGCCGCTGTGGCAACCGGCCGAGCCGCCGGCGCGCCCGAAGCAGCCGACGCAACGGATGCGCCCGAAGCGGCCGGCTTCGACGCCGACTGCGCCGGCGCGCTGCGCACGGTGCCAGAGGTAACGTGAGCGCCGGAAGCCGTCGCGGCATCGGAGGCGTAAGCGGCGCTTGCCGCCCACGAAGCGCAAGACAAGGTGCAGAGTACGGTCGCTATTGCGCGGCGCGCCGGCGCGCCCAACCACCGCGTTCTATGATGGGGAAGTTTCGGGGCGTCGCCCCGGACGCCACCGCGTACGCGAGCGCCCATGCGCCGCGAAAAATTGTCGTTCATCGTGAGTCCGGCCGATTGTGCGTCTTGTCTGAAGTCGGATATGTCGGGCGCCGTGCCATGCGGCGTCACTGACAGCGCCACGACCACCCGACATTAGACCAGACAACGCAGACTGCGCGCGTATGTCGCGTGCGCAGCCAATTTGAGGAACCGCTCATGCTCCCCCAATCGGACGCCAACCCGGAAGCCGATCGCCTCGCCCGCCAGCACCGCATCATCGCCGAGCTGAACGTCGCCGCACACTTCGACGCACATGCCGAAATCGAGCAGCGCGTGCGCTTTCTCGGGCAGCGCCTCCTGGCGAGCGGGCTGCACACGCTCGTGCTGGGCATCAGCGGCGGCATCGACTCCGCGACGGCGGGGCGCCTCGCGCAACTGAGCGTGGAAAGGCTGCGCGCGCAGGGCCAGACGTCGGCACGTTTCATCGCGATGCGTCTGCCCTACGGCACCCAGCGCGACGAAGCGGACGCCGCCGCCGCGCTCGCCTTCATCGCGGCGGACGAAATTCTGACCGTCGACATGCGCCCCGCCGCCGACGCGATGCTCGCCTCGCTCGCGGCAAGCGGCCTCGCCTTCGCCGACGGAAGCGAGCAGGACAAGCTCCACGGCAACATCAAGGCGCGCGAGCGGATGATCGCGCAGTACGCGGTGGCCGGCGCGCGAGCGGGACTGGTGATCGGCACGGATCACGCGGCGGAATCGCTAATGGGCTTTTTCACGAAGTTCGGCGACGGCGGCGCCGACGTGCTGCCGCTCGCGGGCCTGAACAAGCGCCGCGTGCGCGCGCTCGCGCGGGCGCTGGGCGTCCCGGCCACGCTGGTGGAGAAAACGCCAACTGCGGATCTGGAAACGTTGCGCCCGCTGCATCCTGACGAAGACGCCTACGGGATCGGCTACGACGAGATCGACGACTTTCTGGAAGGTAAGCCGGTGAGCGAACGCACGTACGAGACGATCTTTCGCTTTTACGAGTCGACGCGCCACAAGCGGGCGTTGCCCTTACACCGTACGACCGCGCCGACGACGGCCGCTGAAGCGCGGCGCGAACGGCTCAGTTGCGTTGCGGCGGCTCTTCGTCTTCGAACGGCGGCGCGCTCACCCTCAGCGCAACGCCTGCGAGGCGACGGGATTGAAGCTCGCGCGCCACGGCATCGGCCACGTAGGGCACCTCGGAATCGAGTTCGACGTCCGCGTGCGCGTTGGGCGTGCCCGCGTCATAAACGGTAATGCCCTTGGCGTACTTGCCGAGTTCGCGCTCGAAAAAGCTGCGCACGTCCTGCTCGCTGCAGGTTTCGGGAACATTCCAGACGGTCAGATGCATGACGGCCTACCTCGCGGGATTTTCGGACCCGACGTGCAGCGTTTAGCGGAACCGGCGCGGTTGCGTCGCGCGTACGCGCACGGGCTGCAGGCTCGCACGAGCGCGAGCACGGGTCCACGCCACCTGGCCCAGCACGGCAGCGACGCCAAGCAATAAAAGGCTGGACGTAAGCATTGTTGTGACTCCCTGTTGTTGATGAATGTCAGCATAGTCGCATTTGCTGAGCGGTGCGCTGCGGCATATTGTCTGGCGCCAGATGGCTAACCGTTGCCGCCCGATTGTCTGCTGCCCATGTGTGATCTGGCCGCAATCAGCGTGCCCGAGGGAGGAAAAGTGCGCGCGAAACTGCGCTTCAGGACCCGTCGTCGCGGCTTGCCGAGGTCGTTTCGTCTGCCGACCCGCCGCAGTCCATGCGGGTGAGGCGATCGTACTGGTGCACCCAGTTGCCGGTGATCGCGGCCTGCGCCTGGGCCAGCGTCATGCGCCCCGCGCACACGCAACGCTTCAGGCGCACCGTGAGCAGCGACCTGCGGCGCTCGCCGGCGTGGCCGCCCCATGGGATGAGGTCGAAGTTGGCGGTGGCGTCCGGCGACCCGCCGAGGACGATCGGCACGTGCCGGTCGAGCGCGTAGCCCACACCGTCGTCGGCGTCGATGCCGCGCGCCGCGAGCATGCGATCCTTCAGTGCCATGGTCTCGTCGAACGGCGGCGCCACGGTGTCGGCGTAGCCCGGACGGCAGATCGTGTCCGTCACCGATTCCTGTGTGACGCGCGTATCGAGTAGCCGAGGATCCTGCGCGAATGCGGACTGTGCCGCGCTGCCAGTCGCGAGCGCCAGCAGCGAGACACGCAACACTCGCGCGCGCCAGTGCGACGCGCCAGTGCGACAAACACTGCCTTCTGCCATGCGGCGCGCGATGCGGCGTATTGCTGCCTTTTCTGCGTTCATGGTTGATCGCATCGTGCAGCACGATGCGCAATGGATGGTTGGTGCCGGGCTATTAAACCACAATCAAATATTGTCAGGGCAATTGCGCACATCGGCCCGTGGGCATGCTGTTCCGCACATCGCGCGCCAGCCCCCAGCGCCTCGCCGCAAGCGCTCGCAACCTCGAGGTTTGACAAGGAATTTTTGCTCTGTAATCCCAGGTAATCCATGCGCCCGCCCAGATGCCTGGCCGTCGCGCTCATGCTGGCCATTTGGCCGATGGCAGCACGCGACGCGATAGCGCATAATGGGCCGCCCGGTCAGCTCCAAAGCGGAGCGTATCGCGCGCATTCGAAGAAACGAGGAAACCCCATGTCCATTTCCATGTATCAAGCATCGGTGCCCGTGCTCGTGCGCGGCCTCACCAATCTGCAAAACATCATCGGCAAGGCGCAGGCGCACGCGGCGGAAAAGCAGATCGACCCCTCCGTGCTGACGGGCGCGCGGCTCTTCCCCGACATGCTGCCGCTCATGCGTCAGATCCACATCGCCACCGACACCGCAAAGGGCTGCGCGGCGCGCCTCGCCGGTGTGGATGCCCCGAAATTCGAGGACGTCGAGGTCACCTTCGACGAATTGCACGCCCGTATCCAGAAGACCATCGAGTATCTGAACACGTTCAAGCCGGAGCAGATCGACGGCACGGAAGCGCGCAGCATTACGCTCAAGATGCGCAGCGGCCCGATCGAGTTCACGGGCCAGAGCTATCTGCTGGGCTTCGTGCTGCCCAACTTCTTCTTCCATGTCACCACGGCCTACGACATCCTGCGTCACAACGGCGTGGAACTCGGCAAGCTCGACTATCTTGGCGGGCGCTAACGCGCGCCGCGAAACACGAGCAATAAAAAAAAGCGTGCGGCGCCTCGCGCGCCGCACGCCTTCTTGCAACCGCCTTTGCCGGCGGCGGCTTCAATCGAGCGAAAGCCGCAGCGCGAAGCCGATCAACGCGGACGAAAACGCCCACTTCTGGACCGTCTGCGCGAGCGGATTGCCGCGCAGCCACACCGCGATGCGCACGGCGCCCAGCACATAGATCACGTCGAAGAGCGCGCACACGGCAACCAGCAGCACGCCCAGCACCGACACCTGCAGCCAGACCGAGCCCGCCTCCGGTCGGATGAACTGCGGCAGCAGCACCGAGCAGAACAGTAACGCCTTGGGGTTCAGCAGGTTCGTGAGCAGGCCCTTGGCGAAATCGGCGCGGCGCGGCCGCGCCACCGCCCCGCCCTCGTGTTCGGGCATCGCGAACGCCGGCGCGCGGAAGATCTGCACGGCGATCCACGTGAGATACGCCGCCCCCACGTAGCGCACGACTTCATAAAGCCACGGCGCGTTGCGCAGCAAGGCGGCGAGACCACAGGCCGACAGCGTCACGTGGGTCGCGCGCGCGAGCCCCAGGCCGCAGGCCGCCGCGAAGCCGCTGCGCGTGCCGCGGCTCATGCTGGTCTGCATCACGAGCGCCATGTCGGCGCCGGGCAGCGCGC
The DNA here is from genome assembly GCF_040948855.1 of Paraburkholderia sp. BR10882. Taxonomy (NCBI): domain Bacteria; kingdom Pseudomonadati; phylum Pseudomonadota; class Betaproteobacteria; order Burkholderiales; family Burkholderiaceae; genus Paraburkholderia; species Paraburkholderia sp. BR10882. The sequence continues at coordinate 929,763 of NZ_JBFPKP010000002.1, read as the reverse complement.
AGACGATAATCAGCGCGACAATGAACATCAACAGGAGGTGGGCGGAAATCATGGTGGGCTCGCGTGAAAGAGGCTCTATCTTGCCGCTACACGCAGAGCGATTTCTGGCGATTTTCATAGCATGCAAGCCATAGATTGGCGGAATGCGCTAGAATTTTCGCCTCCGCACCAGAACTCCCCTAACCGCCATGAGCGACCTCGACAAACTCGACCGGGCGATCCTCGGCGCGCTGCAAACCGATGGGCGCATGCCGAACGCACGCCTCGCCGAAACGGTGGGCCTGAGCGAAACGCCGTGCGCGCGGCGCCTCAAACGCCTCGAGCAGGAGGGCTATATCGAGCGTTACCGGGCCGTGCTGTCGCGCCGCGCGCTCGGCTATGGCGTGGTGGGATTCGTCTCGGTGCGCTTCGCCGTGCACGACCGCGCGCTCGCCGACCGCTTCGAGCGCGAGGTGCTGGCGATCGAGCGCATTCTGTCGTGCCACAACGTATCCGGCACGGCGGACTATATTTTGCAGGTGGTGGCCCGCGATCTCGACGACTATGGCACCTTCATGCGCGACCAGCTGCGCAGCTTGCCCGGTGTCACCTCGGTCGAATCAGCGCTGTCGCTGCGCGAAGTGAAGGCCGAGGGCGGACTGCCCCTGCCCTGAACGCACCCAACCCATTCACGCAATAACGGAGCTTTCGATGACCCCAGAACAGGCACGAGCCGAAGAAGCCGCCGCCATGGAGCGCGTCCTGACCGCGACCCAGCGCGTCAAGTCGGCGTTCACCTCGCTGCAATCGCAGTTTCCGCCGGAAGGCGACGGCAAGCCGTCGCAGTTCGCACTGCAGACCTTCGACATGGCGCTCCAGGAACTGGAAGACGCCCAGGCCGCCTTCGACGAGATGCTCAACGATCTTTTCGACGGCGAACGCTGAGCTTGCCCGCGTTTGCTGCGCGCCCGGCGAAAGACCCGCTAGCGCGTCGCGGCTGCGGCACGCTCCCGGACAAACGCCGCGATCCGCTCGCAGGCCTCGACGAGCCTCGTTTCGTCCACGACGAAACCCAGCCGCACATAGCCGTTTGCGGTCTCTCCGAACGCGCTCGCGTCGAGCACGGAAACCTTCTGCGCTTCGAACAGCTGCCAGGTGAACGCGTGCGTGTCGAGGCCTGTGCCGCGGATGTCGATCATCATGAACATGCCCGCTTCCGGCAACAGGCACTCGAGCCCCGGTACGCCCGCCAGCCGCGAGTAGACGATGTCGCGCCGGCGGCGATAGATCTCGCGCATTTCAGCGACGATCTGCGCGCGGTTGTCGAGCGCCGTGATCGCCGCCTCCTGGATGAAACCGGGCAACCCGTAGAGCATGCAGAGCGCGAGCCGCGCCAGATGCGCAATCATCGTTTCCGGCGCGATCACCCAGCCGAGGCGCCAGCCCGGCATGGCATGCGACTTCGAGAGACTGCCGAGCGTGACCGTGCGCTCCGCCATGCCGTCGAGCGCGGCGATGCTGACGTGCTCGCGCTCGAACGTGAGGTCGGCGTAGACCTCGTCGGAGAGCACCCACAGGTCGTGCCGCTTCGCCAGTTGCGCGACGCGTTCGAGGTGCGCGCGCGGCATCACCGCGCCGGTGGGGTTGCACGGCGTGGCGAAGAAGATCGCGCGCGTGCGCGGCGTGACGGCTGCATCGAGCGCGTCACAGTCGAGATGAAAACCGTTTTCGGGATCGACAGGCACCGGCACGAGCGTTGCGCCCGAGGCGCGGATCGCGGCCTCGTAGGTCAGGTACATCGGCTCGGGCACGAGCACTTCGTCGCCGACCTCCAGCAAACAGAGCGACGATGCGAACAAGCCGTTCTGCGCGCCCGCGCAGAGAATCACGTTGTGCGCCCCGACCACGCGCCCGCTTTGCTGCCTATGCTCGCGAGCAATTGCTTCGCGCAGCGGCTCGCGGCCCATGATGGCCGAGTAGTGCGTATCGCCTTCGCGCAGCGCGGCCACGGCGCGCTCGACGATGGGCGCGGGCGTGCCGAAGTCGGGGTCGCCCACGCTCAGCACGATCACGTCCTCGCCACGCGCAGCGGCCTGCACCGCTGCGTGATGGATCTCCCACGCTGTCGTGCGACGGCCCTGCAACCGCTCGACCAGATTCGAATACTTCATCTTTCGCAACTCTCCCGAACATGCGGCGCGCCTCGCGCGCCATGGCGTTCAAACCGTTCCCGTTGATGCGTGTGTGCAACGATACCAAGGAACGATGCCGCTGAGAAATGTCGATGCGCTCATGCGCGCATCCAACGTGGTGTTAGTATTTCCAGCCTGTTGGATGATCTTTTGCCGGCAAACCCGGCACGCAGCTCCATGTCCTCACCCTACGAAGTCCCGGCGCTCCGGCGCATACACGATATTCTCGACGTGCTCGCGCACGCTCAAGGCCCGATGCGCGCGGCGGCAATCGCGCAGGCCACCGGCCTCTCGCGCAGCACGCTCTACCTGATGCTCGACTCGCTCGAGCGCCGCCGCTGGATCGAAAAGCGCGCCGACGGCTATATCGTCGGTCTCACGTTGTTCGAGCTAGGCAGCGCTTACGTGCGGCACGATCGGCTCCAGGAAGTATTCCGCCAGGAAGCGACCGTTTTCGTCGCGACGCATAACGAAGTGGTTCAGCTTGCGGTGCTGGACGGCGCGGAGGTCGTGTATCTCGCGCGCGAGGACCCCGCGCGCCCCGTGCGTCTCGTCTCCGATCTCGGCTCGCGGCTGCCCGCGCACTGCAGCGCGCTGGGCAAGGCGCTGCTCGCCAGTCTTTCCGATGATGAGGTCAACGCCATCCTGCCGCGCCAACTGCCCGCTGTGACGGCCAACACCATCACGCGCAAGCAGGACCTCATTGCGGCGCTCGCGGCGATACGGCGCTCGGGCCTCGCGCACGAGCGGGAAGAAGTGACGGCGGGCATCGCGTGCTTCGCGGCGTTCGTCGGCGTGACGGCGCTCGGCAAGCGTGTAGCGGTCAGCGCGAGCCTGCCGCTGGAGCGGCTGGACGCGCGGCGCGAAAAGCGGCTCGCCATCGCGGTGGTCGAGATGGCGCAGCGCATCGCCAAGGGACTTTAACGACGCGAGCGCTTGAGCACGCTCGCGTCGCGTGCTCAAGCGCTCTCGCGCGGCATGACGGCGTACTGGATGCGTGTCTTCAAGGGATGCGACGCACTCGAGCCGTCCGCTGCCGCGAGGGCCGCGACAATCGCCTCGCCTGTGCGCTGACCAATGCCGTAGGCATCGACCGAGATCGTGGTGATCGCCGGATGGCAGCACGCCGCGATCTCGAAGTTACCGAAGCCGGCAACCGCCATATCGCGGGGCACGCTGAGGCCGCGCCGCTGGCACTCCATGATCGCGCCGAACGCCGACATGTCGCTCACGCACATCACGGCCTGTGTGTCGGGCCAGCGCTCGAGCAGTTCCGCCATGGCGGGTGCGCCGTGGCTCATCGTGACCGGCGAGTCGCCGAGTTGCACGACGCGGTGCCTTTCGAGCCCGAGCGCCTTCATCTCCATCTGAAAGCCCTTGAGCCGGTCGAGGCCGCGCCGGTCCAGGTCGCCCGCGCCGCCAAGAAAGCCGATGCGGCGATGACCTTTGTCCGCGAGATAGCGCACCATCTCGCGCGCTGCGCTCACGTTGGAAAAGCCAACGGCCATGTCGATCGGCTCCGTCGGCAGGTCCCACATTTCGACGACCGGTACGCCCGAGCGCTGCAGCAGCGTGCGCGTGGCGTCCGTATGCTGCGCGCCCGTGAGCGCGATGCAGCGCGGCTGGTGGCGCAGCATCTGGCGCACGAGACGCTCCTCGCGATCGAGGAAGTAGTCGGTGTCGCCGATCAGCAGTTCGAGCCCTTGCGGTTCGAGCACGGCGGTCAGGCCGCTCACAGTGTCCGAGAAGTTGGAGCTGGAAAGCGACGGCACGAGCACGGCGACGAACGACGAGCGTCCCGAGGAAAGCGCGCCGGCGGCCGCGTCGGCCACGTAGCCCAGCTCGTCGATGGCGCGCTGCACGCGCTCGCGGGTCGCCTCCGACGCGCTGCGCCCTGCCATCACGCGGGACACCGTCATCTTCGAAACGCCCGCGAGACGGGCGACATCGGACATGCGGGGCGGCGTGGCTTTCGGAGCGCTGGTTTTGGACATCGCGGCTGGGCGGCAAAATAAAAAGAACGCATATCATAACGGCTGCGCCCTTCTTTTCCTCGTTTCGCGCCTTTGCATGCCATCGCCTTCGTAGGCGTTCATTTAATTCGCCATCCTTATCTTCACCGAAATCGCGGCGCAGGCGAACGCCGTTCGATTCGGGAATCCAGGAATTCGGTCACAATCGGTAACGGGCGCCAGAGAATACGCACGCCTGCGCAGACACCCCGCCGCCCACCCACGAGCCAGAAGGAAACTTGCCATGTCAGGACCCGCCCGCACCATCGCCGAGAAACGCGCCGAGTTTCGTGCGCTGCACGCCGCCGGTTGCTTCGTGCTGCCGAACCCGTGGGACGTGGGCAGCGCGCGTTATCTCCAGAGTCTCGGCTTCAAGGCGCTCGCGACTACAAGTTCCGGGTTCGCCTGGTCGCGCGGCCACGCCGACAACACCTTGCCGCGCGACGCGATCCTCGCGCACCTGCGTGAGATCGTCGCGGCAACCGACCTGCCCGTTAACGCCGACTTCGAAAGCGGCTTTGGCGCCGATCCCGCAGGCGTCGAAGCAAGCGTCGGCCTCGCCGTCGAGACCGGCGTCGCCGGGCTTTCCGTGGAAGATTCGACTGGCGACGACGCAGCGCCGCTGCTGCCGATCGAGATCGCCGTCGAGCGCATGCGGGCGGCGCGGCGCGCCATCGACGCGCGCGGCGGCGACACCGTGCTCGTCGGCCGCGCGGAGAACTTCGTGGCGGGCGTGCCCGATCTCGACGACGCCATCGCTCGCCTGCAGGCGTACGCGCAGGCAGGCGCGGATTGCCTCTATGCGCCCGGCATCCAGACACGCGAGCAGATCGTGGCCGTCGTCACCGCTGTCGCGCCGAAGCCGGTGAACGTGCTGATCGGCGCGAAGTCGGCCTTCACGCTCGACGATCTCGCCGCGCTGGGCGTGCGCCGTGTGAGCGTGGGCGGCGCGCTCGCCCGCACCGCATGGGGCGGCTTCATGCACGCGGCGCAACGGCTCACCGAAGGGCGTTTCGACGGCTTCGAAGGCGCGGCCCCCGGCGCGACGCTCAATGCCGTCTTCCGTAGCGAGAGCTAATCACGCTATGTGCGTTCGGTGCGCGGCTTGCGCGCCGAACGACGAACGAGCGGGGACGCAGGCGCCCGCGCGCCGGCGACGCTGCCCGCTTCGCCAAAGCACGCCAGCGCCCACGCCACGAACGCGCGCTGCTTGGGAGCCTGCGCGCGGCGATCCGCGTAAAGCAGATGCATGGGCCGTACCGGCGCGTCATACGCCTCGAGCAGCGGCACGAGCCGCCCCGCCGCCACCGAAGGCGCGAGGTTCGGCTCGCCCGCCAGCACGATTCCCACTCCCGCCTCCGCCGCCGAGACCAACGCGCGGGTGTCGTTGCTGCGCAGCTGGCCGCGCGGCTCGACTTCGATCTGCGTGTCGCCGTCCTTGAAGATCCACGTTTGGGGCGCCGGAAAGCTGTCGAATGCGTAATCGAGGCACACGTGCTGCGCGAGTTCGCGCGGATGCGCCGGCGTTCCGTGCGCGGCGAGATAGGCCGGCGCGGCACACGGCACGAGCCGATAGGGCGCGAGCGGCCGCGCGACCAGTTGCGAGTCGGGCAGCGCGCCGATACGAAACGCGACATCGAAACCATCTTGCAAGAGGTCGAATTGCCGGTCGCTCAGCACGAGATCGACTTTCACGTCCGGGCAATTCGAGAGAAAAGCCTTGATTTCATGCGCAAGCCGGAAAGCGCCGAACGAGACGGGCGCCGTCACGCGAAGCGTGCCTTGCGGGTGGCCGGTCTGCGCGAGCGCGACGGCCTCCGCGGCGGCCGCCTCTTCGAGCACACGGCGGCAGGCTTCGAAATAGGCGCGGCCGGCCTCTGTGAGCGCGTGCTTGCGCGTCGAGCGCTGCAGCAGCCGCACGCCTAGCGTCTTTTCCAGCGCGTCGACGTGCTTGCCCGCCATTTGCGGCGTCATCGCGAGCATGCGAGCCGCCGCCGTGAACGATCCGGATTCGGCGGTCTTCACGAACACGGTCATGCTGGTCAATTTGTCCACGATTGGAAATCGAACGTTTCAGGTGTTTCACCGGGGTGTCCGATTTTCGCATGACAGTTTCGGCGCTACGCTGGAGGCTCCATTGCAAACCACGGGGCTTCCCATGAACGAACATCGATTGGCTGTCGGCATTCTCGGCGCGGGCGAGATCGGCTCGACGCTGGGCAAACTGCTCGCGCAGGCGGGGCATGAGGTGATGCTCTCGTCGCGTGATCCGAAGGCGCGCGCGGCAGAGGCGGCGGCGCTGGGCTGCGAAATCGGCACGCTGGAGCAAGCCGCGTCGTTCGGCGAGATCGTGATCGCGGCGCTGCCGTTGGCCGCGCTCGGCGAGATACCGGCCAAAACGCTCGCGGGCAAAGTCGTCATCGACACCATGAACTACTATCCGGCCCGCGACGGTGCCATTGCCGCGTTCGACGAACACCGCGAGGCGACGAGCGAACGCGTTGCGCAGCAGTTGAATGGCGCACGGGTGGTCAAGGCGTTCAGTGCGATTCTTGCGTACGACCTGCCGCGCGAAGAGCGGCCGCCTGTTGAAGGCGGACGGCGCGCGCTACCCGTCGCGGCAGACGACGAAGCGGCGAAGGCGCTCGTGGCCGCGCTGCACGCACAGTTCGATTTCGATGTGCTCGACGCAGGTTCGCTTGCCGACAGCTGGCGTTTCGAGCGCGCAAAACCGGCTTATTGCATTCCGCTTAACCAGACGCAACTGCGCGCCGCGCTCGCCGCGGCTGAGCGAGACAAGGAACTGCCACATGGCTCGTGGCGCCGCAAACCGCGACAGGATTGACGCTCACCGATACCGGGGAAATCGCCTGGCATACCGAATCAAACAGCACGAAGCCAACGCGGCCAGGCACCCGGATGCGGTCTAGCATAAGCAGGGAGGGAGTTGCGCGCGGGCCAGAACGGCCCGGCGAGCGCCGCGGGATACAGCGGCGCGAAATGACGAGGCGCAGCGGCGCTTAGCCGTTGCGCCCGGCAAGCTGTGCTTAGTCGTAGTGACGGTGCTTGTGGTGCTTGCCGTGATAGCCGCGCGAATAGTCGTCGGCGTACGAGTTCGATCGCGAGACATTGCCGCCGAGCGCCGAACCCGCGCCGCCGCCCACGGCCGCGCCGATCAGGCCGCCGGTGCGGCCGCCCATGGCATTGCCCGCGGCAGTGCCAGCGCCGCCGCCGAGCGCGCCGCCGATGATGGCGCCCGTGCGTTCGCGACGATTCGAGGTGACTGCGCCACCCGCGCCGCCGCCCACCGCGCCGCCGATCACCGCGCCGGTGCTGCCGCCCACGGCGCCGCCCAGAGCCGCGCCGGCGACGCCGCCCAGCGCGCCACCCAGTGCGTTGTTCATATCGCCGGCGAGCGCCGGCAGCGAGGCTGCAGCAGTCAGCGCAGCAACGGCAACCATCTGGATGATTTTCTTCGACATAGTTGTTCTCTTACGTTTTTGAGACGGAACCGAGTATAGCGGCCAACGTGAAAGGACTTTGTAACGCCGCAGGCCAAGCGCCGTAAGAGGTGTAACAAAATGGTCTGCTTCGGGTCGCGCCCCGAAAACGCGTCGCGACGCCGCTCAATCCAGTCTGAACACCTTGACCGCGCTGGCGAGCAAGGCCGTCTGGCGATGCTGCTGCTCGACCTGCTCCACCGTGTCGGCGACATGCGCCGCGTTTTCGCGTATCGCCGCGTCGATGTGGGCGATGTTCTCGCCCAGCTGGTCGATGCCCGCGCGCTGCGCGCCGGTGGCCGTCGCCATTTCGTGAACGATGGCCGACAGACGCGTGACGCTTTCGAGCACCTCGCCCACCGTATTGCCCGCGCTTTCGACGAGACCGTTGCCCGTGCGTGCGCGCTCGACCGACTCCCCGATCAGCGCCCGGATCTCCTTCGCAGCCGAGGCGCTGCGCTGGGCCAGCGTGCGGACCTCCTCCGCCACCACGCCGAATCCCCGCCCCTGATCGCCCGCGCGCGCGGCCTCGACCGACGCATTGAGCGCGAGAATGTTGGTCTGGAACGCGATGCCGTCGATCACGCCGATGATGTCGGTAATGCGTTCGCACGAACGATAAATGTCGCCCATCGTATCGATCACCGCCTTGATCGCCCCGCGCCCCTGGGTCGCGACTTCGCTCGCGGAACCCGCCAGCTCGCTGGCCGCCATTGCGTGATCGACGCTCTCATGCACGCTTTGCTTGAGCTGCTCCATCGCCGCGACCATGCCTTCCAGAGAATGGCGCTGTTGCTCGGTCCGCTCGGAAAGGACGGCGTTACGCGCGCTGGTTCCTGCTACGGACTCCGAAACTTCACTCACGCTGTCGCGCACCTGCAGCAGCGTTTTACGCACGGCAGCGAGCGTGGCGTGGAATGCCCCGGCCACATCGCTCGCGGGCCGGCTCGTTTGCTCGCCCAGCGTGATGTAACCCGAGGCCTGGCCGATCCCCTCCGACATGGCCGCGAGTTCGCCCGCGATGTTTGCGTCGCGCTCCTGGCGCGCCGAAATCGCCGCGATGAACAAGGTTTGCAGCCAGAGAAACGCCCAGTGCTGCGCCACGACGTCGAAGCCCGTCTGCGAATAGACCCTGACCGGCCAGCCCCATGACTGAAAATAGTTGAACGCGAGTTGCTGGATGGAGATGAAGCCGGTAGCGAGCAGCACCACCTGCACGTCGCGATAGGCGAGCAGCAGCGAGAGCAGGATGAACACGACGAAGTGAAACTCGTCCTGCCCGCCTCCCACGTCGATCAGTAGGGCCGCGCCGCCCATGAAGGTGAGCGCGGAACCCATTCTGGTGATCTTGAGCCCCGGCAACGCAAGCGCGAGCGCCGTGGAAACGAGCGCTAGCGGCAACCCGACGACGAGCACGGGCGTGAGCGCGTCGAAGTGCAAGCCGATCCCCAAGGCGCCCGCCAGAAGAATCCAGTTGACCAGCGCGCAAGCCCTGTCGGCTCGTTTGCGCGCGTTCATGAGCGGGCTTTCGACGGCCGCTACCCGTCGAGCGGCATTGGCTGGGGCGTAGGCCTCGCCAAACGGGGCTTCTGCGAAATTGCTGGGCATGGAATTCTCGACTCCTGATTGACAATGCAACTTATGGCCAGAGTGAGGCAGACAGGCCGAATCACATTACGCAGTTATCGGCAGGCGTATCGGCAGCTAGATAAGGGAAATCCATTGAGGAATTATGGTTGACTTATCCTCCAATGTCATTTTGGCGTCAGCCGTTGTAACGGGACCTAACAAAACTGCATCGCCCGGGGATGTTCCGCAGTGCTGTTTTTGTGGCAGGCTAGGTCAATTCGATCGCGAAAAGGCCCTCTACCATGTCCCGAAGCCCGCAATCCGTTTCTGCGTTGTCGTTCGCACGTCCCACCTATGGCTTGACGCTGCGCGTGCTGCACTGGCTGAGCGCGCTATGCATGTTCGTAGTGATCCCGGTGGCGTGGTACATGACGACGATGGACCGTCATGACCCGTCGCACGGCAGTTGGGTGAATTTCCACAAATCGATTGGCCTGACCGTCCTGCTGCTCACGCTGATCCGCGTGGTGACGCGGCTTGCGGGCAATGCGCCGCCGCTGCCGCAACGCATTCCAGCGTTCGAGCAGAAGCTCGCGCATATCGGCCATGGCCTGCTGTATCTGATTCTCTTTGCCATGCCGATCAGTGGATATATCAACTCGTATGGCGGCGGCCATCCGGTGAACTGGTTCTGGCTGTATCAGGTCCCCGCCGTCGTGCCGGCAGACAAGGCGCTCGGCCATCTCGGCTCGAAGATCCACTATTGGCTGGCGTACCTGACGTACGTACTGATCGCCGGGCACGTGCTCGCGGTGATCTACCATCAACTGGTGCAGCGCGTGGACATCCTGGGACGCATGACGGGGCGCGCGGGCAAGCGCTGAGGCGCCGGGCCGTCACAACGCTCGTTCGATTGCACCGATCAGCGCCCTCAGTACCCCTTCGATGGGGCGTGAAAGCCGCCGGTCGCGCATCGTCATCACACACAGGTTGCGCTGGTTGAGCGTCGGTTCGTCGAAGCGCTTCGCCACCAGCGAAAGATCGTCCGCGAGTCCCGACAGCGAGAGCCGGCTGCCGAGTGTGATCGCGCCCGCCAGCGCAGCGAACGCGTGCAGCGCGCTCGAATTGTTGCTCGTGAGAAGGGGGTCGAGCTTGATGCCGTGCCGCGCGCAGCATTCGTCGAATAGCTGGCGCGCCGTGTTGCCGCGTTCGAGCAGCGCGACGGGATAGTCGCGCAGGTCCGCGAGCGTGAGCGAGCGGCGCTGCGCCAGCGGATGCCCCGGATCGAGCAGTGCGCAGACCGGCGCCTGTGCGCTGTACTGCACGTAGACCTTCGCGGGGTCTCCGCTCGAAAACGCCAGCCCCAGGTCCGCCTCGCCCGTGGCCACCCACTGCTCGACCTGTGAAGGCGTACCCGAGCGCAGATTGAAATGCACGTGCGGCGCGGCGGCGTGATGCTGCGCGAGCACGTGGGGCAGAAACGAGCGCGTAAAGCCCTCCGTGCAGCCGATTCGGACGATGCCGTGCCCGAGCGCCTTGGCCGTGGCGATCTCGGCGAGCACCGCGTCACCCTCCAGCAGCGCGCGCCGCGCGTGCTCGGCCAGCCGCTCGCCCGATTCGGTCAGCACCATCCCACGCGGCATGCGCTCGAACAGCGCCGTCCCCACGTCCTCCTCCAGCTTGCTGATTTGCCGGCTGATCGCCGAGACGGCGACGTGCAGGTTCTCCGAGGCCGCGGCTAGCGACCCGGTGCGCGCGACCTCGACGAAGTAGCGCAAGGCGATTCCATGAAGCATCGGCTTATCCGTTCAGTGGGCGCTCAGTGGGCGTTGTTTGTGTTGCCGTTTCGGCAATGCTATCCGCAAATTTTGAAATTGTTGCGAATTTTTGGCATTCCTAGACTGCTTTCATTCCCTGCACCCAGGCATGAGAGGAGCCCTTTTGAACGAGACCCGACAAACCGCCATCGACCGCGCCGTGCGCGTCTATGATTCCGGCGCTTTCTTCGCCGACCTCCAGCGCCGCGTGGGCTTTCGCACTGAAAGCCAGAATCCCGAGCAGGCCCGCGCGCTCGTCGCCTATCTCGCCGACGAGGTAATGCCCTCCCTCTCGTCGCTCGGCTTCACGTGCCGCGTGGTCGAGAATCCCGCAGGCGCGCGCGCGCCGTTTCTGATCGCCGAGCGCATCGAAGACCCCGCGCTTCCGAGTGTGCTGACTTACGGCCACGGCGACGTCGTGCGCGGCTACGACGAGCAGTGGCGCGAGGGTCTCGCGCCCTGGACCGTCACCGTGGAAGGCGACCGCTGGTATGGCCGCGGCACCGCCGACAACAAGGGCCAGCACTCCGTGAACTTCGCCGCGCTCGCCGCGGTGCTGGACGCGCGCGGCGGCAAGCTCGGCTACAACGTGAAGGTGATCTTCGAAACCGGCGAGGAAATCGGCTCGCCGGGCCTCGACGCCGTGTGCGCCGCCCATCGCGACACACTTGCGGCGGACGTGTTCATCGCCTCCGACGGCCCCCGCGTGCTGGCCGAACGCCCCACGTTGTTCCTCGGCTCGCGCGGCGGCGTGACGTTCGAACTGCTTGTCGATCTGCGCCGCGGTGCGCATCACTCGGGCAACTGGGGCGGCGCGCTGCGCAATCCAGCCATTGTGCTGTCGCACGCGATCGCGAGCCTCGTCGACCGGCGCGGCGCCATCGCCGTGGACGGGCTGCGTCCGCCGCCCGTGTCCGCAAGCGTGCGCGAGGCGCTTGCCGACATCGTGCTCGGCGGCGACGACGCCCCCGCGATCGATCCCGACTGGGGCGAGCCCGGCCTCACGCCCACCGAGCGCGTGATCGCCTGGAACACACTCGAAGTGCTCGCGTTCAAGACCGGCAACCCCGACGCGCCCGTCAACGCGATCCCGCCCACGGCCAAGGCCACTTGCCAGTTGCGCTTCGTGGTGGGCACGGACGCCGCGCGCGTGGGCGAGCATCTCGAAGCGCACTTCGCGCGGCTCGGCTTTGACGATGTGCAGGTGCGCGTCACGCAGACGTCCGCCGCGACGCGGCTCGACCCTGACGATGCCTGGGTGCACTGGGCGCTCGATTCGCTACGCGCGTCGACTGGAAAGAAGCCGGCGCTGTTGCCGAATCTCGGCGGCACGGTGCCGAACGACGTATTCGCGTACACGCTCGGCCTGCCGACGCTCTGGGTTCCGCACTCGTATCCGGCCTGCGCGCAGCACGCGCCGAACGAACACCTGCTCGGCTCCGTCGCACGCGAGGCGCTCGCCGTGATGGCCGGACTCTGGTGGGACCTGGGCGACGACGCCGCGCGTCTCGCCGCAAGCCGCGCATCGGCGCAAGCGCAAGCACGCGCGACGCAACCCGCCGACGCCTTCGCCTGACGACCCAATAAAGGTGCATGCCGCCATGTCCGCAAAACAACCCGTGAGCCTTGCGAGGCTCGTCATCGCCACCTCCGCCGGCAACGCGCTCGAATGGTTCGACATCGCCATTTACGGGTTCTTCGCGGTGTATATCGGCAAGCACTTCTTTCCGGCGGTCAACGAGACCGTTTCGATGCTGCTCACGTTCGGCACCTTCGGCGCATCGTATCTCGTGCGGCCGCTCGGCGGCGCGGTATTGGGCGCCTATGCCGACCGTAGCGGACGCAAGGCCGCGCTGATGCTCTCGGTCAGCCTCATGATGGTCGGCACAGCGATCATCGCGCTGATTCCCGACTACGCGACGATAGGCCTTGCCGCGCCGCTCGCGGTGTTCGCCGCGCGGCTCATCCAGGGCTTTTCGGCGGGCGGCGAGTTCGGTGCGTCCACGGCCATGCTGATCGAGCATGCGCCGCACCGTCGCGGTTTTCTCGCGAGCTGGCAGTTCGCGACGCAAGGCCTCGCCACGCTGCTCGCGGCCTCGTTCGGCTATGGACTCGCCCGCCTCATGGCGCCCGCCGATCTCGCCGCCTGGGGCTGGCGTCTGCCGTTTTTCTTCGGATTACTGATTGGTCCGGTGGGCCTCTATCTGCGCCGCTTCATTGAAGACGCCGAGGACTTCAAACGCAGCGCGCGTACCGAAACGCCCGTGCGCGAAGTGCTGGGCCAGCAAAAGCGGCTCGTGCTCACGGCGATCGGCCTGATGACTGTCTCGACGGCGGTCAACTATCTGCTGCAATACATTCCCACGTTCGCGATCCGCCAGTTGCATCTGCCTGCGGCAACCGGCTTCGCGGCGACGATGGCGGGCGGCGTGATCCTCACCGTCGTCACGCCGTTCGCGGGGCATCTGTCCGACCGCATCGGGCGGCGCACGCAGATGACTTGTGTCGCGCTGCTCTTCCTCGCGAGCGCGTACCCGGGCTTCGCCTGGGCGACCGGCCATACGAGTGCGGTTGCGCTCTTCGTGCTGATTGCGTGGCTCGCGCTGCTGAAGTCGATCTATTTCGGCGCCCTGCCCGCGCTCATGGCCGAGATCTTCCCGGCCGCGACGCGCGCCACCGGCATGTCGATCGGCTACAACATCGGCGTGACCGTGTTCGGCGGCTTTACCCCAGCCATCGTCACTTGGATGCTGAGCGCCACCGGCGAGAAGAGCGCGCCGAGTTACTGGCTGATTGCGACCGCCATGATCAGTTTGTCCGCGCTGGCGTATGTGAGCCGCGTGCGCGTCACGACCAGGGTTGCGCAGCAGGCGACGGCTTGAATCGAATGCGTGCTGGTCGCTGCTAACGCAGCGGTGATCCACGCGATGCAATGGGCTCGGGCCGGCGAATTTACCGACTGCCAAGCGTTGTTTCCCGGTGTTTTGCATCGCGCTAGACCACGCGAAAGCGGGGAGGGAACGCGAGATGTACGGACAACCCTATTGAAATCAGTGCCATCGCCCATATCGTAGAAATCCGATATATGATTCGGACAGTTACGATGCAGCCTCGATGAAGAATTCCCCTACCACTCCCGCTCTAGACGTCGACGCGATCTGCAAGGCGCTCTCCAATCCGGTGCGCCGCGAGATTCTTGCGTGCCTGCGCGAGCCGCAGGTGCACTTTGGCGACCAGGAGCTGCCGCTCGAAAACGGCGTTTGCGCGGGCAAGATCGACGCGCATTGCGAGCTTTCGCAATCCACGGTGTCCGCGCATCTGGCCGTTTTGCAGAAGGCGGGACTCGTCACGTCCAAACGCGTGGGGCAGTGGGTGTTCTTCAAGCGCAACGAGCCGGTCATCGAGGCGTTTATCGCCCATATGAACGCGCAGTTGTGATGCTTCAGCGACGAAACATCTGCTGAATACTCCGTTTCGATTCCTGTATCGCTTTTCAGCCCGCGGGCCGCGCCCGCAGACAAGGTGACCCTACATGGCAACGCTTTTCGACCCCATCCAGATCGGCGACCTCACGCTGCCGAACCGCATCATCATGGCCCCGCTCACGCGTCAACGCGCCGGTGAAGTGCGCGTGCCCAACGAACTCATGGCGAAGTACTACGCCGAACGCGCCACGGCCGGCCTCATCATCAGCGAGGCGACCTCGGTGACGCCGCAAGGCGTCGGCTATGCCGAAACGCCGGGCATCTGGTCGCAGGAGCAAGTGGAAGGCTGGAAGATCGTGACCGATGCGGTGCATGCCGCGGGCGGCCGCATCTTCTTGCAACTGTGGCACGTCGGTCGCGTGTCCGACCCTGTGTTCCTGAACGGCGAACTGCCGGTGGCGCCCAGCGCCATTGCGCCGCAAGGCAACGTGAGCCTCGTGCGTCCGCAACGCGGCTTCGTCACGCCGCGCGCGCTCGCAACCGAAGAGATCGCCGGCGTGATCGCCGCGTTCCGCCAGGGCGCGATCAACGCGAAAGCGGCCGGTTTCGACGGCGTGGAAATTCACGGCGCGAACGGCTATCTGCTCGACCAGTTCCTGCAGGACACCACCAACCAGCGCACGGACGCCTATGGCGGCTCGATCGAAAATCGCGCGCGCCTGCTGCTTGAAATCACCGACGCCTGTATCGATGTGTGGGGCGCGGATCGCGTAGGCATGCACATCGCACCGCGCGGCGACGCTCACACGATGGGCGATTCGAATCCGGCGGCGACGTTCGGGTATGTGGCGCGCGAGCTCGGCAAGCGCAAGATCGCGTTCCTGTTCGCGCGCGAATCGCTTGGCGACAACCGTCTCGGGCCGCAGCTGAAGGCCGAATTCGGCGGTCCGTTCATCGCGAACGAAAAGTTCTCGCTCGAATCGGCGCAAGCGGTGCTCGCGGCAGGCGAAGCCGACGCGGTCGCGTGGGGTCAGCTCTTCATCGCCAACCCCGACCTGCCGCGCCGTTTCGAATTGAACGCGCCGCTCAACGCGCCGAATCCGTCGACGTATTACGCGCGCGGCGAAACGGGCTACACGGACTACCCGTCGCTCGAAACCGCGGCGTAAGGTGACATAAGCAGAGCGCGTGCGGCCCATGGCCGCATGCCATCAGGCGGCCACGGCGCAGACGTTCTGTCTCGCCGTGGCCGTTTTTGCGCTGGAAGCCCCGAAAATACAGGGCTCGCGCGAGCAAGCGTCAATGCTCAGACAGTTCACGCTTGTGATGCGCGTATGGCGGTTTTGCGCGATAGGTGGATTCAATTGGTATCCCGCGTCCGGATGTCCTTGAATTGAAACCCGCCTGCCAACCCCACCTCGCTGACCGGAGCCAAGTCATGCCGAAGACCGCCGATGCTTCCGAGATCGTCCATACCATCGCCGAAGAAACCAACACGCCGGAGGAAACGGTCGCGCGCATCTACGCCGACACGCTCAATGAATATCGAGCGCAAGCGCGCATCCAGGACTATCTGCCGCTTTTCGCCGCCCGCAAGACGCGTGCGACGCTGCGGCAAAATGGCACGAAACCGCACTAATCGCCGTCTGTCAGCTTGTCTTTGCGCCGGCCACACGCAGGCCGGCCGCTCCGCCCCACAGCATTTTTCTGGCTGGTGCGCGCCCTCATAGGGCTCGCACCGCTGCCGCCATCGGCCGTGCCGGTCACACTCGGGCTGCCGGCGCCCAAGCCCCTCTCTTAAGGTTGGTTTAATTCTTTGCTGCAAACATAGGCTCAACCCCTGTTGAGCCGCCGGAACATCGGCGGCGTTTTTTTGCGCGGCAAGCTTAGGAGGAGCGAGGTCATGGTTGAAGACGATGTACTAGTGCACCTGCAGTCCCTGCTGCGCGACGGCGCCGCTTCGACGGTCGCGTCGTGCCGGGTGTCCACGCCGCTCCAGCATCCGTGGGGCCGCGCTTACCGGCTCGTCGAATGGACGACGCCGCTCGATGACAGCGCCCGCCGTCAGGTCGTGCCCGCCGAGAGCACGGCGCTCGATATCGCCCGCCTCGTTGCGCAGCACGTGCCCGGCCGCCGCATTCTGCTGAACGGCGAACCCGCTGCAGTCGAACGCCCTCGCTCGCGCCGCCGCCGCGCGTCCAGCGCCGCAAACGCACGCGCGGCGCGCTAGACGCGCCGCTTCCGGGCGGCGCACAAGAAGCAGCGCACGCCGCACCTGCCCCAGCGTCTCATCCCACCACACATCCTTCCCGCACGGGCAGCGTCAAACCACGAGGCGCGCCAGCGACGCCTCCAGCTCATCGCTCACACGCGTCATCGGCGCACGCAGTTCATTGCGGATCCGCCCGCACGCAGCGAGCCCCGCCTTCACCGGGCCCGGATTCGGCTCCGCGAACGCCGCACGCACGAGCGGCACGAGTGTGTGCCAGATCGCGCGCGCATCGGCGAGACGCCCTTCCTGCAACGCGCGCGCCATCCCCACGAAACGCTCCGGCCGCCAATGCGCCGACGCCGCAATTGCCCCGCTCGCGCCCGCGCACATCGCGCCGAACATGTCGATGTCCTCGCCGCAGAGCACCTGCAAACGGCCGTCGAGAATCAGCGCGAGCGTCTTGTCGAGCGAGCCGCCGCAGTCCTTCACCGCGACGATGCGCTCGTGCGCCGCGAGTTCGAGCAGGCTCGGCAACTCGATGCGCACGCCCGTGCGCGCGGGAATGTCGTAGACGATCAGGGGCTTGCGGCTTGCATCGGCGAGCGCCGCGAAGTGGCCGATCACACCCGCCTGCGATGGGCGGATGTAGTAAGGCGCGGCCGCCAGCACGCCCGCGACGGGCTGCTCGTTGAGCGCCGCGATCCGCTCGCAGACGGCCGCCGTGTGATTGCCGCTCACGCCCGCCACGACCGGCAGGCCGCCCGCCGACGCCAGCACGGTGGCGAGCACGTCGTCCGCTTCCGCGTCGCTCAGCGCGGCGGGCTCGCCGGTCGTGCCGAGCGCGACGAAGCCGGCCACGCCGGCCTCGACGTAGTGGCGCACGAGCGCGTCGAGCGACGCATGATCGATTGCACCGGCGTTGAACGGCGTGATGAGCGGAATCCAGATACCCGAAAACTCAGACATGACTTTCCCTTGAACTCGACCGTATGGAAGGTCCGTTCAGCGGTGCGCAGGAGGGAAGCAAGCCGGGAGTGAGGCGGAAGGCAGGGCGCCTTCGACTGGCTATTCCGTCGCACATCTGACGGAACAGCAGACTCCGGTCAGATGAGCGGCTGTTTTTTGGCTTTGGCTTTCACCCACACCGAAGTGGCCTGCGCGAGCGACGACACCGCGCGCGTGGCGGCGGTGAGATTCGGCAGGTCGTGGCGGAGCGGGTTACGTAGCATGTCGCGCAGTTTAACCCGAGATCGCGCAGTTGCGGGCGGGTGCAGCAAGCGGCGGGCTGCGCGAGCGGTACGGTCTCACGCGCGCAGAACGGTTTCTCGAGCGCTCCTCCGACAAAAGAACTTGACTTCTCACACCACCGAACTAATATACGCACCGCGTACATTAACCAGAAATCACGGGTGCCAGCATGAGCGTTCCGCAACAAGCCTTCCTCCGTGACGCCATGCGGCGTCTGAACATGACCCGCGACGCATTTGCGAGCCGCATCGGCGTGTCGCGTCGTGCGCTCGACACGTGGCTGCTGCCCGAGGAGTCGCAGGAATCGCGCGCCATGCCGGAGATCGTCGAGCGCTTCGTTTCGGAAATCGTCGGCAACGGCGAGCCGCGCGAAGACTATACGCAAAGCGTAGACTCGGCGCGCTCGCTCGCGAGCCAGATGCAGTTCGAGGGCAAGCCGCAACTGCTTTCCGTGGACCAGTTCTCGCGCGACTCCGTCGAGGCCCTGTTCCGCGTCGCCGACATCATGCAGCCCATCGCGCGCCGCCGGAAAATCTCGCGCGTGCTCGAAGGCGCGGTGCTCGGCAACCTGTTCTTCGAAGCCAGCACGCGTACGCGCGTAAGCTTTGGCGCCGCGTTCTGCCGCCTGGGCGGTTCGGTGTGCGACACGACCGGCTTCACGTTCTCCTCGATGGCCAAGGGCGAATCGATCTACGACACGAGCCGCGTGATGGCCGGCTACGTGGATGCGATGGTGATTCGGCATCCTGATCAAGGCTCGGTGGCCGAATTCGCGCGCGCCGTGAACATCCCCGTGATCAATGGCGGCGACGGTCCCGGCGAGCACCCGAGCCAGGCGCTGCTCGATCTCTACACGATCCAGCGCGAGTTCTCGCGTCTGGGCAAGATCGTCGACGGCGCGCATATCGCGCTCGTGGGCGACCTCAAGTACGGCCGCACGGTGCACTCGCTCGTGAAGCTGCTCGCGCTGTATCGCGGCATCAAGTTCACGCTCATTTCGCCGCCGCAGCTCGAAATGCCGGCGTACATCGTCGACAAGATTTCGACCAACGGCCACGTCGTCGAGCAGACGCACGACCTGCGCGCGGGTCTGCGCGGTGCGGATGTGGTGTACGCCACCCGCATCCAGAAGGAGCGCTTCGCCGACGAGTCGTTCGAAGGCTACACGCCCGAATTCCAGATCAACCAGGCAACGATGGACGAGTGCTGCAGCGCTGAAACGCTCGTGATGCACCCGCTGCCGCGCGATAGCCGCCCGGGCGCCAACGATCTCTCGACCGATCTGAACCACGATCCGCGCCTCGCGATCTTCCGCCAGACCGACAACGGCATTCCGGTGCGCATGGCGATCTTCGCGGTGCTGCTGGGCGTGGAAAATCTCGTGCAGCACTCGATGCGCGACGCTGTCTGGCGTCCGCCTGCCTACCTCGGCCCGGACGACGCCGTGTTCCACGGCATCGACTGAACCTCGCTGCACTCGCAACGTCATCGGCCCGCGAGCGTCAATCGCGCTTGCGGGCCGATTTGTTTATGGCGCGCTCAAGCGCCTTGCGACGTGCAGACCGTCACGCAGGTCAGCCCTTCCGCCTTTTCCGCCGCGTCGATCGCGGTCTCCAGCGCATCGAACGGGTGACGTTGGACTTCGATCGCATCGAGCGGCAGTTGCCCGGACTGCACGAGCGCGATCAGCGCACGGTAGTCCGCACCGCTGTACATGAAGTGGCCCATCAACTCCCAGTTGTTGATGAGCATCTCGCCATACTTGATCGGCAGATCCACCTCCATGCTGCCCATCAGCACCATGCGGCCGTTGCGGCGCAGGCTGCGCAGCGCAGCGAGCGTAGCGCCCGGGTCGGTGGCGTGGCCCACCATGTCGAAGGCGAGATCGGCGCCGCCGTTCGCGGCGGCACGGATGGCCTCCACGTCGCGCGCCATCTCACCGCTGAGCGCGACGGTGACCACACGCCCGCCGCCGAGCTTCGCGAGCGGCGCCAGCGCCGCCGCGCGCCGTCCGAGCGCCACCACACGGCCTGCGCCGAGTGCGAGCGCATCGAGCACGGCCGCCGAGCCGAACGCGCCGGCCGCGCCGTTCACCACCACGGTTTCGCCTGCCGCGAGCCGGCCGCGCCGCAGGCCGCCGAACGGCACCACGAGCTTGCCGAGCGCCGCGAGCTGCGCCGAAAGAACATGATCGAGGCCATCGAGCGGAAATACCGTCGAGGCCGGAAACTCGACCGCCTCGCGCAGCGTGCCGTGCGGATAATCGCCGAGCATCGGCCCGCTGTCCGGGCTGATCGCCGTGAGCCCGAGCAGCGCCTGGGCGGGCTCGCGCAGCGCTTCGTCGGCGATCCAGTAGGGGCTCAGCGCGACGCGCTGGCCGACGCGATAGCCGTACACGCCTTCACCGACCGCGAGCACCCGACCGATGCCGTTGGTCCCCGGCGAAAACGGCCCCTGCGGGTAGCCGTAGGGCAGCTTGCCCTGCACGTACTGGCGCGTATAGCTCAGGAGCGGCACGGCCTCCACGCGCACCAGCAGCGCGCCGCGGCGCGGTTCGGGTTGCGGCACGTCGCGCAGTGCGAGCGGTTGACCGGGTTGATCGAGCATCCAGGCTTTCATGGCTTCTCCTAGTGGAAAGGTGTTCATCTGACGGATTGAACTCTAGGCGAGCGAGACGTATTCTTGAAATCAATTGCCGACATTCCACCCATCACCGTGATTGATCTCTCCGGTATCGACCTCAACCTGCTCGTATCACTCGACGCCCTGCTCGCCGAGTTGAACGTGACGCACGCCGCCGCGCGCTTGAATCTCACGCAGCCGGCTGTTTCGGCGCAGCTTGCCCGGCTGCGCCAACTCTTCGACGATCCGTTACTCCTTCCCGCCGCGAATGGCCGCGGCATGACGCCCACGGCGCGCGCGCTCGAATTGATGGAGCCGCTGCATGCGGCGCTCAAGACGCTCGAAACGGTGGTGCGCCGCGAGAGCGCCTTCGATCCGTCCACGGGCACGCGGCGCTTCGTGGTCGCCGCGAGCGACCAGTGCGTGGCCGTGCTCGGCCTGCCGCTGATGATCGCGTGGCCGCGTCTGGCTGGGCCCGGCCTGCAGTTGGCGTTCATCGCGATTGAATCCGGCTCGCTCGCCGAGCGCTTCGAGCGCGGCGAAATCGATTTGCTGCTCGGCTCCGCGCAACAGGTGCCGCCAACACTCAAGGCCAGAAAGCTCTACGACGAACACTTCGTCGTGGCGCAGCGCAAAGGGCACCCGCGCGGCGCAGCCCCGTTCGACCTGGACAGCTATTGCGCGCTCGAGCACGTGCTCGTCTCGACCAGCGGCGCGAGCTTCTTCGGCTTCATGGACGAACATCTCGAAGCGCTCGGCCGACGCCGCCGCGTGGCGCACTCAGTACAGCACTTCACGCTCGTGCCCGAGGTGCTCACTCGCACAGACTACGTGGCAACGCTGCCTTACCGGCTCGCCGCACGCTACCTGGACCGCGTGGATCTGTTCGCGCTGCCGTTCGAGGCACGCGGCTTTTCGATGCATGCGGCATGGCACCCACGCAATCACGCCGATCCGGCGCTCGTGTGGCTGCGCGAGGCCGTGGCTGCGCTGAGCACCGCCGACATGGTTAGCGATCCTCTCGATTGACTCGTGCGCAATTCCTCAGTCGATCGATAAGGCGAATGTCTGCAAGCGCACCGCCGCTGCGGTCTACGGCGTGTCGGAAGGACTCCGTACCATTGTGGTCGAGCGTGAAGCACCAGATAGCCAGGCCGACACCTCAACTTTCAGGAAGACCGCGCATAGCGTAGGCGTTGCGCGGAACGACTCGTCGCGCAATCATCTTTCAATACCCTTTTCCCGCCTGCGGCATTGCATTTCTGTCCATGGCGCCAGCTTCGCGCCGGAATGGCGCCAGCCATGCGACAGCGTTGCGCCATCAAGCAATATGCAGCGAAAAATTCACACGTAAGCGCTTTACTTTCGTGTTCGAGAAGTGCACTTTGCAGTTCTGCAGTGCCCGGTCGAGCCACCGCGGCATCGGAATTGCTGCACGAAAGAGGCGCGCCGCTGCGCGACGAAGCCCCCGCGCGGCCAGCGCTTGAAGTCCCGGTTTATGTACTGTCTTCATCCTGGAGTCCGCAGATCGCCATGTCCAACGAACGTCCCCTCGATGCGCCGTGCGATTGCGACGACGCCTCCCAAGTTTCCCCCTCCCGCACGCCCGCCGACGTCACCCGCCGCCGCTTCCTGCAATCGGCGGCCGCCGCTGCCGCGTTGAGCGCGACGCCTCATCTGCATGCACAGAATGCGCCGCCTGCCACCGCCCCAACCGAAGCGCCGCCGCCCGCGCCCGCGCAACCGGTCAGGCTCGACATCAACGGCCGCGCCTACACGCTGCATATCGAACCGCGCGTCACGCTGCTCGATGCGCTGCGCGACTACGCGGGACTCACCGGCACGAAGAAGGGCTGCGATCGCGGCCAGTGCGGCGCTTGCACGGTGCTCGTCGAAGGACGGCGCATCAACAGTTGCCTCACGCTCGCTGTGATGCACGAAGGCCAGCGCATCACCACGGTCGAAGGGCTCGCGGGCGTGGCCACGCTCAGTCCCGTGCAGCGTGCGTTTATCGAGCACGACGCCTTCCAGTGCGGCTTCTGTACGCCAGGCCAATTGTGTTCGGCCACGGCATGCCTGAGCGAATTCGCGGCAGGCGCAGCGAGCGCCGCTACGCCCGACGTGCGCACGCGCCCCGCCCAACTGAGCGATGCCGAAATACGCGAGCGCATGAGCGGCAACATCTGCCGCTGCGGCGCCTATGTCAACATCGTGGCCGCCGTGCGCGACGCGCACACGGCCAGCGCCTGAGTACGGAGGCACACAAATGGATGCCATCTCGTACCAGCGCGCCGCCGATGTGAACGGCGCGATTGCCGCCGCGCAGCGTCCCGGTGCGGCGTTCATCGGCGGCGGCACGAATCTGCTCGATCTCATGAAAGGCGGCATCGCGCATCCGGTGACGCTCATCGATATCACGCGCATCGAGGCGCTCGATCAAGTTCAAACGCTGCCCAACGGCGGCCTGCGCATCGGCGCGCTCGTGAGCAACAGCGACGCGGCCAATCACACGCTCGTGCGCACGCGTTACCCGCTGCTCTCGCAGGCGCTGCTCGCCGGCGCGTCGCCGCAACTGCGCAACATGGCCACCGTGGGCGGCAATCTCATGCAACGCACACGCTGCCCGTACTTTTACGACACCGCGTTCACCCAATGCAACAAGCGTGCGCCCGGCAGCGGCTGTGCAGCGATTGAGGGCTTTAACCGCATGCATGCGATCCTCGGCGCAAGCGCGCAATGCGTGGCCGTCAATCCGTCCGATATGAGCGTTGCGCTCGCGGCGCTCGACGCCACCGTGCAAGTGAGCGGACCGGGCGGCGCACGCACCATCCCGTTCGCCTCGTTTCATCGCCTGCCCGGCGACAGGCCCGATCTCGACACGACACTTCAATCAGGTGAACTGATTACCTCGGTCGACCTGCCGCCGCCGTTGTTCAGCGAGCACGCGCACTACCTCAAGATCCGCGACCGCGCGAGCTATGCGTTCGCACTCGTCTCGGTCGCGAGCGCGCTGCAACTCGACGGCCACCGCATCCGCGCGGCCCACATCGCGCTGGGCGGCGTGGCGCACCGACCGTGGCGCGCGAGCGTGGCGGAACAGCATCTCGCCGGAAAGACGCTCAGCGCGTCGACGCTACGCGAGGCCGCCGCGGCGGAACTCGCGCAGGCGAAGCCGCTGAGCGGCAATGCGTTCAAGGTCGGACTCGCGCAACGCGCGATCATCCGCTCGACGCTGCTCGCCGCCACCGGCACGCAAGGCAACAACACCGGAGATTTCGCATGAGCGCGCTGACCGGACAACCGATGGACCGCATCGACGGCATGCTCAAAGTCACGGGCGGCGCCCTCTACGCGAGCGATTTCCCGGAAACGCGGCTCGCCCATGCCGTGCTCGTGACCAGCACGATTGCGAGCGGCACGATCACGTCGATCGACTCGAGCCGCGCCCAGTCCATGCCCGGCGTGCTGCTCGTCATGACGTACCAGAGCGCGATGCGGCTGCCCAACGGCGGGCGCTCGCCGCTCAAACCACCAGCGGGACGGCACCTCACGCTGCTACAGGACAACGTCGTGCGCTACAGCAACGAGCCCGTTGCAGTCGTGGTTGCCGACACGCTGGAACACGCCACCGATGCCGCGCGTCACGTCGACATCGCCTACGCGCCGACGCAGGCCACGCTCGACTTCAATCGCGCGAAAGGCGACGCGCACGCGCCGCCCAGCCCAATGGGGCGCCCGGTCGAATCGACGCGCGGCAATGTCGAAGCCGGGTTGCATGAAGGCGCCGTGCGCTTCGATGCCGTCTACACCACGCCCACGCAATTCCATAACCCGATGGAGCCGCACGCGACGATGGCGCACTGGGACGGCCCGGATCTCACGCTCTACGACGCCACCCAGGGCGTGAACGGCGCGCGCGACGCGGTGGCGGCCGTGTTCGGCATCGCGCCGGACAACGTGCGCGTGATTTCGCCGTTCCTCGGCGGCGGCTTCGGCTGCAAGGGTTCGTCGTGGTCGCACGTGAGCCTGTGCGCAATGGCCGCGAAGCAGACGGGACGCCCCGTGAGGCTCGCGCTCGCGCGGCCGCAGATGTTCGGCCCCGTCGGCTCGCGCCCGCACACGGAGCAGCATCTGTCGCTCGCCGCGCGCCCGGACGGCACGCTCACGGGCCTGCGCCACGACACGCTGGCCCACACGTCCACCTTCGAAGACTGGCTCGAGATGTGCGGCCTCGTCACGCGCATGATGTACGCGGTGCCCAATTGCAGCACGAGCCATCGTGTCGTACCCCTGAATGTCGGCACACCGACCTTCATGCGCGCGCCCGGTGAAACAACCGGCTCGTTCGCGCTCGAGTCGGCCATGGACGAGCTGGCGTGGCAACTGAAAATGGACCCGGTTGCGCTGCGCCTGAAAAACTATGCGGAAAGCGAGCCGCAGGACGGCAAGCCGTGGTCGTCGAAAGCGCTGCGCCAGTGTTACGAGGCGGGCGCGCAACGCTTCAACTGGTCACGGCGCATCGCCACGCCGCGCGCCATGCGCAACGGGAACACGCTCATCGGCCTCGGCATGGCGAGCGCGACCTATCCCGCGAACCGCAGCGAAGCCGCCGCCGTGGCGCGCATCCTGCCCGACGGCAACGCCATAGTCGCGTCGGGCACCCAGGACATCGGCACCGGCACCTACACGGTGATGACCCAGGTGGCCGCCGACGCGCTGGGCTTCCCGCCCAACCGCATCCGCTTCGCGCTGGGCGATTCGACCTTGCCGATCGCGCCCGTTTCGGGCGGCTCGCAGTCGGCGGCGAGTGTCTCGCCCGCCGTGCAGGCCGCGTGCATGGCCGTACGCGACAGGCTCATTGCGCTCGCGCGCGCCGATCGCGGCTCGCCCGTCTACGGACTCGCTGCCGACGACGTGACCGTGCAGGACGGCTGGGTCGTAAGCCGCAGCGACAGCTCGCGACGCGACCCGGCCGCCGCCGTCATCGCACGCGCGGGCGGCCAGCCGCTCGAGGCGCAGGTCGCGACGAAGCCAGGCGCCGAGAAGCAGCAGTATGCGTTTCACTCATTCGGTGCGGTATTCGCCGAAGTGCACGTCGATGCCGATACCGGCACGATGCGCGTGGCGCACATCGTCGGCGCGTACGACGTGGGACGCGTGCTCAACGAAAAAACGGCACGCAGCCAGTTGATGGGCGGCATGGTATGGGGCGTGGGCACGGCCCTGCACGAAGAGGGCCTCTTCGACACGCGCACGGGCCGCATTGCGAACAACAATCTCGCGGAATATCACGTGCCCGTGAACGCGGACATCGGCGAGCTGGACGTGCTGTTCGTCGGCGAACCCGATCTGCGCTTCAATCCGCTTGGCGTGCGCGGCATCGGCGAGATCGGCATTACCGGCGTGCCGGCGGCGATTGCGAATGCCGTGTATCACGCCACGGGCATGCGCGTACGCGATTTGCCGATCACGCTCGACAAGGTCGTTCCACAGATGAATTCGCTTGTGTGACAGGGCACCGGTCTGCACCCGCATAGTGCATGCGCAGTCGGCAAATGCAGGACAGAGCAAGGCCTATGCCGCGCGCGGGGCTTGCCTCACGCGCGCTTGCGCCGCACAATCACTGCTCACCCTCTTCGCGGCGTATCACAGCCATGGCCTATGCTTCGTTCGCCACCGGCGTGTTGCTCGCCGCCGGCACCGGTTCGCGCTTCGATCCCAACGGACTGCGCAACAAGCTCCTCGCTCCCCTCCCTGAAGGCACATGCGTCGCGCGCGAATCCGCGCAACGGCTGCTACGCGTCGTACCCAAAGTGATCGCCGTTGTCCGTCCCGGGGCGGAAACGCTCGCGCATGTGCTCAACGACGCGGGCTGCGAGGTGGTGTTCGCCCCCGACGCCGCGCGCGGCATGGGCGCGAGCCTCGCTGCGGGCGTGGAAACCGATCATGAAGCGGAAAGCTGGATCGTCGCGCTGGCCGACATGCCCTGCATTGCCGTCGAATCGATCGAAGCCGTGGCGCGCACACTGGATGGCGGCGCGTCGCTCGTCGCGCCGTTCTATCGCGGGCAGCGCGGACATCCGGTGGGCTTCGGCTA
Source organism: Paraburkholderia sp. BR10882 (assembly GCF_040948855.1). NCBI lineage: Bacteria > Pseudomonadati > Pseudomonadota > Betaproteobacteria > Burkholderiales > Burkholderiaceae > Paraburkholderia > Paraburkholderia sp. BR10882. The sequence continues at coordinate 903,090 of NZ_JBFPKP010000002.1, read as the reverse complement.
CGCGCATCGCGCAGCGCTCGTCGCGCTCGACGGCGACGCGGGCGCACGCGCCCTGCTGAGCACCCACCCGCTCACACGCATCGAAGTCGACGATCCGGGCATTCTGCGCGACGTCGACACGCCGGCCGACCTCGACGGGCTCTGATTCGCACGCACTCGCGCGCGGCGATTGTTCAATTGCGAGTGCCAGGCATGCAATCGATCGCCTACGCTATAGGTTGACGCGCACCACACGTCCGCACGCTTTAGCGCAAGAGGACCTCGCGATGATCTGCTCGCACACGAATCCGCTTCCCGATCCACTCGCCGATCCGACACGGGACCCCGAACGCGACCCGCTCACCCCACCGGCACCGGGCCATCACAAGGACGAACCGCAGCAGCCCGAGGGGCCGCCGGACAAGGACCCCGTGTGATCGCACGCCCGGTCGCCGCGGCCGGGCATCGCGTCTCATGGTCGTAGCGGCGCTCGCGACGACATCTCGCAAGCGCCGCGTCCGCTTCTGCGCTCCGCGCTTCTTCCGCCCCCATATCCTCGCCTTTCGCAAAGCTTGCGCCTTCGACGGTCGATCCGTAGAATGCAAACGATTCCTATTTGCAGTATTTTTCAAGATTGCCGTGAGCCCAATCGTGATTGCGTTCGCCCCCGCGCGCCGGCCGGCGAGCCGAGGTTTTGCATGAGACCGATGCTGGTCCGCCTGCACCGCTGGTTCGGTCTTGGCACCGCAGCCTTCCTGTTCCTCGCCGGACTGACCGGCGCGGTGATCGCGTGGGACCACGAACTCGACGCGCTGCTCAATCCAACGTTCTTCCGTAGCGCGACGCCGGGCACCCCGCTGCCTGCGCTCGAACTCGCGAAGCGTCTCGAGGCCGAAGAACCGCATGCGGTCGTAACCTTCATGCCGCTTTCCGTCGAGCCTGGCCATACCTGGATCGCGCAAGTCGCGCCGCGCCTGAACCCCGCGAGCCAGGCGCCCTACGCGCTCGACTTCAACCAGGTCGCGCTCGACCCCGTCACGGGCGAGGAGCAAGGCCGCCGCATGTGGGGCAAGCCTTCGCTTGCGCGCCAGAACCTGATCCCCTTCCTCTACCAGCTCCACTACACGCTATTCATGCCGACGAAGATGGGCATCGACTTCGGCGTGTGGACGATGGGCGTGGTGGGCATGGTATGGCTGCTCGACGGCTTCATCGCGATCGTCCTCGCGTTCCCGAACCTGAAAAGCTGGCGCAAGTCGCTCGCCTTTCGCGTGAAGCGCGGCGGGTATGCGCTCACGTTCGATCTGCACCGCTCGGGCGGCGTGTGGCTCTGGGGACTCCTGATCGTGGTGGCCGTGACATCGATTTCGATGAACCTCGGCGCGCAGGTCGTGCGCCCCGTGGTGTCGGTGTTCTCGACGCTCGCGCCGGACCCGTTCCGCATCGTCGCGCCGGGCCCCGCGCTCACGCCCGCTGAAGCCACCGCCGCGCGCGAACGCATCGTGGCGGAAGCCGCCGGGATGGGCCGCCGGGAAGGCATCACAGCGCCGCCGGGGGGACTCTTCGGGCTGCCCACCTCCGGCGTGTATGGCGTGGGCTACTTCGAGGCGGGCAACGATCACGGTGACGCGGGCCTCGGCAATGCCTGGCTCATCATGAACGCGCGCACGGGCCAGGTGCTCGGCAGGCAGATTCCGGGCCGCGGCAGCGCAGGCGATATCTTCATGCAGGCGCAGTTTCCGTTGCACTCGGGCCGCATTGCCGGGCTGCCGGGACGTATCGCCATCAGCATTACCGGCGTTGTCGTCGCGATGCTCAGCGTGACCGGCGTGCTCATCTGGCTCAAGAAAGCGCGTGCGCGGCGCAAGCCCGCGAAGCAGGCGAAGGCGGCCAGCACGATCGGCACGCGCGAGCGCGCCGCGAACTGACCGCCCGGGTCAGCCACTCAGAACTTGTGGCGGATGCCCGTCACCGCGAGGAACTGGTTGCCGTTGCTCGATGCGCCCGACGTCCCTTCGATCTGCGCCACGGCGTTCGTTGCACGCTGATAGATGAGGTCGAGATAGACATCCGTGCGCTTCGAGAGGAAGTATTGCAGCGCGCTGGTCGTCTGCCAGTAGTGCCAGCTGTCCTTCTGGCCGTTCGCATTCACGCCCGTCCAGGTTTCGCCGATCGCGGCATGAATGGACGGCGTGATCGCATAGCGCAGGCTGACTTCCGCGTTCTGATAGTGCTGGTATTGACTTTGCGGCGTCAGCTCGAACGCGACGTTCGTGTACATCGCGCCCACGCCGAGGTTGCCGAAGGTGTACACACCGCCCGCGCCCCAGATGCGCTGCTGCGTAATGCCCTTCAGGAACGTGAAGTAGTTGTCCGAAGGAATCGCGCCGGTCGTGTCCGTGGCCGGATGATCGAGCTGCACATACGCTGCGCCGAACTGCAGCGGCCCGCCCGCATAGCTCGCGCCTATGCTCCATGAACGGTTCGTCCCGAAGTTGCCCGCGTTGTTGCTGAAACCGTACATCGAGTTGATCGTCAGGCCGTGGAACTTGGGCGTGACGTACTTGACCGAGTTGTCGGTGCGGAACGTGTTGTTCAGGTCGTCGGTATCGAACGGGTGCGTACCGTATTGCGACGTCTCCACGGCCATCTGCAGCGGTTCGAGCGAGTCCTGCGCCGCGTTGTACTGGCGCCCGAACGTGAGCGAGCCCCAGCGGTCGCTCGCGAGGCCCACCCACGCCTGGCGGCCGAAGATGCGGCCGTTCGCACTCGCGGTGCCGGTCTGCAGGTTGAAGCCGTTCTCGAGGCGGAAGATCGCGCGATTGCCGCCGCCCAGATCTTCGCTGCCGAGCAGGCCCCAGCGCGAGCCCTGCTCGCTGCCGGCCGTCGCCTGGAAGTTCGACTTGCCGCCCTGGTTGCTCGTGTAGGTGAAGCCGCCGTCGGCGATGCCGTAGAGCGTGACGCTCGACTGCGCGTTAGCGTGCGAGGCCGCGAGACCGAGACCGCCGATGACGAGTGCGAGGGTGTGCCGGGATGCGTGAAACATGCGTTTTTCTCCTTCTGGCATTCGATGTGCCATCAATTGACGTTGATCTCCAGATGCGCGCCGCGAGGTGCGATCTATCTTTTGCAGTCCTGATGAAACGGCATCGCTGTGCAGCGCAGAGCGTCGGTTGCCTGCTCGTACTCCCCGTTAGCGATGCTTGCCTCACCCGCTTGTTTTAACGTTTAAAACAGCGTATTATTAATTATTCGGGCCGGCTTTCCGTCCCGTCAAGAAGCTGTCAAAAACCCGCGACACGACCCAAGGCGTCGCGGCGTCCGTCAAAATCGCTGTAATCCTTTACAGTTGGTTCATTTCACCGTTTTTACCGAGCCATTCCAGGGGAAACCCCAATCGGCCCAATTTTTACCGCGCGCTACGCTGTCTCTTGAAATTAAAACGCTGTTTTATTCACTAAAACAGGCGACAAGTAACTGACTAGCGATGACGAACACCAGCCTTCTTTCCCCCCAGGCAGACGAACACGCGCCCTGCTTCACCGTTGCGGCACAGGCTGCGCCGCTGCCTATCGTGTTCGACTCCCCGCATAGCGGCATTACGCTGCCGGACGACTTCGGCACCGTCGCGCCGCGCGAGGCGATCCTCACCTCGTGGGACGCGTTCGTCGACGAACTGTGGGGCGGCGTTCCCGCGCGCGGCGGCGTGCTGATCGGCGCACGCTTTCCGCGCGCCTATATCGACCCGAACCGCGCCATCACCGACATCGACGCCGAACTGCTCGCCGAGCCCTGGCCCGAGCCGCTCGCGCCCGAGCCGTACACGCGACGCGGCATGGGACTGATCCGCCGCTACGCGCTGCCCGGCATGCCGCTCTACGATCGCAAGCTTTCTGTCGATGAAGTCCGGCACCGCATCGACGCGTATTACCGCCCCTACCGCGCGGCGCTCGCTCAGGCGGCCGAAACGGCTTACGCACAGCACGGCGCGCTATGGCACGTGGATTGTCACTCCATGAAATCGCGCGGCAACGAAATGAACGTCGACTCGGGCGAGGCGCGCCCCGATTTCGTCATCAGCGACCGGCGCGGCACGACGTCGGATCCGGCCTTCACGCAATGGGTCGCCGAGCACTTTGCGGCCGCCGGCTATCGCGTGCAGATCAACGAGCCTTACCAGGGCGGCGACCTGCTGCGCGCCGTGAGCGATCCGGCGCGCAACCGGCACAGCATCCAGATCGAACTGAACCGCGCGCTCTACATGGATGAGGCGACGTGTTCGAAGCATGCGGGTTTCGACACGCTCAAGCGCGACCTCGACGCCTTCGCCGACGCCCTCGCCGACTGGGCGCGCGCGCGACTCAACGCAAAGTGAGCATAACCATGACCTATATCGTCGATGCCGTCGACAACGCGCTCAAACTGCTCAGCTATGTGGCCGAGCATCCCGGCCTTGGCGTAACGGAACTGTCCACGCAGCTGGGTATCAACAAATCGCGCACCTATCGCATGCTCTGCACGCTGGAACTGCACCGCTATGTCGTACAGGACGCACAAACCTCCACCTACGCGCTCGGCCCGCAAGCCTTCGTACTTGGCGTGGCAGCCACGCAGCAGAACACGCTCGTGCGCTCCGCCTCGCGCCACATGCTCGCGCTCAACCAGGCGATCAACGAGACGATCGTGCTGCGGGTGCGCGAGGGCCTCGAGACGGTTTGCGTCGCGCGATGCGAGACCACGCACCAGGTGCGAGCAGTAGGCGCGGTGGGCAACCGCCGGTCGATCAACCACGGCGCTTCGGGCAAGGTGTTGCTCGCCTTCGCACCCGGTGCCGTGCGCACCGACTATCTCGCGCGCATGAAGAAGATGCCCGAGGCGCCGGACCTGATCGCGCTTGTCGAGGAACTCGATGCGATCGCGCGCAAGGGCTACGCCGTGAGTCTCGGCGAAGTGACGGCCGGCGCAGTGGCGATCTCCGCGCCGGTGCGCGATATGTCGGGCGCGACGGTGGCGGCCGTCGCCATTTCAGGGCCGGAAATGCGCATCGGCCGCGCCGAGATTCCCGACTACCTCGAACGTCTTCAAGCCTGCGCCGATGCGATCTCCGCCGAACTCGGCTATGCGGGCGCACGCGCCGCGGCGCTTTCCGCCTGAGTACGCACAGAGGAATCCTTATCATGATCGCCGCTCCGCCCTCTTCCCCGCGCGAAGACACGACGCCCACCGAAGACGCAAAACCGGAAACCAGGCCGCACGGCAAGATGCTGCACCCTGTCGTTATGATGCTCTGGGTACTCGCCGCCGCATTGGCGATGACCTGGTTCGTCGACGCGGGCCGCTTCGAGCGCCACGACAAGCTGGTGATTCCGGGCACCTACCACGTGGTGCCGAAAAGCAGCGATCTCGCCACGCTCGTCGCGCCGTCAGTGACAAAGAGCACGCTGGATCATGCGGCGCCCGCGAGCCTCGTCTCCGTGTTCGTCGCCATCCCGAACGGGCTCATCAAGAACGCGCCGCTCATCGTCATGGTGATGTTCGTGGGCGGCATGTTCGGCGTCACGAAACGCACGGGCGTAGTGGACGCCGGCATCGACCGCCTGCTCCAGCTCACCGCCGGCAACGTCTACGTGCTCGCGCCGCTGCTCATGATCCTGATCGGGCTTGGCAGCACCCTGCTCGGATTCATTTCCGAGTACCTGGTCATCATCCCGATGGTGATGCTGCTCGCGAAGCGGCTGGGCCTCTCGAATCTGTTCGCAGTGGCGCTCGTCGCGATCGCGGCGAAGATCGGCTATATCGCGTCGGTTACGAATCCGCTTTCGCTCGCGGTGGCGCAGCCCATCGTCGGCGTGCCGCTCTTCAGCGGGCTGGCGCTGCGGCTCGGCATATTCGTGGTGTTTCTGACGATCGGCGTCGCGTATCTGCTGCTCTATGTGCGTCGCAGCGGCTATCGGCGCGAGGCCGCCGTCGAGGCGCTGCATGCGCCTACGCCGCTCTCGCGCCGCCACAAGGCGACGCTCGTCATCCTCGCTTTTGCGGCCGCTGCACTCGTGTTCGGCACGCGCGAACTGAAGTGGGGCAACGTCGAGCTTTCCGCATTCTATGTGGCGATCAGCATCGTGACAGCGCTCGTCGGGCGGCTCGATTCGCGCAGCGCGTCCGAGGCCTTCGTCGACGGCATGAAGGGCATGGTGCTCGCGGGTCTCCTGATCGGGCTTGCGGCATCGGTCGAATTGATCCTCCAGAACAGCTTCGTGCTCGATACGCTGATCGACTACTTCACGCGCCTCGCGCACGGACGCTCGAGCGTCTGGGTCGCCAACGGACTCATGGCCGTGCAGATGCTGCTCGACGTGTTCATTCCTTCGGTTTCGGGCAAGGCAGCGGTGAGCATGCCGATCATCGGGCCTATCGCACAGCTTTCGGGCGTGAGCGGGCAGACCTCGGTGCTCGCATTCGTGCTGGGCGGCGGCCTCACGAACATGGTCACGCCCACCTCCGGCATGCTGCTCGCGTATCTCGCCACGGCGCGCGTGGGCTTCGGCGAGTGGATACGCTTCATTCTGCCGCTCTTTCTCGTGCTGCTCGTGCTGTCTTCTGCGACCCTTGCGCTTGCGGTAGTCACTGGATATTGAAGCGCGACCACGAAAGCAAACGGGCGGCCGAAGCCGCCCGTTAGTCGCTTGCGAAATACGCCCTTAACGCGTCACTTCATCGAACGCCGCCAGCAAGCGCTCGACATCGGCGGCGTGAATGTCGCCCATCGTCGAGATGCGGAACAGTTCCGCCGACAAGCCGCCCTGCCCCGCATAGATCACGAAACCGCGCGTCTTGAGCGCGTCATGTAGCGCGGGATAATCGACGCCCGCGGGCAAGCGGAACGCGCGCAGCACCACCGACGATTCGTCCTTCGGCAGCACGCTTTCCATGCCGCGCGCAGCGAGCCCCGCGCGCACCTGCTCGGAAAGCGTCGCATAGCGCGCGTGACGCGCCTGCCAGCCGCCTTCTTCAGCGAGTTCGCGCAGCGCCTCGACGAGCGCGTAGTACGCGTGCACCGAAGGCGTGAACGGCGTATTGCGCTGGTCCTGCAGCGTGGCAAGACGCTTGAGATCGAGATAGTACGTGCGGCTATGCGCTTGCGCGAGCGCGGCGCGCCGCACCACGACGAAGGCAGCGCCCGGCACGCCGTGCAGGCACTTGTTCGCCGTGGCCGCCACCGCCGCGATGCTCGCGTCGCCGAAATCGATCGCTTCGGAACCGAAGCTGCTCACGCCGTCCACGAGCATCTGCACGCCGCGCGCGCAACACGCTTCGCCCAGTGCGCGCAGATCGTTCAGGCGGCCCGTGGTCGTTTCGTGATGAATGATCGCGACGTGCGTGACCGACTTGTCGGCGTCGAGCGCGGCCGTGATGCGCGCGAGATCCGGCGCCTGCATCCAGTCGTGCTTAACCACTTCATGCGCGATGCCATACTGCTTCGCGATCGCGGTGATGCGCTCGCCATACACACCGTTCTCGACGATCAGCAGCTTGCCGTTCGCGGGCACGAGCGTCGAGATCATGCTTTCGACCGCAGCCGTGCCGGAGCCCGTCATGAGCACGGCCTGCCATTGCGCGGGGTCGAGATCGTAGACGCCCACGAGACGCGTGCGCGCCTCTTCCTGCACGTCGAAGAACTCGCTTTCGCGATGGCACAGGTCTTCCTGGAGGAGGCTCTGACGCACGCGTTCGGTGAGCGTGACCGGGCCGGGATTGAGCAGCAGCATGGTAGTTCCTTATTCAGCGGACGTGACGACGGCGGCGCCGATGTGGCGCATAAGGCGCGTCTTGACATCGGGCGGCGTGATCGTGGGGCGCGGGAGGCCGTCGGGCGTACCGCGGCGAATCGTCAGGCGTACGAAGCGCGTGCCTTCGACACCCGAAGCGCGCTTCGCACGTTCGCGCGCGGCGGTGAGCACGCTGTCGAGCATGGCGAGATCGTCGCCTTCCACGGCGTCGGCGTAACCGCACGCGGCGGCCACGTTCGCGAACGACACCTGTCCCGACACGGTGGCCTGGCCACCCGTCGAATCGTGCGCGCCGTTGTCGAGCAGCACGTGCGTGAGGTTCGCCGGGCCATAGGCGCCGAGCGTGGCGAAAACGCCCATGCGCATGAGCGCCGCGCCGTCGCCGTCGAGCGCGACCACGTTGAGGTCGGGCCGCGCAAGCGCGAGACCGAGCGCGAACGGCGTGACGCAGCCCATCGAGCCCACCATGTAGAGCTGGTTCGAGCGGTCGTCGAGTGCGTAGAGTTCGCGGCCGCAGAAACCCGTCGAGGCGACGACCACCGTCGACTCGGCAGGCGTCGCCGCGATCACGCGCTCGAGCGCCTGCTGGCGCGTGGGCAGTTGATCAGGCGTCCGCCCGGTCCATTTGACCTGCGCGACCGGCAACGCGTGCTTCGCCGGCATCGCGCCGCCGCCCTCGAGTTCGTACGGCGCCACGCTTCCCTTCTGCATGACGAGCGCGTACGGGCGGCCCGTTGCGTCCATGTGCTTGATGGCGCGATCGAGCGCCGCCGCGATCTGGTCGGCTTCCGTGGGGAACGTCTCCCACGGAATTTCCATCGTTTCGAGCATCTGCGGCGTAACCGGGCCCATCAGCGCGTGCTGCGGCTCGTCGGGCACGCCCGGCTGGCCGCGCCACGTCACGATCAGCAGTTGCGGCAGACGGAACGTCCATGTCAGCGAAGTGAGCGGGCTCACGGCGTTGCCGAGGCCCGAATTCTGCATCATCGTGATGCCGCGCTTGCCCGCGAGCGCGACGCCCGCGATGACCGCGACCGCGTCACCTTCGTTGGCCGCGCTCACGTAGTGCAGCGAGTCGTCCTGCAGCACGTAGTTGATGAACGGCGTGAGGTACGAGCACGGCACGCCGGCGTACCACTCGAAGCCGCGCGAGCGCGCCGCTTCGACGAATTGTGCGGCTTCGATCATGCCTGGCCCTCCGCGCCCAGCGGCGTTTGCGCGTGCGTATAGACGCCCTGAGCGAAATCTCCCGCGCGGCGGAAGTCTTCGAGGTCGTTCACGCCGCGCCAGTGGCCGTGCACGTACTGCACTTCGATTTTCTCGCCGTCTGCGATCAGTGCGTTGAGCAGCGCCGGCATGTCGAGCGTGTCAAAGTCGGCGCGCGTCTGCAGCTGCGCGAGCTTCTTCGCGAGCTTCGCGCGGCCCGCGCCGCGCACGTTCACGAGGCCGATCCAGCGGCCGTGCGGGGCCGCGCCGTTCGCGGCCGGGTCGCTCGCCACACGCTCGAGGATCACCTTGCTGCCGAACAGATCGCGCTCGTCGGCGGCCGAGCACCATGCGAAGTCGCGCGTGCTGCTGTTCTCCGACTCGGGCGACGAGTCCACCACCACGCTGAAGTCCGCTTCGCTTTCCACGAGATCGCGCAGGATGTAGCTGCGGAACACGAGGTCGCCGTACGAGATCACCGTGTCGTTGTCGAGCGCGCCGACCGCGCACGCGAGCGAAGCGAGTTCGTTCGTCTGCGCGAAGCGCTCGTTGCGCACGAGCTTGATGCCCGCCGTGTCGATGGCTTCGGCCTTGTAGCCGCCCACCACGGTGATGTCGTTGACCGACTGCTTCTTGAACGCGTCGACGAGCCAGCGCAGGAGCGGCTTGCCCGCGACCGGCAGCATGACCTTGGGCTTGTCTTCCGTGTAGGCGTCGAGACCCGAGCCGCGGCTCGCGGCCAGCACGATCGCCGAGCCCGCGCCGCGCGACGTGGCGCTAAGGTAGCGGTCTTCGGCTTCCGAGTATTCGTCGGCGTCCTGCAAGCGGAAAATTTCGTTGACCGTAGCAATGCGGTCTTCGATATCGACGAGCGTTTGCGTGTCGTAAATCGTTTTGGTGACGGCCTGCATGGCCGAAACGGCCGCGCGGATCTGATGGTTCGCCCAGATCACCGTGCTGATGCCCGCCTTGCGGAACACCTCGGTCGGCGTGCTGTAGTACTTGGTCGGCACGATCACGAGCGGGCCGCGGCCCGCCCACTCGCGCGCGAACGTGAGGATCTCGTCAGCTTTCGAAAGCTTGCTGTGGATGAGGATCGCGTCTGCGCCGGCCTGGCGATACGCTTCGGCGCGCTTGAGCGCTTCGTCCATGCCCCAGCCCGCGATCAGCGCCTCGACGCGCGCGACGATCGAAAAGTGCTCGTCGGTCTGCGAATCCTTGCCGGCCTTGATCTTGCCGCAGAACTCGTCGATGTCGGCAAGCGGTTGCGCTTCGCCGCCGATGAAACTGTTGGTCTTCGGGAACACCTTGTCTTCGATGCACACGCCCGCAATACCGCGCTGCTCCAGCTTGCGCACGAGACGGCGCACGTTGTTGAAGTTGCCGTAGCCGGTGTCGCCGTCGAGCAGGATGGGCAGGTCGCTCGCGTCGGCCATGAATTCGAGGTTGTCGACCACCTGGGTCCAGCTCGCCTCGTTGTTGTCGCGCACGCCGAACTGCGCGGAGATCGAGAGGCCCGAGCCCCAGATCGCCTTGAAGCCCGCCTCGCGCGCGATGCGTGCGGAAAGGCCGTTGTGCGCTTCCATCAGGAATTCGAGTTCGTTGCTGGTCAGCATCTGGCGCAGCCGCGCGCTGCGCGATGTGGCAAGAGCGGCGGGGACCAGGGCGGGTTCGCGTGCGTTCATTCTTGTTGCTCCAGTGGACGTCATGCGGGCCGCAGCGGGGCTGCGCCGTGTGCGTCGCATCGTTGGTAAAGGTCCTTCATCCCGGCTTGATCGCAAGCCTCGAAGTCAGGCAGGCCGGGGGCAAAGTCGCGACTATATCGGAAATGATTCCTATCCGCAGTCGATCCCTGCAAAGAGTGGCAAATCATGGAGTTGCTGTGAAATTTGTGGCTTTTGTCGGCGCGTTCGCAGGCGTTTCAGCAGCGCGTCATATGCGCCAGATCAAGGACTTTGATTTGTATGAAGAAAAAGCTGCCTAAGCAGGGTTCCCCCTGGGTCTCGCGCACGTTTGCGTGGGCCGTAAACACAGTCTGGCGGCAACGCATCGCCAGTCGCACCGCTCCTGCCCTGTGAAATATCCGACCGACCATGCAGAACATGACCCTCAACAAAAAGCTCCGCTCGATGATCGCGATCCTCTGGATCGGCCTGCTGTTGATCGTCGCCTTTGGCGCCTGGCAAAGCCGCGAAGCGATGATCCGCGAGCGGCGCGCGCAGCTCACCACGCTCGTCGACGAAGCGACGAGCATCGCCAACTACTACTACGGGCTCTCGCAGCGCAACGTCATGCCCGAAGCCGACGCCCAGAAGCAGGCGCTGACCGTGATCGGCTCGATCCGCTACAGCACCGACGGCTATCTGAGCATCAACAACTCGCAGTCGGTCATGCTGATGCATCCGATCAAGCCCGAGCTCGACGGCAAGAACCTGAGCGACTTCACCGACCCCGCGGGCACCCATGTGTTCACCGGGCTCGTGAACGCCGCGAGCGGCCCGAACGGCGGCTTCCTCGACTACCTCTGGGCCAAGCCCGGCCACAGCGAGCCCGTTCCCAAGCTGAGCTTCGGCCGCCGCTTCGTGCCGTGGGACTGGGTGATCGTGACGGGCATGTACATGGACGACGTGCGCGCCGAGTTCTACGACAGCCTGCTGCGCTGGCTCGCCGTGACCTTCCTGCTGGGCGGGGCCGCCACGGCCGTGATGGTGCTCGTGGTGCGCAGCGTGCGCAGCAGCATCGGCGGCGAACTGGAAGGCGCGGTGGACGCGGCCAATCGCATCGCCGAGGGCGACCTCACCTTGCGCCTGCAGGTGCAGGGCACGAACGAGACCAGCCTGATGCGCGCGCTCGCGACGATGCAGACGGCGCTCGTGCAAACCGTCTCGCGCGTGCGCAGCGGCGCCGAAAACATCAACGTGGGCGCGAACGAGATTGCGGCTGGCAACACGGATCTCTCGCAACGCACCGAGGAACAGGCGGCGGCGCTCGTGCAGACCGCGTCGAGCATGGATCAGATGACGGCGAACGTGCGCCAGAACGCGGACAGCGCCCAGCATGCGGCGTCGCTCGCGAGCCAGGCCGCCGACGTCGCGACGCGCGGCAGCGCCGTAGTCGACGACGTCGTGCGCACGATGGGCGACATCACAACGAGCTCGCAGCAGATCGGCGACATCATCGGCGTGATCGACGGCATTGCGTTCCAGACCAACATCCTCGCCCTGAACGCCGCTGTGGAAGCGGCGCGCGCGGGCGAGCAAGGCCGCGGCTTCGCGGTGGTGGCCGCCGAAGTGCGCAGCCTCGCGCAGCGCTCCGCCACCGCTGCCAAGGAGATCAAGGCGCTGATCGAAAAGTCGACCGGCACCGTGACCGAAGGTCAGCATCTCGTGACCAACGCAGGCGCGACGATGACCGAGATCGTGCAGTCGGTGCGACGCGTGCACGAGATCCTCGAAGAGATCAGCAACGCTTCGCGCGAGCAGAGCGCCGGCATCGAGCAGGTCAACCGCGCCGTGGGCGAGATGGATCAGGTGACGCAGCAAAACGCGGCGCTCGTGGAACAGGCCGCAGCCGCCGCCCATTCGCTCAAGGATCAGGTGAGCGTGCTGCGCGAGTCGATCGCGAGCTTCCGCTTGCCCGCGCACGCGTAACGCTGTCGCCACGCCGGCTCGCCGCCGGTTCGCCGCCGGTTCGCCGCCGGTACGCATGTCTACCCGCCGGGCCGCATTCGCGGCCCGGTTCGCTTTGCGCCTCCCCCGCTCCCCTCACCGCTCGCGCGCCCAATTGCCTCGCGGCCGTGCGCACCCATCATTTCAATTCAATTACATCATGTTTACAATGTGATTCTGCCTTCCACCCCGCCTTGCCGATGATCCGTTCCAGGAAACCGCCGCGCGACCCGCACGCCACCGCGACCCGTCACCCGATGCTTGCGCCGCGCCTGCCCGCGTGGCGCTCGAAGTTCATCGTGTTCATCACCTTCGCGGCCTTTGCAGCGCTGGCCGGGCGCGCGTTCTGGATTCAGGTCGCCAATCACGGCTTTTACGTGAAGCAGGGCCAAAAGCGCTACCAGCGCACGCTGGAGCTCGACGCGATGCGCGGGCGCATCGTCGACCGCAACGGCGCGCTGCTGGCCGTGAGCCTCGCAACTTTCGAAGTCTGGGCGAATCCGCGTCTTCTCGATGCCGCCGCGCACGCGCCGCTCGCGCGCCTGCTCGACATGCCGCTCGCGGAACTGGACCGGCGCGTTGCCGGCGACCGCTCCTTCGTGCTGCTCAAGCGCCAGGTGGACGCCGACACCGCCGCGCACATCGACGAGATGGGCATGGGCGGCATCACCCTGATCGCCGACTCGAAGCGCTATTACCCCGAAGGTGAATCGGCGGCGCACGTGGTGGGCTTCACCGACATCGAAGACGCCGGCCAGGAAGGCGTGGAACTCGCCGCGAACGCGCGCCTGCGCGGCACGCCGGGCCAGCGCGAGGTGATCCGCGACCGGCTCGGGCGCGTCGTTTCGGAGCCGAGAGAGCGCGTGCAGCCACGCAACGGCGACACCGTGCAGCTCACCATCGACCGCCGCGTGCAGCAGCTCGCGTACACGCAGCTCAAGGCGGCCGTGGCGAAGAATCATGCGGAAGCGGGCAGCGTCGTCGTGCTCGACGCGCAGAACGGCGAAATCCTCGCGCTCGCGAACTGGCCGTCGTTCGATCCGAACGACCGCGCGCGGCTCACGGGCAAGCAGCTGCGCAACCGCGCCGTGGTCGACACGTTCGAGCCCGGCTCGACCATCAAGCCCGTGGTCGTTTCGCTGGCGATGGACCTGCACAAGGTCAACGCGAACACGCTCATCGACACCTCGCCGGGCACGTACCGCATCGGCCCCGCGACGATCCACGACACCTCGAATCATGGCCGCATGACTGTGGCGGAGGCGATCCAGAAGTCGAGCAACATCGCGCTCGCCAAGCTCGCGCTGAACCTTCCCGCGCAAACGATCTGGGACAAGTATCAGGAGTACGGGCTCGGGCAGCGGCCCGGCGTCACGTTCCCGGGCGCGGCGCCGGGCCGCGTGCGGCCGTGGGCGCGCTGGCGCCCCATCGAGCAGGCGACGATGGCATATGGCTACGGCCTGTCTACATCGCTATTGCAGATGGCGCAGATCTACACGGCCTACGCCGGCGACGGCACGCTGCATCCGGCCGCCCTCCTGCGCGAAGCGCCGGCCGGCGCGGGCGGTGCCTCCGCGTCGGCGGCGCGCGCGGTCACGACGCCGGCCACGGCCGCCGCCATGCGCAAGATGCTGGAGATGGCGACGAGCGACGGCGGCACGGGGCGCGCCGCGAATGTGGAAGGCTATCGGGTGGGCGGCAAGACCGGCACAGCGCGCAAGCAGATCGGCGCGGGCTATGCGAAGAACCGCTATCGGGCGCTGTTCGTCGGCATGGCGCCGATGAGCGCGCCGCGCGTGATCGTCGCGGTCATGATCGACGATCCGGCGGGCAAGGCATTTTATGGCGGCACGGTTGCGGGGCCGGTATTTTCGGGTGTGACGGCCGGCACACTCCAGTTGCTCGGCGTGCCGCCCGATGTCGCGGCCGGCCCCGAGAGCGCCAAGGGTGCCAGCGGCACCCGGGCCGGCTCAGGGCGCGGTTAGCGCCGCAATCAATGGTGGCGATACGCGGGCGGCGGCTCGCTGCCCGACACGGCGGGCGCCCCCGCTTCTGCATTGGGTGCGGGCGGCGCGCCGTAACCCGATTGCGCGACCTGCTCCTGCGCCAGACGCGCTTCGTTGGCGCGCTTTTCGGCGAGCCGGCGCATGGCGCTCTGCACATCTTCCGGATACGTGGCATCGTTCGCCGAAGCCGGGTTGTAGCCCACCGACTCCAGATCGACCAATTCCTGCAGCACCTGGGCCCGCGTCACCGGACCGTTGTGCGTGCTGGTGGATTGACCGAACGAGACCGCCGGAACGATCGCCATCATCGACACCAGCGCCGCGCGCAGCATTGCGTTTCTCACCATGCTCTCCGTATGAATTCGATGAGCAAAGTCTACGCAGCGCGGCCATGCGTAAAAACCGGCTAGCGAGGGAGAGAGTCTTCCATTCCTCGCAAGATTGATAAGGAGTTCTGCGGTCCTCAGATCTGGTCGCGGCCAAATGCGCGCAGCCCGTCGAGATCGAGCACGTCCACGCGGTTATACGAGAGCGCGACGAGCCCCTGGCGCTCGAGCGTCTGCAGGGCCTGATTGATCCGTTGACGCGACGCGCCCGCCAGCATGCCGATCTCCTCCTGCGAGATGTCGAGCGCCCGCCCCGTCTCGGGATAAAGATCGGGATTGAACATCTGCGCGAGCGACTGCGCGACGCGCGCATCGACGTCGAGCAAGCGGCTGTTCTGGATCAACGCGATGAACTCGCCCATGCGGTTGTTGAGCTGATGGATCACGAAACGGTTGAACGGCAGGCTGCAATCCATGAGCCGGTGGAACGTCTCGGTGGCGACGGACATGACGAGCGACGGCTGCAGCGCGATCACGTCGTACTTGCGCGGCTCGCGCTTGATCACGCTCCCCTCGCCGAACCAGCCGCCATGCGGCACGCCCGAAAACGTGCAGCCGCGCCCCGACGCATTGAAGATCGCCAGCTTCACGAGGCCGGAACTCACGCCGAGCCACCAGTCGGAGGGCGCTTCGCGCGCGGCGACGATCGCGCCCGCGGCATAGCCCTGCGCATGCGACGACGCCAGCACCCACTCGCGATGCTCGGGCGCGAGCCCGCGGAACCACGCGTAGCGCTCGAACAGCGAGGCAAGACGCGCGGCGTTGGCGGCGTCGATGCGCTCGCCTTCGCGCCAAGAATCGCGGGCGGGCGGTGTCCCGTCCGGGGGCATAATGGATTGCGACATCGCGCTTTCCTGGGTTAGGTCAATCTTTGGGTCGATCTTGTCGGGCGGACCGTGCGTCGCGGCCCGCTCTGTCGCGCCGGCGACAGACTGTCATGCGCGGCCCTGCTACGGTAGCGCGAATCCTATCGACACACCAATAACCGTTCGGAGACACCGCCATGTTGCACCCCTACGAAGAAGGGCTCGCGCAACGCGAAGCCAATTATGTGCCGCTCACGCCGGTCGATTTCATCGCCCGCGCCGCTGAGGTCTATGGCGAGCGCCTGGCTGTGGTCCACGGCGACGTCCGCCGCAACTGGCGCGAAACCTATGCGCGCACGCGGCGGCTCGCGAGCGCGCTCGGTCAGGCGGGCATCGGCCGCGGCGACACCGTGGCGGTGCTGCTGCCCAACATCCCCGCGATGGTCGAGGCGCACTTCGGCGTGCCCATGCTCGGCGCGGTGCTCAACACGCTCAACACGCGACTCGATGTCGCAACCATGCTGTTCATGCTGCGCCATGGCGAAGCGAAGGCGTTGATCGTCGATACCGAATTCGCGGCGCTCGCGCAGCGCGCGGCGCTCGAATTCCCCAACCTCGGGATCATCAGCGTGGCCGACATCGCGCCCGCGGACCCCGAGTACTTCCCGCGCGCCACCGACTACGAGGCGTTCCTCGAGCAAGGCGATCCCGAGTTCGCCTGGGAGCCGCCGCGCAACGAATGGGACGCCATTGCGCTGAATTACACGTCGGGCACGACGGGCGACCCCAAGGGCGTGGTCTATCACCATCGCGGCGCGTATCTCAACGCGGTGAGCAATATCCTCGAATGGGACATGCCCAAGCACGCCGTGTATCTCTGGACGCTGCCGCTCTTTCATTGCAACGGCTGGTGCTTTGCGTGGACCGTCGCCGCGCGCGCGGGCGTGAACGTGTGCCTGCGCAAGTTCGACGCGAGGCTCGTGTTCGACCTCATTCGCAGCGAGCGCGTCACGCACTATTGCGGCGCGCCCATCGTGCAGGGCGCGCTCGCCGACGCACCCGCAGAGTACCGCGAAGGCATCGCTCACACGGTGTGCACGATGGTGGCAGGCGCGCCGCCCGCGCCGGCCGTGATCGCGAAGATGAAGGCGATCGGCATCGAACTCACGCATGTCTATGGTCTGACCGAGGTGTACGGCCCCGCTGCCGTATGCGCGGTACAGGCGGGCTGGCAGACGCTGCCCGACGAGGAGCAGGCGCGCCTCGCCGCACGCCAGGGCGTGCGCTATCACCTCCAAAGCGGCGTCAGCGTGCGCAATGCGCAGACGATGGAGCCCGTACCCGCCGACGGCGAAACGCTCGGCGAGATCATGTTCCGCGGCAACATCTGCATGAAGGGCTACTTGAAAAACGAGCGCGCGACGGAAGAGGCGTTCCGCGGCGGCTGGTTCCATACGGGCGACCTCGGCGTGATGACGCCCGACGGCTACGTGCGCATTACCGACCGCAGCAAGGACATCATCATCTCCGGCGGCGAGAATATTTCGAGCATCGAGGTGGAAGACACGCTGTATCGCCATCCGGCCGTCGCGCTCGCCGCCGTCGTGGCGATGCCCGATCCGAAGTGGGGCGAAGTGCCTTGCGCGTTCGTCGAACTGCGGCCCGGCGCGAGCGCCACGGCCGAGGAAATCATCGCGCACTGCCGGCTCTTTCTCGCGCACTTCAAGGTGCCACGCGCCGTGCGATTCGGCGAACTGCCGCGCACGGCCACGGGCAAGATCCAGAAATATGAGTTGCGCGCGCAACTAGGTTCGCAAAGCGCGATCGACGTGGCTGGTGCAACACCCGCGCCGAAAACACCTCGGTAAGAACGACATCGGGGCCTGCTGGCCGGTAGACGTGACGCATTCAGGCGGCCCGCGCGGCCTGAATGTAACGTCAGTTGACACCCCGACCCCCTGTGGCTCGGTCGCGATTGTCAGGTGCGGCGCTTAATCCTTTCTGCATCAAGGGTCAACTGTCAAAGCAGCCTTTCTCGCATGAAGAATCGTATGAAACGAAAGCTTACAAGTGGTCACGTTTTCCTCCGCTTCGGGCCGATAAGCTTTGAACCGTGGTCGCAACACAAAGGCATCCCGATGCCGCGTGACTGACGACGCAACCAACGAGGAGGTAACTCATGAACACGAAGAGCTGGAAGACCCCCGCCCGCGCCATCGCCGCAGCACTGATCGCCGGCGGCGCATTGATGGGCGCATCGAGCGCCTTCGCTCAATCCGCACCGTATGGGCTGCGTGCCGAATCGGCGCCGCAATACGGTCAACCGCACATGATGCCGGTGGACGCGCACGTCTCGATCGGCTGGCACGAGAACCGTTATTACGACGGCCACCGCTATTGGGAACACGACGAGTGGATGCACCATCACCCGCACGATCCGGGTCCCCCGCGCTACCGCGAGGACGACCATCGTCCGCCGCCCCCGCCGCGTTACTGATGCGCGTGATGCGCGCGTGATCCAGGGGCCGCCTTCTCTGGAGGCCCCTGAAGCGGCACACCGAGGCCGGTCTTCCCTCAAGGGAGACCGGCCTCGGCGCATTTCGGCGCCTTACTTCAGCACGCGCGTGCGAGCGCATGGATATCGTTCGGCATGCATAACAATGTGAGCACGATGCCCGCCACACGGCGTATCCGGCCTGCCGTGCCGCGCGCCGGCTGCGGCCGGAAAGGCAGATGTCAGTAATTGCAGGTAATGCGGAGGTGTTGCCGGCCGCACGGCGCGCGGGTAACGTTGATGGGCGTTTCGTTCCCCGGAGCGCACGGTGTATTCTCATTGCCCGGCCAGCGATGGCCGGGATTTTTTTGCGCACGAATGAGAACACTAGCGCCCTTCGGGTGTCACGCGCACCAGGTTTTTTTTCCGATTGCGGCCGCAATTTTGCGGACGTAAGGTGGGATTGCCTCTTGAGAACAGGCGAGCCTTGTGACCCCCGGTCGTGACACAGTCCGACCGGGGATTTTTTTGGCTTCTGTGCTTTGGAGAATCGCGTCTGCCGGAACATGCAGCGGCGCCGCGAGAGAAGGAACGATGACGGATCACCGAATGAGGAGTTCGGCTTCGCTCCAGCCAGAGCTAGATCCGTCATGCCGTGCATTATCCGGGCTGAAGGCCGGGGCGTCACTAGCATCCGGCGCAAAGAACCATTACGCAAACTGGCAAGATATGGGGACGGACGTCGAAAGCCGGCCCATGAGCATCGGTTAACATGGGGGTTTCGCCAGCAGTGCCACCCCGCTTGTGCCAACTTTCACCCTCGCCCATCCCGTCACCGCGGCACTCGATGTCCGCAAGAGCCGCTTCATCGCGCACGCCATTCCCGTTGCCGACCGCGAAGCGGCCATGGCCGAAATCCGCCGTCTGCGTGACGAACACCCCACCGCCACGCACGTTTGCTGGGCGCTGCTTGCGGGCGGCCAGTCCGGCATGTCCGACGATGGCGAACCCTCCGGAACCGCCGGGCGCCCGATCCTCGAAGTGCTGCGCCATCACGACCTGGACGGCGTACTCGCCGCCGTCGTGCGCTATTACGGCGGTGTGAAGCTCGGCGCGGGCGGCCTCGTGCGCGCCTATACCGACGCCATTGCCAGCGCCCTGCAGGGGGCCGAGCGCGTCGAGCGCATTGCGCAGGCGCGCCTCACCGTCGAACTCGGCTATCCCGACGAAACCCGCGTGCGCCACTGGATCGACCAGGAGCAGTTCACGCTCGTGCAAAGCCAGTACACCATGACGGTCCGCCTCACGATCCAGTTGCCCGCCACCGCCGTGGACGCCGCGCGCACCACGCTCACCGATCTCACGCAAGGCCGCTCGGGCTTCCCCGAGCCCGTTTGAAGCGGGCGGCTAGCCGCCGCCGCAGTGCCGATCGCGCACTTTTCAAAAACTTTTCATTTCTTTCATAAAGTTTCATGAAAGCTTGCCGTAATGAAAGCATGGCCGCGCATTCGCGCGTTCCGTCGACTCGACGCACCAGAACGAACGGACTTCTTTCATGGCAAGCACGATCACGAACACCACGACCGCCAGCACGAACAGCGCGCTGAGCGACGCCGCCCAGTCGATCATCAGCGGCGCGACCAACTCCGCACTTGACGTCAACCAGCTCGTCAAGGCGCTCGTCAACGCGAAGATCGCGGGACCGAGCGCCATCCTCAGTGCGAAGCAGACCGCCAGCAACACGACGCTATCGGCGCTCGGCACGCTGAAGTCGGCGCTCGCTTCGCTCCAGACCGCACTCGAGCCGTTCAAGGATGGCGCCGCGCTGCAGCGCTTCACCGTCACGACGAGCGAGAAGGACAAGGGCTTGAGCGCGGTGGCCGGCAAGAACGCCGTGGCGAGCAGCTTCACGGTCGAAGTCGATCGCCTCGCGACAGCGCATAAGCTCGCCTCGGACAGCTTCGACACGGGCGAGACGCTCGGGGAAGGCAGCCTCGACATCGCGATGGGCGGCAAGTCCATGCATCTGACGATCGCTGCGGGCAGCAACAAGCTCACCGACGTCGTCGCGGCGATCAACCGGGCGAAGGACAACCCAGGCGTCACGGCGTCGATCGTCAACGGCGCCGACGGCCAGCACCTCGTGCTGACCGCGAACAAGACCGGCGCGGCCAACGCGATCGACGTGCAGGCGGGCGCGGGCGTCGACACGCGGCTCGCTTCCTCGCAGATGCGCGAAGTCGAGGCAGCCGGCGACGCCGAGCTGCGCATCGACGGCACGCGCGTCACGAGCGCGAGCAACACGCTCGAGGGCGTGGTGAGCGACATCACGATCAAGCTTGCAAGCGCCTCGGTGGGCACGAAGCAAACGCTCACCGTCGCTCCCGACACCGAAGCGACGGGCACATCCATCCGCGACTTCGTGAAGGCGCACAACAGTTACGTCGATGCCCTGAACGGGCTGACCTCCTATACGGCCGCAACCGGTTCGACGAGCGCGCAGGCAGGCGCGCTGCTCGGCGACTCGATCGCGCGCACCCTCGCGGCGAGTCTGCCGGCGCTCGTTTCGGCGGGCGTGAAGGGCAGCGACGGCGTGACCCATTCGCTGGGCGAGATCGGCATCAAGCTCGACAAGAGCGGGAAGCTCGAGATCGACGACGAGACGTTCAAGAAGGCGCTGCAACCGGGCAACAGTGCGATTGCGGCGCTGTTCGGCAGCGGCGGCCTGACCACGAAGCTCAACAGCGCCATTACGCCTTACGTGCAGTCGAGCGGCATCATCGAGCGGCGCAGCACGGCCATCAACAAGGAACTCGACGACATCAAAAAGCAGTCGTCGATGCTCGATGTGCGCGCAACCCAGCTCACTGCGAAATTCAATCGCCAGTTCACCGCGCTCAATAACCTCATGTCGATCATGAACAACAACCAGCAATATCTGACACAGCTCTTTGGCGGTGCAAACAGCGCGGGCGCCCTCGCGACGAATCACAAATAAGGCTTGAATACGCCGTGATCGACGCTAGCAAACGTCGACGGCAGACAAAAAAAAGGCCGCCGAGTGAATCGGCGGCCAACAGGGGACGTGAAGAACAACCGCGAATCGAACTATCGAATCGACCCGACCGCTCCATCATGGCGAGCCAAAATTAAGACAAACTTAAACGCGCGCAAAAAACGATCGGGAATTCCGGCGCGTGAGCGCGCAGGCAATGGAAAGAACGCGTAATAATGGGCTGGCTATACTTGATCTGGTCCGCGCCGCGCAGTCATTCGCGCCCGCATGACCGTCTTCTACCCAACCCGGAAGAGCCGCCATGTTTGATCGACTGCATCGGTTTATGGAAGGCGCAGGTCCCGAGCGGCGCCATCGCGTCTGGAGCAAGGTGCGCATTTTCGTGGCCGCAATGGGCACGCTCGGCTCTGCCGCCGGCATCGCCATCGCGGTGGTCGGGCTCATCAACTTCGACCACCAGAAGGTGATTGCCGGCGTGGCCGTCATCATCGTCTGCACGGCGATCTACGTGTCGATCCTCGTGCGCGACCGCAATCGCGCCGACTAACGCACGCCGCCCGGGCGTCGCTGCCTCACTGCAGGTTCTGGCCGTCGCGCGTGACATGCACGGCGGTCGCGCCCACGTAGTCGGCGCGAATGCTGTCGCCCACCTTGATCGATTCGAGCGGCACGTCCGGCGGCGCCACCACCACGACCGTGCGGTTCGGTCCGCGCAGCGCGACCTTGCGGCTCTTGCGGTCGATCTTCTCCACCGTCGCGATCACCTGCACGCTACGCGCCGTCGCCGTCATGCCACCGGAAGCGGGCGTGGTCGCGACCGTATCGACGCGCGAGCGGATGCCCCTCGTAGCCAGCTTTTCGGCACGCAGCAGCAACGCCTCCTTGTAGAGGATGTTCACATGATCGCCGGGCTTGAGCTTGCTCACATCGCCGACTGCGGGATCGACGGCGACCGTCACCAGGTTGCGGCGCGCGCCACGCAGCGTGACCGAGTTGGTGGCCGCGTCGATGCTCACGACAGTCGCCGTGGTCTGCACCTCGCCGATCTGCAGCGCGGCGTTGGGCGCACTCCCGGGCGCGGCATCGGACGCCGTCTGCGCAAACAGCGGTACATGCGGCGACACGCCGAGGGCAAGCACGAGTATGGCGCCGAGCAGCGGCGCGGACGAATGGTAGCGCGTGGACATGAAGCCTCCTTGTGTGGATCGTGAATGCAAGAGAGCGGCATGGCGCCGCTCGCACGCATCAAGCGCTGTTCATGCAGGCTTCTTCCGCCGCACAGCGCAGGTAATGGGCATACACACGCTCACGTTCCTCGTTGGCGAGCTGGCGCTTTTCGGCAAGCCGCAGCATGCGGTGCCGGTCCGCGCCGAGCGTTTCGTAATAGCGCTCGGTATGCAAGCGCTTGAAGCGCGCATAGAAGTCCGGGCCGGGCAGGCCCGAATCGGTCGAGAGCAGCGAGGCATAGTCGGCCTCGTGCGGCGCGCACAACGCGGCCGCGGCCGCCTCGAGCTTTTCGTAACGCACCCGCAACGGCACGTCGCCCGCGAACAGGGCATGAAACGCACCGTACGGCACGAGCGAGCGCCGGCTCGCAGCGCGGCGCAACAAACGACCTACCTTTTCGTCGAGTTCTTGGTTCATCCGCAGCGGCCAGAAAGCGGGCCGCCGCCCAGGCCGCGCGTCGTTTGACGAAACGCACGGACGCATTTGGCGGCCCGAGGGATTCAGGGACCCGTTTCGCCACGCGATACGCTGCGCGGCGAATCCGGCATTCTGCATTCGTTCATTCGAATCCAATCTGCATTGCAATCGATTCGAAATGTTTGCGAAAACCATTCTGCACAAAAAAGCGAAATCACTCCCTGAAATTGCCCCATAGCCGTCATCACCCGCGCTGGACCATGCCATTGTTTGCCGCACACCTCAAAAACGCTAACAAACATCTAAAGGTGCGATCGTCGCTATTAATTCATTTTGGATAAAACCGTTTCAACTCAATATATGCTGAATACCGATTTAGTCATACAAAACAAGAAAAAGTGTTGCTTTCCAATGTTTGAGCAATTAAGTCAGGTTAACTGGCTGCAATGGGAGCAAACTTCGCATTGCGGAGTCCGTGCGAAATGGCGGCACCCATTGTTGACACACGCGAGTCGGTTGTTTTTTCCATTAGTTCAGGATTATCCACAAGTCAAGCAGACTATTTTTCCGCTAGCTATACACATTCCCTACAAAAACAATTATTAATATCCGCTGCGGAACACCGAGGCGTTTCGCAACAAGCGCCCTTCACCGGGCGTCGATTTCGCCGTCCGTCATGACCCCCGCGTCACCGCACCGGCGCCGGGTCCATGGCAAGCGACAAGACCCGCTTGCAGGAAGGGTTACAGGAGCGGCACATCCGCAATGCCGCGTGTCCGGAATCTTTCGTCGACGAGTGAACACATGCTTACCCGAACCGAGAACCTGCCGAGCGTCGCGAGAAGAATGGCCGCCGGCCAGATGTTGATGGAAGGCGCGACCGTGAATAGCGTCGCCGACTCACTCCACCTTTCCGCCCAGACGGTGAGGCGCTACAAGTCCATCGTCGAGGACGGCGGCCTTGCAGCGCTCCAGCAGATGAGCGTGGGCGGCCGGCCTTCAGTGCTCGATCAGGCCGCGCTAGGCTGGATCGCGAGCGCCCTGCATGGCTCCGCGCGAGAGCACGGCTTTGCGAGCGATGCGTGGACCAACAGCCGCGTGCGCGAGCTGATCGGCCGCCAGTTCGGCGTGCACTATTCGCGCGTCTATACCTGGCAGATCGTCTCGAACCTCGGCCTCGGCCACCGGCTGTCGAAGTCCGCGCGCTGAACGGCATGGCGGGCGTCGCGCGCCGCACGAAAGCCGGCGCGCCTCAGCCTCGCGTTGCGGGTGCATCGCGGCCTCGGCTTCCGGCTTCGGAATCCACCAGCGGCTGTGCCCCATCGCCCGTCCATTGCTGCGACCGGACCTGATTGCGGCCCGCTTCCTTGGCCTCGTAGAGCAGGCGGTCGGCGGCGGCCAGCAGCTTCGCGCCGCTGCCGCCCTCCGGCGGATTGCAGCTCGCACACCCCGCGCTCACCGTCACGCACCCATGGTGCGTACCACTCAGCGTGAGATTGTCCGACTCGATGCGTTTGCGGATCTTTTCCGCCATGCGCGTCGCGGCGTCGAGCGCCGTGCCCGGCAGCACCACCGCGAACTCTTCGCCGCCAAAGCGTGCGGCGAGATCGGTTGCGCGCCGCGATCCTGCAGCGATGCGCCCGGCCACGAACACCAGCACCTCGTCGCCGGCGGCGTGCCCGTAGGTGTCGTTGAAGAGCTTGAAGTGGTCGATGTCGAAAAACAGCACGGAAAGCGGCGTGCGTTCGCGCACCGCGTGATGCCATTCCTCCGCGAGACGGCTGTCGAGCGCGCGGCGGTTCGCAAGACCCGTGAGCGGGTCGGTCACCGCGAGACGCACGAGCTTGCCCTCGGCCACCACCTTGTCGCGCAGCGCGAAGGCGAGCATCCACGACACCGCGACCCACGCGCCGCCGAACACCGTCGTCATCACGAGGGCGATATAGCTGCGCCGCCGCCAGCCGGCGAGCACGTCCCCCACGGCGGGCGCCACGACGACGATGAACGGCGAGTTGCCCACATGCGCAAAGGTGTAGATGCGCTCGACCCCGTCGATCGCCGAGTGCGACGTGTAGGTGCCGGCGTCGCGACGCGAAAAGAACGCGAAATTCGGCAGGTCCGCGTAGCTCCAGCCGGCGCCGCGCATCGAGGGCGGCTTGCTCGCGAGCAACGTGCCGTCGCGCATCAGGATGAAGAGATGGCCGCCGGGGCCCAGGTCGATGTGCTCGAGCAGTTGCTCGAGATAGTCGAGGCGCACACCGAGCAGCGCGACGCCCGCGAACGAGCCGTCGGGCGCGTTGATGCGGCGCGTGAGGCCGATCGTGAGCGCGCCGCCGCGCAGGCGGGAATGGAACGGCTTCGAAAAGAACAGGCCCGCATGCGGGTCGCGCTGTTGCGCGATGAAGTAATCGCGGTCGGCGAACGAAATGCCGGCGGGTGAAACGTCGAAGGCGTTGCTGTGCGAGGCTATCACATGGCCCGCGGCGTCGATCACATAGGCGCCGCCCAGCCTCGACGCCGCCGTCGCCCGGTCGAACAGCACGCGCTGGCGCAGCGCCTCGGGCATGCTCCAGGTCTGCGGCTGCTGCGCCGCCTGGACCACGGCCTGTAGCGACAGGTCGTAGATCTCGACGTTGCGCGCAATGTCGTTGCTGATGAGCTGCACGAGGTTGCGCGAATTCTCCTGCGCGTGGCGCAACTCCTCGGCACGGCCCTCGTAGAGCGCCGCGTAGGTGAGGATCGCCATCACCGTCGCGACGAGCGTGCCGGAAAGCCCCGCGAAGAAGGGATAGTTGCCGATCAGGCGCGTCGCCGCCTTCGCCCGCCCGTGGGCCCAGCGGTGCACCAGAAGACGCAGCGAAAGAACCCGTTTTGGCATCTGCGCAATCCTCTTGCTGACTGCTGACGGCCCGATTCGAAGGAGCGCCGGTCTGTCGGGCATGCATCGGGCATGGCTGGCACGAATCCGTCATCAAACGGACACCTGGGCAGTTCACGATCGGAGGCGAAACCTTTGCCCACTCCCTCCCCCAGGAGCCCGCCTGCCATGCCAGAATTTTCCCTGTCACCGCAACCGGGCACCGCCCCCGCACGCGGGCGCAACGCCAGCCTGCTCGCCTTCCTCGTCGTCATCGCCGCAGGCGCCGTGTACGTGGGGATGCATCTCGCCGACGACCTCTCGCCGGTGCGCGAAAGCTCGGCGATGCCCTGGATCCTGCTCGGCATCGCGCTCCTGATCGCGCTCGGCTTCGAGTTCGTGAACGGCTTCCACGATACCGCGAATGCGGTCGCAACCGTCATCTATACGCACTCGCTTTCGCCCAATATCGCCGTGATGTGGTCGGGCGCGTGGAATTTCCTCGGCGTGCTCACCTCCACCGGCGCGGTGGCCTTCGGCATCCTGCAACTGCTGCCTGTGGAACTGATCCTGCAGGTGGGCAGCAGCGCGGGCTTCGCCATGGTGTTCGCTCTGCTCATTGCCGCGATCATCTGGAACCTGGGCACGTGGTACTTCGGCCTGCCTTCGTCGAGCTCGCATACGCTGATCGGCTCGATCATCGGCGTGGGCCTCATGAACCAGCTCATGCACGGCGCGAACGGCACGAGCGGCGTGGACTGGAGCCAGGCGCTCGGCGTGGGCAAGTCGCTGCTGTTTTCGCCGATCGTCGGCTTTTTGCTGGCCGGCCTGCTGCTGCTCATCCTCAAGGCCGTCGTGCGCGTGCCCGAGCTCTACGCGGAGCCGAAGGGCAAGGAGCCGCCCCCGTTCTGGATCCGCGCGCTGCTGATCCTCACGTGCACGGGCGTGTCGTTCGCGCACGGCTCCAACGACGGCCAGAAGGGCATGGGCCTCATCATGCTGATCCTGATCGGCACGGTGCCCACGGCCTATGCGCTGAACCGCGCCGTGACGGCCGAGCAGACGCAGACCTTCATCGCCGTCGCGCACGACGCCACGCGCGCGCTCGAGCGCTATACGAACGGCGTGGCCGCGCCCGCCGATCCGCGCGCCGAAGTGGAACGCTTCATCGGCCGCCGCGCCCTGTCGAGCACGACGGTGCCCGCGCTTGCCGCGCTGTCGAACCAGGTGACCGAACAGGTGCGCGGTTACGGCTCGCTCGCGGCAGTGCCGCAATCGGTCGTCGATAACGTGCGCAACAACATGTACGTGATTTCCGAGGCGATCCGCCTGCTCGACAAACAGAAGGCGGTGCCCTTCTCGGCCGACGACCTGAAGTCCATCAACAACTTCCGCAGCCAGATCGACCACGCGACGAAATTCATCCCGACATGGGTGAAGGTGGCCGTGGCGATCGCGCTGGGGCTCGGCACGATGGTGGGCTGGAAGCGCATCGTGGTGACGGTGGGCGAGCGCATCGGCAAACAGCACCTGACCTACGGCCAGGGCGGCTGCGCGGAGGTCGTGGCGATGGTGACGATCGGCGCGGCGGACGTGTACGGTCTGCCGGTCTCGACCACGCACGTGCTCTCCTCGGGCGTGGCGGGCACGATGGCCGCGAACGGCTCGGGCCTGCAATGGAATACGGTGCGCAGCCTCGTGATGGCATGGGTGCTCACGCTGCCCGCTTCGATCGTGCTGGCTGGCGCGCTCTATTGGTTGTTCAAGCACGTGTTCTGAGTACGAAAGGCCAGAGAAAAGCCGCGCTCCCTGCGAGGGGAGCGCGGCTTTTTGTTGCGTCGTGCGCCTTCGTTCAGACGATCGAGATTTTCAGCGTCTTGCCGCACGCTGTTACTGCGCCATGGGCATCCCAAAATCGTCGCGCTTGCCCTCGATCAGATCGAAAGCGGCCAACCCCTCAATAAATTTCCGGAATGATCATGTCCTGCGGCACCGGCTGGCGAATGTAATCCGGATGATGCACGCGCGCCGGCAGCGTGACCTGCGGGTGCTCGATCTCGTGATACGGCACCTGGCTCAGCAAGTGGTGAATACAGTTCAGGCGCGCGCGCTTCTTGTCCACGCCCTGCACGACCCACCACGGCGCCTCGGGAATGTGCGAGCGCTGCAGCATCACTTCCTTCACGTGCGTGTAGGCCTCCCAGCGGCGTCGGCTTTCGAGGTCCATCGGCGAGAGCTTCCACTGCTTGAGCGGATCGTCGATGCGGCTCTGGAAGCGCACCTCCTGCTCGTCGTCGGTGATCGAGAACCAGTACTTGACGATCTGGATGCCACTCCTCACGAGCATCTTTTCGAACTCGGGCACCGAGCGGAAGAACTCTTCGTATTCGTCGTCGGTGCAGAAGTTCATCACGCGTTCCACGCCTGCGCGGTTGTACCAGCTGCGATCGAACAGCACCATCTCGCCGCCCGCGGGCAGATGCTGCGCGTAGCGCTGGAAATACCATTGCGTGCGCTCGCGGTTGTTCGGCGCAGGCAGCGCCGCCACGCGGCACATACGCGGGTTCAGCCGCTGCGTGATGCGCTTGATGACACCGCCCTTGCCCGCCGCGTCGCGTCCCTCGAAGATCACGACGAGCCGGTGCCCCGTGCTCACGATCCAGTCCTGCATCTTCACGAGTTCGCCCTGCAGGCGGATCAGCTCGCGGAAATAGACGCGGCGCAGCGCACGCGCCTCGTCGCTGATCTGCAGACCGCTTTCCTGCAGCCGGTCGTCGACCTCCATCTCGAGCTCTTCGTCATAGGCGTCGATGAGCTCTTCATCCAGACGCCGACGACGATGCAGTTCGGCCTCCTGCTCTTGCGCATCCCGTTGTTCGGCATCCATCGTGCGGTCCAGTTCATTCATGGCGACTCTCTCCTTGGTCGATATGCTGTCAACTCGCGCCACTATCGGCGCAGCGAGTGTCACGAATATTTCAAATGCATTGCGGCGGCTCAGGTGAGCGGCCTGGCGAAGCTCAGCTCGTGGCCGTCCGGATCGACGAGATGGAAATAGCGCTCGCCCCATGGCGCGTCGCGCGGTGCGAATTCGGGCTTCGCGCCCGCGGCCAGTGCATGGGCGTAGAACGCGTCCACGTCGGCGACGTGGAGGACCACGCGGCCCCAGCCGTTCACGGCGCCGTGCGGTCCCTCCAGCAGGTTCAGATAGCAGACGCCGGCCGCGCCGCCCAGTTCGAACGACGCGAAGCCCGGCACCGCCGGCCCGTCTCTCCGCTCGAAGCCGAGTGCCTCGTAAAAGGGCACCGACCGCGCGATGTCGCTGACGGTCAGCGTCACGGCGCTCAACGCTACGATTTGCGCGGCGCGTTCGTTCATCTGCTCCTCCTGCTCATGCGGCCAGGGACTGCCTGCGGCCCGGAATGAGGCCCGTCGGCCCGATCAGCCGACTTTAGCAGCGTTCGCGCGCCCGGCACGGCCCACTGGCGTTTTCTCTCTGCCGCCCGCCACCTTGCGCGCGGCTTTGCGCGCCGGCTTGGCCGCCTGCGCAGCCGCTGGCGCGGCGCGCGGCGCATCGTCACTGGTTGGACCAATTTCCTGCCAGCCGATCTCCTCTCCCACCCGCGTGCGCACGAAGTCGATGTGCGTCTGCATCGCCGTGCGCGCCTCCTCGGGACGCCGCGCAACGATCGCGTCGCACAGCGTGCGGTGCTGCAGCAGCAACTGGTCCGGCGCGTCTTCGTTCTGCACGCGCAGCCCCGTGCCGTTGATCGTGATGTGCTCGCGCAGCACGCCCAGCACGCTCGTGTGCAAGTGCAGAAACATCGCGTTGTGTGAGGCCTGCGCGATCACTTCGTGCAGCTTCGCATCGGTATCGGCTTCGGCGGCTTTGTCGTCCACTTCGCGCGTGCGCTCCAGTTCCTGCATGAGCGCGCGAATACGCTCGAGATCCTCGTCGCTCGCGCGCAGCGCCGCAAAATACGCCGTCGCGCCTTCCAGCACGCGGCGAAATTCGAGGATGTCTTCACGCAAGGCCGGATGATCGGCCACGAGCTGCCCCCACGGCGAAGCAAAGCCCGTGCGCAACTGGTCAGTGACGAATACGCCCGCGCCCGGCCGGCTCTGCACGAGGCCGCGCGCGGCCAGGCGCTGGATCGCCTCGCGCACGGTGTTGCGCGCCACGTCGTATTCCATCGCGAGCACGCGCTCGGAAGGCAGCTTCGCTCCCGCGCGCCAGGTGCCGTCGAGCAGCGACGTCTCCATCTGACGCATCACGGTTTCCACGCGCCCGCGCGCGACTGCCCTGTCCCTCATTGTCATACCCGAATCTCGTTTTATCTTGTGGCAAGTGGTCCAACCAGTTTGAACCGTTCGCCCGAAGCGGGAATTATGCGCCCAAACCAGCGCTCGTCCTCAACCCGCCCCGGCCTCGGGTCCGCGGGGAAGGAGCACGAAAGCGCGCCAAGACACCGAGCGAGACATGAAGCCACGGCAATACCCCACCGAGCGCCCCACCGACGTCTATCTGTTCGCCACCTGCCTCGTCGACCTGTTCGTGCCGCAAGCCGGCCTCGACGCGGTGAAGCTGCTCGAACGCGAAGGCCTCACGGTCCATTTCCCGCGCAGCCAGAGCTGTTGCGGCCAGCCTGCATACAGCAGCGGCAACCCGCGCCAGGCGCGCGAGGTCGCGCTCGCGCAACTCGGACTCTTCGAAAAACCCTGGCCCGTAATCGTCCCTTCGGGTTCGTGCGCGGGCATGATGCGCCACCACTGGCCCGCGTTGTTCGACGGCGACGCCACCAACGCCGCGCGCGCCGAGGGACTCTCGGAACGCGTGTACGAACTCACGGAATTCCTCGTGCGCGTGCTGAACGTCGACTTCGACGCGTATGGCGCACAGGGTGCCGTCCGCCAGCCCGACGAGCGCGTCGTACTGCACACCTCGTGCGGCGCGCGGCGCGAGATGGGCACGCGCGTGCACGGCGTCGAAGTCGTCGATGCGCTGCCGGGCGTCACACGCATCGAGCACGAACGCGAATCGGAATGCTGCGGCTTCGGCGGCACGTTCTCGCTCAAGCACCCGGACATTTCCGGCGCGATGGTCGCCGACAAGATCGCCTCCGCCTGCGCCACGGGCTGCGAGCGCCTGGTTTCCGCCGACTGCGGCTGCCTGCTCAACATCGGCCACGCGGCAGCGCACAAGGGCGCGCCGCTCGCCGTGGAGCACCTCGCCTCGTTCCTCTGGCGCCGCACGGGCGGGGAGGCCGCATGAACGTCGATACGATGAGCGCGCGTGCGCGCATGCTGCAACGCCTGCGTGGCCATGCCCCTGCAGCACCCTCCACCACGCTCGAAGCGCTCGACGCGCGCATCGACGCGCATTTCACCGGGCGCCGGACGCTCGCCCCGCTTGCCTTGAACGAACGCATCGCGCAATTCCAGCGCATGCTCGAAGCCGCGCACGCAGAAGTGATCTGCGCGAGCGCCGCAACGTGGGCCGCCGATCTCGCCGACCGCCTCGCGGCGGCGGGCGTGCGCAGCCTGCTGCTCGACACCGCCTGCGCCGAAGGCCAGGCGCTCGAGGCGGCACTCCCGTCCGTCGTGCAGGCGCGCAGTTACGCGCAGCCGATCGAGCAGTGGAAGGCCGAACTCTTCGACACCGTCGACGCGGGCTTCACTGTCGCGCGCTCGGGTCTCGCGGCGACGGGCACGCTCGTGGTCGTCCCCGACGCGAACGCGCCGCGCACGGTCTCTCTCGTGCCGCCGCTGCACGTCGCGCTGATCCACGCGAACACGCTGCACGCCGACCTGCAAGCCGCCGTGGCCGCGGAGCGCTGGCGTGACGGCATGCCCACCAATCTCGTGATGATCTCGGGTCCTTCGAAGACCTCGGATATCCAGCAGACCACCGCCTATGGCGCGCATGGTCCCCGCGCTCTATGGGTCGTCCTCGTGACCGATGAGGATCGCGCAACGGGCACGCAGCACGGAGCCGCCGAATGAGCACGACCACGCAGACCTCTCAGGAAAACACGCTTCATTTCGTCCCGACTGCGGAATTCCGCCAGCGCGCGCGCACGGCGCTCGACGACCCGCAACTGCGCACGAGCTTTCGCGGCGCGATGGACTTCCTGCAAGGCAAGCGCGCCGCGCAGTTCCCCGAGGCGGACGAACTCGAAGCCCTGCGCGACCTCGGCGAAGCCGTGCGCCAGCATGCGCTCGCGCGCCTGCCCGAACTCCTCGAGCAACTGGAAACGAAGCTGCGCGCGAACGGCATTCAGGTGCATTGGGCCGAGACCGCCGACGAGGCGAACCGCATCGTCCACGCCATCGCGCAGCGTCACGCGGCCACACGCGTGATCAAGGGCAAGTCGATGGCGAGCGAGGAAATCGAGCTCAACCATTACCTCGCCGAGCACGGCGTCGACTGCATCGAGTCGGACATGGGCGAGTACATCGTGCAGCTCGCAGGCGAAAAGCCCTCGCACATCGTGATGCCCGCCATCCACAAGACGAAGGGGGATATCGGGCACTTGTTCGAAGCGCACATTCCCGATACGCCCTTTACGGAAGACGTGGACACGCTCATTCAAACGGGCCGCCGCGCGCTGCGCCGCGCCTTCGTGGATGCGCAGATCGGCCTCTCCGGCGTGAACTTCGCCGCCGCCGACACGGGCACGCTCTGGCTCGTGGAAAACGAAGGCAACGGCCGCCTTTCCACCACGGTGCCCGACGTGCATATCGCGATCATGGGCATGGAAAAGGTGGTGGCAAAGCTCGAGCACATCGTGCCGCTTTCGAGCCTGCTCACGCGCTCGGCCACGGGCCAGCCCATCACGACGTATTTCAACCTGATCAGCAGCCCGCGCCGCGAAGGCGAGAAAGACGGCCCGCGCG
Source organism: Paraburkholderia sp. BR10882 (assembly GCF_040948855.1). Lineage (NCBI taxonomy): Bacteria > Pseudomonadati > Pseudomonadota > Betaproteobacteria > Burkholderiales > Burkholderiaceae > Paraburkholderia > Paraburkholderia sp. BR10882. The sequence continues at coordinate 870,344 of NZ_JBFPKP010000002.1, read as the reverse complement.
AGGTGCATCTCGTCCTGCTCGACAACGGCCGCAGCCAGGCCTACGCCGACGAGCAATTGCGCGCCACGCTGCAATGCATCCGCTGCGGCGCGTGCATGAACCACTGCCCGGTGTACACGCGCATCGGCGGTCATGCGTACGGCACGACCTACCCTGGGCCGATCGGCAAGATCATTTCGCCGCATCTGCTCGGGCTCGACGCGACAGCGGAGCTGCCCACCGCGTCGAGTCTCTGCGGCGCATGCGGCGAAGTCTGCCCGGTGCGCATTCCGATTCCGCAGCTGCTCGTGCGCCTTCGCACCGAGGCGAACCGCGACCCCGAGGAAAGCGTGGCGCATCCGTTACGCGGCCAGGGTGCGAATCACAGCAGGAGCGAGCAGTTCATCTGGCGCTTCTGGAGCGGCGCGTTCGCGCATCCGCGCGCCTATCGTGCGCTACGCTGGGCCGTGACGCGTCTACGCGGCCTCGCGCCCTCGCAGCAAATGGGCTGGACGCAGCATCGCACACCGCTCAAGCCCGCGCCGCGCAGCCTGCACGACCTGCTGCGCGAACGCGATCAGCCTCAATAGCGCTCAGGTCGTCAGGCGTGCGAAATAACGCTCATAGCAAGCCTGACGAGATCACATAAATTTTCTACCCGCATCATCGGAGGAGACCGTAGTGCAACCCTGGTACCAGATCTATACACCGCTCGGCAGTCTGTGGCTGTCCGCCCTCGTGGCCGCCATTCCCATTCTGTTCTTCTTCGTCGCGCTCGCCGGCCTGCGCATGAAGGGCCATGTCGCCGCGGCGATCACCCTGCTGCTCGCGCTCGCCGTGGCGATCTTCGAATACGGCATGCCCGTGCGCCAGGCGCTCATTTCCGCGGGCTTCGGCTTTGCCTACGGCATCTGGCCGATCGCGTGGATCATCGTCACGGCGGTGTTCCTCTACAAGATTGTCGTGAAGACGGGACAGTTCGAGATCATCCGCGCCTCGGTGCTCTCGATCACCGACGACCAGCGCCTGCAGCTGCTGCTGATCGGCTTCTCGTTCGGCGCGTTCCTAGAAGGCGCGGCGGGCTTCGGCGCGCCGGTGGCGATCACCTCGGCGCTGCTCGTCGGCCTCGGCTTCGAGCCGCTCTACGCAGCGGGCCTGTGCCTCATCGCCAATACCGCTCCGGTCGCCTTCGGCGCGATGGGGATTCCCATCATCGTCGCGGGCCAGGTGACGGGCATCGATCCGTTCCTGATCGGCGCGATGGCGGGCCGCCAGTTGCCGCTGCTCTCGCTCTTCGTGCCGTTCTGGCTCGTCTTCATCATGGACGGCAAGCGCGGCGTGAAGGAAACGTGGCCCGCCGCGCTCGTGGCCGGCGGCAGCTTCGCTGTTACGCAGTACTTCACGTCGAACCACATCGGGCCCGAGTTGCCGGACATCACTTCGGCACTCGTGAGCCTTGTCGCGCTCGCCGCGTTCCTCAACGTGTGGCAACCGCGCCGGGCAACGCAAGGCACGAGCGTGAAGGTGAGCGGCGGCGCCGCTGCGCTGGGCGGTTTCGGCGGCGGCGGTTCGCGTGCGGCGGCTTCGAGCCGCAAGGCGTCGCCGTACAGCATCGCGCAGACCGTGCGCGCGTGGTCGCCGTTCATTCTGCTCACGGTCATCGTGACCGTGTGGAGCGTCAAGCCGTTCAAGGCGCTCTTCGCAGCGAAAGGCCCGCTCGCGGGCACGATTCTGAGCCTGCACGTACCGGGCCTCGATCAGCTCGTGCTGCGCACGGCGCCGATCGTCGCGTCGCCCAAGCCGTACGAAGCCGTGTTCAAGCTCGACTGGCTCTCGGCCGTAGGCACCGCGATCATGATCACCGCGATCCTCTCCGCGATCCTGCTGCGCATGAAGCCGCGCACCGCCGTGGCCGCGTTCTTCGAGACCCTCGGTGAACTGCGCCGCCCCGTGCTGTCCATCGGTCTCGTGCTCGCCTTCGCATTCGTCGCGAACTACTCGGGCATGTCGTCCACGCTGGCGCTCGCGCTTGCGGGCACGGGCGCCGCCTTCCCGTTCTTCTCGCCGTTCCTTGGCTGGCTCGGCGTGTTCCTCACGGGCTCCGATACGTCGTCGAACGCGCTGTTCTGCTCGCTGCAGCACACCACGGCGCACCAGATCAACGTGTCGGATACCCTGCTCGTCGCGGCCAACACCTCGGGCGGCGTGAGCGGCAAGATGATTTCGCCGCAGTCGATCGCGGTGGCCTGCGCGGCAACCGGCCTCGTCGGCAAGGAGTCGTCGCTGTTCCGCTTCACCGTGCGTCATAGCCTGTTCTTCGCCGCTGTCGTGGGCGTGGTGACGCTGATTCAGGCCTATGTGCTGACCGGCATGATTCCGCAGTGATGGCGGAGTTGCCGGTGCCACGCGCCGTAACAAAGTGATGAGGGCCGTCGCCCGCGCGCGCGGGCGACGAACGTGCCCGTGAAGATCGTCGACGAGCCCCGAGGCCGGAGGACCTGACGCACGGTTATTTCCTGTCGCACCCCGTGGCCGCCTCGATGCCACATGAATGAACTCCGTCCCCGTTTGCGGCTATGATCGTGAACTGCGGCGCGGCGACTCGGCGCCCGGTCGGACCCACGGGGAGTGTCGAATGGCAATGGGGTGGCTCGTCGTATTACCGTTCGTCGCCGCAGCGCTCGTCGCGTTCGCGGGGCCGCTCGCCGGACGCTGGGCGTCCCCCTGCGGCACGTGGATCGCATTCGCGGCCGCGCTCTTCGGCCTGGGACTGCTGGGCAGCGAACGTGTAGGCATGGCCACCCATGGCGTACTGCACTGGCAGGCCGACTGGATCCCGCAGCTCGGCCTCTCGTTCGCTCTGCGCCTGGACGGTCTTTCGTTCATGTTTGCGCTGCTCGTGCTCGCAATCGGCCTGCTCGTTTTTATCTACGCACGCTACTACCTCGCGGGCAGCGAGTCGCTGCCGCGCCTTTACGCGCTGCTGCTGCTCTTCATGGGCGCGATGCTCGGCGTGGTGCTGTCGGACAACCTGCTGCTGCTCGTGATCTTCTGGGAACTCACGAGCATCGTGTCGTTCCTGCTGATCGGCTTCTGGCCGTCGCGCCCCGAAGCGCGGCGCGGCGCGCGCATGGCGCTCACCATCACGGGCGCGGGCGGTCTCGCGCTGCTGGCCGCCGTGCTGCTGCTTGGCCATGTCTGCGGCAGCTACGACCTCGATGTGGTGCTCGCGCATGCGGGTCTCGTACAGCGCAATCCGCTGTATCCCGCAATTCTCCTGCTCGTGCTTTTCGCGGCCTGCACGAAGTCGGCGCAGTTCCCGTTCCACTTCTGGCTGCCGCATGCGATGTCGGCACCCACGCCCGTTTCCGCATACCTGCATTCGGCGACCATGGTCAAGGCGGGCATCTTCCTCATCGCGCGCTTTTACCCCGTGCTCGAAGGCACCGACTGGTTCTTCTACGTGACGAGCCTGATCGGCCTCGTCACGCTCACGGGCGGCGCGGCCATGGCGCTCGTGCAGCGCGATCTCAAGGGACTGCTCGCGTATTCCACCATCAGCCATCTCGGGCTCATCGTGCTGCTGTTCGGCCTCGACACGCAGCTCTCCACCGTCGCCGCGCTCTTTCACACCTTCAATCACGCGGTGTTCAAGGCTTCGCTCTTCATGGCGGCGGGCATCATCGACCATGAAGCGGGCACGCGCGACCTGGGCCGGCTGCGTGGCTTGCGCCGCTTCATGCCGCATACCGCCGCGCTAGCCGCCGTGGCATCGCTCGCCATGGCGGGCGTGCCGCTGCTCAACGGCTTCCTCTCGAAGGAGATGTTCTTCGGCGAAACGCTCGCACAAGGACTCCTCGGCGACTTCAACTGGATCATCCCCGCGCTCGCCGTCATCGCGGCGGGGCTCTCGGTCGCGTATTCGCTGCGCTTCGTGTGGGGCGTGTTCTTCGACGGAGAAACCCCGCACGACCTTCCGCACTACCCGCCGCACGAACCGCCGCGTTTCATGAAGCTGCCCGTCGAGATTCTCGTCGTCATCTGTCTGCTCGTGGGCCTCGTGCCGCAGCAGACCATCGGCAGGATGCTCGAGTCCGCGGCATGGTTCGCGCTGGGCGGCAGCGTGCCCACGTACAGCCTGAGCTTGTGGCACGGCATCAATCTGCCGCTCCTGATGAGCTGCGTGTCGTTCGTGGGCGGCGCGCTGCTGTTCTTCTATCGCCGCGACGCGTTCCGCCATCATCGTTCGGTGCTCTCCGAAATGAACGCGAGCGAAGGCTTCGACCGCTTCGTGCAGCAGCTCGAAAAAGCCGCGGGCGTCGTGGTCGATCTCTTCGAAACGCGCTCGCTGCCGGCGTATCTCGCGTGGATGATCGCGGCGATGCTGATCGTGCCGGGCTCGGCGCTCCTCGCGCTTACCTCGCTGGACGGCGCATACCGCTCGGCGCCGCTCGATGCGATGACGCTCGTCGGCCTCGTGCTGATGGCGTTGATGGCGGTAGGCGTCGTGCTCGTGCGCGCCAATACGCTCTATGCGCTCGTGATGCTGAGCACCTGCGGGTTGCTCGTCACGCTGGCGTTCGTGCGTTTTTCCGCGCCCGACCTCGCGCTCACGCAAATTTCAGTGGAAGTGGTCACGGTGCTGCTTCTCGTGCTCGCCATCTACTTTTTGCCTGTCGTGCAGCGCGCGCAGGAGCCTCCAGCCGCACGTACCCGCAACGCGGTGCTCGCACTCGCGGGCGGCGCGCTGATCGGCGCCGTGGCGTATGCCGTGATGACGCGCGCCCCCATCGGTGGCGTCGGCCAGTTCTTTCTCGCGAACGCGCTGCCGGGCAGCGGCGGCCACAACGTCGTGAACGTGATCCTCGTGGATTTCCGCGGCTTCGACACGATGGTCGAGATCAGCGTGCTGGTGGTGGCGGGGCTCGCCGTCAAGGCGCTGCTGCGCGGCCTGCGCCTGAAATCGCCCGATACGGGCCCGGGCGGCCTGCCGTGGTCGTCGCAGTCGCATCCGCTGCTGCTCGCCATTCTCGCGCGCCTCATGCTGCCGCTCACCCTGCTCGTTGCCGTGTTCATCTTTCTGCGTGGCCACAATCTGCCAGGCGGCGGCTTCATCGCCTCGCTCGTGATCTCCATTGCGCTGCTGCTGCAATACGTGGCGAGCGGCGTGCTGTGGACCGAGTCGCGCATCCGCATCAACTACCGCGGGCTCGCGGGCCTCGGCATTCTCGTCGCGGCCGCGACGGGCGTAGGCGCGATCGTGCTCGGCCACCCGTTCCTCACCAGCGCGTTCGGCCATCTGCACGTGCCGCTGATCGGCGAAATCGAACTGAGCACGGCCATGCTGTTCGACCTCGGCGTGCTCGGCGCCGTGGTCGGCACGACGCTCACGATCGTCTCGCACCTCGGCGTGCGCGACAAGGACATGCAATCCGTGGAGAAAAGCTGATGGAAGCCGCCTTCGCCATTACGCTCGGCGTGCTCTGCGCGAGCGGCCTCTACCTGCTGCTGTGCGCGCGCGTGCTGCCGGTGATCCTCGGTATCACGCTGTTCTCCTATGCGATCAACCTGTTCCTGCTCGGCATGGGCCGGCTCTCCACCGGCAAGCCGCCCGTGATCACGCCGGGGGCACAGTATGCGGACCCGGTGCCGCAGGCACTCGTGCTCACTGCGATCGTGATCGGCTTCGCCATGACGGCCTTCACGGTCGTGCTCGCGCTGCGCGCGCTCGCGATCGACGGCACCGACCACGTGGACGGCGACAACCCGCAGCGCAGCCGCCTGGAGATGCGCAGCGAATGAATCACGCTCTCATCCTCCCCATCCTGATTCCGCTGTTCGCGGCCGGCGCGATCGTTGCGCTGCCGCTGCGCGCGAAGCGCCTGCAGCGTGCGATCAACGTGATTGCCACGCTCGCGCTGCTGCCCATCGCGGCGGCGCTCGCCGAATTCGCGGCGCAAGGACAGATTGCCGGCTATGCACTCGGCGCGTGGCCCGCGCCGTTCGGCATCGTGTTGCAGATCGACCGGCTCGGCGCACTCATGCTCGTGCTGACCGCGCTGCTCGCGTGTTGCTGCCTGCTCGGCACCACGAGCGCCGATGTCCGGCGCGGGCGCTACTATCGCGCGCTCGTGCAGTTCGAGCTGATGGGCCTGAACGGCGCGTTTCTCGCCGGCGATCTCTTCAACCTGTTCGTCTTCTTCGAGCTGCTGCTGATCGCCTCCTACGCGCTGCTGCTGCATGGCGGCGGCCGCCGCCGCGTGCGCAATGGCCTGCACTACATGCTGTTGAACCTCGTGGGCTCGTCGTTCTTCCTGATCGCGCTGGGCGTGCTGTACGGCCTCACGGGCACGCTCAACATGGCCGACGCGGGCGAGCGGCTCGCGCACCTGGACCCCGCGTCGCTGCCGCTCGCGCAGTTCGCGGGCGCGACGCTCATGCTCGTATTCGGCCTGAAGGCCGCCGTCTTCCCCATGTCGTTCTGGTTGCCACAGGCGTATCGAAGCGCAATCGGGCCCGTGGCCGCGCTGTTCGCGATCATGACCAAGGTAGGCATCTACGCGATGCTTCGCTGCGACGCGCTCGTGTTCGGCGCGGCGGGCGGCGTACTCGACGCGTTCCTGCATCAATGGGCGTGGTGGCTCGCCATTGCGACGATCGTCTATGGCGCGCTCGGCGCGCTCGCGGTATCGAGCCTCAAGACCACGACCGGTTTTCTCGTGCTGGTCTCGGTCGGCCTGCTGATTACGGCTGTCACGCTGCAGACCGTGCTCGCCTGGAGCGCGCTGCTGTACTACCTCATCAGCACGACGCTATGCACGGGTGCGCTGTTCATGCTCGCCGATACCCTGGAGTCCGAACCAGGCGAGCCGGCGACCGTGGCCGCTGCAGCCGAAACACGCGAGCCCGCCTCGCTGGAATCGCTCGACGACGCCACCGCGCCCGCCATCCCACCCGAAGCAGACAGCGAGCCGATCGCAACGGCTCCCAAGGCAACGGCCCCTGAAAAAGCGCCCAAGCCCTGGCCTTCGAACCTCGCCGGTGTGCTCTATCTCGCGGCAGCCGTTGGCGCAGTCGGCCTGCCGCCGCTCTCGGGTTTTCTCGGCAAGGCCATGGTGCTCGCCGCCACGCCGCTTGCGCAGGCCGTCGTGCTCTGGCCCGCCGTGCTGGTTGCGGGGCTGCTGTCGATCGTCGCGCTCAGCCGTACAGGCACACGCCTGTTGTGGGCGATACCCGCTGCACGCGCCTACGACGGCGCACCCGCCACCGCGCCGCGCGGCAGCCGCGCAAAGCTCGCCGCGTGTGCGCTGCTGCTCGCGGGCGTGGTGGCGGCAACGGTGTTTGCCGGCCCCCTCAAGCAGTATCTCGACGCCGCCGCCGCGCAGTTGCTCGACCGCACAGCCTACGTTCACGCGATCCTGCCCGCGCAGGCCGCGCAAACGTCACAGGGCGCAGGAAGCTGACATGCTCAAGAGGCTCTTTCCACACCCCTGGCTCACCGTCGTGCTGCTCGTATGCTGGGTCTTGCTGATGAACGACGTGTCGCCGGGCAACCTGCTCCTTGGCTTCGTGCTCGGGACCGCCATCGCCTACCGCGTGGGCGAAGGGCTATGGCTCGCGCCCGTGCGCTTCGGCAGGCCGTGGCTGCTCGTACGGCTCTTCGGGCATGTGCTCTACGACATCCTCGTGGCGAATCTCGAAGTCGCATTGCTCGTGCTTGGCCCCACGAAGCGCCTGCGCCCCGCCTTCATCGACGTGCCGCTCGACAGCACCCACGAAATCGCACTCTCGGCGCTCATCAGCATCGTCTCGCTGAGCCCCGGCACGCTGTGTGCCGAGCTTTCCGACGACCGCAGGCGCCTCGTCGTGCACGTGCTCGATCTCGAAGACGAAGCCGCGCTCGTCGCCTTGATCAAGTCCCGTTACGAAGCGCCCCTCATGGAGATCTTCGCATGCTAGCCATCGTCATTCCGGTGTCGTTCGCGATCCTCGGGCTCGCGTTCCTGCTCACGCTCGTGCGCCTCGTGCGCGGGCCTTCGCTGCCCGACCGGCTCGTTGCGCTCGACACGCTCAATATCAACGCGATCGCGCTCATCGTCGTCTACGGCATCATGCTGCGTTCGACGGTCTTCTTCGAAATCGCGCTGCTCATCGCGGTCATGGGGTTCGTGGCAACCGTCGCGTTCACGAAGTACCTGCAGCGCGGCGACATCATCGAACTGAACTAGGGCTTCGCCATGCAAACCGTCATCGAAGCGATTGTCTGCGTGCTGCTCCTGCTCGGCAGCGCGTTCACGCTGATCGGCGCGATCGGCCTCGCGCGCCTGCCCGACTTCTACATGCGCCTGCACGGGCCGACCAAATCGACCACGCTCGGCGTAGGCGGCGTCGTGCTCGCTTCCGTTGTGTACTTCAGTACGCGCAACAATTTCGCGAGCCTGCACGAAGTGCTGATTCCAGCGTTCCTGTTTCTCACCGCGCCCATCAGCGCACATATGCTCTCCAAGGCCGGGATTCAGCAACGCGTCGCCGTTTCGTCCGTCACACGCGGACGGCCGGATGCCGCCGGCGCAAGTGCAGTCGGCAAGCAAGACGCGAACCCGGACAACAATTCTGCGCAGGACGCTTGAATATCGGCGCGGATCTTCGCGCCGCCGGTAAAAGCTGCCATCGAACGTCGCAAAAGTCGGGCGCGCCACGCTTCATCCGCGCGCCGCCCCCATCGCTCTCCTCCCCTCATCCCGTTGCGCGCGCATGCATCGCGTCGAATCGCCACGCACGGCACACCAATTGCTGATCGTGATCGCCCCTATGCAGCATCGCGCCGGCGTCCCGGCTCGCGCGGGGGCGCGATAACAACGCGCGGCCGCAATCGAGGCCGTACACCGTGCAGCTCGAACGAAACGAATGAGGTCAACAATGAAGACGATACGCACCCTGCTCGCGTTTGCGAGCGCGGCAGCCCTGCTCACGGCATGCGGCGGCGGCAGCAGCAGCAACGACGTCGGCAAGGAAATCGGCGTGCAGAACCCCGAGATACATTTCGTGCATGCGCTCCCCGGCGGCCCGAATGTCGATTTTCTGGTGAATGGGAGCGCCCTGCAGACGAACATCGCGTACAAGCAGGTCACGAACTTCGCCAACATCAACACCGGCAACACCAACGTCTCGTATGCAAGCACGGGCACGACCACGCCGATTGCAAGCGGCGCCTTCGCCGACGTGGCGAAGGGTCACGAGTACACCGTGCTCGCGTTGCCCGCGCTCACGGGCGGCGACATCGGCCTGATCGACGATCCGTTCGACAAGGGCCTGCTTTCCAGCAGCGCACGCCTGCGCGCGTTCAACGCCACCGTCAATGCGCAGAATCTCGACATCTACATCGTTGCGCCCGGCACGGATATCAGCGCCGTGCAGCCGACCTTGCCGGCCGTGGGCTACAAGAATGCCGTGCCCGCAAGCGGACAGGACTCGATCTATATGAACGGCGGCAACTACGTGGCGATCGTCACGGCAGCGGGCAGCAAGACGGCGATCTACGAGTCGTCCTCTTTCAACCTCGCGAACAATGCGGACTGGCTCATTACGACCGTGCCGATCTCAGGTACGCTCTCGCAGCTCCTGCCGGGCCAGATTCACCTGCTCGTCGCGCAAGGCGGCAACACCTCGCAGCCCGCCGTGGAGTACAGCAACACGCTCACAGGCCAGTAGTCGGTTGCGCATGCACCTGGCGCGGCGAGTGGCGGCGTGCTACCTGCGCCGCTCACGCGGCCGCGCCGCGCCCGGTTTTGCGGGCCTCGCCCAGCACGTAATCGATGAAGGTGGCCGCCGCCCGCGTGTGGTGGCGGTTCGGCATATAGAGCATGTACATATGCGTGCCGAATATGCTCAAACGCCACGCGTCGAGCGACGTGACGGCAGCGCCCTGGCGAATGTCGTCGTGCATCACGTAGTCGGGCACGATACCCACGCCGAGTCCCGCGAGAATCGACTGGCGCAGAAATAGAAAGTTTTCCGAAATGATCGAGGGTTCGAGCAGCACTTCGTGCCGGTCCTCGTTTAGATAACCCGCAAGGCGCAATTGCCGCCCCACCACCGTTGCCGTGATGACGGGCGCACGCGCCAGATCCTCGAGCGTTTGCGGCATGCCGTGCTGTTCGGCCCACGCCGTACAGGCACATGCGATGTACTTCACCGGCCCCATGTCGCGCGCCACGAGATTCTGCGGCGGCTCGTGCATCACGCGCACGGCAATATCGACTTCGTCGCGCAGCAGGTCTTCCACGCGGTTTTCGAACATCACGTCGAGCACGATGCCGGGGTACATCCGCTTGAACTGGATGAGCCAGTCCGACATCACGAGCTGCCCGTAGCCGCTCGGCACCGAAAGCCGCACGCGCCCCTGCAGGCTCTGGCCGAGGGTGGAAACCGATTCGCGCGCGGCGAGCAGCGCGTTCTGGATCGCGCGGCCGTGCTCGTAGAGCTTCAAGCCGATTTCGGTCGGCTCGACACGGCGCGTGGTGCGACGCACGAGCTGCAGGCCGATCGACTTCTCCAGATGGTTGAGGTGGTAGCTGACGTTCGCGCGGCTCATCTTGAGCCGGCGCGCCGCCTCGCTGAGGTTGCCCGCGTCGAGAATTTCGACGAGCAGGGTTAGCGCATTGACGTCCATGGCACATCCACTGTCAAAAATACCTTGACAGTCTGTCAACGAGCGATGGGATTGTCAATTGCCCCTGTCACGCCGAGAATCGACGCGAACATGAAACATTGCCGTCTGGCCCGCCAGTCCGGCCCTCATTATGGAGACAGCATCGCCATGGCATCCGATCCCGTGAACGCCTCCCCCGTCACTCATGAACTGCGCGGCAAGGTGCTGCTCGTCACCGTGGACAATCCGCCCGTCAACGCGCTGGGCGTGGACGTGCGCCGCGGCCTCGCCGCCGCCATCGAGCATGCCGAGGCAAACGACGCCGTGCAGGCCGTGCTGATCGTCGGCGCGGGGCGCAATTTCATTGCCGGCGCGGACATCCGCGAGTTCGGCAAGCCGCCGCAGCCGCCCGCGCTGCCCGACGTGTGCAACCGCATCGAGGCCTGCCACAAGCCGGTGATCGCCGCCATTCACGGCGCGGCGCTCGGCGGCGGCCTCGAAGTGGCGCTCGCGGCGCACTACCGGCTCGCCGTGGCGGGCGCGAAGCTCGGCCTGCCCGAAGTGCAGCTGGGCCTGCTGCCTGGTGCCGGCGGCACGCAACGCACGCCGCGCCTGATCGGCGCCGAAGCGGCGCTCTCGCTGATGCTGAGCGGCCGTCACGCGAGCGCGCAGGAAGCGCACAAGCTGGGCCTCGTCGACCGCGTGGGCGCGAGCGACGACATACTCGCCGAAGGCCTCGCCTACGCGCAGGAACTGCTCGCGGGTCACGCGCCGGTGCGACGCACGCGCGACGCCCAGGCGCTCGCCGATCGCGCCCAGGCGCAAGCCGCAATCGACGCCGCCCGCGCCGAAACCGCGAAGAAGTCGCGTGGCCTGTTCTCGCCGCTGAAGATCGTCGATTGCGTGCAGGCCGCGCTCGATCTGTCGTTCGACGAAGGCCTGCGCTTCGAGCGCAAGCAGTTCCTCGAATGCCTCGAAAGCCCCCAGCGCGCGGGTCTCGTGCACGCATTCTTCGCGGAGCGCGAAGTGCAGAAGGCCCCAGAAACGAAGAGCGCGAAGCCGCGCGCGATCGACACCGTCGGCGTGATCGGCGGCGGCACGATGGGCGCGGGCATTGCCGTGGCCGTGCTCGACGCGGGCCTGCCCGTGACGATGATCGAGCGCGACGACGCCTCGCTCGCGCGCGGCCGCGCCCATGTGGAAAAGGTCTACGACGGCCTCATCGCCAAGGGCCGCATGAAACCCGAAGCGAAAGCGCAGATCCTCGCGCGCTTTAGCGGCAGCACCTCGTACGACGCGCTCGGGAACACCGATCTCGTCATCGAAGCCGTGTTCGAGGACATGGCCGTGAAGCAGGCCGTGTTCGCCGAACTCGACCGCGTGTGCAAGCCCGGCGCCGTGCTCGCGACCAACACCTCGTATCTCGACATCGACGCCATCGCGGCCAGCATCGAACGCCCACAAGACGTGGTGGGCCTGCACTTCTTCTCGCCCGCCAACATCATGAAGCTGCTGGAAATCGTGGTGCCGAAGCAGGTGAGCGCCGATGTCGTGGCCACCGCGTTCGAGCTGGCGAAGAAGCTGCGCAAGGTGCCGGTGCGCGCCGGCGTGTGCGACGGCTTCATCGGCAACCGCATTCTCGCGGTGTTCCGCACGGCTGCGGATCATCTGATGGAAGACGGCGCTTCGCCCTATCAGATCGACAAGGCAGTGCGCGACTTCGGTTTTCCGATGGGCCCGTACCAGGTGGTCGATCTCGCGGGCGGCGACATCGGCTGGGCCACGCGCAAGCGCCGCGCCGCCACACGCGACCCGAAGGCGCGCTACGTGCAGATCGCCGACCGCATCTGCGAGCGCGGCTGGTTCGGCCAGAAGACGGGCCGCGGCTTCTATCTCTACCCCGAAGGCGCACGCACGGGCACGCCCGATCCCGAAGTCGAGTCCATCATCCGCGCCGAGCGCGAGCGCACCGGTATCGAGCCGCGCAGCTTCAGCGACGAAGCCATCATGCGCCGCTACATGGCTGCGATGATCAACGAAGGCGCGAACGTCGTGCATGAAAAGATCGCCCTGCGCCCGCTCGATGTCGATGTCACGCTGCTCTACGGCTACGGCTTTCCGCGCTATCGCGGCGGTCCGATGAAGTACGCCGATACCGTGGGCCTCGCCAACGTGCTCGCCGATATCCGCGAGTATGCGAAGGCAGATCCGCTGTTCTGGCGTCCTTCGCCGCTGCTCGTCGAACTGGTCGAGCGCGGCGAGAATTTCGCGAGCCTCAATCAATCGGCCTGAATGTGCCCTGAAGGAGCTTTTCACACATGGACCTGAAATTCACCGCCGAAGAAGAGGCGTTTCGCAGCGAAGTGCTCGCGTTCCTGAACGAGCGCCTGCCACAGCGCCTCGCCAGCAAGGTGAGCAATGGGCTGCACCTCACGCGCGACGACATGGCGCAATGGCACGCCATCCTGAACGAAAAAGGCTGGCTCGCGAATCACTGGCCGCAGGAATACGGCGGCCCCGGCTGGAGCGCCGTACAGAAGTTCATCTTCGAGAACGAATGCGCGATTGCGGGCGCGCCGCGCATCGTGCCGTTCGGCGTGAACATGCTCGGGCCCGTGCTCATCAAGTACGGCAGCGAGGCGCAAAAACGCTACTGGCTGCCGCGCATTCTCGACGGCTCGGACTGGTGGTGCCAGGGCTATTCCGAACCGGGCGCGGGCTCGGACCTCGCCTCGCTGCGCACGACCGCCGTTCGCGACGGCGACCATTACGTGGTGAACGGCCAGAAAACGTGGACCACGCTCGGTCACTACGCGAACATGATTTTCTGCCTCGTGCGCACCGCCGCCGACGTGCGCAAGCAGGAAGGCATCAGCTTCCTGCTGATCGACATGAACACGCCGGGCATCGAGGTTCGCCCCATCGTCACGCTCGACGGCGAACATGAGGTCAACGAAGTGTTCTTCACCGACGTGCGCGTGCCGGTGGCGAACCTCGTTGGAGAAGAAAACCGCGGCTGGACTTACGCGAAATATCTGCTCACTTACGAGCGCACGAATATCGCCGGCGTGGGCTTTTCGGTGGCGGCGCTCGCTCGCCTGAAGCGCGCCGCGCAGAAGATCACGCGCAACGGCAAGCCGCTTGCAGAAGATCCGCAGTTTGCGGCGCACATCGCAAAGGTCGAGATCGATCTGGAGAACATGAAGACGACCAACCTGCGCGTGATCGCTGCCGTGGCGGGCGGCGGCGTGCCCGGTGCGGAAAGCTCGATGCTCAAGATTCGCGGCACCGAGATCCGCCAGGAGATTTCCTCGCTGCTGCGCCGCGCGATGGGGCCGTATGCGGCGCCGTTCGTCGAAGAAGCGCTCGAAGAAGGGTATGCGGGCGAGGCAATCGGGCCCATTGAGGCCGCCAGCGCCGCCGCGCAGTACTTCAACAACCGCAAGCTGTCGATCTTTGGCGGCTCCAACGAAATTCAGAAGAACATCATCTCCAAGATGATTCTCGGTCTTTGAGATCTTTGAGAGGCACGCCATGGACTTCCAGCACACAGAAGACCGCCGCATGCTCGCGGATACGCTCAATCGTTTCATCACGGAGCAATACGATTTCAATACCCGCGATACAATCGCGCGCTCCGAAGAAGGCTTTAGCGCAGACATGTGGCAGCGCTTCGCCGAACTCGGCGTGATCGGCGCGCTGTTCGACGAGGCCGATGGCGGCTTTGGCGGCGCGGGCTTCGATGTCGCGGTGGTGTTCGAAGCGCTCGGGCGTGGACTCGTGGTCGAGCCGTTCCTCGACACGCTGATCGTCGGCCGCGCGCTCGCCCACGCGGGCAGCGAGGCGCAGCGAGCGCGCATCGCATCGTTCATCGACGGCTCGCAAATCGCCGCGCTCGCGCACGACGAGCCGGGTTCGCACTACGAGGACGCACGCGTGGCGACGCGCGCGGGGAAAAGCGGCGATGGCTGGGTGCTGCAGGGCGCGAAGGGCGTCGTGCAGCTCGCCGAACATGCCGACGTGCTGCTCGTTTCGGCGCGTACTTCCGGCGATGCATTCGCCGAAGCAGGCCTCTCCCTCTTCCTCGTGCCGCGCGACGCAGCGGGCGTGAGCCTGCGTGGCTACCGCAAGATCGACGGCGGCCGCGCAGCGGAAGTGGCGCTCGACAACGTAAAGGTGCATGCCGATGCGCTCGTCGGCGCGCAAGACAGCGGCTTCGCGACGCTCGAGCATGCGCGCGGTTACGGCATCGTCGCGCTCGCATCGGAAGCCGTGGGCGCAATGGAGATCGCGCGTGACTTCACGCTCGACTACCTGCGCACGCGCAAGCAGTTCGGTTTGCCCATCGGCAGCTTCCAGGCGCTGCAGCATCGCATGGCGGACGTGCTGCTCGAAATCGAGCAGGCGCGCTCGGCGGTCATCAACGCAGTGGCGGCGCTCGACGCGCCGCGCGCGCAGCGCGAACGTGCGCTTTCGGCCGCCAAGTACACGATCGGGCGTATTGGCGCGCGCGTGGCCGAAGAAGCGATCCAGCTGCACGGCGGCATCGGCATGACGTGGGAATTGCCGCTCGCGCACTATGCAAAGCGGCTGGTGATGATCGATCATCAGCTTGGCGACGAGGATCATCATCTCGCGCGCTACATCGCATTGGGGCGTGAGGCGGCGTGAGCCATGAGGGGGCGACTGCATACAGTCGCCCCGACAACGAACCAGGAGTACCTGTTGATGCAGACGGACAAAAGCAGCTTGCCCCTGGCGGGCGTGCGCGTGCTCGATCTTTCGCGCGTGCTGGCCGGGCCGTGGAGCGCAATGGTGCTCGGCGATCTCGGCGCGGAAGTCGTCAAGATCGAGCATCCCGACCGCGGCGACGACACGCGCGACTGGGGCGTGCGCGTCGGCAAGACGGAGACTGCGTACTTCAACAGCGTGAATCGCAACAAGCGTTCGATCACGCTCGATCTGCAAACGCCCGAAGGCCAGCAGATCGTGCGCGAGCTGGCGAAAACCAGCGACATCGTCGTGCAGAACTTCAAGTTCGGCGGCGCGGAAAAGCTCGGGCTCGGCTATGAGCAGTTGAGCGCCGAGAATCCGCGTCTCATCTATTGCTCGATTTCGGGTTACGACCGCACGGGACCCGAAGCGACACGCCCCGGCTACGACCTCGTCGTGCAGGGTGAAACGGGCCTCATGGCGATGAACGGCGAAGCCCACCAGCCGCCGCTCAAATTCGGTGTGGCGGCCGTGGACCTTTTCACGGGCATGTATTCCGCACAGGCGATGCTCGCCGCGCTCTACGAGCGCGAGCGCACGGGTCGCGGGCGCCACATCGAGATGGCACTGTTCGACTGCGGCCTCATGATTACCGCTTACTACGGCCTCGAAGCGCTGCTGATCGGCGAGGACCCGCCGCGTTACGGCAATGCGCACCCGTCGATCGTGCCGTATGGCGTGTTCGATGCAGCCGATGGTCCGCTCGTCATCACCGTGGGCAACAACGCGCAGTTCGAGCGCTTTTGCCGCGAGGTGATCGAGCGCGCAGACCTCGCCGACGACGCGCGCTACAAGACCAACATCCTGCGCGGACAGAACCGCGAAACGCTCGTGCCCGAACTCACGCGCGAACTGGGCAGCCGTCCGCGCAAGCTCCTGCTCGAACGGCTCGCGGGCGCGGGCATTCCGTGCGGCGAAGTGGCGGGCTTGCGCGAGGCGCTGCTGTCGCCACGCGCAACGCTTGGCGGGCTCGTCACGCAGCAGCCGCATCCGCATACCGAAAGCGGCACGACGCCGGTGCTCGCGCCGCCGTGGCGCTTCGACGGCGAGCGCCTGCCCGTGCGGCATGCGCCTCCGCAACTGGGCGAAGGCACGCAGGAGGTCCTGCACTCGATGCTCGGTTATTCGGCGGAACAACTGGCCGCGTTGAAGGAGAAGGGCGTTATCTGAACCTCGTCACGGCCGTACCCGGACTCGCTGGCGCAGCCTGCTATACGCCGCGCCCCCTTCCGCGTCGCCGCCGCGCGACGCGGCCGCCGCCTTCGCCCCCTCGCTTCGCCCCGCCCGGCCTCGTGTCGCACGTAGTTGCGCGCGCCCGGTTATATTGCGCCTGATGGTTCCGCACGCCGCTTGCGGCTAGTTGCGCACGGCCGGTGCGGACCGCCACCCGCCCGATCTCGCGCCCGTCCCGCGAGCCCCAGCAAACGAACCCGCCCCGCTCATGGAGCACGCCTACGATCATCTGCTGCACCTGCTCGCCGCGCACGCGACGTGGACGCTCGCCTTTGTCGTGGTCGCCGCTTTCCTCGAATCGCTCGCGTTCATCGGCACGTTCATTCCCGGCAGCACGGCGATGTTCATTGCCGGCGCGTTCGCCGCCACCGGCACGATCAACCTCGGCTGGCTCTTCGTCTGCGCGATTGCGGGCGCCGTGGCCGGCGACGGCGTCAGCTTCTGGATCGGCCATCGCTACCGCGGCTCGCTGGCCCAGATGTGGCCGTTCAGCCGCCACCCCGCCATTCTCGAGCGCGCACACGCCTACTTCGTGAGCCACGGCACGCGCAGCGTGATCCTCGCGCGCTTCATCGCGCCGCTGCGCGCCGTGGTGCCAATCGTCGCGGGCATGGCCGGCATGAAGCCCATGCGCTTCTTCATGATGAACGTGATTTCCGCGCTCGTCTGGGCGCCCGCGCATATCGTGCCGGGCGTCGTGTTCGGCGCCTCGCTCCAGCTCGCGGGCGCGGTGTCGTTCCGGCTGGTGGTCGTCATCGGCATCGTCGCGCTCGCGGTCTGGCTCATCTGGCGCTTCGTGCGCATGCTGCTACTGCACATCGACAACTGGGCCGGCGCGTCGCGCCGCAGCGCGGCGCAGTGGGCAGCGCAGCATCCCGGGCGCGCCTCGAAGCGCATCGCCCGCCTGCTCGACCCGGCGCAGCCCGCGCTTGGCCCCGTCATCGTGATCACGGGCCTCGTGCCGGTGTGCGCGGCCGTGTTTTCCTATGTGCTCGGCAACTTGCTGCGCGGCGCGCCGCTCGTGCAGATCGATCAGTCCGTGCGCCAGTTCCTGCAGTCGATCCGCACCACGTGGGCCGACGCGGCCCTCGCGCGCGTCGAAACGCTCGGCAGCACCTGGACGCTCGCGGCGCTCATCGCGACGGTGGGCATCTGGATGGTGCTGGAGCGACGTTGGCGCACCATCGCTTACTGGATGATTGCCGCGGCCGTTTCGCAGTTGCTCATCCTCATCCTGCGCTTCGTGATCCACCATACGTCGCCGGGCGGCGGCCAGGCCGTCGAGGCCTATGTGTTCCCGAGCGACCGCGTGTCGTCGATGGTGATCGTCTACGGCTTCGTGATGTTCCTGCTCGTGCGCCGCGCGAGCATGCTGGAGGCCGCGCTCGTCGCCGCGCTCGGCAACGGGATCATCGTGGCGGTGGCGTTCGCGGGGCTCTATTTCGACCGCTTCCTGTTCTCGGATGCCATCGGCGGCGCGGCCTTCGCCGCCATCTGGGTGGCGATCGTGGTGCTCACCTCGCTCTGGCGCTACCCCAAGCGGCCGCCGCAGCGCACCTATGTGCCGCCCATCGTGCTGCTCGTGCTGGTCGGCGCCGTTCTGCTGCAGACGGTGCCGGCCAGGCGCACGCCCGCGCCGCCCACGACCGCTGCGGCGCCGCCTGTCGTCCTCTCGCAAATGCAGTGGAGCGATTCGCTGTGGAGGACGTTTGCGTGCTATCGCTTCGACATGAAAGGCGCGCGCCGCGAGCCGATGACGATCCAGTGGGCAGCGAGCGCCGACGATCTGCGCACGGCGCTGCGTGACGCCGGCTGGGCCGAAGGTCCGCAGATCTCGGTGAGGAGCGTGCTATCGCTCGTCGCACCGAACGTGGACGTGATGTCGCTGCCGCTGCTGCCGAAGCTGAACAACGGCCTGCCCTCGCCGCTCGTGTTCGCCCGCGCGCGCCTCGACGGGAAGCCGAACGACGCGGGCGAGCCGGGCAGCCGCCGCGACGTGCTGCGCTTCTGGCCTTCGGGCTATGCGCTCGCGCCGCGGCGCAATGGAAACGGCACTGACGATGGCCATGCGAGCGACGGGGAGCCCACGCCGATCTGGGTCGGCTCGCTTGTCCATGAGCGGCTGCGGCGCGGGTCGTGGCCGTTCAACGTGGTCACGACCTATCCCGACGACGTCGCTGAACTCAGCGCCCCCGGCCAGCCGGCGGGCTGGCGTACGCTCGCGCTGCCGGGCGAGGTGAGCTGCGAAGGGCGGCCTGTGAAGCTGATCGTGCAGGGCGGCCGCTGAAAGGGAAATTGAAGGCTCAGGCCGCGCTCTCGGCCCAGCTCCCCGTCGCGTGGAAGCGGTCGATGCGCTTGCGGGCGTCGGCGTAGGCTGCGTCGAGCGCGGCGTCGGGACCGGTGTAGTTGCGCATCATGTCGTGAAAGCGCACGCTGCGCCCTTCGACATGGGCGTCCGCGCCGTGGCGGCAGATGTAGCCGCTGTAGTGGAACAGCGGCTCGGGCGCGCGCGGCCCGAACGCCGGAATCGGCAGCACCCAGATCTCGAAGCCTTCATGCTCGGTGTGGTCCCACATGCTGTGTCTCCTGTCGATCCGGAGTTAGCGCTTTAGCGCTTACTCCGGTCCCATGCAAAGCTGTCGACCCGGAGTTAGCGCTTTAGCGCTTACTCCGGTCCCATGCAAAGCTGTCGATCCGGAGTTAGCGCTTCAGCGCTTACTCCGGTCCCATGCAAAGCTGTCGACCCGGAGTTAGTGCTTCAGCGCTTACTCCGGCCTGCCCATCAGGGCACGTCGATCATCACGATGACTATCCTCGCACGGCACCCACTCGCCTGCAAACGGCCGTTTTCCCCGAGTTTGGCTAAACTATGCGGGCGCAGCAAAACCCAAACCGACTCTGGACTCACGAGCGATACCCCACATCATGACGCCGGCCTCTCTCACGCAGGAACCGCAGTCCGTCTCCAGCGCCGTCACGCGCAATGCCTTCTTCATCGTCGCGACCGTCAACGACGACGCCGCGAGCCGCGCCACCGTACGCGCCTGGTGCGCCGACGTCGCCAACCTCGTGCGCGCGGTCGGCAAGCGCGTGCCCGCCGGCAATCTGTCGTGCGTGGTCGGCTTTTCGTCCGACGCATGGGACAAGCTGTTCGGCGAGCCGCGCCCGGCCGGGCTGCACCCGTTCCGCGAATTCGGCACGGGCGAGCGCAAGGCCATCGCCACGCCCGGCGACATCCTGCTGCATATTCGCGCCGACGAAACCGACCTGTGCTTCGAGCTGGCCACCCAGCTCATGACGCGCCTGGAAGGCGCGGTCACGACCGTGGACGAAGTGCACGGCTTTCGCAACTTCGACATGCGCGCAATGATCGGCTTCGTCGACGGCACCGAGAATCCGACCGGCAACGAAGCCGTCCATTTCACGGTGATCGGCGAAAACGAAGATCCCGAATTCTGCGGCGGCAGCTACGTGCTCGTGCAGAAGTACATGCACGACATGAAAGGCTGGAACGCGCTTTCCGTGGAGGCGCAGGAGCACATCATCGGGCGCACCAAGCTCCAGGACATCGAACTGGACGAAGCCGTGAAGCCGAGCTGGTCGCACAGCTCGCTCACCACGCTCGAAGACGACGCGGGCAACGAGATCAAGATCCTGCGCGACAACATGCCGTTCGGCCGGCCCGGTTCGGCCGAATTCGGCACCTACTTCATCGGCTACGCGCGCTCGCCCGAGCCGATCGAACAGATGCTCGAAAACATGTTCGTCGGCCTGCCGCCCGGCAACTACGACCGGCTGCTCGACTTCAGCCGCGCCGTCACAGGGGGGCTCTTCTTCGTGCCGTCGCAGACGCTGCTCGAAGCGCTCGCCGAAGTCGACCCGGGCGCCGCGCCCACCATCGAGGTGAGCGCCGCCAACGCATCAGAAACAGAAACCGAGTCTGCCGCCGCGCCCAGCGCGGACGGCTCGCTCGCCATCGGATCCCTCAAAGGAGCACCCCGGTATGAATAACCTCCATCGCGAGCTGGCGCCCATTTCCACGGCCGCGTGGTCGCAAATCGAAGAAGAAGTTGCGCGCACCTTCAAGCGCTCGCTCGCGGGCCGCCGCGTCGTGGACGTCGAGGGCCCCGGCGGCCCCGCGCTCGCGGCGGTCGGCACCGGCCACCAGAACGGCATCGAAGCGCCGCTCGAAGGCATCCGTGCGCGCCAGCGCGAAGTGAAGGCGATCGTGGAATTGCGCGTGCCGTTCGAACTTTCGCGCGAAGCCATCGACGACGTGGAGCGCGGCGCCGAAGACTCCGACTGGCAGCCGGCCAAGGACGCGGCCACGCGCCTCGCGTTCGCGGAAGACCGCGCGATTTTCGACGGCTACACGGCCGCGCAGATCACCGGCATCCGCGAAGGCTCGTCGAACCCGATCCTGCCGATGCCCGCCGATATCGCCGATTACCCCACGGTCATCGCCAAGGCGCTCGAACAGTTGCGCCTGCAAGGCGTGGACGGCCCGTATGCGGTGCTGCTCGGCTCCG
This sequence comes from Paraburkholderia sp. BR10882, assembly GCF_040948855.1. NCBI lineage: Bacteria > Pseudomonadati > Pseudomonadota > Betaproteobacteria > Burkholderiales > Burkholderiaceae > Paraburkholderia > Paraburkholderia sp. BR10882. The sequence continues at coordinate 849,179 of NZ_JBFPKP010000002.1, read as the reverse complement.
ATGCGTACACGGCGGTGAGCGAAGCGAGCGACCAGGGTTATCCGATTCTCGAGCACATTCGCCGCCTCGTGAATGGCGAGATCATCTGGGCGCCGGCCATCGAGGGCGGCGCGATCCTGAGCACGCGTGGCGGCGATTTCGCGTTCCACCTCGGGCAGGACGTATCGATCGGCTATTCGTCGCATGACGACAAGAGCGTGAAGCTGTATCTGCAGGAGAGTTTCACGTTCATGATGCTGACCTCCGAGGCTTCGGTGGCGGTGAAGCCGGAGTGAGCCTGCGCTGATTCTCGCGGGCCACGAAAAAGGGGCGTCTCCTCGCGAGCGCCCCTTTTTTCATGCCTCGCCGAACGCGACGTTAGCGGCGCGCGCGATCACTGATAGAAGTTCACCGTCACCACCGCCGAGCGGCCCGGCGCCCAGGTTGCGTAGATCGGATATGCGCTCTGGTAGTACGCCTTGTCGAAGATGTTGTTCACGTTGAGCTGCAGATCGATTTTCTTCGACACACGCCACGTCGCCGCAGCATCGAAGCGCGCATAGCCCGGCGTCCACTTGCGCGACGTCGCCGAAACCGATGCATACGTCAGGCTCGAAACCGTTGCGCCCGCACCCACCGTGAGCTTTGGCAGCACGTCGTAGCTCGTCCACAGCGTGAAGTTGTGCTTGGGCACCATCACCATCGGCAAGCCGGAGAGCGTGGGGCTCGCCGGGCCGGCATCGGTCGTGATCGCATCGAGATACGAATAGCCGCCGAACACGGACCACTTGTTCGTCACGTTGCCCGCGAAACCGAACTCGAAGCCGCGCACGCGTTGCGAGCCCGCGTTGATCGTGCCGCCCAGGCCGTCGCTCACGCGCGCGTTCGTCTTGTCGGTCTGGAACAACGCGGTGGTCAGCGAGAGGCGCTGATCGAGCACGTCCCACTTCGCGCCCACTTCGATATTGCGCGAGCGCTCGGGCGCGAGGTCCTTGTTCGTGGCCGTGATCTGGTCCGTGCCGCCGCCAAGGCCCGAATTCGAGCCCGGCGGATTCGCCGAGGTGCCGTACGACGCATAAAGGCTCAAGGTCGGCACCGGCTTGAACACGAGGCCGAACTGGTAGCTGAAGAGATTCGACGTGTTCGACAGATCGGCCACGCCCGCCTGCTGCGCGCTCACGTCGTAGCGGTCGAAACGCAAGCCCGCGTTGAAGATCCAGCGCTCGGAAAGCTGCACGCTGTCGAACATGTACGCCGAAGCGATATTCGTCTGCGTATGCGTGGCAGGTCCCGGGAAGCTCTTGTCGCCATTGAGGACGATGCTGCCCGTCCACGGGTTATTCGGGTTCCAGTTGTTGATCGACGCGCAGTTGTACGCAACCGAGCACGGGCCGCCCGAGCGGATGTTGTTGCCCGCCGAATCGGTCACGAGATAGCCCTCGTACAGGTCCTGCTCGTGACTGAATTCCACGCCCGCCGTGAACGTGTGGCGCATGCCGTAGAGATCGAACCTGGCCGAAGCCTCGGTCTGGTTCGCGACGCTGTTGGTCGCGTACTTGCCGCTCTTGGCCTGCAGGCTGAGGATGTTCGAGGTCGCGTTCGTCAACTGCGGATTGGTCGCCACGTAGTCGAGTGTCGAGCGGCCGAACATCGTGGTGTTCTTGATCTTCCACGCGTCGTTGATGCGGTGCTCCACCTTCACTTCGCCCGTATCGGTCTGGCCGTAGCGGTAGTCGCGCGAGTTCAGGCCGTAGAACTGGCCGCGGTTGGACGACACCGGCGTGCCGCCCGTCGAGCGGAACGGCACGCTGAAGTCGGGCATGTCGTAGGTGTTCAGGTGGTAGTAGCTCACCGTGACCGTGGTCGGCGTGTTCAGGCCGAACGCGATCGAGGGCGCCACGCCCCAGCGCTCGCTGTACACGTCGGTGCGACCGGCCTGGTCGGCGTCGTGGCCCATGGCGTTCAGGCGGAACGCGGTGGTGTCGTTGAGCGTCTGGTTCCAGTCGATGGTGGCGCGCCTGTAGCTATCGGTGCCAAGCCCCACGCTGCCGTTGATGAAGTTGTCGTCCTGCGGCGTTTTCGTCGTGATGTCGATGCTGCCGCCTACCGACCCGCGCCCGGCATACACCGAGTCCGGACCCTTGATGACGCTGATGTTCTGCACATCGAAGGTTTCGCGGTTCTGCACGCCCGAGTCGCGCATGCCGTCCACGAAGATCGAGTTGCGCGACTCGAAGCCGCGAATCACGGGCCGGTCCGCGGACGGATTCGCCGCCGCGTCGCCGCCCAGGAACGTGATGCCGGGCACCGTGCGCAGCGCGTCCTGGAACGTCGTGACGTTCTTCTGCTTGAGCACCTCTTCAGGAATCACCGTGATGGAGCGCGGCGTGTCGATGAGCGGCGCGGTGAACTTGTACGACCCGAGCGTTTTGGTCTGCATCTCGGAAGGCGCCGAAACGACCTTCACGGCGGGCAGCGTGCTTTCCGTGGCCGCAGTAGACGATGCGGGCGTTGCTGCCGCTGCGCTCGCGGCGGCAGGACTATCGGCGGCGGGCGCGGTTTGCGCGTAAACGAGCGGCGATGCGAAGAAACCGGAGCAATAGAGCGCAGCGGCGGAGGCGATGGCGCGCATCCGCGTCGGGAAATGGACGGACATGAGTAGGCGAGTTGGTCGGCGAATTGTCGTAGTTGCAAATGCGCATGATTCTCATTTGTGATAGCGATTGTAATAACTGGTCATTTGTTTGTAAATATCCAATTCGCAAACCGAATGGCTGTACGGCGATGCCATGCGCCCGCCGCGCCCGACTGCCGGTATGATGGCGGCCTCGCCCCGGACGAGAAGTCGTCCCGGCGCCCGGTTCCATTCACGAAGACAGAGGAAGACCGCCATGACGGCAGCAGCACAATTCGACCAGGTTTCCGTAATCAAACGCGCCAACGTCTACTTCGACGGCAAGTGCGTGTCGCACACCGTGCTGTTCGCCGACGGCTCACGCAAGACGCTCGGCGTGATCCTGCCGGGCACGCTGAACTTCGGCACCGACGCCGCCGAACTGATGGAAGTGCAGGCCGGCCAGTGCCGCATCCGCCTCGAAGGCACCGACGAGTGGAAGACCTACGGCGCCGGCGAGTCTTTCTCCGTGCCGGGCAAGAGCCGTTTCGACATCGAAGTGGTCGAGACGCTCGACTACGTTTGCAGCTACCTGTAAGCGCTGCATCGATTCGAACGCCCGCCGCGTGACGCGCGGCGGGCGTTTTCGCTTTTGCCGAACCTTGGGGGGGACGTGCCGGGCGCGCTGAACGTGCTCGACGCGCCGCCCCGATGCCCTCGCTACAATGGGCGCCAGCCCGTCGCCTGGCGACTCCCACGCCTGTCTTCCCGCCGTGTCATCCTTCCCGCACCAACCCGCGCCCCAACCCGCGCCGCGCCCTCGCGCCAACGCCGATCGTCCGCCGCCACGCAGCCCGCTCGTCACGCTGGCGATCGTGACCGTGCTCACCGGCATCGGCGCGGGTCTCTCCGGCATGCTGCTCGCGCTGCTGCTGCATGCGATCCAGCACGTCGCCTACGGCTACGGCGCGGGGCACATCATCGGCGAGGAGAGCTTTCTGCAGGGCGTGACCGATACCGCGCCCTCGCGGCGCGTGGCGGTGCTCGTGGCGTGCGGGCTGATCGCCGGAGGGGGATGGTGGGCGCTCTATCGCTACGCGCGCCCGCTCGTGAGCATCAGCGCGGCGATCAAGCCGGGCGGCAAGCGCATGCCCATTTTTGCGACCACCGTGCACGCGCTGCTGCAGATCGTGACCGTCGCGATGGGTTCGCCGCTCGGGCGCGAAGTCGCGCCGCGCGAGATCGGCGCCGCGTTTGCGAGCTGGCTCGCGAAGCGCACCGGCCTCACCGCCGCGGAGCGCCGCGTGATGATCGCGTGCGGCGCGGGCGCGGGGCTCGCGGCTGTCTACAACGTGCCGCTGGGCGGCGCGATGTTCGTGCTCGAAGTGCTGCTCGGCACGTTCGGCTGGTCGGTGGCGGTGCCGGCGATCAGCACCTCGGCCATTGCGGCCGTGATCGCATGGATCGGTCTCGGCGACGCGCAGCAATACCACGTGCCCGCCTACGGCATCAATGCGCAGCTCGTGGTGTGGTCGGTGCTCTGCGGGCCGGTGTTCGGCGCAGCCGCGCACGGTTTCGCGCGCCTGACGAGCCGCGCGCGCGACGCCTCGCCCAAAGACTGGCGGCTGCCGCTCTACACGCTCGTCAATTTCGCGGGCATTGGCCTGCTGGCCGTCTGGTTTCCGCAGTTGCCCGGCAACGGCAAGGGCGCGGCCGGCCTGAGCTTCGACGACAATCTCGGCATTGGCCTCGCGGCGACGCTGCTCGTGCTGCGCGTCTTCATCACGACGACCACGTTGCGCGCAGGCGCCAAGGGCGGCCTGCTCACGCCAGGGCTCGCGAACGGCGCGTTGCTCGCCATCGTGATCGCCGGGCTGGTGAACCATGTTTGGCCGGGTCTATCGCCGGGTGCATTTGCGATCGTCGGCGCGGGTGCGTTTCTCGCGTCCTCGATGCAGATGCCCGTCACCGCGACCGTGCTGATTCTCGAATTCACGCACGCGAATCACGATCTCGCGATCCCGCTGCTGCTCGCCGTGGCAGGTTCGGTCGCCACGCTGCGGCTGCTGACGCGTGCGCAGGGCCCCTCCCACGGCACGCCAGCAGTTGGCGCCGAACGTGAACTGCGCCTCGCCGCCCTGCGCGAGCCGTCGGCGCGCGAGTCTTCCGACTGAACCGTTATGCGCCGAGGTCCGCCAGCGGATGCGCCTCGCCGCTCCACGGCGACGCAAGAAAATGCTGCACGCGTTCAGGCCGGACCTCGACGAGCGTGGCGGGCGCCCAGCGCGGCTTGCGATCCTTGTCGACGAGATGCGCGCGCACGCCTTCGCAGAAGTCGCCCTCTTCGATCGCACGGCCAACGATGCCAAGCTCCATGCGGAAGCACTCGGCGAGCGTCATCTGGCGGCCTCGCAACAGCGCTTCGCGCGTGACTTCGAGCATCGTCGGCGAATAGTGCGTGAGCGCTTCGAGTGTGGATTCGAGCCACGCTCGTTCGGCTTGCGCGTGTTCGCGTTCGAGGTCGGCGCGCAGCGATGCGACGATCTGCTCGACACGCAGACGGCGGTCGAAGTGCCGCACGATGAGCGGCGTGAAGGAAGCGAGCGCACCATCGCTAGCCTCGTGACACGGCGCGACGAATACTTCGCGCAACGAAGCATGCACATCGCCCGACCATTGCGCGGCGAGCAGACGCGCCTCGTAGCCATCGAGCCATTCGCCCGGCACACAGGCATCCGCAAGGCCGCAATGCAGCGCGTCCGCGCCGCTGAGCATGGCGCCGGTGAGGCCCACGTAAAGCGCCATGTCCACCGGCATCTTCGCGAGGAAGTGCGTCGCGCCCACATCGGGCAAGAGCCCGATGCGCGTTTCCGGCATCGCGATCTTCGTGCGCGAAGTCGCCACCCGCAGCGCCGCCGCCTGGCCTAGACCCATGCCGCCGCCCATCGTCACGCCGTCGAGCAGCGCGACGAGCGGCTTGGAAAACGTGTGCAACGCGTAGTCGAGGCGATATTCGTCGACGAAGAATTGTTGCCAGCCATTCGCGCCTTCGCGCGCTTTCTCGCGTGCGAGCCGATAGATCGCGCGCACGTCGCCGCCCGCGCAAAAGCCTTTCGGGCCCGCACCTTCCAGCACGAGCGCGACGATGCCGTCGTCTGTGCGCACGCGTTCCAGCAGCACAGCCAGCTCGCGCACCATGGCGTGCGAAAGCGCATTGAGCGCAGCGGGCCGGCTGAGCGTGACGATCGCCACGCGATTGACCACGCGAAACAGCACGTCCTGTTCGGCTTCCGTTGCAGCCTGGGCGGAAGCGGGTGTTGCATTCATTGCCTAGTTCTCCGTTTCAATGTGCCAGCGTGGCTTGCGCTTCTCCAGAAACGCGTTGACGCCCTCGCGCTGGTTGGGCGAATCGAACAGATCGACGAAGCGCTCGCGCTCGACGGCGAGCGCGGCGCTGCGCGGCACGCCGTCGCGCGCCTGATGGATCAGCGATTTGCTGAAGGTGACCGCCTGCGGGCTCAAGCCCGCCACGCGCGCGGCCATGGCGAGCGTGGCCTCGCGCGCGCCGCCGGTTGCGACGACTTCTTCCACGAGACCGATGCGCAGGGCCGTTTGCGCGTCCACGCGTTCGCCCGTGAGGATGATGCGCTTGGCCCAGCCTTCGCCCACGAGCCAGGGCAAGGTCTGCGTGCCGCAGCCGGAGGGCAGCAGCCCCACGGCAGGCTCGGGCAGCGCGAGTTGCGCATGCTCTTCGGCAATGCGGATATCGCACGCAAGCGCGCACTCCAGGCCGCCGCCCATGGCATAGCCGTTGATCGCCGCGATGACCACGGGCCGCGCCTTCTGCAGCGCCTCGAATGCCGCGCCGAACGCGCTCGCCGCCGTGCGTGCGACCTCGCGATCGCCACTGGCGAAGGCGTTGAGGTCGGCGCCCGCGCTGAAGAACTTCGGCCCGCTGCCGGTAATGACGACCGCGCGCACCTGCGGCTCGCGGTCGAACGCCTCGATGACCTGCTGGAGCTGACGCAAGCCGTCGACTGTAAAGGCATTCGCGGGCGGCCGCGAAAGCGTGAGCAGGGCCACCGCGCCCTCATGCGCGTACTCGAATTCGATCATTTCGGACTCCGTGTGGATATCAACGCAGCTCGGGGAAATCCTCTTCCCAATACTCGTCGGGCTGACGCGCCGGTTCGGCGCTGCGCTCCATTTCGCGCCGGCGCAGCTCGACGCGGCGGATCTTGCCCGAGATGGTCTTGGGCAGGTCGCTGAACTGCAGGCGGCGAATGCGCTTGTACGGCGCGAGCTTTTCACGCGAGAAGCGGAACACCTCGCGTGCGAGTTCGGGGCCCGCCTCGAAGCCCTGACGCACGATGACGAAGGCCTTCGGCACGGACAGGCGCAGCTCGTCCGGACTCGGCACGACCGCGGCCTCGGCGATCGCCTCGTGCTCGATCAGCACGCTCTCCAGTTCGAAAGGGCTCAGGCGGTAATCGGACGACTTGAACACATCGTCAGCGCGGCCCACGTAGACGTAATAGCCGTCGTCGCGAAGCAAGGCGACATCGGACGTGTGGTAGTAGCCGTTGCGCATGGCGTATTCGCTCGCCTTTGCGTTGTTCGCGTAGCCCGTCATTAAGCCGAGCGGACGCTGCGTCGAATCTCGCCCAATCGGCAGCGCGATTTCGCCCTCGCTTGCGGGCTGATCGTCGGCATCGACGAGTTCCACGCGGTAGCCCGGCAGCGGCCGTCCCATCGAGCCCGCCACCACGGGCTGGCCCGGCGAATTGCCGATCTGGCAGGTCGTTTCGGTCTGGCCGTAGCCGTCGCGGATCGTAATGCCCCACGCGTGGCGCACGCGCTCGATGATCTCGGGATTGAGCGGCTCGCCCGCGCCCACGATCTCGCGCAGCTTCACTGCATAGGTTGCGAGCGGCTCCTGCACGAGCATGCGCCACACCGTGGGCGGCGCGCACAGCGTGGTCACACCGCATTGCACGATGGCGGCGAGCGTGTCTTTCGGCACGAAGCGCGCGTAGTTGTAGACGAACACGCAGGCCTGCGCGTTCCACGGTGCGAAGAAGCAACTCCACGCATGCTTGGCCCAGCCCGGCGAACTGATGTTCCAGTGGACGTCGCCGGGCATGAGGCCGATCCAGTACATCGTCGAAAGGTGGCCTACGGGGTAGCTCTCGTGCGTGTGTTCGACGAGCTTGGGCTTCGAGGTCGTGCCCGAAGTGAAATAGAGCAGCAGCGGGTCGGTGGCGCGCGTCGGGCCGTTGGGTTCGAACGCGGGGCTCGCTTCGTACGCGCGCGAAAGGTCGATCCAGCCTTCGCACGCACCGGGCGCCGCGCCTACCGCAATGCGCTTCACGCTCGGGTCGAGCGCATCGAATTTGCCGAGTTCGGCGGCGTCCACGACGACGCAGCGCGCGCCGCCCGTTTCCACGCGTTCGCGCACGTCGTCGGGCGAGAGCTGCGTCGTGGCAGGCAGCACGATGGCGCCCAGCTTCATCGCCGCCAGCATCACGTCCCAGAGTTCGACGCGATTGGGCAGCATCAACAGCAAGCGGTCGCCTCGCGTCACACCCTGCTCGCGCAAAAAATTCGCCATGCGCGACGAACGCTCCGACATCTGCGCGAACGAATAACGCGTGCCGCCGTCCGCGAGGTCGTCGACGATCCAGAGCGCCGGGTTGTCATTGCCGCGCGCCATCACGTCGAAGTAGTCGAGCGCCCAGTTGAACGTGTCGAGCTTCGGCCACGCGAATGCTTCATACGCGCGTGCGTAGTCGGTGCGGTGACGCAGCAGCAGCTCGCGTGCGTCGATGAAGGCCTGCGCGGAAGGGGTGAACCCGGTCATCGTCGTCTCCTGTCGAGCCGGAGTTGGTGCAATGCACTTGCTCCGGTCCCATGCATAGCTATGGCGCATAAGCGCTCGCTTTTTATTGCTTCGTCTTCCTCACTTCACTTCAAAGCTGCCGTGCAATCACCATCCTCTGCACTTCGCTCGTGCCTTCGTAAATCTGCGTGATGCGTGCATCGCGGTAGTGACGCTCCACCGGATAGTCGTTCAGGAAGCCGTAGCCACCGTGAATCTGAATCGCGTGCGAGCACACTTCCTCGGCCATTTCGGAAGCATAAAGCTTGGCCTGTGATGCCTCGGAAAGACACGGCTTGCCAAGCGTACGCAGCCGCGCTGCATGATGCACGAGATGACGCGCGGCGTTGATGCGCGTATGCATGTCAGCAAGCAGGTTGGCCACGCTCTGATGCTTGATGATGGGCTCGCCGAACTGCACGCGTTCGTGCGCATAGGCACGCGCCGCATCGAAGGCCGCGCGCGCGATCCCCAGCGCCTGCGCCGCAATGCCAATGCGTCCGCCTTCGAGGTTCGCAAGCGCGATCTTCAGCCCTTCGCCGCGCTGGCCAAGCAGGTTCGCTTCGGGAATCGCACAGTCGACGAGCGAGATCGGGCAGGTGTCCGACGCGCGGATGCCCATCTTCTTCTCATGGGGCCCGACGTTGAAGCCCGGCGTTTCGGTCGGCACGATGAACGCGGAAATGCCGCGCTTGCCGGCGTCGGGATCGGTCACGGCGAACACGATGGCAATGTTCGCGCGCGAGCCGTTGGTCACGAACTGCTTGTTGCCGTTGAGCACCCACTTGCCGTCGCGCAGCTCGGCGCGCGTGCGCAGGTTGCTCGCCTCGGAGCCTGCCTGCGGCTCTGTGAGGCAAAACGCGCCGATCAGCTCGCCGCTCGCGAGCTTGCCGAGCCAGCGGTCCTTCTGCGCGTCGGTGCCGAACTGCAGGATCGGCCCGCAGCCCACCGAGTTGTGCACGCTCACGAGCGTCGCGCACGAGGCGCAGCCGGCCGCGATCTCTTCCATGGCGAGCGCGTAGGCCACGTAATCGGTGTACGAGCCGCCCTGCTCCTGCGGCACGATCATGCCGAGAAAGCCCAGTTCACCCAGTTGCTTGACGACCTCGTCGGGCAGCTTGCCGTCGCGATCCCATTGCGCCGCATTCGGCGCCAGTTGCCCGCTCGCAAAGTCGCGCGCGGCGTCGCGAATCATGCGCTGATCGTCGGTATAGAACTCGTCCATGTGTGTCCCCTTCCTGTGTCTCTTGCGCTTGCCTTCCACTTTGGCGCGATGCGGCCCCGGCGGCAAGGCTTACGAAAAGTGTAGGCACGCGAGCGGCCGTATTCGATGCCCGCCACGCTCAAAGTCGCTGATCGGATTTACCATGTCGGCTGCGATCACCCCTTTGGGAGGCGGTTCTATGCAACCGGCGAGAACCCAGACACTGAGCGAAAAAGGCACGATCTCGATGAGCCTCGTGAACGAGACGCTGGCGCTGGCGCGCGCGGGCGGCCTCGAAACCGCGCCACTCACGGATGCCGCCGGCATCGCGCCGGCCGTGCTGCTCGCGCCCGGCGCGCGCGTGAGTGCGGCGCAATACGGCCAGTTGTGGTCGGGCATCGCGCGCGCGCTCGACGACGAATTCTTCGGCCAGGATTCGCACGCGATGAAAAGCGGCAGCTTCATCGCCATGACGCACTCGGCGCTTGGCGCCAGCACGGGCCGCCAGGCGCTGCAGCGCGCCGTGCACTTCATGCGGCTCGTGCTCGACGATCTCTCGGGCGAGATCGACATCGACGCCACGCGCGTGCGCGTCACGCTCTCGCACCGCGCGGGCAAACCCACGCCCACCCTGTTCGCGTACGCGACCTGGTTCATCCTCGTCTACGGGCTCGTGTGCTGGCTCGTGGGGCGCCGCATTCCGCTTCTCGCGGCGCGCTTTCGCTGCCCGCAGCCTGCCGCCGCGCACGAATACCAGCTCATGCTCTGCGACGACATGGCATTCGATCAGCCGGCCACATGGTTCGAATTCGCGCCCGGCTTTCTCGAACTGCCCGTGATCCAGACCGCCAGCTCGGCGCGGGCGTTTCTGCGCAACGCGCCCGGCAACTTCGTCGTGAAGTACCGCAATCCGGGCTCGTTCGCGGCGCGCGTGCGACGCGCGCTGCGCGCCCTGCCCGTCGCCGCGTGGCCCGATGCCGACGCCATCGCGCAGCGGCTGAACGTGGCGCCCGCCACGCTGCGCCGGCGGCTGAGCCAGGAAGGCCACAGCTGCCAGTCGATCAAGGACGAATTGCGCCGCGACCTGGCGATCGCGGCGCTGCAGGAGCCGGGCCGCCCGGTCGCCGATGTCGCCGCCGCTTTGGGGTTCGCGGAGCCGAGCGCGTTCCATCGGGCGTTCCGCAAATGGACCGGACAGCGCCCGACCGACTACCGCACGGCAAGCAACCGCCAAGACGCTTCGAAGCACCGCGGGTAGCCCTCGATCCCCCTTTGAGTTAATGAGATAGCGCCTATACTTTTAGGGTTATCCCTAATACGAAAGGCCTTGCCATGAACTCCCTTCCGCGTGTAACGCTCGGCGTCCTCGCCGCAGCGTGCTGCTTCGCGTCGGCTGCGGCGGTGGCCCAACCGTACGATCCCTCGCAACCGCTGACTCGCGCCCAGGTCCGGGCGGATCTGATCGAATGGCGGCAGGCGGGCTACGATCCGCTCGACTGGATCGACTACCCGGAAAACGCGCAACGCGCGGGCGCGATCGTCGCGCAACGGCGTGCGGCGCGCGGCGGCGCCGGATATGGCGCTCCCGCCGGTCAAATGCAGCAGTATTCGCTTGATTGCAGGACAGGCCGCAGTCACCCGGCACCAGGCGAAGCAACGCCCGGCGCCTGTGAGCGGTCGTGTCCATTTCCTCCCGCCACGGGCGCGATTCGCCGCGCCTTCTCACGCTGGCTACCGCAACGCGCGCTGTTGTACCCGTTCCACGCTCACGACGGCTTTTCTGCGCTCGACGGACAATTGTTTACAATCGCGCCCGTAGCCGCGCGCTGCGGCATGCGCGCGTGTGCATGGGCACGTCAAGGACCTGCCTGCGCCGACTACACGCAAGACACCACACCAACAAGCAGCGAACAACCCGCTCGACTCTCAAGGGCCCGATCTTCATGGACGCCATCAAACGCTATTTCGGTTTCGAAGAAGCAGGCACCAACCTGCGCACCGAAGTGCTCGCCGGTATCACGACTTTCCTCACGATGGCTTACATCATCTTCGTGAATCCGGCCATTCTCGGCGACGCCGGCATGCCGAAGGAAAGCGTATTCGTCGCGACCTGCCTCGTCGCGGCGCTCGCCTCGCTCGTCATGGGCCTCTACGCGAACTACCCGATCGCGCTCGCGCCCGGCATGGGCCTGAACGCGTATTTCGCCTATACGGTCGTGAAGGGCATGGGCTTCACGTGGCAGGCCGCGCTCGGCGCGGTGTTCATCTCTGGGTGCCTGTTCTTCATCGTCACGCTGCTGCGCGTACGCGAGGCCATCGTCAATGGCATTCCGCATTCGATCCGCGTGTCGATCACGGCGGGTATCGGTCTGTTCCTCGCGATCATCTCGCTGAAGACCTCGGGCGTAGTGGTCGGCAGCCCGGCCACACTCGTCGAGCTCGGCAACCTGCACGATCCGCACACGATCCTCGCGATCATCGGCTTCTTCGCGATCGTCACGCTCGACGTGCTGAAGGTGCGCGGTGCGATCCTGATCGGCATCGTGGGCGTCACGATTCTCTCGTTCTTCTTCGGCGGCAACCAGTTCCACGGCATCTTCTCGCCGCCGCCGTCGATCATGCCGACTTTCGCGCAGCTCGACATCAAGGCGGCGCTCTCCACGGGCGTGCTCAACGTGGTGCTCGTGTTCTTCCTCGTCGAGCTGTTCGATGCGACCGGCACGCTGATGGGCGTGGCCAACCGCGCCGGGCTGCTCGTGCACGGCAAGATGCACCGCCTGAACCGCGCGCTGCTCGCGGATAGCACCGCGATTCTCGCGGGCTCGGTTCTCGGCACCTCGTCGACCACGGCGTATATCGAAAGCGCCTCGGGCGTGCAGGCGGGTGGCCGCACCGGCATGACCGCACTCACCGTGGCCGTGCTGTTCCTCGCGTGCCTGTTCGTCGCGCCGCTCGCGGGCGTCGTGCCGGGCTACGCCACGGCGCCGGCGCTGCTCTACGTCTCGTGCCTGATGCTGCGCGAACTCGCCGATCTGCCCTGGGACGACGCCACCGAAGTCGTGCCCGCCGCTCTCACGGCGCTTGCCATGCCGTTCACCTACTCGATCGCCAACGGCGTGGCGTTCGGCTTCATCTCGTATGCGGGCCTGAAGCTCCTCACGGGCCGTGTGCGCGACGTGAAACTGATCGTGTGGATCATCGCCGCCGTGTTCCTGTTCCGGTTCTTCTATCTCGGCAACGCGTAAAAGCAAAAGGGTGGCTTTGCGCCACCCTTTTTGTTTTGATACGCCGCTGCCGCCCCCTCAGCATCAAACTTCCCAGCCGCATCACTGCCCCGCACGGCACGTGCTTCTTATCATAGGGAACTATCGTCAGATTCCCTGCACACAGGAGCCGCCACGTGGCAACGTACTCCGCCGCATCCGAACGCTACACGAAACCCGCCATCTTCTAGCGGCAACGCGGCAACCGCGTAAACGAACGCCGCGCCCCAACGGGCGCGGCAAGCAAACTCAGCTGATCGGAAAGCGCCCGCGTCCTGCGGGCGCTTTTTTGTCGACTACGCGTTGGCGTGCGCCTGCACGAAACGCACGTAGCCGCTGCGCAGCACGAGACACTGCGCACGTGTTTCGGAGAGCAAACGGCGCGCGCAGGCCTCGATGCGGTCGCGATGATGGTCGAACGCGCTGAGCATGTCTTCGGCGCGCGGCGAAGCCGCCCCGAAGTGATCTTCCAGCGCCGCCGCCGTGATCAGACACTCCACCCGCTCGCCATCGATCATCGCCGGAAACGCCAAGGTGAGGTCTGGGCCCGAGTACTCGGGCACCTCTTTCGGAAACATGATCTGCATGGGGGTCGCCTTTGGTGGAGGGTGAAAAGGCCGCGTTCAACCGCCTTCGGGCTGCCCCAACCTGGTGCCTGAGAACACCCGATCCGGCTCGCGCGGATCAACACCAACCCTTGCAAACTACACGTTCGCGCAGGTTGATTTGATTCACTTTAGACGACTTCCTGCCGCCCGCAAGGTCGACGTTGTCACATGCCTGAAATAGCCGGCGGCGGCGGCGTCCGAGCCCTGTTTCGCGGGTGCAGCAAGCGCGTGCGCCGTTGCGCGCAAAGATACTCTCCTCCCGGCCCTGCGCCAACGCGCTGCGCCGGTTGCCGCATCGCACCATGCGCGCCACCCGGGCGCGTCAGGATTCGCGATGCCGGTGCTGTTCGAGAGATTCGAGGTCTTTCGGGTGCAGGGTGAGCATCACCACGAACGCGACGACCCCAAGAGCCACGGTCACCATTCCGGAGAGCACGACGTTGTCTTCGTCGAAGATCAATCCGTCAATCGCATACCCGAGGCCAAAGAGCGCAACGAACGTGGCGAGCACCGCCACCACGATCCTCAATTCGCCGTGCACCATGACGAACTCCGCTATTCAGCGGGGGCGCGACGCAAATGCGCCCTCACCTTCATCATGGCACTCGCGCCAGTAAACTCAAGACGCAGTTGAGGCGGCGCCCGCGCGGCTGAAACCGCTGCCTTCAACCCGGCTTCAACCCGAATTGGCAGCCGCCGCGTTTCCTGTACCATGAACTGCCCCAGAGGCCCCGCTCGCGCACCCATGTTGCGTCGCAGCGTAGCGCCCAAAAACGACTGGAGACACGAGTGACCCGACGCCCCGTCACGCCGCACGACGCGGCCCGCGCGGACGCCATCGCGCAGGCTCACGCGCGCTCGCGCGCACTCGGACTGCGCGCCACTGAAGCGCCCGACTTCGACGCGCTCGCCGCCGCCGACCTGCGCGAACTGATCGACACGAACCGCACGCTCTATCACCAGGCGCGTCCCGTCATGGACGCCTTACACGCGCAGATCGTCGATACGCAGAGCATGGTGCTGCTTACCGATCGCAACGGCGTGATCCTGCATAGCTGCGCCGACAGCGACTTCGTCGAGAAAGCACAGCGCGTCGCGCTGCGCCCGGGCGTTTCGTGGGCCGAGCAGCATCGCGGCACGAATGCCATCGGCACGGCGCTCGTCGAAGGCCAGCCGACCACGGTGCATGCGGGCGAGCACTTTCTGCGCGCCAATCACATCCTCACCTGCTCGTGTGCGCCGATCGCGGATCCGTATGGGCGCACGCTTGGCGCGCTCGACGTGAGCGGCGAGTCGCGCGGTTTTCACAAGCACACGCTCGCGCTCGTGCGCATGTCGGCGCAGATGATCGAGAACCATCTGTTCAACACCGAATTCGCCGATGCCATCCGGCTCCAGTTTCATGCGCGCGCCGAATTCATTGGTACGCTCTACGAAGGATTGGCCGCATTCTCGGCCGACGGCACGCTGCTCTGCGCGAACCGCAGCGCCCTGTTCCAGTTCGGCGCACCGCTCGCCGAACTGCAGCAGCGCGAGTTCGCGGCGCTCTTCGGTCAGCCGTTCGCGGCGTTCATGCAGCAGATCATGCGCGCGAGCGGCGAGCCGCTCGCGCTCGCACTGCCAAGCGGCGTGCGCGTGATCGCGCGCGCCACGCCCGGCGCGGCCATGTCGGGCGTCCCTACGTTCGCGCGCAGCGCCGTAGCCGACACGTCCCGCTCGCCCTTCACGCCCGCGCCCTCCCAGGCGAAAGCGCCCAACGCCGCCGACACCGCGCCGCAGCCCACGCTCGCCGACCTCGACACCGGCGACGCGCGGCTCGCCGCCGCCCTGCAGCGCGTGGCGCGCGTGCGCGGCCGCGACATTCCGGTGCTCGTGCTCGGCCGCACGGGCACCGGCAAGGAATGGCTCGCGCGGGCGCTGCATCGCGATTCGCCGCGCCGCGACGGGCCGTTCGTCGCGCTCAACTGCGCCGCCCTGCCCGACACGCTGATCGAAGCGGAGCTGTTCGGCTACGAGGACGGCGCGTTCACGGGTGCGAAGCGCCGCGGCAGCGCCGGCAAGATCGCGCAGGCGCATGGCGGCACCCTCTTTCTCGACGAGATCGGCGACATGCCGCTCGCGCAACAGGTGCGGCTCATGCGTGTGTTGCAGGAGCGCGCCGTCGTGCCGCTCGGCGGTACGCGCGCGGTGCCGGTGGATTTGCGCATCGTCTGCGCGACGCACCGCGACCTGCGCGCGATGATCGCCGAAGGCACGTTCCGCGAGGATCTCTACTACCGCATCAACGGCCTCGTCGTCACGCTGCCGGCGCTGGCCGAGCGCACCGACCTCGACCCGCTCGTCGCCCGCATGCTCGAGATTGTGCGGCGCGAGGTGCCTGGCGCGCCCGCGCGTCTGACACCGGCCGTTCGGGCGTGCTTCGCGCGCTGCCGCTGGCCGGGCAATCTGCGTCAGCTCGCGAGCGCGCTGCGCACGGCGGCGATCATGGCCGAAGGCGAAGACGCCATCGACATGGAGCATCTGCCCGAAGACCTCATGCACGATTGCGATCCCGCGAGTGACTGCGCGCAGCCGTGCGCCGATGCCTCGACGGAAGACCCGGCGAGCGACACGGAACGCGAGCCTGCGCGCCTCTCCGTCTGGCAGTCGCGGCTCATCGAGGAGACCCTCGCGCGCCACAGCGGCAATGTATCGGCGGCGGCTCGCGAACTCGGGCTCGCGCGCAACACGGTCTACCGGCATCTGCGTCAGCGCCGCTGAGCGTACCGGCCCGACAGGAGCAAGGCGGGCGTCGACGCGCGGCTTCTGGCCGTTGCCGCGCCAGGGTAAGCTTGGCAGATAACTTCCCGCACCGCGCGCCATGGCCTCCGCTCAGGAAATCAACCGCTTCCGGCGCAATCTCGCCGACGAACTCGACAGCGCCGCCGTCTACGACACGCTATCCGCGGTCGAGAAAGACGACGAGCGCCGCCGCATCTTCGCCGATCTCGCGGCCTCCGAGCGCGAGCACGCGAGCGTCTGGCGCGAGAAGCTCGCGGCCAACGGCGTCACGCCCCGGCCGCATCGGCGCAGCGCGAAAACCCGCCTGCTGCAAACGCTCACGCGCACGTTCGGCCCTTCACTCGTGCTGCCCACCGTCGCCGCTGCCGAGTACGCCGACCGCGACCGCTACGCGCACGAGCCCGGCGCCGAGAAGCTTTCGGCCCAGGAGCAGCAGCACGCGGCCATCGTGCAGGCGATTGCCGCGAAGAAGCGCGAGCCCGAACACGGCCACGGCGAAGCGATCGGCGCGGCCGAGTCGTGGCACAAGGACGCGATGGCGGGCAACGACCTGCGTGCGGCGGTGCTGGGGGCGAACGACGGGCTCGTCTCGAACTTCTGCCTGATCATGGGCGTGGCGGGCGCGGGCAGCGTCAATCGCACGATTTTGCTCACGGGGCTGGCGGGCCTCGTGGCGGGCGCCTGCTCGATGGCGCTCGGCGAATGGCTCTCGGTGACCAACGCGCGCGAGCTTGCGCGCACGCAGCTTGCGAAGGAAGCCGACGAACTCGAACACACGCCGGACGCCGAGCGTCACGAGCTTGCGCTCATCTATCAGGCGAAGGGCGTCGATCCTGAAGAAGCGCGCCGCGTGGCCGCTCAGATCATGCGCAACAAGGACGAGGCGCTCAATACGCTGGCGCGTGAGGAGCTTGGCATCGATCCGAAGGAGTTGGGCGGCAATCCGTGGTCGGCCGCCGCCGTCTCGTTTTGCCTCTTCTCGCTCGGCGCGGCGTTTCCAACTGCCCCTTTCCTGTGGGCGCACGGCGTCACGGCCATCGCGCAGTCGGTGGCGCTGAGCGCGTGCGGGCTCGCCCTCGTCGGCGTGTTCACGTCGCTCTTCAACGGGCGCAGCGCGACGTTTTCGGCGTTCCGGCAGATCGTGATCGGACTCGCCGCGGCGGCGTTCACGGCCGGCGCGGGGCGGCTGCTCGGAGTGTCGCTTTCATGAGCGACGTGAACCGCGAAAGCTTGCAGGAGGGCCCGCCGCACGTGCCCGTGGTCCGCGTGGAGCCGCTCGGGCGCAGCTTCGAAGCGCCGCCCGAGCTGACCTTGCTGGAAGCGGCCGCGTTCGAAGGCATCCGTTTGCCGCGCATGTGCCGCAACGGCACCTGCCGCGCCTGCCTGTGTCGCGTAGTGAGCGGCGACGTGAGCTTCACGATCGAGTGGCCCGGATTGAGCCGCGAGGAAAAAGCCGAGGGCTATGTGCTGACCTGCGTGGCCGTCGCGCGCACGGATCTCGTGCTCGACGTGCCGGAGGCGGAAGCCATGTAGCGGCAACAAAACGCCGCGCCCAAATGCGAAACGGCCCGCGAAGCGAATTCGCGGGCCGTTTTTATCTGCTGACTGCCGAAAGACTTACTGGCCGCCGAAGTAGACCGATTGCGGACCGGTGCGAGCCGCTTCCGACACATAGCGAGCGCCGGCAACCGACGTCGAGTTGCTCACGCCGCCGAACGAGCCGTCGGTCTGGGCGACCGGCGCGGCCGCCTGCGGGGCGACTGCCGCCTGATTGCGGCTCGTTTGCTGGAATTCGACGAGTTGCTGGCGCACCTGCTCGCGGGTCAGACCTTGATCGGCCTGGGCAAAAGCGGCCAGCGGAGCAGCCATGGCAACGGTAAGGGCAACAGCCTTGAGAAGCGACTTCATGATGACAACCTCCGGAATTATTTAGCATCGATGCGCAACGACGGTGCATACCCTGTCGTGCTCGGCCGGCTCGCTGCGATTCGCCGCATCGGCTGGCTGTGAGTGGATTCTAGGCAAGCGCCACAGCCGGATACAGACCGTTTCGGGCGAATTGGAATTACGGATTTCGCAATAATCCGGCGAGATTTCAGGGCCGGATAATCCGCGGCCGTCCGGCCTTATTGCAAACACGTCGCGCAACCCTTCAGGAGATTCCGAACCCGATTGTTGCCGCCAGAAGAACACTGAATTCGCTTTCCAGGTATTTACCCTTACCCTCCGACCACATACATTGACCAGATGGGCCCCGCCGATGCGATGGCTCCCCACAAAAACATCGGAGGTTAGTCATGAATTCGTTTCTGAAGGCAGCTGTGCTCGCCGCCATCGTCGCTGTGCCCGTCGCTGCGTTCGCGCAGGCACAACCGCAGCAGCAACCCGTGACCCGTGCCGAAGTTCGCGCCGATCTCGCGCAATTGCGCGCCGCCGGCTACGATCCGAGCGACTGGATGCACTATCCGGAAAACATTCAGGCTGCCGAAGCCAAGGTCGCAGCGCAGCGCGCGACGGCTTACGGCCCGTCGACGAACGGAACGTCGCAGTCGAGCCAGTAAGTTTCGCGACAACCCCGGCTGTGACGCCGGGTTCTCGTGCAAAGCATCAGGCCCGCCCTCGTGAGAGTGGCGGGCCTGATTCGTTTTGAAGCGATTTTCCGACTCGGCGTGGATCAACGGCCGCCCGGTCCGCCGCCACCGTGACCGCCACCGCCGTGGCCTCCGCCACCATGACCGCCGCCGGGGCCGCCTCCATGACTACCGCCCGGCGGCCCCCAAGGTCCGCCGTGACCGCCACCGTGACCAACCGGGCCGCCCCCGTGCCAACCACCGCCGCCGCCGTGCCAGTCGCCGCCGTGATAATCGCGACCGCCGCCACCGTCCCAGACGCCGATATTCACGCTGCCATATGTGGGCGCATAGCCCGGCGCGTAGCCGCTGTAATAGCCGGTGGAGTACGGCTGGCCATAGCCCCCGTAACCATAGTCGTAGCCCGGGGCCACCGCACACCCGGCAAGGAGCGCGATGGCGCCCACCGTGAGAACGAACTTGAACATAGCTGACTCTCCTTTCTATTTGTAAGAAAGAAAAATCAGCGTTAAGTTCTTATTGAATTGTGAGCACGCGTTAGCGTTGTAACGCGCAACGCGCCTCCGAACGGCGTGTAGACGCCCGCTCAGGGATTTAACCGCGGCGGCCGAGCGCGTCCTCTATTTTCCGGTCGGTCTTGAACTGGCTGAGTGAATACACGGCCCAGATCGCGGCCGGAATCCAGCCGATCAGCGTGACCTGCAGGATCAGGCAGACGATGCCCGCAATCGGACGCCCAATGGTGAAGAACAGGAGCCAGGGCAGAATCAGCGCAATCAGTAAACGCATTCGGCGAAACCCTCTAAAGCGTGGAAGAGACGAGTGTGAAAAGAATCAGTTGACGGGCGCGAAGCGCGGCACGAGTCCGCCTTCATACTCGACGAGTTCGAAGAACACGGTGGAGGGTCGCGTCCAGATCGTACCGTTCGCCGCGCGATACACGATCATCGTGACGGAAGGATCCGATTCGAGCGTCGCCTCGCAAACCAGTTCGTAAATGCCACCCTTGTAGTGCCTGTAGCGCACCATCGTGTTCCCCTCTTCGAGTGCGCAAGCCGTCCCTGCGCGACTGCGCCAGTGTAGCAAGGGAAAGCGGCGTGCGGACCCGTCTGGAGGGCGCCGGCAGCAACGTTCAGCGTGACATCACTTCGCGCGGCGCCGCGCCGCACGCGCATCGGCCGCCGTCGGCGCTTCGCCGCAGATCAGCGCGACGCCCGCCACCGCCATGGCGCGCAGCGAGGCCCGCGAATCGCCGGCCCGCGCGCGCAGCGCCATGCTATGCAAGAGCGCCGAAGCGAGGCGCGCGAGCATCGGCGCGCTGGCGTCGGGCGGCAGTTCGCCTTGCGCGAGCGCCGCCCGCAGGCGCCGCTCGAAGGCCTTGTCGAATGTGCGCAATCCAGCGGCAAGACGCTCGCGCACCGCCTCGTCGTTGACGGCTTCCACCGCCGCCGTGCCGATCAGCAGGCAGCCGCGCGCCGCGTCGTGCGCAGGCAAATACCAGCCGAGCGCGCCGTCGAATACGCGCATCAGCGCCTCGCGCAGCGGCACTGCGCTGTCAAGCGCGGACTCCATCGCCGTGCGCCCCGCTTCCACGTAACGCTCCATAGTCTGCAGATAGAGCGCGTGCTTGTCGCCGAATGCGCCATAGAGGCTCGGCCGGTTCATGCCGGTCGCCTCGCTCAAGTCGTCGAGCGAAGTGCCAGCGTAGCCGTTGCGCCAGAACGTATCGCGCGCGCGGGCGAGCGCCTCGTGCGGATCGTAGGCGCGCGGCCGCCCGCGCGGGCGGCTATCCTTTTTTGTACTGGATTGCATAGAAATATTGGATCGGCGATTTTTGTTCACTATAGTACAAAAATTCAAAAAAGCCCGAAGCCCGCAAAGGAGGAAGACGATGGAACTGTATTTCGCCCCGCTGGCGTGCTCGCTCGCCACGCGCATCGCGCTCTACGAGGCAGGCGCGCAGGCCCGCTACATCCAGGTCGATACGCTCACAAAGCAGCTCGCCGAAGGCGGTGACTTCTTCGCAGTCACCGCACTCGGTCAGGTGCCGGTGCTGCGCGAGGACGACGGCTGGACGCTCACCGAAAACTCGGCGGTGCTGCCGTGGGTGGCCGACCGTTTTCCCGAAGCGCGGCTCGCACCGCCAGCGGGCACACGCGAGCGCGCGCGCCTGCAACAATGGCTAGGCTTCATCGGCACCGAACTGCACAAGGCCGTGTTCGTGCCGCTGCTCGGCAAGGACGTGGACGAGGCCGTCAAGGCATATGCGCGCGGCAAGATACCGCGCCGTTTCGGCTTGCTCGCGCATCATCTCGACTCGCGCACCTTCCTGCTCGACGAATTCAGCGTGGCGGACGCCTATCTCGTGACCGTGCTGAACTGGGCGCCGTACGTGGGCATCGATGTATCGCAATGGGAGGCCGTCGCGACCTACGCGCAGCGCGTGCGCGAGCGGCCCGCCGTTGCGAGAGCCTTCGCCGAAGAGTACGAGATATTCAAGCGCACGCGGCACTGAGGCGCGCTTTACCGGGCATTTTTTCTCGCCCGGCAAGCGTTTTTTTGTCGTGCGATAACGTTGCGGTCGCCACATTCGCCGGAGCCGCACCATGGCCACGCTCGAAGCCTTGCGCATCGTCCTCGACGACCCGCATACGCCCGAAATCATCCGCAACCACGTTATCGACTCGTTGCAGTACGCGCTGCGCAATCATGGCCAGGTATTCGCCGCGAAAGAGATTGAATGGCTCGCCACGTGGGACGATGCGCGCATTCCGCTCGCGGCTTCGAAGGAGTTGCGCCGACGCGTAGACCAGGGCTGACGTTTGCCCCTTGCTTTCAGCCGTTCGTGAGATCCGCGAACACCGTCTTGAGATCGCGTCCGGCGCGCGCACGTGCCTGCTGCACCACCCGCTCCTCCAACTCGCCCAGATGCGCACGCATCGTGGCGAGCGCGGCCGCGAGGTCCCCCGCCTCGAGCGCCTCGATGATCTGCGCGTGCTCGTCGGGTGCGCACATCGACGCCTTCGACGGATCGAACAGGGCCTTGTAAAGCTCCGTTTTCGCGACCAGTTGCGCCAGCGCTTCGACGAGCGCGGCGCCGCCCGCCTGCTCGGACAGCAGCAGATGGAACTGCCCCGCAAGGCGTACCGCTTCGTCCACGCGCGCCTCGCGCAACGCCTTCTTCTCGCTGCGCACGTGAGCCGCGAGCTTGCGCCGCATCGCGGCGTCGAGCGTGCCGCACAGACTCACCATCACGCCCGCTTCGGCCACCTGGCGCGCGCGGTACACCGCGCGGATGTCGTCCTCCGAGGGCGACGGCACGAACGCGCCGCGATTGGGTTCGAGCACGAGCTTGCCCTCGTAGCCGAGGCGCGCCAGCACTTTGCGCAACGCGCCGCGCGTGCAGCCGAACGCCGCCGCGAGTTCGCGCTCCACCAGTTGCTGGCCCGGCGCGAGCTTGCCTTCGAGCAACGCGGAAGAAATCGACGCATAGACACGCGCTTCGATATCGGACGGTTCGTCGGTATCGCGGGGCGGAACGTGGCGGGAGGATTGAGCCATGGGCAGGCGCGCTAGCTGGGTCGGGTCGATGGGTCAGGTCGCATTGTAGCGAGCGGCATGGCGAGGCGATATAAACCCGCGCCCATACTCGATCGTCCATGCCGGGCATAGCGGGTCGAGCCAGATTGTTGACAATTATTGCGTATAATGGTCAACCGTTAAGCTGCAAAAAGGTTGACCGCATTGAACCCTCAAACCCGCTCCAATGATTTCCGGATGCCGTCCGGCGAATCGGCCAGCGTGCTTGCGTGGTATGCCGCGATCGTCGCGATCGGCCTGAATCTGCGGCCGCTGCTCACCTCGATCAGCCCGCTCATGACGACCATTCGCAACGACACCGGCCTGAGCTTCTACGGCGCTTCGCTGCTCACGAGCCTGCCTGTCGTCGCGATGGGCCTCGGCGCGTTCGGCGCCGGCCTGCTCGCGCGCCGCCTCGGCGAGACGCGCGGCGTCGCGCTCGGGCTCGTGGCGATTGCGGCGGCATGCGCGGCCCGCGCGTTCGCCGCCAGCGGCGGCGCGCTCATGCTCACGGCGGCCGCGGCCGGCGCGGGCGTCGCGGCCATCCAGGCGCTGCTGCCCGCCGTCATGAAGCAACGCTTCGCCGCGCGGGTGCCGCTCGCAATGGGACTGTTCTCGGCGTCGATCATGGGCGGCGGCGGGCTGGGCGCGAGCCTGAGCCCGCTCGTCGCACGCCTCAGCGGTTCGTGGCATGTGGGACTTGCCGTCTGGGCATTGCCGGCGCTGGCCGCGCTCGCGATCTGGGGCGTGTTGAACGGCGGGTCTGGAGCAGGTCGGCACGCGCAGCACGCCGCCACCGCACCCTCGCAGGCGCATGCCGACACGGCAACGGCGCCAGTCTGGCGCAAGCGCCGGGCGTGGACGCTCGGGCTGCATTTCGGGCTCGTCAACGGGGGTTATACGAGTCTCGTCGCGTGGCTGCCCGCCTACTATCAGCAGCACGGCGCGAGCGTCGAAGCGAGCGGCTCGCTGCTCGCGGCGATGACGGTGTTCCAGGCCGCCAGCGCGCTGCTCCTGCCGCTCGCCGCGGCGGCGTTCACGGACAGGCGTCCGTGGCTCGTTCTGGGCCTGTGCGGCCAGCTCGTCGGTGTGATCGGCCTCGCCGCGTGGCCCGAGGCCGCGCCGCTGCTGTGGGTCGCGGCGGCGGGCGCGGGGCTCGGCGGCACGTTCTCGGTCACGCTCGTCACGGCGCTCGACCATTGCGCGGATCACCGCCTTGCCGCGCGCCTCGTCGCCTTCGTCCAGGGTCTGGGCTTCGTGATCGCCGCGCTCGCCCCCATCGTGGCCGGCCGCGTGCGCGACCTCACGGGCGGCTTTACGGGCGCGTGGATCATGCTCGCCGTATCGATCAGCGCGATGATCGTGCTCACGCTCGCGTTCTCGCCGCGCAGCTACGGGCGCTGGCTCGGCGTCCACGGGCCGGCCGCGGAGCGAGCGATCGCACGAAACCGGGCGGCGCTCGACGCCTGAACCGCCCGCAAACGCCAGACTGAGCGCCGGCGCAAGCCTCGTAAGGCCGCGGCGCGCCCATGCAACACATCGCCCGCAGCACGTCGTGAAACGTTTGCATAAGCGCCTGTATGAATGTACAGTGCGTGGCAGCCGGCCGTTCGTGCCGCCCGGTCGCCGTACCGGGTTACGCCGCCCCATCGCGCCCCGGCGCATGGCGCGGCCCCGGCCTGTACATCGAAACGGAGAACACGACGTGCGATTCTTCATCACGGGGACCTTGCTGGGCGTCCTCGCGTCCACCGCGATCGCCGGGGAACACTACATCGAGATCTGGAATCCGCCGGAAGCGCGCACGCCCTCAGCGCATGCGAGCAATGCCGGCAAGAAGGCGCATCACGGCACGAAGCACAAGCTGGCCTCCACCGACAAACTCACCACTCGCAAGGTCGCCGAACCGGCCGTGCGCGCTCCCGCGCCCACGCTGCCGGCCACGCCGGGCACCCCCGCGCGCACCGCGCCGGGCAACGGGACCCTGCCGGAAATTCCGCCGCAAATCGGCCCCGACGGCAACGTCCTCACGGTTTGAGCTAGCGCGCAGCCGCAGTCAGCGGCGCAAAACACGACCTACAGTGCGGCACGCAGCTGCCGCGACGTGGCCTCGAAGACCTCGAAGCGCCGCCCGTTCCCGTCTCCAGAAAAAAAACAGCCCCGTCACCGGAGAAGTGCGGGGCCGAATCCCATGTCAAGGAGATGTCATGGAGGAGACGGCTTCATCTTAGCCACGGCCCGCTGCGCGTCCAACCAATGGTTTCGCATATGCATTTCGGGCGCATGGCGCCGCGCAACGTAGCGCCGCCGGCATATGGATAGAACAAAAAGTCGTTTCGCGCCGCTCGGCGCGATCTCTAAGATGACCCTTTCCAGGCCTGCAGGCTTCGTGGCGGCGTCACCCGATCACCCACGAGCCAGGTCTCATCGCATTTCAGGGAGCCCCCTTGAGCATTTCCGATTCGCAACGCCGCCCGCTCGTGGTGGGCATCGGCGGCACGACGCGCGCCGCCTCGTCGACCGAGCGCGCGCTCGCTTTCGCGCTGCGCGGCGCCGAAGACGCCGGCGCGCGCACGCAGTTGTTCGGCGGCACGTTCCTGCACACGCTGCCGCACTACGCACCCGAAGACCCCGTGCGAACCGACGCCCAGCTCGAGCTGATCGAAGCCGTGCGCGCCGCCGACGCCGTCATCATCGCGACGCCCGGCTATCACGGCGGCGTATCCGGGCTCGTGAAGAACGCGCTCGACACGCTCGAAGAACTGCGTGCCGACAACCGCCCATACCTGGACGGCCGCGCAGTGGGCTGCATCGTCACGGCCTATGGCTGGCAGGCCGCGGGCTCGGTGCTGACCTCGCTGCGCTCGATCGTGCACGCGCTGCGCGGCTGGCCGACACCGTTCGGCGCGGGCATCAACACGCTGGAGACACGCTTCGAGAGCGCGCTGCAGTGCTCCGACGCCAAGGTCGCCGAACAGCTCGCAACGGTCGGCCGCCAGGCGGCGCAGTTCGCGCTCGCGTTCGGCGGCCAGGAACATCGCGCGGCGCCGCCGGCGAGCGCGTTGAACAGCGTCGGCGGCGCGCAGGCCGCCAACGCGCCGCGCACCGAAAAACGTCTGAGCCTCGCGGTCTGACACGCTGCCCGACCTCTGCCGCCTGGCCGCCCGCCCGCGCGTCGAACGTGCGGGGCGGGAAACGTTCCCTAACCCACATTGCCGGCGTCGCGCGGCGCAGATCACGTGCGCCATCCCACAGACGCTGCATTTCGTCCGGTCCACATTGAAGCCGGATTCACCCCTCGCCTCATCCGGATCATCCTGCTGACCGCTCCAGGCCACACGTGATTTGCTTGCGACGAATGATTGGTTCCATCGACATACGGCGGCTCATACGCTGGTCCGTGTCGGTACCGTGAGTGGACAGCAAAACACCCGCGCCACTGAAAACGAGAACCCGAGCAAATCAGCAGAAGATCAGCAGGAAGCGCGGCCATGAACACTTCATTACGCTACAAAGGCTACGTCGTCGCCCCCAGCGCGCGGCAGCTCCCGAACGGCCTTTTCGCCGCCAATCTCACCATTGGCACGCAGCCGGGCGCGCAGCATTCGTTCGACGAACTCGATTACTTCTTCGACGAAAGGCACGCGCTCGCCTACGCCTGCCGCTGGGCGCGCATGTGGATCGAGCAGCAGCGCCGCTGCGCGTGAGGGCGCATGCTTCCTTACGGTTGTGACAGAATAGGAGTCATACCCCCTTCCCGTTAGATGCTCATGTCCGAAACCCTGACGCATCCGGACGAAGGCGCAGCCTTCATCTCCGAGCAGGACGCCGCGCTGCGGCGCTGGACTCACGGCACGCCAGGGCCCATCAAGATCGGATCGGACGAACATCGCAAGATGTTCTGCCGGATGCTGCTCGACACCCACGATCCCTACCGCCCCGCCGTGCTCGACTGGCCGAAGCTCGAGCCCGATGCGCTCGGCCGCCTCACATCGCTGCCGATCTGGGACATGGCGGTGCAGACCGAAGGCCGCGCCTCGATCCGCGTGCTGACTTACGCGCAAACCCTCAGCGACCCGCTGCTGCGCGAAGCAATCGAAATGGACGCGGCCGAGGAAGCGCGCCACAAGGTCGTACTCTCGAATCTCGTGCAGGCCTACGGCATCGAACTTGCGCCTGAACCCGAATACCTGCCGCCCAAAAAGGCGGAATGGGCATGGATGTTCACCGGCTATAGCGAGTGCATCGACAGCTTCTTCGCGTTCGGCCTGTTTCGCTCGGCGCAGCGCTCGGGCTTTTTCCCGCCAGACCTCGTCGAAACCTTCGAACCGGTGATCCAGGAAGAGGCGCGCCACATCCTCTTCTTCGTCAACTGGGTGGCGTGGTATCGCAGGACCATGCCCTCGTGGCGCAGGCCGTGGCACACCGTGCGCGTCGCCGCCATCTGGTTCATGCTGGTATGGGAGCGGCTCGCGATCGCACGAGGCATCGACGCCAGCGGCAATACGCGCGACTCGAATTTTCTGCCCGCGAACCGCGAGGTACTGGGCGACGCGCTCGAACCGCGCGAGATGATCGAACTCTGCCTCGAAGAAAACGACGCGCGCATGAGCGGCTACGACGCGCGCCTCTTGCGGCCGACGCTCGTGCCCACGCTCGCACGCTTCGCGCTGCGCCTCTTGAAGAAGTCGCGCCGCAACGTAAAACGCACGCGTTGTTAGCATGGCTGTATAGCCGCACGAGGAGAACGCTGCATGACCTGGACTGTCGACCAGCAACTGGAATTGAGCGCAACGCAAGCCGTCGAGGCCATCCAGGCCGGACAACTGAAGGCCGCCGACTACGTCGCCACGCTGCTGGCGCGCGCGCAGGCGCTCTCCAACCTCAACGCCCTAACCGTGCTCGACGTGGAAGGCGCGCTCGCCACCGCGCAGCGCATCGACTCGCTCGGCGCCAGCGAGCGCGCGCGTCTGCCGCTCGCCGGGCTGCCCGTAGTCGTCAAGGACAACATCAATACGCGCGGCCTGCAGACCTCGGCGGGCACGCCCGCGCTCGAAGGCTTCGTGCCCGCGCGTCACGCGCCTTCGGTGCAGCGCCTCGTCGATGCCGGCGCGATCCTGCTCGGCAAGGCCAACATGCACGAGCTGGCGTTCGGCATCACCAGCACGAATCTCGCGCCGCATGCGGGGCCCGTGCGCAACCCCTGGGACCCCGAACGAATTCCCGGCGGCTCTTCCGGCGGCACGGCGGCCGCCATTGCGGCACGCATCGTGCCCGCCGGACTCGGCACCGACACCGGCGGCTCCACGCGCATACCGGCCGCGCTATGCGGCATTGTCGGCCTGCGCCCGAGCGTGGGCGACGGCGGCACGCAACGCCGCTATCACGACCCGCAGGCCGTCGTGCCGATCAGCCATACGCGCGATACGGTCGGGCCGATGGGGCGCACGGTTGCCGATGTCGCGCTGCTCGACGCCGTGATTACCGGGCACGGGCCGCTCTCGCCGGCCGCCGTGACGAATCTGCGCATTGGCCTGCCCGCGCCGCTGTGGGAAGGCCTCGAAGCCGCGCTCGAAGACGTGGCGCGCGCCGCGCTCGCGAAGCTCGAAGCCGCGGGCGTCACGTTCGTACCGGTCGAAATGAGCGAGCTGCTCGCGCTGAACGACCGCGTGAGCTACGCGATCGCGCTGCACGAGCCCATCGACGATCTCACCGCATGGCTCGTTGCGAACCACGCACCGGCACGAACCGTGGCCGAAGTCGCCGTGCGCATTGCGAGTCCCGATGTGCGCGCGGCCTACGACGCCGTGCTCGCCGACGCGCGCGGCGGCGACTATCACAGCGCAATGACGATGTGGCGGCCGCGCCTGCAGCACCTTTATGCGCAGACTTTCGCGGCCAGCGGACTCGACGCGCTGCTCTTTCCTACGACGCGGCTCGCCGCCGTGCCGATCGACGAGCTGAATGGATCGTCTCGCGTGTCGATCGACGGCGCGGCGCCGATCGACGAGATGGAGGCGTATCTGCGCAACACCGATCCCGCGAGCAATGCCGGCATTCCAGGTCTCGCGCTGCCCGTGGGTCTTGTCGACGCGCGCTTGCCCGTCGGGCTCGAACTCGACGGACCGGTCGGCGGCGACCGCAGGCTGCTCGCGATCGGTCTCGCATTCGAAGCGATTCTCGGGACGCTGCCTGCGCCGGAAATTTGAGCGCACACGGCACCGCTACCCCGCCTCGGCCGCGGGTTCCCCGCCCGCATCGACGGAGCCGAGGCGCATTTACCGCCACAATGCCGGCGCTGCGCTACAATGAGAACGGTTCTCATTCGTTATAAGCAAGCCCCCCACCTATGCGTCTGACCGACCTGTCCAAAGGAGCGACCGCCCTCGTGGAGCGTGTCGAGGATATCCGTGCCCCCGACCCGATCGCGCAGCGTCTGCGCGACCTCGGCTTTGTTCCCGGCGAGCCCGTGCGCGTGGTTGCGCGCGCAGCCTGGGGCGCGGACCCGCTGCTCGTGCAGATCGGCTCGACCCGCTTTGCATTGCGCCGCGCGGAAGCGCAGCGCGTGAGCGTGACGACGGACGGGGAGGCCGCGCAATGAGCCTGGCTCCGGTTGCGCCGCTGCGCGTGGCGCTCGTCGGCAATCCCAACTGCGGCAAGACCGCGCTCTTCAATCTGCTGACCGGCGCGCGCCAGAAGGTCGCCAATTACGCGGGCGTGACGGTCGAGCGCAAGGAAGGGCGCTTCGCCACGCCCTCGGGCCGCAAGGTGCAACTGCTCGATCTGCCGGGCGCTTACAGCCTCGACTCGACAAGCCCCGACGAGCGCGTGACGCACGACGTGCTGCTCGGCCGCTACCCGGGCGAGGCCGCGCCGGATCTCATCGTCTGCGTGGCCGATGCGACGAATCTGCGCCTGCATCTGCGCTTCGTGCTTGAAGTACAGCGCATGGGGCGCCCGATGGTGCTCGCGCTGAACATGATGGACGCAGCAAAGCGCCGCGGCGTCGAGGTAAATGTGGGCGAGCTTGCGCGCCAGCTCGGCATGCCCGTGGTCGAAACCGTGGCCGTGCGGCGCGGCGGCGCGCAAGCGCTCATCGAGCTGATCGACCACACGACGCCTGAAAAACCGCAGGCGCAAGCAGCAGCGGCGGCCGACGACCTGCACGGCACGGTGCGCGCCATCCTCGCGAGCGCCGTGACGATGCCGCGCGCCACCGACGCGCGCGACGACGCCATCGACCGCTTCGCACTGCACCCCGTGCTCGGCCCGCTGATCCTCGCGTTCGTGATGTTCCTCGTGTTCCAGGCCGTGTATTCGCTCGGCAAGCCGCTCACCGATGCCATCGGCGACGGCTTCACCTGGCTCGGCGCGGCCGCCGGTACGGCACTGCCCGAGGGCCCGCTGCGCAGCCTCGTGACGGACGCGCTGTTCGGCGGCGTCGGCACCGTGCTCGGCTTTTTGCCCGAGATTCTGGTGCTGTTCTTCTTCATCCTCGTACTGGAGGAGTCGGGCTATCTGCCGCGCGCGGCCTTCCTGCTCGATCGCATGATGGTAGCGGTGGGGCTCACCGGGCGCTCGTTCATTCCGCTACTGTCGAGCTTCGCGTGCGCGATTCCCGGCGTGATGGGCACGCGCAGCATCTCCGACCCGCGCGACCGGCTCGCCACGATCCTCGTCGCGCCGCTCATGACGTGTTCGGCGCGCTTGCCAGTGTATGCGCTGCTGATCGGCGCCTTCATTCCGCACCGCATGATCTTCGGCGTATTCAACATGCAGGGCCTGGTGCTCTTCGCGCTTTACGCCGCCGGCATTGCCGGCGCGATGGCGGTGGGCTGGGTCATGAAGAAACTCCGCCGCGACCACCGTGAACACGCGCTGCTGATGGAGTTGCCCTCGTACCGGCTGCCGCGCCCACGCGACGTCGCCATCGGCCTGTGGGAGCGCGGCGCGATCTTCCTCAAGCGCCTGACGGGCATCATCCTCGCGCTCACGGTGCTGATGTGGTTCATCTCCACGTTCCCCTCGCCGCCCGCCGGCGCAACACTGCCCGCCATCGATTACTCCATCGCCGGCTATCTTGGCCGCGCGCTGCAATGGCCATTCGCGCCGCTCGGCTTCAACTGGCAAATGAGCCTTTCGCTGATCCCCGCTTTCGCCGCACGCGAAACGGCGGTGGCCGCGCTCGCCACCGTGTACTCCGTGGCGGGCGGCGACGCGGACACCGCCGCGCTCGGCCACACGCTCGCGCAGAACTTCTCGCTCGCCAGCGCCCTCTCGCTGATGGTGTGGTTCGCATTCGCGCCGCAATGCATGTCCACGCTCGCCGTGATTCGCCGCGAAACGCGCTCGTGGCGCGCCGTCGTGGTCTCGTTCGGCTACATGTTCGTCGTGGCCTATGCGGCCTCGTTCGTCACGTATCAGGTCGCGAGGCACTTCGTATGAGCGCCGGACTCGTCGCGCAATATGCGGTGATCGCGCTGCTCGTGACCGCTAGCTTCGTCTATACGCTGCGCAAGCTTGCACCGAAAACGGCCACGCGCGCGCAGGCCGCCGTGGCCGCCGCACTGTTGCGCCCGCAACGTAGTGCATTCGCGCAGCGCCTCGGGCGCTTCGTGCAGCCCAAAGGCGCAACCGGCGATTGCGGCGACGGCTGCGGCACCTGCGGCACGTGCGGACCGACGCCTGCGGCAACGGACGCCTCGAACGCGCAACCGGTCACGTTTCATCCGCGCCGCAAATAAGCCTCGGCAACCGCGCACAAGCGACTGTCACGGGCATTGCGCTACACTGCGCGCAGCGTTGCGCCGCAACGCGTGCAGACTTCGCAGGGCGGCGCGTTTGATCGACTCAACCCAGACACTTCGTGCCGATGCGATCCCTGCGCCTTGCCCCTTTCATGCGGATGTCCCGGCTTGCCGTCGCCACGGCGGCGGTCGTTGCGCTCGCCGCCACCGGCGCGTGCGTGCGCCTCTCCGCGGTCGACTCCAACGGTCTCTGGCAAGTCGTCGGCGGCCAGTGCGTGCCGAATATGCGCGACAAGGGCAAGCCCGGCCCCTGCACCACCGTCGACTTCCAGAAGCGCTATGCCGTGCTCAAGGACATCGCAGGGCGTGCGCAGTATCTCGTGATTCCCACCGACCGCGTGGCCGGCATCGAGAGCCCCGAGATTCTCTACGGCGGCGCGCCTGAGTACTGGGTCGGCGCATGGGGCGCGGGACGTTTCGTGGAAGCGAAGCTCGGCATGCCGCTCGCCGGCAACCAGCTCGGCCTCGAGATCAACTCCTCGGAGCGCCGCACGCAGAATCAACTGCATATCCACGTCGATTGCATGCGCCCCGACATCACCAAAGCGCTCGCGCCGTATGCCGACATCGCGCCGGGCACGTGGCGCTGGACCACGCTCGACGGATCGCGCTACCGCGTCACGCGTGTGACGAGCCTCTCGGACAACAACAATCCTTTTCGCGTGGTCGAGCGCGATCTCGGCCCGCAACAGACCATGGCCGTGCAGACGATACTCGTGACGGGCGCCGGCCCCGATGCAAAGCACGACGGCTGGCTCGTCGTGAACAGCGGGCTCGATGTCGATGGCGGGACCGGCACGGCGGAAGGCCTGCTCGACCATTCGTGCAGCCTCGCGCAAGCGAAGAGTGCTTCGCAGTAACGCGCGGTCGAGCGCGGCTGCATTCAGCCCACGTCATCCTCGCGCGCGACGCTCACCAGCCAGCGGCGTATCACCTGCTCTTCTTCGGCCGTGAAGCCCGCGGCCATGCGCGCCTCTAGCTTCTTCACGCGCGTGCGGCACTGCCTGAGCAGCGCTTCGCCCTCATCGGTCACGTCGATCTGCTGAATGCGCCCATGCATTGCGTGCGGGCGACGCACGATCGCGCCACCGCGCTCCAGATTCGCGACGATCACGCTCACCGTTTGCGGCGTGAGCGCCGCGAGCCTCGCGAGATCGGCGCCCGAAATGCCGGGGTAGGCGGCCAGCATGGTCAGCACGACGAATTGCGGCGGCGTAATGCCCAGATCGTCGAGTGCGCGTTCCATGCGCAAGCGGTGCGCCGCGCCCGCCTGGCGCAGCAGGTAGCCGAAATAGCCCGCCTCGCCGCGCTTGCCCTCGCCGACCGCCGGAATAGCGCTCGTGGGTTCGCCCCTTTCCGAAACCGGGTCTTTCTTCACTGTCTTGCGCATGATGTCAGAGTTCGAATATGATGTTCGTGCTCTGATATTAACGCCCAGACTTCGCGAGGTCCAGTCATGTCCAGCACGTCTATCCGCATTGCTTACGAAACCTTCGCGCGCGACGCCGCCCCGGTGGCCGCCGCGCTCTCCGCCATGAGCAAGGCGGTCGATGCCTCGGGGCTCGAAAAGCCGCTCACCGAGCTGCTGAAAATCCGCGCCTCGCAAATCAACGGCTGTGCGTTCTGCATTCAGTACCACCTCAACATTGCGCGCGAGAAAGCCGTGCCGCGCGTCAAGCTCGATCTCGTGACCGCATGGCACGAGGCGCCGGAATACTTCAGTGAGCGTGAACGCGCCGCGCTGGCTTACACGGAAGCGCTGACCGCGAAGCTCCATGACGGTGTGAGCGACGTGCTCTACGAGGACGTGGCGCGCCAGTTTCCCGGCGAGCAGATGGCATTCTTGACCGCCGCCGTGGCGAATATCAATGCGTGGAACCGCATTGCGGTAGCGCTGCGCTTCGCGCCGCCGGTGCGCGACGCAGCAGCCTGAGGAAAGGAAAAGTAAGGATGGCACTAATTCCTTACCTGAACTCTTTCCTCGAATTACAAAGCCGCCCCCCGCGGCGAAAGACGACATACGATTGCGCCGACTGAGTGGCCTGACCAGCCGTCTCGGTCGGGAATCGACCATATCGCACATTCACCGGGGGGTTAAACATGTCGATAAGCGCGTTATCCAGCTCAAACTCACTGTATTCGACCTGGGCTGCTTACCAGGCAGAAGGGCAATCCACGAGCACCAGCCAGATGTCGGGCATGCCCATGGCTTCGGACGCCTCGTCGGACTCGAACAACGTCAATCCGCTTGCCGCCGCCATCGCCTCGGCGCTCTCGTCGCTCGGCTTCACCACGGACAGCACGGCCACCGCGTCCGCGAGCACCACCGGTTCTGATTCCTCGTCGAGTTCCACCGGTTCGACGTCGAGCACATCGTCCACGTCGCCCGATGCGCTTGCCGCCGCGCTCCAGCAATTCCTCGGCGCGCTGTTTCAGGTCGCCGCGCAACAGAGCGGCGTCACCACGACGGCCACGGGCGATAGCAGCGACAGCAGCAGCGCGGTTTCGTCGGCAAGCGCAACGTCTGCGACTACGGCTTCCAGCTCCAGCACGTCGTCCACATCGAGCGATTCGAGCACGACGACCACTGCCGCAGCGATGATGCCCCCGCCGCCTCCGCCGCCCTCGTCGGCAGGCGGTTACGGCAGCGATCTCGCTTCGGCGATCTCGAACCTCGCGCAGTCGCTCTCGTCGGCTTCGAGCAGCACGTCCTCCGATTCGAGCACGGCAAGCAGTTCGTCGAGCAGCAGCAGTTCGGACAGCGAATTGACGTCTGACTTCCAGAACCTTTTGACGGCAATGGGCGCCTCATCGAGCAGTTCGTCGAGCGGCACGACGTCCGAGCTTCAGCAATTCCTCACGACGCTCGCGAGCAACCTGCAGCAGCAGGGCTCGGGCGCCGCGAGCGGCCTGTTCGTCAGCACGACGGCCTGACCACGACGTCCACGAGCGCCCGCTTTTTCAAGCGTCGGCACGTTTGCGCGCCGGTCCGCGAGGGCTCGGCGCGTTTTTTGTTGTGGCGTATCAGCCGTGAGCGACAGGAAAGCTGAGCTGCACGAGCAGGCCGCCATCGGGGTGGTTTTTGACGTCGCATTGGCCGCCGCTATCGCGCACGAGCCGCGCGACGATGGCCAGCCCGAGGCCGCAGTGGCCTTCGCCGCCGCGCGCCGCATTCAGGCGTACGAACGGCCTCATCGCGGCGGGAATGCGCTCGGGCTCGATGCCGGCGCCGTGATCGCGTACGCGTATCAGGAACGATCCGTCTTCGATCGCCGTCGAGATTTCGATTGGCGGCGCGCCATACTCGAGTGCGTTATCGACGAGATTCGTGACGAGCCGGTCCAGCGAGACATGGGGCAGCTTGAACCGCGAACCGGCACGCAGATCGAGCACGAACAGCGGCCCGTTGCCGCCCTCGATTTCGTCAGGATTGCCAAACTGGCTTTGCAGAAAGCCGTCGACACTCAATAGCCTGCCCGCGTCGGGCGACTGCTGCGCGAACTCCAGAAACTGCTGGACGATGTGGGTGAGCGAATCGACGTCGCGCAGCATGCCGTTGCGCTCCGCCTCCTCTGCCATCAGGGTCGCGCGCAGCTTGAGCCGCGTGAGCGGCGTCTTCAGATCGTGTGCGATGCCGCTCAGCATCACCACGCGATCGTCTTCGGCCTCGTTCACGCAGCGCATCATGTCGTTGAACGACGCGCTCACGTCGCGCAGTTCGCGCGGCCCCTTGCCCTCGAGCGGCGCAATGCGCTCGCCCGTGCCGAACCGGCGCGCCGCCTGGGCGAGGCTCGCGAGCGGCTTCTGGATCTGCCAGGCAGCGAGGAACGACAGCGTGAGCGCCGCCAGCAGCATCGAAATCCCTTCGATGACAAAGCGCGGCGGCGGCGGAATATCGACCGGCACAACGACCCAGGACGTGCTGCCCGGAAAGCGCACCCACAGCTGCGGCGGGCGCCCGTCATCCACGGCGAACTGCGTGCCGGGCGGCAATTGTTCGCGCAGATGGCGCGTCAAGTCGACCAGCGGCCTGCGCGTCGGTTCGTGCAAGTGAACGTCCTTGGGCACGTTCCACACCGGCACGCGGTGCACGCGCAACACGTCGCTCAGATCGCGGTCCTTCGGCGGCTCGAGCGAACTGCCGAGATGCACCGGGGGCGGCACCGTGCCGCCCCCGACGTGCTCTTCGCTCGCCACGCGTAGCGCGAGCAGGACGCCACGCGCAAAGCCATCGACTTCATGGCGCGGCGGCTGGCGGGCAAGCAGCAAAAACCAGCCCAGCTGCATGGAAAGCAAAACCGCGGCCGAGAGCAATGCCATGCGCCCGAACAGCGTATTCAACGGACTTCTCACTGAATTGCTGCGCCGTGCGCCTCCGAATAATTCGCCGGATCCGGCACGAATACATAGCCCTTTCCGCGCACTGTCTGGATATGACGCGGATTCGACGGATCGGCCTCGATCACGCGGCGCAGGCGCCAGATCGGCACGTCGAGGCTGCGTTCGTGGAATTCGCGCTCGTCGCGATGCACGATATCGTGGATCAGCGTGCGCGAAAGCACTTTGTAGGGATGTGTGGCGAATACCTTCAGCAACGCGAATTCGCTCTCCCTCAGCGGGATTTGCGTGTCGCCGCAGGAGAGCGTGCGCATCGTGAAGTCGAGTTCGAAGTCGCCGAACCGGTAGCGCCGGCGTGCCTCAGGCGCGCTCGCGGTGGACGGGCCGCGCCGCCGCAGGATATTCTGGATCCGCACGAGCAGTTCGTGCGGATCGAAGGGCTTCGGCAAATAGTCGTCCGCCCCCAGCGAGAGCCCGCGAATGCGATCGCTCACGGCGCCGCGCGCAGTGACGAAAATGACGGGAATGTCGTCGCCGGCCGCGCGCAAGGCGGCAATGGCTTCGAGGCCGTCGGTCTCCGGCATCATGATGTCCAGCACCACAATGGACGGTCGTTCGCGCTCGAGGCGGCGCTGGAGGTGGACGCCGTCGTGCAGCACGGCGGTATCGAAGTTATGCGAGCGCAAGAAGCGGCTCAGCAGATCGCGCACGACGGGATCGTCGTCGACAATGAGGACGCTGGGGTTCATGCCGCGATTTTAAAGCAGTGCGACGGGCGGAACCTTGCACGGTTTCTTACCAATCCTTTCCTTGCATCGCCTTGAAAAGGGTGGCATCGTTAGATCCCGCCCGGTCAAAGCGATGTCATGCTATCGAGGCTGCCCGTTCACGGGTAACGTTCAACTCTCCTGCGCAAACGGCATGGCTTCAATGTGCGAGCCCGGGCGCGACCGGCGCCGGTTGGCTCAGCATCGAACCCGCTGCCCACGCGTCCAGTTGCGCCGCGCCCATGCGCTCGCGCAGCCACGCATCGAAGGTTTCCTGCAATTCCGCATGCCGCAGGGCGAAGTCCACCGTCGCCTGCACATAGCCGAGCTTGGTGCCGCAGTCGTAGCGCTTGCCAACGAACTCATAGGCCAGCACCTGCTCCTCTTCACGCATCGAGTGAATGGCGGGAGTGAGCTCGATTTCGCCGTTGGCATCGGGTTTCAGCGCGCGCAAATGGTGGAAGATGCTCGGCATGAGCACGTAACGTCCGGCCACTCCGAAGCTCGACGGCGCCAGTTCGGGCGTCGGCTTTTCAATGATGCGGCTCACGCTGATCACGCGCTCGTCCCAATGCCGGCCGTCGATCACGCCATGACTCGTCGACTCCCACGACTCGAATTCTTCCACCGCAAGAACCGAGGAATCGTAATGGCTGAAGATATGGACCATTTGCGCGAGAACCGGAGGCTTGCCGTCGAGCAGATCGTCGGCGAGCACGACCGCAAACGGTTCGTCGCCAATCAGCTTTTCCGCGCAAAGCACGGCGTGCCCGAGACCGAGCGGTTCGGCTTGCCGGACATAGACGCACTCCACATTGGCCGGCTTGATGCTCTGCACGAGTTCGACGAGATTCTGCCGGCCGCGCGCCCTAAGCACGTGTTCGACCTCGTAGGACCTGTCGAAGTGATCTTCGATGACGCGCTTTCCGCGGCCCGTCACAAAGATAAGCTCGGTAATGCCTGCACCGATGGCCTCTTCAACGGCATATTGAATGAGCGGTTTGTCGATGACCGGCAGCATTTCCTTCGGGCTCGCCTTCGTTGCCGGCAGAAAGCTCGTATCGATTCCGGCCACCGGGAACACAGCTTTACGAACACCAAGCATGATGACCTCACCTGTCTGGTAGAGGGGCGGTACGGCCATGGTGAAGGGAGCGGGATTTGCCTTCCGACCCCGGATCTCACCATGTAGCGAATCCGCTCCGCGACGCGTTCCCAGGGTTCGGGCCTGAAAGGTCGGCCGAAGAGATAACCTTAATCATCGCACTGTTTTTGCGCGAAGTGCGCGCGAGTGAAGGCGGCCGCACCCGGCGCGTGCACTGCCTGCGCAACTCGGCGATTACATCACATGTAATTGGTGAGCCGCGCATGAGCGCCTATCCTCCACTGATGATCGAGTCCGCATCCAACCTGGGAGAACCGATGAACCCCACGCGCCCCGACCTGAACGCACCGCAAAGCGAACTCGGCACCCTGCTGCGCTATTGGCGGGATGCGCGCGGCATGAGCCAACTCGATTTGTCGCTGGACGCGGGGATTTCCCAGCGGCAAATCAGTTTCATTGAAAGCGGACGCAGCGTACCGGGCCGCGACACGCTGCTGACCCTTGCGCAGACGCTCGACGTGCCTCTGCGCGAACGCAACGCCTTGTTGCTCGCCGCCGGCTACGCGCCCGTCTATTCGGATGCGCCGTGGAATGCGCAGGAAATGCAGCATGTCGTGCGGGCGCTCGAGCGGGTCATTCGCCAGCACGATCCGTTTCCGGCCATCGTCATGGACCGGCACTGGAACGTGCTGATGTCCAACGACGCCGCACCGCGCTTCTTCGGCCACTTCTTCGATATGGCCGCGCACCCAGCCCCACGCAACTTGCTGCGTTTGATGTTCGATCCTCAGGGCATGCGCCCATTCCTCGCGGATTGGGAGAACGTTTCGCGAAGCCTTCTGCAACGCGTGTATCGCGAAGCGGTCGGCCGCGTGATCGACGACGAAACACGCACGCTGCTCGACGAATTGCTCGCGTTCCCCGGCGTGCCGGGCGACTGGAAAGCGCATCATGGATCGGGCGGCACGCCCACCATGCCGGTCATTCCGCTCAGTTTCATCGACGACGGCAGTGTGCTGCGCTATTTCTCGATGGTGACGAGCGTGGGCACGCCGCAAAACATCGCCGCCCAGGAATTGCGCCTCGAATGCATGTTCCCCGCCGACGACGCCACCGAAGCGCGACATCGAGAACTGCTCGCCGCTCATGCGAAGGAACACTGAGCGGTTCTCGTCCGCGAAGCGCGAAAAAAAGGGCGCTCCGCTTTAGCAGAGCGCCCCAGGGCAAAACTCTCACATCGTTCTGCGGCTACAGGGGAGGCCGGAAGGAACTGCCCGGCCCTGCAAGTCAAACCGCTTCAAGCGAGTTAAGGCGGGTTAAAGCGGCATCAAGCAGCCTCGAGCACGAGCAATTGCGCGCCGTCGGCCACTTGGTCGCCTACGCCATACAAGACTTCGGTGACCTTACCAGCCGCAGGGGCGCCGATGGTGTGTTCCATCTTCATCGCCTCCATGACGATGAGCGGTGTGCCCTTCTCGACGACGGCGCCCGGTTCCACCAGCACGGCGATCACCTTGCCCGGCATGGGTGCGGTCAGACGGCCCTCGCCGTGCTCCGCGTCGGCCGCATGCGCGAGCAGGTTCTGCCACTCGAACGCCATCGCCGTGCCGAGACAGAACACATGAAACACATCGCCGTCGATGAATACGCGACCCGTCACGCGCTTGTCGCCGATGGTCGCGCCGTATTCGTCCACGCCCTCGCCGCGCCACCACGTGTAGCGCGCCGCGTGCCCCGCATAGGCGAGGGTTTCCTCGCCGCCGTCATGCGTATGGGCCACCGTGAATGCGGTATCGCTTTCGACGTCGCGCCAGGAGAGCGATTGCGCGAAACCGCTATTCAGGCGCCAGTGCGAAAGCGCGTGCCACGGCGACGCACCATGCGCCGCGCCGCCCTCACGGCCCAGCAGCGCCGCACACGCGAGCGCGAGCGCTTCGCGAACCGGCTTCTGCTGCGGCGAGAACAACGCGTCATGGTTACGCTCGATCAGGCCCGTGTCGAGATCGGCGCTTGCGAATGGCTCACAGGTCACGAGCCGCTGCAGAAACTCGACGTTCGTGTGCGGCCCCACCACCTCGCACGCTTCGAGCGCACGCTTCATACGCGCAAGCGCGTCCTCGCGCGTGGCGCCGTGTACGATCAGCTTCGCGATCATCGGATCGTAGAACGGCGTGATGGTGTCGCCTTCGCGCACGCCGCTGTCGATGCGCACACTCGCACGCTGGCCCGCGTCGCCGAGCCGGAACTCGACGCCCTCCGGCGTGCGCAGATGCTTGAGCGTGCCCGTGGATGGCAGGAAGCCGCGCGCCGGATTTTCCGCGTAAATGCGCGCTTCGAGTGCGTGGCCCGTGATCGAAAGCTCCGACTGCCCGAGCGGCAGCGGCTCGCCCGCCGCCACGCGCAACTGCCATTCGACGAGATCGAGGCCCGTGATCATCTCCGTTACGGGGTGCTCGACCTGCAGGCGCGTATTCATCTCCATGAAGTAGAAGTCGGCGCCCGTCATAATGAATTCGACGGTGCCCGCGCCTTCGTAATGCACTGCGCGCGCCGCGGCCACGGCCGCCTCGCCCATGGCGCGGCGCACGCCGTCTTCGAGACCCGGCGCGGGCGCCTCTTCGAGCACTTTCTGGTGACGGCGCTGCACCGAGCAGTCGCGGTCGAACAGGTAAACCGCGCCGCCGTGCTTGTCGGCGAACACCTGGACTTCGACGTGACGCGGCCGCATGAGGTACTTCTCGATCAGCACGCGGTCGTTGCCGAAGCTGCTGGCCGCCTCGCGCTTGCACGAAGCGAGCGCCGCCGCGAAGTCTTCGCTGCGCTCGACCACGCGCATGCCCTTGCCGCCGCCGCCCGCGCTCGCCTTGAGCAGCACGGGGTAACCCATTGCATCGGCTTCGCGCTGCAGGAGTGCGGGGGCCTGGTCGTCGCCGTGGTAGCCCGGCACGAGCGGCACGGCCGCCGCATGCATCAGCGCCTTCGCGGCCGCCTTCGAGCCCATGGCGGCGATCGCCTCGACCGGCGGCCCGATGAAGACGATGCCGGCCGCCTCGCACGCGCGGGCAAAGTCTTCGTTCTCCGAAAGAAAACCGTAGCCGGGGTGAATGGCCTGTGCACCCGTGGCGCGCGCTGCTTCGATGATGCGCTCATAGCGCAAATAGCTTTGCGCCGCGGCCGCTTCGCCGATATGCACGGCTTCGTCGCAGGCCGCGACGTGCTTGGCGTTCGCGTCGGCGTCCGAGTACACGGCCACGCTCTTCACGCCGAGCCGCCTGCAAGTCGCCGCGACCCGGCATGCAATTTCGCCGCGGTTGGCGATCAGGATTTTGTTGAACATGTGCTGTCCTCGCTTCGTTTCCTGCTTCTTGCCTTATTGATCGCGCCAGCGCGGCGTGCGCTTTTCAAGGAACGCCGACACGCCGTCGCGCCCCTCCTCGCTCGCGCGAATACGCGCGATGCGAACGGCGGTGTCTTCGATCAAGGCGTCGTCGATCGTCTGGCCGGCGATGTCCTGCACGAGCTGCTTGCACTCGCGCACCGCATTCGGGCTGTTCGCACAGAGCGTTTCGGTCATGCGTTGCACGGTGGCGTCGAGGTCTTCGGCGCTCACCGCTTCGCTCACGAGGCCGAGCCGCTGCGCGGTGGCGCAGTCGAACGCTTCAGCCGTGACGAAGTAACGGCGTGAAGCCTGCTCGCCCAGCGCGCGGATCACGTAAGGCGCGATCGTGGCGGGCATGAGACCGAG
This sequence comes from Paraburkholderia sp. BR10882, assembly GCF_040948855.1. Taxonomy (NCBI): domain Bacteria; kingdom Pseudomonadati; phylum Pseudomonadota; class Betaproteobacteria; order Burkholderiales; family Burkholderiaceae; genus Paraburkholderia; species Paraburkholderia sp. BR10882. The sequence continues at coordinate 807,920 of NZ_JBFPKP010000002.1, read as the reverse complement.
GCGCGCTTCGGAGAGGCAGAAATGCGCGCTTTCCACGGCCACCACGATGTCCGCCGCACACACGAGACCCATGCCGCCCGCGTAGGCGTCGCCATGCACGCGGGCGACGACCGGCTTCGGACAGCGATAGACCGCCGAGAGCATCTGCGCGAGACGCATGGCGTCCGCCCGATTCTCCGCGTCGGAGTAGCCGGCCATCTTGCGCATCCAGTTCAGGTCCGCACCTGCGCAAAAAGCCTTGCCGTTGCCGGCGAGCACGATCGCACGCACGTCGTCGCGCGCGCCGAGCGCGGTGAACGCGGCCGTGACGTCCGCGATCATCGCTTCGTTGAACGCGTTGCGCACTTCAGGTCGATTGAGCGTAACAGTGGCCACGTGTCCGGCAACTTCTACGATGAGCGTTTCGTATTGCATTGTCTGGTCCTCAATGCATCACATGCGGAACACGCCGAAGCGCGTCTCTTCGATCGGCGCGTTCATCGTGGCGGAAAGACCGAGGCCGAGTACGTCGCGCGTTTGCGCCGGGTCGATCACGCCGTCGTCCCACAGGCGTGCGCTCGCGTAATACGGATGGCCCTGCAGCTCGTATTGATCGCGGATCGGCTGCTTGAACGCGTTTTCTTCTTCGGCGCTCCACGTGCCGCCCTTCGCTTCGATGCCGTCGCGGCGCACTGTGGCAAGCACGGATGCGGCCTGCTCGCCGCCCATCACCGAGATACGCGCGTTCGGCCACATCCACAGGAAGCGCGGCGAATACGCGCGGCCGCACATGCCGTAGTTGCCCGCACCGAACGAACCGCCGATGATCACCGTGAACTTCGGCACCTTTGCCGTGGCCACGGCCGTCACCATCTTCGCGCCATTGCGCGCAATGCCCTCGTTTTCGTACTTGCGGCCCACCATGAAGCCCGTGATGTTCTGCAGGAACACCAGTGGAATCTTGCGCTGGCAGCACAGCTCGATGAAGTGCGTGCCCTTCAACGCCGATTCGGAAAACAGAATGCCGTTGTTCGCGACGATGCCGACCGGGTGGCCCCAGATGTGCGCAAAGCCGGTCACGAGCGTGGTGCCGTAGCGCGCCTTGAATTCGTCGAACGCCGAGTCGTCCACGATGCGGGCGATCACCTCGCGCACGTCGAAGGGCTTGCGCGTATCCACGGGAATCACGCCGTAGAGGCTTTTCGCGTCGAAGCGCGGCGGCAGCGGCTCGCGCAGCACCACGGGCGGCGTTTTCGTGCGGTTCAGATTGCCGACGATCGAACGCGCAATGGCCAACGCATGCGCATCGTTCTGCGCGAGATGGTCGACCACGCCGGAAAGGCGCGTATGGACATCGCCGCCGCCCAGGTCCTCGGCGCTCACTTCCTCGCCCGTCGCCGCTTTCACGAGCGGCGGGCCGCCGAGGAAAATCGTGCCCTGGTTCTTCACGATGATCGACTCGTCGCTCATGGCCGGCACATACGCGCCGCCCGCCGTGCACGAGCCCATCACCACCGCGATCTGCGGAATACCCTGCGCAGAGAGATTCGCCTGGTTGTAAAAGATGCGGCCAAAGTGATCGCGGTCCGGAAACACCTCGTCCTGATTCGGCAGGTTCGCGCCGCCCGAATCGACGAGATACACGCAGGGCAGGTTGTTTTCCTGGGCGATTTCCTGCGCGCGCACGTGCTTCTTCACCGTGACCGGATAGTACGTGCCGCCCTTTACCGTGGCGTCGTTGCAGACGATCACGCATTCCTGCCCCGCAATGCGCCCGATGCCCGTGATGATGCCCGCGCCCGGCGCGTCGTCGTTGTACATGCCGTAGGCCGCGAGCTGCGAGAACTCCAGAAACGGCGTGCCCGGATCGACCAGTTGCGCGATGCGATCGCGCGGCAGCAGCTTGCCGCGCGAAAGGTGCTTGTCGCGCGCGGCCTCGCCGCCGCCCAGCGCTAGCTTCTGGATCTTCTCGCGCAGGTCCGCGACGAGCGCTTCGAGTGCCGCGGTATTGGCCTTGAAGTCGTCCGAACGCGGATTGAGCTTCGATTCGATGACCGGCATCCCGCCCTCCCTTCGTTACCGTGAGTTGCTTAGGATTACATGGTTTCCGCGAACAGCTCGCGGCCGATCAACATGCGGCGAATCTCGCTCGTGCCCGCGCCGATTTCGTAGAGCTTCGCGTCGCGCCAGAGACGTCCGACCGGATACTCGTTGATATAGCCATTGCCGCCCAGAATCTGGATCGCTTCGCCGGCCATCCACGTTGCCTTTTCTGCGGTGTAGAGAATCACGCCCGCGCAGTCCTTGCGCACCTGGCGCACGTGGTCCCGGCCAAGCGTGTCGAGCTGGCGGCCCACCGCGTAGAGATAGGCGCGGCACGCCTGGTAGGTCGTATAGAGGTCTGCGACCTTGCCCTGGATGAGCTGGAATTCGCCGATGGCCTGACCGAACTGCTTGCGATCGTGGATGTACGGCACGACCGCGTCCATGACCGCGGCCATGATGCCGGTGGGGCCGCCCGCCAGCACGGCGCGCTCGTAGTCGAGGCCGCTCATCAGCACTTTCACGCCGCCGTTGAGCTGGCCGAGGATGTTCTCTTCGGGCACTTCCACGTCCTGGAACACCAGTTCGCCAGTGTGCGAACCGCGCATGCCGAGCTTGTCGAGCTTCTGCGCAACCGAAAAGCCCTTCATGCCCTTCTCGACGATGAACGCCGTAATGCCGCGCGAACCCGCTTCAGGATCGGTTTTCGCGTAGACGACCAGCGTGTCGCAATCCGGGCCGTTGGTGATCCACATCTTCGTGCCGTTGAGCACGTAGCGGTCGCCCTTCTTTTCGGCGCGCAGCTTCATGCTCACGACGTCCGAGCCGGCGTTGGGCTCGCTCATGGCGAGTGCGCCGACGTGCTCGCCGGAAACGAGCTTCGGCAGATATTTGCGCTTTTGCGCCTCGGTGCCGTTGCGGTGGATCTGGTTCACGCACAGGTTCGAATGCGCGCCGTACGAAAGGCCGACCGATGCGGACGCGCGCGAGATTTCTTCCATCGCGACCATGTGCGCCGTGTAGCCCATATTCGCGCCGCCGTATTCCTCGGAAACCGTCATGCCGAGCACGCCCAGGTCGCCGAACTTGCGCCAGAGGTCCATCGGGAACTGGTCGGTGCGGTCGATTTCGCCCGCGCGCGGCGCGATTTCCTTCGCCGCGAAGCCAGCGATGCTGTCGCGCAACATTTCGACTTCCTCGCCAAGCGGGAACTGCAAACCGGGTACGTTGCTCATGTGTGTCTCCAGGGAATCTCGAACCGGGCGTAGCTTCGCCCCATGGACGCACATTTCACGCCAGATTTACGTTAACGTCAATAGGTATTTCTGAGTGACGCTCAAGTTTTCATGGCGATGAAATTTCCCTGTCTGGCGGCGTTTTTTTCACGGATAATCGATTCCATCCTGACGTAAATTGAATCAAGCTCAATATGGAAACCGTTGCCCGGAAAGCCGTCCTGCCCGCGTCGCGCCGCCAGCCGGCGGGCCGCAAGTCGCAGCAGCGTGTGCGCGAGATCCTGCAGGCGGGGCGCGAAGTGTTCTCGGAAAAAGGGTACGCACGCGCCACCACGGCCGAGATCGCCCAGCGCCTTGGTGTGTCCGAGGCGACGGTGTTCAGCTACTTCCGGGGCAAACGGGAGCTGTGCGCGCGCGTGATCGGCGACTGGTATGACGAATCGATCGCCGCGATCGAAGGCGGCCTGCCGCGCGACGGCACCGTGCGCCAGCAGTTTGCATTCATCGTGCGCATGCATCTGCAGTTGATGCTGGAGAGCGGCACCGGTATCTGCGAACTGGTGCTCTCGGAAGGCCGCACGCGGCACCACGATCTGAGCGAAGCGCTCGTGGAAATGCAGCGCCGCTACACGGCGCCGCTCATGCGCGTGCTGGCGCGCGGCCAGGAAAGCGGACAGATCCGCAACGACCTGCCGCTGCGGCTACTGCGTTCGCTGGTATTCGGGCCCATGGAGCATGTGCTGTGGGACGCGACGCTCGCCAACCGCCGCACGGACATCGACGCTACGGCAGAACGCCTCGTAGACGCACTCTGGTCCGCGCTGCAGCCGCCCAACCTCGAACTCGCCGCGCTCGCGCAGTTCAGCCAGGACGTGGGCGAAGCCGTGCGCCGGCTCGAGCGCGAACGCGCCGCGCGCTAGGCGGCGCGCCCTGGCGGTCGATCAGACGGTCGCCCCCTCGGCCACGCGCGCGCAGAGCGAAGCGGGGTCGAGCAGCATCAGCGTGCCCTTGCCCGGCGGTGCATAGCCGCCAGCGTCAGGTCGCGGCCCACGACACGAGCAGCGAAGTCGCGACATGACAGCAAAATGTCTATTCATGTCGGATTCCTTATTAATTGCGAGACCACGGCGGCGTGCGATAACGGCGAAGTGCGAAGAGTCGATATCGATCTATCCAATTATTACAGCCCGTCGACGCGCGCTCGCGCCTCATTGCACGCTTTTCTGTGAAATATGGAGCGCGATGCGAGCCGTTGCGCGCCGTACGCACTACGGCCACCCTTCGCGCCCCATCAGCCCCGAGCCTTCTGTAACAACTCGAAAAATCGGTGCAACTCGCGTAATTGCATTGGTTCCCGCAATGTCTTAGCGTTCGATAATCGGCTGGCGCGCGCCGTTGCTCCGGCCTGCCCGTTTCTGGAGATCGTGTGTGAGAAGGTCGAAACTGTTTCTCGGGGCCGCTGCGGCCGCGCTTCTCAGCGTGTGCGGCGTAGCACAGGCGGCGCGTGTCGGCGTGTATTTCGGCGCCGGCGTGCCGTATTACTACCCGGTCGCGCCCGCGCCCTACTATTACGCGCCGGCGCCCGTCATCGTCGCGCCGCCGCCGCAGGCGCCCGATTACATCGAGCAGGGGCAGGCCCCCGCGATGGACCCGCAGCAAGGCCCCGTCAACGCCGCGCCTGGCGATGCAGCGGGCGACCAGCAGGCGAACGCCGACACCTGGTATTACTGCGACGAGTCGAAAACCTACTATCCGTATGTGAAGCAATGTTCGTCGGGCTGGCGCGCGGTTCCCGCCCAGCCGGCGCCGTCGAACTAAAAACCTTGAAAATATCGAGCCGCACATGAAATACACGTATCTCGCGCTACTCGCCACAGCGGGGCTGCTGAGCGCATGCGCCGTGACGCCCACGGGGCCGAGCGTGATGGCTCTGCCTGGCACGGGCAAGACTTTCGATCAGTTCCGTGCCGACGACGCGAACTGCCGCCAGTTCGCTTTCCAGCAGGTAGGCGGCGTCACATCGAACCAGGCGGCAACCGGTGCCGGCGTGGGCAGCGCCGTGGTCGGTACGGCGCTCGGCGCTGCCGCGGGCGCCGCATTTGGCGGCGGCCACGGCGCGGCCATCGGCGCGGGCGCGGGCCTGCTGGCGGGCAGCGCGGTGGGCATGGGCAACGCACAGGGTTCCGCATGGGACGTGCAGCGCCGCTACGACTACGCTTATCTGCAATGCATGTACGCCAACGGCAACCGCATCCCGGCGCCCGGCAACATGACGATGTCGCAGCCTCAGCAGTTCCAGGCGCCTCAGCAGCAGTTCCAGACAGCGCCGCAACCGCGTTATTTGCCGCCGCCCCCGCCGGGGTCGCCGCCTCCGCCGCCGAGCGGATACTGAAGCGGATATAGACCGCATTAGGAAGAACGCGAGGCTGACGCAATTGCGCCAGCCTCGCGTTTTGCTTTGGATTCCGAATAAGCTGAATCAGTGCGCGTCGTCGAATTCGAGCGCGTTGCCGTTCCACACCACACGGCGCATTTCGCCCGACTGCGGGTCGATGAGCGTCATCTGCTGCGCGGCGTGGACGGGATCGGGCTTCTCACGGCGGTCCGTCGCCGAGCTGGATTCGAGCAGCGGCTGCAACACCGGCGCGAGCGACTTCAGCAGTTGCACGGACAGCGCACTCGTGAACGTATAGCGCGCCGCGTACGGCTCATGCACCCATGCCGTAAGCGTGCCGTAGAAGCGGTTGCCGATCACGAACACGAAGGTCGCGCTCCGGTTCACCTTGCGCGATTCGATGAGCCGCGCGCCCGGCGCGTACACGTTGAAGCGCTGGTCGCCGGTTCCCGTCTTGCCGTAGACCGGCAGCGTCTTGCCGTCGGGGAGCGTCATACCGTCGGCGAGGCGCTTGGCCGTGCCGCCCTCCACCACGGACGTCAGCAACTCGCGCACCACTTGAGAAATTTCCGGTGAGATCAGCGCTTGCGGCTGCGCGGACGCATGAACGAAGTGCGTCTCGTAAGGCGTGCCGCGCGCGAAGTCGAGCGATTCGAAGCTATGCGTCGGCAGCTTTTCGCCATTGCTCGAAATCAGGCCGATAAGCTGCGCGAGCGCTGCGGGGCGGTCGCCCGAAGCACCGATTGCCGCGCCATAAGAAGGCGTAATGTTGTCGAACGGATAACCGACCGCGCGCCAGGACTTGCCGATCGCGTCATACGCGCGCAGCTCGATCATGTGGCGAATGCGCCGGTTCTGGGTCGCGTGATACTTCGTCTTGAAGAGCCAGCTGTAGGTGTAAAGGCGCGTGTCGCGGCTCTCCTGCTGGACCTGCGCAAGCGTTGCATCCGGGTGCAGGCGCATGTAATTCAGCAGCCACAATTCGAGCGGATGAATGCCCGCGATATAGCCGCGGTCGTTGAGGTTGAATTTGTCGACGGCGTACTTGTCGTAGTAGCGCGCAAGGTCTTCGTCATCGAGCCATTGGAACTTCGTGTTCTTGAGTTGCGCGCGCATCTGTGCATCGAACCACGGCAGTTTGCCGTCGGGTTTCACGCTGCGCAGCACGGTCGCAATGCGCGCCGGGCCCTTGCGCGTGTGCTGCAGCAAGATCGCGAGCGCTTCGTCGTTGCTCTTGCCCGCGTAGCGCGTGTAGAAGCGCTTCATGTAGACCTGGCTCTCACCATCGGCAAACTGCGTGAGAAAACGCGTGCGCACGACAGGATCGTCGAGCCATTGCGCGGGCGGCCCCGAAGTCTGGATCATCTCGTAGTGAACGATGTCGCGCATGAGCCGCACGAATACCAGATTCACGGAATGCTGGAACGCGCGATGCACAGTCAGAATCTGCGCGTTGTCGCTCGACTCGAAATTGTTGAAGCTCTGCGCGCCGCCGCCGGTGTAGAACGTCTCGCCGGGACTGGCCGAGTACTTGCGCTCAACGGCCGCTTCCAGCATGGAATGCAGCGAGCGGTCGGAGGTCTTCGAGAGATAGTCGATCGCCCAGCGCGTGAGCGCGTCGCTCGGATCGACTTGCGGCAGCATCGCGCGCAACGACTTTGTGTCGTCGGCCGCGTAGCGCGCGTGCAGCGCGCTCACGATCTGCAGATACGTCACGAGCGTGCGCAGCTTCGCCGTCGACCCCAGATTCAGGCGCGCGCCCGAATTGATGTCGAACGGCTGGTTCACGCTGTCCGTTTGCACGCGCACGAGGTTCTCACCGCTGCTGCGCTCGAACAGCGTGAAGCTATAGGCGATCTTCGAAGGATCGTCGGACGGGCGCAGCATCTCGAAGCCGACCAGACCCGCCTGGCGCGCGCCGTCCTTCGTCGCGGCATCGGCGAGGCGGTCGCTCACGGCCTGCTGCACGCTGTCGACGAGCGTGGCCGTGGCGGTCAGATCGAGGCGGTCGAGGTCGTAAAGCGTCTTCAGCCCCAGCGCCTGCATGAGCTGGGTGCGCAGCGTCAGCACCGCCTTGCGCTCCACGAAGGAAACCGGCACACGCTGCGACGGCTTCGAGCGGTCGAGCGTAAGCTGCGTGCCGAGCGCGGCGTCGCGCAGCGCCGGCGTAATCACGCCGCCGGCGCCGAGCAGGCGGATATAGCTGTCGGTCAGCTTCGCGAGCGCCTCGTTGTTCTTTTGCAGGAAATACGAAGGCGCGCGCTGGGCGATCAGCAGCGAGAGCACCTGGCGGAACGCAAGCGCCTGCGCGTCGAGCGTCTCAGGCGTCAGCGGCGCGCGCAGGATGCGATTGACTTCGCGGAAGTCGCGGCCATACCAGGCGGCGAGGCCGTCGCCGAGACCGTTGACTTCGCCCACGCCCGGCTTGGCGGAGAGCGGCACCGAATTCAGGTAGCGCACGAGAATCTGCTGGCGCGCGGGCATCGTCTGCGGGCCGTCCAGATACGCGCGCAGCGACGCGGACGCGATCTGGCGCAGCTTCTCCGGCGGCGTGGAGGTGCGACCGCCCGTCGAGTGCCGGAACTTCTCGATCTGCGTGGCGAGCGTGCTGCCGCCCGGCGTTTGCTGATGCTGGTTCACGAGGCGCGCACCCTGGTCGACGAGCGCCCGGCTAAAGCGCCCCCAGTCGATGGCCGGGTTGCGGTTCGGCTGGTCCTGGGCGAGCAGATATTTGTCTTCGATGAAAAGCAGCGAGTCGCGCACCACGGCCGGCACCGCGTCGAAATTCTCGTACGCGCGCTGCGGATAGCGCGTATGGAAAAGCGTCGCACCGGAAGCGTCGCGCAGCACGATGCCGGCCTGGTCCTTTTCTTCGAATGGCAGGAAAAGCCCCTGGTCGGCGACGGCGATCATGCGATCTGAATCGCGCGCCTGCGCGGCGATCGCGAAACCGCGTTCCGCAAGCCGGTTCTCGAAGGTGGGCAGCTGCGCATAACCGAGCCGCACGTCGTACGGCCCGTTCGTGGTGGGAAAGCGGATGTTGTGGCTCGGCCCGTTCTCGACCGTAAAGCCGATGTCGCGCGTGAGTTCGGAGAGATAGCGCGCCTGCAGGCGCGACGTGTCGATTTCGATCTGAACGATGCGCGCGATGATGACGAGGGCGGCCAGAAACGCGACGACGAATCCCCACTTGACCCACCTGAAAAGTGAGCCAGCGCCAGCGGCGCGAACAGGAAAGCGTACCGATGGGCGGTTCATGCGTATTCTCCTGACGTCACGTCAGATTTCCAGACGGCACCCCTTAAATAGTCTATCTCGCTCCGTACGTTCTTGCGCGCCAGTATGTAGGGCTTCGCACGCACGTCGCACTGCCGCAACACGGATGCCCGGCGCGTGACAGTTTTGCGGCATGTTGCGCCGGCGCCGTGGCACGGGACATGCTCCCGATATAATGATTGGCTACTTCGTTGGATACCGGGAAATATGAAGAAGCTTGCCGTGCCCCTTGCCTTTTCGCTCGCGCTCGGCGCGTGCGCGTGGTTTCAGAGCAACCCGGACGCCGGTCAGCCGGTCATCGATTCCACAACCAACCGGTCGGTCCAGGATGTCATCTCGTGCCTGACCGTCGAAGCCTCGCGTCACGGCGCCAGCTTCACCACCTCGCCGCTGCCGCAAGGCCAGATGCTCGAGTTCGGCGACTCGAACGTCATCAAGGTTCGCACCGATAACGGCGCGACGACCTACCGTTATTACGCCGGCAAACGCCACGCCTCGAACCTGTGGATCGAAGGCGCGAGTAAAACCTGCGCGCCTTGAACATTTGACAGGCCGTTTTTGCCGGGTCGCTTTGCGCGGCGCTTCGCCGCGCCTTCGCGCCCTTTCAATTACAGCCTTTTACATCGCTACGCGCCGTGTAGCGCGATGACACATTTTCGCCGGGCGTTTTAAGAATCGCTTAAGTCTTCGTCCGCATCATCGCTTCACCCCAAAGAAACGAGCGCTGCAGGAGGTTCCGTGAAACAGCAAGACCCGCAAATCCAGGCGACAAACCAGGTCGACAGCGAGGCCGCGCCCGGCGCGAAGCCCGCTCGCCGCACCTTGTTGCGCCGGTTGCTGAGCCACCACGAGCTTGCGACCCTCCTGTTGCTGCTGCATGCGCCGATCGACGCGCACGCCAAACCTGAGATTCCGATGCTCAAGGAAGCCGGCCTCGTCGAGCAGGTCCAGGACGACGCCGGTGACCCGCGCATCCGCCTGACGACGGAAGGCAACGCCGTGCTGCAAGGACTCGGCCTCGCACGCTGAGGTTGCCGCGCGCGGCGCGTAACGCACCAGCCAAAAAAGACGGCGGCACGCCATGCGTGCCGCCGTCTTTTTTTATCGAACGACAGAATGATTCGCCGCGCTACCCCTCAAGCCGACTCGAGTCCCGCGCCTTCGGCGGCGAGCGCCTCACTTTCATCCTGCAGGCACAACAGCCGGTAGCCGCTCTTGTACACCGGCTGCAGCCGAAACCCGTTCGGCGTGTCGATCTCCAGCACCAGACGCAGCCGCGACACGTGGCTGTCGATCGTGCGGGTCAAGGTCTGCAACTCGCGCCCCCACACCATCGCGTAAATGTGATCGCGCGAGAGCATGCGCCCGATATTCGAGAAGAACAGCGCAGCCAGCCGGTATTGCGTGGTCGAGAGCAGCACAGGCTTGCCGTGCACGCTGACCGCCTGATGCCGCAAGTCGAAGCGATAGGGGCCGGCGTCGATCGTCAGGTTCTCGAACCGGTCGGGAAACGCGCGGCGCAGGAGCGCGTTCACGCGAGCGCGCAGCACCGAAGGGCAAACCGGCAGGCACACGTAGTCGTCGGCGCCGATAGAAAACGCTCGCACCACGTTCTCGTCGGAGGCGTCCTCCGAGACGAACAGCACCGGAAGCTGGCTGCCGTTCACGGCCCGCAAGGTTCTCAGCAGCTCGGCGCCGGCGATCTGCGAGCCCTGCCAGTCGAGCAGGAGCATATCGACCGTCGATGCGGCCAAGGTCCTGGCAAGCAGGAGTGCGTCGCTGGACGCAACGCAGGCGTGACCGCATTGCGTCAGCACGCGCTCGAGCTGCTGGCGATGGTCAGCGTCGCGCTGGAGGATCGCGATGCGCATGGTGGGGGCCCCTGATGGATCGATGATGAAACCGGGCAATTTTGTGGATATGTGCAAAATCTGCCCATCGGACGAGTCCGAATTCCAGAGCGCTTCGCCGTTTTCCCCCAGCGGCGCGGGAGCGTCCTGACGGGCCGCGCATCGGGCAGCTCCCAGGCTTCCTGTAGAATCGCGCACTGGCCTGAAGTCGTCGCACGTCCGCCCACCCTCGCGGACGCGCTGTTGCCGTGCCCCACCCCTGCGCCCGCCTATCCGACGACCGCCGCCCCCGCGCCACGCGCGCACCAGGCAAATTCTGGCCATCCCCGACGTCCACGCGTTCCGCACGCGCTACATACAACGTCGTACATAACAACACCCTGGTTTTTCGGAAATGCAAGCAACAGAAATTGGCGTGCGCACGCCTGCCGCTGCGCGCGCGCTCACCCGCAGCGACTACAAGACGCTCGGGCTCGCCGCACTCGGCGGCGCCCTCGAGTTCTACGACTTCATCATCTTCGTATTCTTCGCGCCGGCTATCGGCCAGTTGTTCTTCCCCGCAACGATCCCCGACTGGCTGCGCCAGCTGCAGACTTTCGGCATCTTCGCGGCGGGCTACCTCGCGCGGCCGCTCGGCGGCATCGTCATGGCGCACTTTGGCGACCTGCTCGGCCGCAAGCGCATGTTCACGCTCTCCGTGCTGCTGATGGCGCTGCCCACGCTCGCCATGGGCTGCCTGCCCACCTACGCGACGATCGGCGTGCTCGCTCCCGTGCTGCTGCTCGCGCTGCGCGTGCTGCAAGGCGCGGCCGTGGGCGGCGAGGTGCCGGGCGCGTGGGTGTTCGTCTCCGAGCACGTGCCGCGCCGCCATATCGGCTATGCATGCGGCACGCTCACGGCGGGCCTCACGTTCGGCATCCTGCTCGGCTCGCTGATCGCCGCGGCGGTCAATCATCACTACGCCCCGGGCGACATCGCCGCGTATGCCTGGCGCATTCCGTTCCTGATTGGCGGGCTGTTCGGCATGTTCTCGGTGTATCTGCGCCAGTGGCTGCACGAAACGCCGGTGTTCGCGGAGATGAAGGCGCGCAAGTCGCTCGCCGACGAAATCCCGCTCAAGGCCGTGCTGCGCGACCACGGCCGCGCCGTGATCGTCTCGATGCTGCTCACGTGGATGCTTTCGGCCGCCATCGTCGTCGTGATCCTGATGACGCCGCCGCTCCTGCAGAAGCAGTTCCATCTCGACGCCACCACGTCGCTGCTCGCGAACTGCCTGGCGACGCTCTTCCTCACGGTGGGCTGCGTGAGCGCGGGCGCGCTCGCGGACCGCTTCGGCGCGCGCCGCGTGCTGGCCATCGGCGGCATCGCTCTCGCGATCGCCTACTACACGCTGTTCCGCCAGATCGCCGTGGACAGCTCGATGCTCATGCCGCTCTATGCGCTCTGCGGGCTGCTGGTCGGCACGATCGGCGCGGTGCCCTATGTGATGGTGAATGCGTTTCCGCCCGTGGTGCGCTTCTCGGGCATCTCGTTCTCGTACAACGTGGCGTACGCCGTGTTCGGCGGCCTCACGCCGATCGTCGTCGCGCTGCTGATGAAGTCCGCGCCGCTCGCGCCCACCTACTACGTGGCCGCGATCTGCGTGCTCGGTGCGATCACGACGCTGTTCTTCAAGGACGCGCATCGGGAGCAGTAAGTGCGCCCCAGTGTGCACTTACTGCGCACTGGGCGGCCGTTACTGGTCGGACACCACTTTTCGCCGGCTTCGACGATTCACCTCGCGCTGAAACGTCGAAGCCTGCGAGCGCCCTACCATGGGCGCATGAATACCTCACACCCCACCCCCGTCCACTTCACGCCCGCGCTCACGCGTATCGTCGCGACCGTCAGCGTCGGGTTCGTCGTCACGCAGCTCGACGTGACCATCGTCAATATTGCGCTCGCGCGCATCGCAACCGATCTCCATGCGAACGTCGCGGGCCTGCAATGGATCGTCGACGCCTATACGCTCGCCTTCGCCGTGCTGATGCTCTCGGGCGGCGTGCTGGGCGACCGCTACGGCGCACGCCGCCTCTACGCCATCGGGCTCGTGGTGTTCGCCCTCGCCTCGCTGGCCTGCGGGCTCGCGGCCAATCCGGTCATGCTGATCGCCGCCCGCGCGCTGCAGGGCGCGGGCGCGGCGGCCATGCTGCCCAATTCGCTCGCGCTGCTCAACGAAGCGTGCCGCCACGACCGGGCGCTCAGGGCGCGTGCAGTGGGTTTCTGGACCGCCGCCGGTGCCATCTCGATCGCCGCCGGGCCGGTGGCGGGCGGCCTGCTGATCGCGGCGTTCGGCTGGCGCAGCATTTTCCTCGTGAACCTGCCGCTGTGCGCGGCCGGCCTCTGGGCCACGTTCGCCTGGATTCCCGCGCCGCGCCGTCATACGCACGATGCCAGCGCTGCCGGCGCGCCCGCCGTGCGCAGCCTCGACGTGCGCGGCCAGCTGCTCGCCATCGTGGCGCTCACGGCCTTTACCGGCGCCGTGATCGAATGGCGGCCGCTCGGCTTCACGCACTGGGCCGTGGCGGGCGGCTTTGCGCTCGCGCTCGTGGCGGGTCTAGCGTTCGTCTGGCTCGAAACGCGCGCACACGACCCCATGGTGCCGCTCGCCATGCTGCGCAACCGCACGTTCAGCGCGGCGGTGCTGTTCGGTATCTGCGTGAATCTCACCTATTACGGCACCGTGTTCGTGCTCGCGCTCTATCTGCAGCATGCGCGGGGCGAGACGCCGTTGCAGGCGGGACTCGCGTTCATTCCGCTCACCGCCGGCTTCCTGCTCTCGAACATCGTGAGCGGCCATGTGGTAGCGCATTACGGCACGCGCCGGCCGATGATCATCGGCGCGCTGATTGCGGGAGCCGGCTACGCATTGCTGGTCAGCGTGGATGCCGCGACGCCGCTCGCCTTCGTGCTGCTCGCCTTCCTGCTGATTCCTTCCGGCATGGGCCTCGCCGTGCCGGCGATGACCACGGCCGTGCTCTCCTCGGTGGAGCCGGCGCGTGCGGGGACGGCCTCGGCGCTGCTCAATACGGCGCGTCAGGCGGGCGGTGCAGTGGGGGTGGCGGCGTTCGGCGCGCTTGCGGGCGGGGCGGGCGCGGCGCAGGTGGTGGCCGGCCTGCGTGCGGAAACCGCGGTCTCGACGGCGCTCCTGCTCGCGGCGGCCGGGTTGGCCTGGTTCGTGAGAACCGAACCGGCGCATGCGGACGTGCGCCGCATCGCGCCGGCGCGCGTGAACGAACCGGAATCTCGCTGATTCGACAGCGAACTGGCGTGCCGAACTACAGCGACGCCTCCTGGATCGCACCGGAGTCGATCGCGCGGGCGATCAAACCATCGTTCTGCGCCTTGCGGATGGCGTGAGCGATCAGCTGGTCGGGCTCCTCGAGCTCAGCCTTGAGCGCGCCGATGAGGCCGGTGGCGTCGAGAATCACCAGCGTCTTCGCGGTATCCGCATCACTGATGAACACGCGCCGCGTGCCGTCTTCCGCAAGGCTCGCGCAGAACTGCCCGGTCTTGCCTGCCACGTTGAAGTCGAAGTTCTGTATCAAGGCCTGCTCCCTCTACACCCGGTTGCCCGGTGGTTGCAATTCGACACTCGCGCTTCGCCACGCGAGGGCGTCAGCCTCGCAGGCCGCCGCCGCGCGGCGCGCGCAGACCATCAATGGAAGCACGTCCCGCGCCCGTCACGGCCAGCAGCAGGAAACCGCCCGCGATCGCCACGTTCTTCCAGAAATGAATGACCGCGTCCTGTTGCGCCGCGGCCTGAGTCATGTTCCAGAAGTCGTGGCCGAGTATCGCCGTCACGATAGCGTACACGGCCAGCAGGAACGCAACCGCGCGCGTGCGCACGCCCAGCACGATCGCAATGCCGCCGAGCAGTTCAACGGCGGTTGCCGCGATCGCGCCATACGAGGCATACGGCACGCCCTTCGAATGCAGGTAGCCGACAAACCCCGCGTATCCCAGCAGCTTCATGGCACCGCCCCAGAGAAACAGAATGGCGAGCGCGATGCGGGCGATGAAGATGATGAAGGAATCGGCGGGACGGGTCATGGAGGGCTCCGGTATGCAGTATCGGAATGACCGCGGAGCGCACGCTCAGTTCCCTCGACATGAGGCGGCAACGGCAGACGAGCCGGCACGTGGAAAGGCCGCACTGCGTGCCGGAGCGAAACGAACTAACTCGGGAGTTGATTCGGAATGCTATGGAATTTGCCTGCCGCGCCTTGTCGTGATCCGTTCGCGATGTTCTCGGGCAAACGCCGGGCAAACGCGCAAACCGACGCGGCGCTGGCACGCTCAATGCTTGTGATGCATGCCGTGCGGCCGATGCGCGTCGAGCCAGCGAGTCAGGCGCGCTTCGAGCGTGCCTCTGCTGCGGCGCGACACGGCCCACATAGCCGCACATACCAGCAACATGACGCCTGGTCCGAGCAGATAAGCAGCAACGGTTTCCCTCATGGCAGTCTCCTCTGCGCGACGCCACAGTCCGTGAGAATTTTTATTCTAGGCGATAGCGCGGCGCACGGTAAACGTCGTCCACGAATGCAGCAGGGGCGTAAACCCGAGGTTTTCATATATCCGTTGCCGGCCGCTTCTTTACCTCAGACGTAATCGCCTTGTTCTCGCGTTTGGCTAGAATCGGCAGCATGAACACACTCGCTTCCCTCCTCCCCGCCGCGCCGTCCGGCGCCGGGCGCCCCAGCGTCGGCGAGATGCTGCGCGACTGGCGCACGCGCCGGCGCATGAGCCAGTTGCTGCTCGCGACCGAAGCCGAGATTTCGACGCGCCATCTGAGCTTCGTCGAATCGGGCCGCGCGCTGCCGAGCCGCGAGATGGTCATGCATCTGGCCGAGCAGCTCGATGTGCCGCTGCGCGAGCGCAATGCGCTGCTCGTGGCGGCGGGCTATGCACCGTTCTATCGCGAGCGCGCGCTCGACGACCCGCAACTCGCCGCCGCGCGCGAGGCGGTCGATCTGGTGCTGCGCGGTCACGAACCGTATCCCGCCGTGGCCGTGGACCGCCACTGGAATATCGTCGCGACGAACGGCGCGCTCGCGCCGCTCATCGGCGACGCTTCGCCTGCGCTGCTCGCTGCGCCCATCAACGCGCTGCGGCTATCGCTGCATCCCGAGGGCATGGCGCCGCGCATCGTCAACTGGCACGCGTGGCGAACGCATCTGCTCACGCGCCTGCAACGTCAGATCGACGCGAGCGGCGACCCCGCGCTCGCCGCGCTGCACGAGGAACTCGCGGCGTATCCGCCGCCGCCGGGCGTCGCGAACGTGAGCGCCGAGCCGATCGCGCATCACATTGCCGTGCCGCTGCGCGTGCGCACCGTGCTTGGGGAACTGGCGTTCTATAGCACGACCACCGTGTTCGGCACACCGGTCGACATCACGCTATCGGAGCTAGCGATCGAAGCGTTCTTTCCCGCCGATCCGCAGACCGCTCAGGCATTGCGCGACCGGGCGCCGTGACGCGCGGTCGGCGGCTGCGCCGGGTGCCCCCGATAGCACGTCCGGCGCGGGAGGGCGTGGCGGCGGCGGCTCAGGCCGCCGCTTTCGCGGGCTCCGGGTCCGCCGCGGTAACGACCAGCACGCTGCACGACACGCGGTCGAGCAGCAGGCGGTCGTCGCGACCATCCCACCAGCGCTTGAGCGGCCCGCGCCGGTGGTGCGCCACCACGATGAGATCGGGCTGGAGTTCCGCGCAGTAGCTTGCGATCACGTCGATCGGCCGGCCCACCACGAAGTGCCCCGTCGCCACGAGCCCCTTGTCCTGCAGGCACGCCACCCCGTCACGCAGAATCTCGCGCGCCGCTTCTTCCGCGGCTTCGAACGGCACGGCGGACGCGATGTCCGTCCCCCATTGCAGCGGCGCCTGGTCGAGCACGGCCAGCAAATGCGTTTGCGCGTGGCATTCGCGTGCAAGGTCGGCGCCCTCACGCAAAGCCCGGCGGCCTTCGCGCGTTGCGTCGTAACACAGCAGAATCCTGTTGAACGAGGCCACGATCCCTCCCCCGATGATTCCCGGTGCCGGGCGGGCGAACACGCCGTACCCGTAATGCCGCTTTATTTATTTTTAGTTATATCACGTTATGATATAACCAGCACATCGACAGTCGTTGTATACGGTATAGGAGGCGCGATGGTTATCGACAACGACTTTGAAATCGCCGGGCCGCTCGTCGCCCGCGTATCGTCGGCGCGCGGGTCGGTCGGGTCGGTCTGTTACTGCCCCGCGCCCTCAACGAAGCAGTGCCCTGGCTGACCTGAAGCGGCAAAAGAACCGCCCCACCCGGATTGCGCGTCGACCGTCGATCGCAAACGTTTCACAAGTGCGATCTTCGCGCAATATCCAGTCTGCATATATTCCGGAAACCAACGGTGCATCCCACCGTCTGCACTCGTAACATCCTGGTTACACATTGCCCTGTTACAGGTCGCCGGGGTCGAAACATCTGTTACAAACTCAATAGTCATAGGTATTAATCGGAAGAGCCGTATTTTTTACCTGTCAACCCAACTCCTTTCTAAACGTTTATTCCACCGGGCGGGCGATTTTTGTCCTTCGATGATTCGTTGCGCACGCAGCGGCGCGTTGGCGAAAACCCTGATAAACCAAGGTGCTACGGCCAGTTTTGGCACCCCGATCAGTGTCACGACGGCTTGTCGCCACCCGGCTTTCAAATTGCAGCAAAACTTACCGAAAATAATTTACAACAGTACGATTATTTTTGATCCGAGGGATTGATTTCTGAGATAAGCCCTCATACAATTCCCTCCAAGGTTGTTACGAGATGTAACAACCTGTATCAAAGAGTCAGATCGAGCCAACGAGCGAAGATCGACCACAAGACCAGAAAAGATACAACGGCGAAAAAGCCGGGGGGTTAAATTCGGGGCTTCGGAAACTAGAGAAATGGACCGTAGCAGCGAGACGCTGGAATCTATCCGCGAAATTAATTTGTCGTATCTGATGCTCGCACAGCGCATGCTGCGCGAGGACAAGCCAGTCGGCATGTTCCGACTGGGACTGTCGTCGGAACTGGCCGATCTGCTTGGCGCTCTGTCGCTCGCGCAGATCGTCAGGTTGGCCTCTTCCGACCAACTTCTCTGTTTTTTCCGCTTCGACGATCATGCAATGTTGTCCGCGCTCACGCAGACTTCGAAGCATGCCGACGTGGCGGCTACCCATGCGGCCATCCTGCTTGCGGGACAGCCGGCTGGTCAATTCGCCTGAGGGTGACGTCCATGACTACGCGGCGCAGCCTCACCGAAGACGCTCAGGAAGTATTCCGCGCGATCGCACTGATCGAGCTGGGCGCGCGCATGCAGGTGCTCGAAAGCGAACTCACGCTCTCGCGCGACCGCATGATCCGCCTGTATCGCGAGATCCGTGGCGTATCGCCGCCCAAAGGTATGCTGCCGTTCTCGGCGGACTGGTACATGACGTGGCTGGCCAACATCCACGCCTCGCTGTTCTATAACACGTACCTGTTCCTCAAGAACGAAGCGCGTTGCTCGCATCTCGACGCGCTCACCAAGGGGTTCCGGCTGTATCTGGAACACTGCCGCCACAGCGGGGCCGAGCCGGCGCTCGACCTTACGCGTGCGTGGACCCTGGTGCGATTTTTCGATGCCGATATTCTGCAGTTGACGCCTTGCTGCCGTTGCGGCGGTAAGTTCGTCGCGCATCGCCACGACCTTCAGCACAACGTCGTGTGCGGCGCATGCCAGCCTCCTTCGCGAGCCGGCAAGACGAAAAAGGCGGCTGCAGCGCGACGGGGCGCCGAGCAGACCGAGAGCGACCTTCCGGCAGTGGTAACGTCGGATGGCATTGCCGAGGCTGCGTAAGCGTAGGAGAGCAGATCCGGACTAACCGGACGCGAGACCAAGACGCGAACCCGTCCGGTGCCTGAGCGCACCGGACGGCGAAGCGCTTTCCGATTGCCGCTTTTGCTTGCCGCCTCTGCGTGCCACCTCTGCTTGCCGCCTCTATGGCGCGCGCCTGTTACACCTTTCCCTTCTTTAGTTTCCGCTGAACGTCTGCCAGACGAGCCACAGGTTCGCCGCCGAGATCACGACGAACAGGAACCACGCCAGCAACCGCGTGGGGAGCCGGTTCACGAACTCGCCCATCAGCGCACGATCGTTCGTCATGCGAATGAGCGGCCAGAGTGCGAACGGCAGTTGCAGACTCAGCACCACCTGGCTTGCGACCAGCAGCTTGCCCACCGCGCCGTTGCCGAGCAGCGCGACGCCCGCTAAGGCGGGGATCAACGCGAGCACGCGCGTAATGAGCCGCCGCTGGTAGCACGGAATTTTCATTCGCAGGAAGCCTTCCATGATGACCTGGCCCGCCACGGTGCCCGTGAACGTCGAGCTTTGCCCGGAGGCAAGCAGCGTGATCGCGAACAGCACCGCCGCCGCGCCCGTACCGACGATCGGTGCGAGCAGCTTGTAGGCCTGTTCGATATCGGTGACCTGGGTGTGCCCGTTGGCGTGAAAGGCTGCCGCGGCCAGAATCAGGATGGCCGCGTTGATGAGTAGCGCGATCAGCAGCGAGACGATCGTGTCGAGGCGCGACAGGCCGATGGCCTGCGCGAGGCTCGCACGGTCGCGCTTGACGGCGCGCGTCTGCACGATCGACGAATGCAGGTAGAGGTTGTGCGGCATGATGGTCGCGCCGAGAATGCCGATCGCCAGATACAGCGGCTCCGCCGAGGAAATCGCGTGCCACGAAGGCACCGCGCCCGCGAATACCGACGGCCAGTGCGGCTTCACGAGCGCGAGCTGGATCACGTAGCCCAAGCCTATCGTGGCGATGAGCCCGGCCATGATCGCCTCGAGCGAACGGAAGTTCTTGCCCTTCAAGCCCAGCACGATGAGCGTGTCGAACGCCGTGAGCACCACGCCCACCATCAGCGAGCAGCCCAGCAGCAGGTGGAACGCGAGCGCGCCGCCCAGCACCTCGGCAAGATCGCAGGCGATGATCGAAAGCTCGGCGAGCACCCACTGGCCGAGCGCCACGGGCCTTGAATAGCGCTCGCGCGAGAGCTCCGCGAGATCGCGTTGCGTGACGATGCCAAGACGCATGGAAAGGCATTGCAGCGCGATCGCCGCGAGGCTCGAGAGGACGACCACGAACAACAGGCTGTAACCGAAGCGCGAGCCCGCCTCGATGTCGGTGGCCCAGTTGCCCGGGTCCATGTAGCCGATCGACACCAGCAGGCCAGGACCAGCGAATTGCCAGAACTTCTTCCAGAACGGCGCGCGCGGCGAAACCTCGATACTGCCCTGCACTTCGGAAGGGCAAAACGGCGCCGTTGCCGTGGTCGGTAGTCGGAACTCCAACGGTTCGATCCTCAAGGGTTGACGCGTCGCGGCACGTGCCGCGATCGAGCCCTCAAGTGTACAGCGTCGGCTGCGGCACTTCTCTCAAGAGCGTATAGCGGCCCACGTCGCGCAGACGGTAGTCGAGCGGATCGTGCAGCGTATGCACGCGCGCATTGCGCCAGAAACGGTCGAGCGCGAGCGCCGCGCCCGTGGCGCGTGCGCCGCACGCCTCGAAAAGCTGCTCGCCGCCCTGGAGCGCGGCGCGGTGCGCGACGATCTTCGCCTCCGAAATCGCCAGCGAGACGCCGGCGCGCGTGGCCGTGCTCAACGCCTCGCCTTCGTCCCACGCGGCGTCGAGCAGCGCGCCCGCACGATCGGCCAGCACCGCCGCCGCGAGCGACTGCACGCGCATTTCGCCGAAGCGCTGCTGCAGGAACGGGTCGTCGGACACGTGCTGCACGCCCGAATTGACCCACGGGCGGCCGTTCGCGAGCACGTAGGCGCGCGCCTCTTCGAGCGCGCCTTCCGCGAGCCCCACGAAGAGATTCGTCAGCACGCCTTGCGAGACCAGTGTGCGCAGCGTGGCGCGCGGTGTGTCGGGGCGCTGCAATACTTCGGCGGCGCGGACCTCCACGTTCTCGAAAGACACGGTGCCGCTATCGGTCTGACGCTGGCCGATCGGGTCCCAGTCGTCGTGCACCGTGATCCCGGCGCGCGTGGTGGGCACGACCGCGAACACCGGACTGCCCGTGGCGGGATCGTGCGCGCTCACGGTCATCATCTGCGAACCGTAGGTGCCCGAGCAGAATCCTTTCCTGCCATGCAGACGCCAGCCGCCTTCCCTGTCCGGTTGCGCGACGAGCCGTGTGTCGATGGGATTCACGGCATTGCCCCACCACCAGCGATGCTCGACGGTGCCTTGCAGCCAGTTCGTGCGCTGCGCGGCGCTGCCCCACAATGCGACGCTCGCTATTTGCAAACACTGGAACCCGAGCAGATGCGCAAGCGCGCTGTCGACGCGCGCGAGCGCGCGGATCGTCGCGTAGATGTCGCTCCAGCGCACGCCGTCCTGGCCGAACTGCCCGCCGAATTCGCGCGGCACAGCGAGCGTGAGCAGCCCGGCGTCGGCAATGCGCTGCTTTTCGGCGGCTGCGTGACCGCCTGCGAGATCGCGTTGCGCGGCGTTCGCGCGCAGCGCTTCGAGCAGCGCGGCGAAACGCGCGTCCTGTTCCTGCCCGCGTGGGCGCTGTGCCTCGTTCATACCCATAGTTCCCGAATGTGATGCCCGAAAAACGAAGCGCGCAGCAACGGCGCTGCGCGCGTCATGGCGAACGGCTTGCGCCGCTCAGGTTCGCCGCAAAAGACGCCGCACCAGCACGTCGCCCGTGAACTGCACGGCCGCGACGATCGCGATCAGCAGCACGATCACGGTGACCATGACCGTCGTGTCGAAGCGCTGATAGCCGTAGCGTATCGCGAGATCGCCGAGACCACCCGCGCCGACGGCGCCCGCCATCGCCGAGGAGCCGATCATGGCCACCACGGTGATCGTGAAGCCGCCGAGCATGCCGGGCAGCGCCTCGGGCAGCAGCACATGCCATACGATGTGGCGGCGCTGTGCGCCCATGGCCTGGGCCGCCTCGATCAAACCGCGATCGACTTCGCGCAAGCTCACTTCGGCCACGCGCGCGAAGAACGGAATGGCGGCGATGGAAAGCGGCACCACGGCGGCCCACACGCCGATGGTCGTACCCACAAGGAAGCGCGTAAGCGGCAGCAGCGCGACCAGCAGGATGATGAAAGGCGTGGAGCGGCACGCATTGACGAGCGCGCCCAGCGTGGTGTTGAGCGCGGGTCGCTCCAGAATGCCGCCGCGCGCGGTCGTGACGAGCAGCAGCGCGATCGGAATACCGATCAGGAGTGCGAATATCGCCGAAACGCCGACCATCAGCAACGTGTCGCGTATGCCTTCGAGGAGCTCGGTGATCCACACGTCAGACATAGCCCAGCACCTCCACGCGGCTCGCATGACCACGCGCCCGCTCGGCGAGCGACGCGGCCTCGGCGGCGTTCTGCACCGGCGCGGAAACGACTAGCCGCCCTTGCGCACGCCCCTGGATACGCTCGATACCGCCATGCACGAAGCGCACGCCCTGCGCACCGAACGCCTGCGCGAGCGTGGCGAGGTCGGGCTCTCGCGCCTCGTCGCCGGTGAAGCGCACGTCGAACAGCGCGTGCGCGCCCACTTGCGGCGCAGCGTGAATACGCGCCGCCAGGTCGTCGGGCAACTCGTGGCCGGGCGTGTGCAGGAGCGCGCGCGTCGCTTCGTGCCGCGGATCGCCGAACACGCGCCACACGGGCCCCTGTTCCACCACCTCGCCGCGCTCGATCACCGCGACCGTGTCGCAAACGTCGCGTATCACCTCCATCTCGTGCGTAATGAGCACGACAGTGACGCCGAGCCGCCGGTTGATGTCACGCAGCAGCGCAAGAATGGCGCGCGTGGTTTCCGGGTCGAGCGCCGAAGTCGCCTCGTCGCAGAGCAGGATGTCGGGCTCGTGCACGAGCGCGCGTGCGATACCCACGCGCTGCTTCTGGCCGCCGGAAAGGCGCGCGGGCCACGCGTCGCGTCGTTCGCTCAAGCCGACGAGATCGAGCAGCACGTTCACGCGCGCCTCGATGTCGGCCTTCGGCACACCCGCAATTTTCAGCGGCAGTGCGATGTTGTCGTGCACGGTCTTGGCGGAAAGCAGATTGAAGTGCTGGAACACCATGCCGATGCGCCGCCGTAGCGCCACCAGGGCGCGCTCGTCGAGTGCGCCCACGTCGACGCCGTTCACTCGCACGCCGCCGCTCGTGGGCTTTTCGAGACCGTTCACGAGCCGCAGCAGCGTGGACTTGCCCGCGCCGCTGCGCCCGATGATGCCGAACACTTCGCCGCGCGCCACCTGCAAGTCGACGCCCGCGAGCGCCGCCGGCGCGCCTGGCGCGTAGGTCTTGCCCACGTTTTCGAACACCACCGCAGGCAGCGATGCATCGGCATTGCCCTGCGCCTCACCCGCCGCGGGCCCCGCCTCGATAAAGCGCGCCGCTCCGAACCATTTCATCATCGCTGCTCTCCTCGTGCGTAGATTGCGCGCGCTTTACCAGGCGACCGCGTAGAGGTTGCCGAAGGCTTTGTCGAGCTCCTTGCGCACGGCCGGCGAATGCTGGTAGATGTCGATGAACTTGCGAATGCGCGGATCGTTCACGCTCTCGGGCCGCACGACGAACTGGATCGCAAACGCCTTGTTCTCCACGCCGTCGAAGAGCAGCGCACTGTTCGGATCGGTAGTGCCCGCGAGCTTGATGAAGCTCGGGTAGCCCTGTGCGAGATCGACGTCGTCGAGCGAGCGCGCGAGTTGCGACGCTTCGAGTTGCACGATCTTGAGGTGTTTGGGATTCGAGACGATGTCGAGCGTCGTGGCGCGATAGTCCACGCCCGGCTTGAGCTTGATGAGGCCCGCGCGCTGCAGCAGCAGGAGGCCGCGGCCGCCGTTCACGGGATCGTTTGCGATCGCGACCGTCGCGCCATCCTTCAGGTCTTCGAAGCGTTTCACCTTCTTCGAATACAGGCCGATCTTCATGATCGTGCCCGGCGCGATGGCGACGAACTTGTAGCCGCCCTGCTGTTCGGCGTTTTCCAGAAACGGCTTGTGCTGGAAGTAGTTGGCGTCGATATCCTTGTTCGCCAGCGCGGCGTTGGGCGTGTTCCAGTCGGTGAATTCGATGATCTTCACGTCCACGCCCTGCGCCTTCGCCTCGCGCGCCGCTTCCTGGAGGGCGGGCGTTTGTGGCGTGGTGGCAATGCCGATTTTGAGCGTAGCGGTGTCGGCGTGCGCGTCGAGCGCCGCCGCCGCAAGCGACACGGCGATTGCCGTCAGCAGGCCGAAGCGCTGGAAAAAGGAAGGGCGCCCCACGGCGCGCACGGCACGGATCATCGCGTTCCTCGATGGAAGTTGGACTTCGTTCAGTGAGGAGCGACGCGATGAGGGCCCATCGCGTTGGCTCCAGATGGGTCCAGACGATGATAGGGGGGTGGCGGGGCCGGGTCTACGAAGCGATTGCGCAAAGGAAATCGCCGCCTGCGATATGCACAGGCGGCGAGCGTTGCGGCTAGTTATGCGGGCTGTAAGGCGCGGCTTAGCGCGCCGCGAGCGGCGCCGGCGGAGGCGGCGTACCGTCGCCGGGCTTCGCGTCGCCCCAGCCGCCGCCGAGCGCGCGGATCAGGTTGACCGTCGCCACGGCCTGCGAGCCCTGCAGATGGCTGGCCTGCAACTGCGATACGAGCACCGTCCGTTCGCTGTCGATCACGTTCAGATAGCTGACCTCGCCTTCCTCGTACTGCGTGCGCGAAAGCTGCGCCGACTGCTGCGAAGCGCTCACCGCGTCGTTCTGCTCGCGGATCTGGTCGTCGAGCAGGCGCAGGTCGGAGAGATTGTCCTCGACCTCGCGGAAGGCCACAAGCACCTGCTGGCGGTATTGCGCAACATCTTCTTCATACTTGCCGCGCGACTGGGCGAGATTCGCCTTGCGCCGGCCGCCGTCGAACAGCGGCAGCGTGAGCGCCGTACCCGCGAGCGGCCCGAGCAGGAACGCGCGGCTCGACCACATGAACAGGTCGCCGAGCGTGGCCGACTCGAAGCCAGCCGCACCCGTGATGTTGAGCTGCGGGAAGAACGCCGACTTCGCGAGCCCCACGCGTGCGTTCGCGGCCGCCATGGCGCGCTCGGCGGCGGCCACATCGGGGCGGCGCTCCAGCAGCGTGGAGGGCAAACCCGGCGGCACCTGCACGACGACCGGTGCGAGCGGCGTTTCGGGGAACGTGAAGTCCGCGGGCGCCTTGCCGAGCAGGATCGCGAGGCTGTGCTCCGAAGCCGCGCGCTGACGTGCGACGCCCACCGCGTCGGCGCGTGCGCTCGCGAGTTCGTTGCGCGCCTGCGCCACGTCCAGCGCGCTGATGTCGCCTTCCTTGAAGCGGCGATCGACGAGCTTGAGCGCGTCTTCGCGCAGCGCCACCGTGCGACGGTACAGATCGACGTCGGAGTCGAACTGGCGCAGCTGGAAGTAGTTCTGCGCGACATCGGCCTGCAAGGCGAGCTGCACCGAGAGGAACAGGGCTTCGCTTTGCTGGGCGTCCGCCTGCGCCGCGTGAACGTTCGAACTCACACGGCCGAACAAGTCGACTTCATAGCTTGCG
This sequence comes from Paraburkholderia sp. BR10882, assembly GCF_040948855.1. Classification (NCBI taxonomy): domain Bacteria; kingdom Pseudomonadati; phylum Pseudomonadota; class Betaproteobacteria; order Burkholderiales; family Burkholderiaceae; genus Paraburkholderia; species Paraburkholderia sp. BR10882. Next base: position 782,523 of record NZ_JBFPKP010000002.1, on the reverse strand, counting down.
GTCGCCTGTGCGCGCCACAGCGTTTGAGCGGGCACATTGTAATTTTGCGGGTAATACAGCGAAGCCGGCGAGGCGCGCTGATACGTCGGGCCGAAGCCCGCATCGATCGACGGGAACCACGAGGCGCGCGCAGCCTGTGTCACGGCGCGCGCCTGCTGCACGCGCGCGGCCGCCGCCTTGAGGTCCTGGTTCGCTTCCAGCGCCTGCTGCTCGAGCTTGTCGAGTGTCGGGTCGCCGAACACCGTCCACCATTCGCCGCGATGGGTGCCGTCGGCGGGCTGCGCCGGCGTCCACGTGCCCACATCGTGCGGATTCGTGCTCTGCGTTTGCTGCGGCGCTTCCTTGTAGGCCGCGGGCACGGCGGCGTCGGGCACCTTGTAGGTCGGCTCGACCGAGCATGCCGCGAGCCAGGCAAAGAGCGCGACGCTCGCCGCGATTCGTGTGATACGCGCGAGATGCCCGCCTCCCGGCGCGGCATTCGCGCGATAGCGCAAGATGAATTCGTTAGTCATGTTGTTCATTTTCCCTTGTCGCCTTACGCGTCGACCATCGATTGCGGCTTGCGCGCATTGTCCTTCTGCGCGACGTGAATCTTGCCGCCCGCGAGTGTGCGCAGCACCACGTAGAACACCGGCGTCAGCAACAGGCCGAATGCGGTCACGCCGAGCATGCCGAAGAAGACGGCCACGCCCATCGCGTGACGCATTTCCGAACCCGCGCCGCTGGAGAGCACGAGCGGCACCACGCCCATGATGAACGCGATGGACGTCATCAAGATCGGGCGCAGACGCAAGCGGCTCGCCTCGATGGCAGCGGTAAGCGGCGTGTGTCCGTCATGCTCCAGCTCGCGCGCAAACTCGACGATCAGAATCGCGTTCTTCGAAGCGAGTCCCACCAGCACCATCAGGCCGATCTGCGTGAAGATGTTGTTGTCGCCCTGCGTGAGCCACACGCCCGTGAGTGCACACAGCACGCTCATCGGCACGATCAGGATCACCGCGAGCGGCAGTGTCAGGCTCTCATAGAGCGCCGCCAGCACGAGGAACACGAGCAGCACGCTGATCGGGAACACCCAGATGCCCGCATTGCCCGCCAGCACCTGCTGGTAGGTGAGGTCGGTCCATTCGAACTTCACACCGCGCGGCAGCACTTCAGCCGCAATGCGTTCCGCCGCCGCCTGTGCCTGGCCCGACGAATAACCGGGCGCCGGGCCGCCGTTGATGTCGGCCGCGGTGTAGCCGTTGTAGCGCACCACCATCTCGGGGCCATACGTGGGCGTGACCGTGACGAGCGACGAGAGCGGCACCATCTCGCCCGCGGCGTTGCGCGTCTTCAGTTGCAGAATGTCGTCGGCGCGCTGGCGGAACGGCGCATCGGCCTGCACGCGCACCTGATACACGCGTCCGAAGCGGTTGAAGTCGTTCACGTAGAGCGAACCCAGATAGATCTGCATCGTGTCGAACACGTCGGTGACCGGCACGCCGAGCTGCTTCGCCTTCGTGCGGTCGAGATCGACGTTCAGCTGCGGTACGTTGATCTGATAGTTCGTGAACGTCGGGCCCAGCTCCGGCGTTTGCGCCGCGCGCTTGACGAAGTCCTGGGTCGCGCGGTTGAGCGCCTCGTAGCCGAGCGCACCATGGTCCTCCAGCTGCAACTTGAAGCCGCCCAGCGTACCGAGGCCGAGCACCGGCGGCGGCGGGAACACGGCGATGAACGAATCCTTGATGCTGGCGTACTGCTGGTTCAGCGCACCCGCAATCGCACCGGCCGACAGCGCCTTGCCCTTGCGTTCCTTGAACGGCTTGAGCGTGACGAACACAATGCCCGCGCTCGAACTATTCGTGAAGCCGTTCACCGACAGGCCGGGGAACGCCACGGCGCTTTCCACGCCGGGCTGTTTGAGCGCAATGGCGCTCATGTCGCGAATCACGTTCTCGGTGCGGTCGAGCGCGGCGCCGTTGGGCAATTGCGCAAACGCGATCAGATACTCCTTGTCCTGCGCGGGCACGAAGCCGCCCGGCACGATACGCGCCATCAGCACCGTGGCGGCGATCAGCACCACGTAGACCGCGAGCATCGCGCCCTTGTGGCGCAGCACGCCGTTCACGCCGCGCCCATAGCTTTCCGAGCCGCGATGAAACACCCGGTTGAAGCGGCGGAAAAAGCCGCCCAGCACGAGGTTCATGCCACGCGTGAGCCAGTCTTCCTTCTCGCCGTGACCACGCAGCAGCAGCGCCGAAAGCGCGGGCGAAAGGGTGAGCGAGTTGAACGCCGAGATCACCGTGGAAATCGCGATGGTCATCGCGAACTGCTTGTAGAACTGGCCCGTGAGACCACTCATGAACGCGAGCGGCACGAACACGGCCACGAGCGTGAGCGCAATGGCGATGATCGGCCCGCTCACTTCCTGCATGGCCTTGTAGGTTGCATCGCGCGCGGATAACCCACTGGCGATATTGCGCTCCACGTTTTCGACGACCACGATCGCGTCGTCAACCACGATGCCGATGGCGAGCACCATCCCGAACAGCGATAGCGCGTTGATCGAGAACCCAAACGCAAGCAGCAAGGAGAACGTCCCGACGATCGAGACCGGCACCGCGATCAACGGAATGATCGAGGCACGCCACGTTTGCAGGAACACGATCACCACGATCACCACGAGCGCGATCGCTTCGAGCAGCGTATGTACGACGGCTTCGATACTGGAGCGCACGAACTGCGTGGGGTCGTAGACAATCTTGTAATCCACGCCCGCGGGCATGTCCTGCTTGAGCTCCTTCATCGCCGCGCGCACCTGGTCCGAAATCGCGAGCGAGTTCGCCCCCGGCGCCTGGTTGATGGCGAGCGCTACGGCCGGCTTGTTGTCGAGCAGCGAACGCAGGCCATATTCGGAGGCCGCCAGTTCGATACGCGCGATATCGCGCAGGTACGTCACGCCGCCATCGGGATTCGTCTTGACGATGATGTTGCCGAACTCGCTTTCCGTGCGCAGACGGCCCTGGGCATTCACGTTGAGCTGGAACGGCGTGCCAGGCACGCTAGGCGAGGCGCCGATCACGCCGGCCGCCACCTGCACGTTCTGCTCGCGAATCGCGTTGACCACGTCGTTCGCGGTGAGATTGCGCTGTGCCACCTTCTGCGGATCGAGCCAGATGCGCATGGCGTAGTCGCCCGAGCCCCACAGCTGCACCTCGCCCACGCCCTGGATGTTCGAGAGTCGGTCCTTCACGTTGAGCAGCGCGTAGTTGCGCAGGTACGTCATGTCGTACCGGTTGTCCGGCGAGATCAGGTGCACCACCATCGTGAGCGTGGGGGAGCTCTTGATGGTCGTGATGCCGAGGCGCTGCACGTCTTCCGGCAGGCGCGGCAGCGCCTGGTTCACGCGGTTCTGCACGAGCTGCGTGGCCTTGTCCGGGTCGGTGCCGAGGCGAAACGTGACCGTGAGCGTGAGATTGCCGTCGCTATTGGCTTGCGACTGCATGTACAGCATGTTCTCGACGCCGTTGATCTGCTCTTCGAGCGGCGCGGCGACGGCCTCGGCGATCACCTTCGGGTTCGCACCCGGATACTGCGCGTGGACCACCACCGAAGGCGGCACGACCTCGGGATACTCGGAGATCGGCAACTGGAACAGCGCGATCACGCCGGCCAGCAGGATCAGCACGGACAGCACGCCCGCGAAGATCGGCCGGTCGATGAAGAATTTCGATATGTTCATGGGTTGCTCTTGTTCATGACGCTCAATTTGACGCGAAGCTTGCTGCTTAGTCATCCTGACGGAAGCACAGGCGCAGGCCGCGATCGCCTACGCCCGCCGCTCGTCAGGACGTTTTCGCTGCCTTGGCGCCGGGGTTCGCTGCCGTGCTGGCGTCGGGGTCGCCGTTCATCGGCACCATGTGCGAGCGCACGGCTTCACCGGGGCGCACGCGCTGCGTGCCGTTCACCACCACGTGGTCGCCCGCCTTCAGGCCGCCCAGAATCACGCGCAGGTTGCCCTGCTGGCCGCCCGTTTGCACCGTGCGGTAGGCGATCTTGCCGCTGTTATCGACGACGTAAACAAACTTCTTGTCCTGGTCGGTGCCGATGGCGGCGTCGTCCACGAGCAGCGCCGGGTGCGGGGCGCTGCCGCTCACCTTGATGCGTGCGTAAAGCCCCGGCACCAGCGCGCCGTCGGCGTTGTCGAAGCGCGCGCGCACGCGGATGGTGCCCGACGTGGTGTCGAGACGGTTGTCCACCGACTCGATCGTGCCCGTGCGCGAATAGCCCGATTCGTTCGCCAGACCCAGTTCCACCGGCACCTTCGAGCCGTTCTTCATGTGGCTGATGTAGTCGAGATAGGTCTGCTCGTCGGCGTCGAATTCGGCGTAGATGGGCGAAACGGAAACGAGCGTCGTGAGCGGCGCGGCGCTTGCCCCTGCCGATACGACGTTGCCCACCGTGATCTCGGCGCGCGACACACGTCCGGCAACCGGCGCGACGATGCGCGTGTAACCCAGGTTGATCTGCGCGGCTTCGAGGGCGGCCTGCGCGGCCTTGAGATTCGCGTTCGCTTCGCGCGAGGCGTTCTGCTTCTCGTCGTAATCGCGCTTGGCGATGGCGTTATCGCCAATCAGACGCTGAGCGCGCTCCCAGTCGCTTTGCGCGTAGCCCGTGCGCGCCTGCGCGGCGGCAAGCTGCGCAGCGGCCTGATCGACGGCCGCCTGGTACGGGCGCGGGTCGATCACGAACAGGGTCTCGCCCTGCTTCACGAGCGCGCCGTCACGGAAGTTCACGGAGACGATCGTGCCGGAAACCTGCGGACGTATCTCCACTTTCTCGACGGCGGCCATGCGGCCCGAGTAGGTCTGCCAGTCGGTGATCGTGCGATTGAGCACGGGTGCGACGTCGACCTCGGGTGCGGGCGGCGCTTCAGCGGCAACGGCAGGGTGCGAGTCGAGGCGGATGGCACCGAGGGTGCCGAGGCCCGCGACCACCAGCACGCCAATGACCGCTAGCGCGATACGGGTTCGGGATTGCGAAAAAAGTGACATGTCGGACTCCAGAAATAATGGTTGATTGTTCTTCACTGGTTCGGCAGCACCGCCGCAAGGGTGCTTCGTCTATGACGCCCCCGCGTCGAAGCAACATTGGAAAAACCGTACGGCTTCGCTGAGCGCGGCCGGATGCGCCGCGAGATTCGCGTGCGAGACGCTCGGGTAGCGCACCACCTGGGTGCGCACGCCCGCGTCGATCAGGCGGCTCGCGTACTTCTCCGCTTCGATGTGCAGCACGTCGTTCTGTGCGGTCACGATGAGCGTGGGCGGCAAGCCGCCAAGACGCAGCGATTCGAGCGGCGCCGCGTACGGATGCATGCGCTGCGTCGCATCGGGCAGATACGCGCGATAACACGCCGCGCATTCGCTTGCGGTGATATCGGAGCCCAGGCGCGCCTCGTCGCCAAGACGCGTGAGGCTCGGATCGAGCATCGGCGCAAACAATGCCTGCGCCGCGAGTTTCACGTCGCCGCGATCGCGGCCCATGAAGGCGAGCACGTTGGCGATCTGGCCGCCCGCGTCGTGGCCCGCCGCGATCACGCGCTTCGGGTTGCCGCCGAACGCGCGGGCCCGCGTAAGCGCCCACAGCGCCGCGCGATGCGCATCTTCGGGGGCGGCGGGAAACGGGTGCCGGGGCGCGAGCGAATACCCGACGCTCACCACGAGCGCTGGTAAGCGTTCTGCGAGAAACCGCCCCACCGCATCCGCTTCCTCGATGGACCCGCGCACAAAGCCGCCGCCGTGGAAATACAGCAACACCGGCAGACCATTCGCGGCTTCGGGACGGTACAGCCGCAGCGGAATCTGCTGGGCGTAGCCTTCGATCGCCACGTCGGTCGTGAGCACCGCGCGCACCTTGCCAGGCTTGGCGGACGCGGTAGCAGGCAAGGCCGCGGGCACTTCGGCCAGCGGCGCTTCCTCCGCGGAGGTCCAAGACGTTGGGCGTTTAAAGACATCCATGTCAAATCGGCGCAATGCGCGAGAGTAGATTCGAATGAGGCGAATTGTGGGTTCGGCAGACTTGCAAATAAATGCCTATAATCCGGCAACACAATTCGGCGCACCTGAACAATCTGTCTCCTCTTTCTGCGCGGGCGTTAGTTTCGAACGCCGCGCGCCGTGCGACCGAAGCTTTTTGGAGAGTGGCAATGGACCGCCTTCAGGCCATGCAGGTGTTCACCCGCGTCGTCGATACCAACAGCTTCACGCGTGCTGCCGAAACGCTCGACATGCCGCGCGCGTCGGTCACGACGATCATTCAGAATCTCGAAGCGTTTCTCGGCGTGCGCCTCATGCACCGCACCACGCGCCGTCTGTCGCTCACGCCCGATGGCGCCGCGTACTACGAGCGCTGCGTGCGCATTCTCGCGGACGTCGAGGAAACGGAAACCACATTCCAGGATCGCAACCGCAAACCGCACGGCAAGCTGCGCATCGACATGCCCGGCTCGATCGGGCGGCTCATCGTGATTCCGTCGCTGTGCGAATTCCACGGGCGCTATCCGGACATCGACCTGCAACTCGGGCTATCCGATCGCCCCGTGGACTTGCTGCAGGAAGGCGTGGACTGCGTGGTGCGCGTGGGTGCGCTGCAGGATTCGTCGCTGGTCGCGCGGCGCATCGGCATTTTCGAAGGCGTGTCGTGCGCGGCGCCGTCGTATCTGGAGCGCCACGGCATGCCGCAGACGCTCGAAGAACTGGCCGAACATCGCGCCGTGAATTACTTCTCGTCGCGTACGGGGCGCGTGATGGACTGGGCGTTTCTCGTCGACGGCAAGGAAGTGGAGGTCAAGCTCAAGAGCATGGTCTCGGTAAACGACGCGGACGCTTATGTGACCTGCGGCATCGAAGGCTTCGGCCTGATCCAGGGGCCGCGCTACATGGTGCTGCCGCACCTGAAGTCGGGTGCGCTCGTCGAGGTCCTGCCCGATTACAAGCCGCTGCCCATGCCGATTTCGGCCGTTTATCCGCACAGCCGCCATCTGTCACCCAAAGTGCGTGTGTTCGTGGACTGGATCGCCGAAGTGTTCGACCGCTGCCCGCTGCTGAGCGGCCGCGCCTCGCTCGACAAGGCCTGCACGATGCGCACGCTCGAAGAGCGCGAAAACGCGCCAGCGCTCGAAACGCCTGTCATTTCGGAATGGGCCGCATAAGCTCAGCGGCGTAACGCCGTCGCGCTGCGCCAACCCTCGAAGCCGCGCCCGCAGAGGCTTTCGCGGGCGCGGCGCAGCGATTGTTCCGGATTTTCGACAATTGCTTTCGCGTTCCGGCCGTTTATCGCAAACGGCTGCGCAACTACATTTGCTCCTGTCGCCGCGACCCACGTGGCACCGGTACAAAAGGAGCAGATCATGAAACGCACTCTCGCAACTGCCATTGGCGCCACGCTCGTCCTCTCGCTCGCCGCAAGCGCTTCGGTCTTCGCCCAGGACAACAGCGCGCCGAAAACCCGCGCTGAAGTGAAGGCGGAAATTGCCGCCGCGTATCGCGACGGCACGCTGCCCTCGCTTAACAAGACGAGCTACCCCGAGCAAAGCCTGATCGGCCGCACGCAAGCGCAACGCATCGCGCTGCAGGAGAGCCGCGCGAACCACGCCCAGCGCGTCGCGCAGGCGGGCGAATAAGCCCGCAAGACGCACCGGCATTTCGATTGCAAGACAAAAAACGTAGGAGTCCAATATGAATCCGACCGTACCTTCCGAACTCGAGCAGTGGGACAACACCACGCCCGTGTGGACGCCGTTTCGGCATTGAACTGTGAAGCGCGCGTGAAGATGTGACTCATGCGCAAGGGCCCGGCGTTTTTTTCAACCGCCGGGCCCTTGCACTACCGGTTCACGAAATCCGGCTCGAAAAACACCCAGCGCACAAGAGGAAAGCGCGCCTGCAGGTCGGCTTCGATCTCGTTGATCGCCTCGACCATGGTGCGGCTGTGGTCGTACTCGAGCATTTCGCACTGCACCGCCACCATCACCTCCTTGCCCCATTGCAGGGTAATGAGGCTGATGATGCTTTGAATTTCGGGCCGCGCACGCAGGAACGATTCGATATCGCGCCGCATTTCCGGGCCGGCCGATTCGCCGACGATCATCGACTTCACTTCACGCGCGATGAACCACGCAATCAGCATGAGCAAAATGCCCACGCCGATCGAGCCGCACGCATCCCATACCGGATTGCCCGTGATGACCGTGAGCAGCACGGCGGCGAACGCAATGGCGAGACCCGCCAGCGCCGCGATGTCTTCACCCGCCACGACGAGCAGGTCGGAATCGCGCGTTTCGCGCGCCCAGCGCCACAGCGATTTCGTGGGCGCGCCCTTGCGAATTTCACGCATCGCGCCATAAAGCGAAAACGCTTCGAGCACCACGGAAATGCCGAGCACGACGAGCGCCACATAGACGAATCGCAACGGCTCGCGCGCGATCAGCCGATGCACGCCCTCGTAGACCGAGAACGCGCCACCCACGAAAAACAGCAGCAGCGCCACGAGCAGCGAATAGAAGTTGATCGCGCGGCCCGTGCCCATGGGATGCAGCGGCGTGGGCGGCTCGCGCGACTGGCGCAGGCCGAACAGCAAAAGCAGTTGATTGCCGCAGTCGGCCGTGGAGTGAATCGCCTCCGCGAACATCGATCCCGAGCCCGTGAACGCCGCGGCAGCGTACTTGCAGACCGCTATGCCGAAGTTCGCAGCGAGCGCGTAGAAGATGGCTTTAGGCGATTCTCCGCTCATACGGTCCTCATGCGACGTCCACGCGCGCCGGGCCTTCGCTCAGTTCGCCGATCACACGAGCGTCGCCAAAGCCTTCCGCGCGGAAGATCGCCAGCACGTCGTCCACGTTTTCCGGCGCGCAGGCCACGAGCAGGCCGCCCGAGGTTTGCGGGTCGGTGAGCAGCGTGCGCGCGCTTTCGGGCAGGCTGGGCGCGAGCGTGACGGCGTCGCCGTACGAGGCCCAGTTGCGGCCCGACGCGCCCGTGTACACGCCGTCGTCGACGAACTTCTGCACGCCCGGCAGCCACGGCAGCTCGGCGTAGTGCACGCGCGCGGTGAGATTCGCGCCACGCGCGATTTCGAGCGTGTGGCCGAGCAGGCCGAAGCCCGTTACGTCGGTCATGGCGTGCACGCCCGGCAGTTCCGCGAGCGTTGCGCCCGGCTTGTTGAGCAGGGTCGCGGCGGCGACCATCGCCTTGTAGCCCGCGTCGCCGAGCATTTCCTTCTTGAGCGCGGCGGAAAGTACGCCCACGCCGAGCGGCTTGCCGAGCACGAGGACGTCGCCGGCTTTTGCCGATGCGTTGCGCTTCACGCGCGAGGGATGCACGACGCCGAGCGCCGCGAGGCCGTAAATGGGCTCCACGGAGTCGATCGAATGGCCGCCCGCCACGGGAATGCCCGCCGCCGCGCACACATCCTCGCCTCCGCGCAGCACCTGCGCGATCACATCGTGCGGCAGCACGTTGATCGGCATACCCACGAGTGCCAGCGCGAGGATCGGCTTGCCGCCCATGGCGTAGACGTCCGAAAGCGCATTGGTCGCGGCGATGCGGCCGAAGTCATACGGATCGTCGACGATCGGCATGAAAAAGTCCGTCGTCGCGACGATGGCCTGCTCGTCGTTGAGCTTGTAGACGGCGGCGTCGTCGGCGGTCTCGGTGCCGACCAGCAGGTTCGGAAACGCGGTGGTGAGCGGGGTGCTGCGGGCGAGCAGCGCAGAAAGCACGCCCGGCGCGATCTTGCAGCCGCAGCCGCCGCCGTGCGAAAGGCTCGTGAGGCGCGGCACGGCGGCGCCAATGGCGGGTTTGTCGTTCATGTCTGGAAATCGTCCTGAAAGTGCCGGATGAGTTTTCGTATTATGGGGCAATCGCCGGACTGGCGATGCGGGCGGCGCGCACGCGCCGCGGCACCGCTCAGCCGCGCCCGGCGGCCTGGCCCGCCGCGTTCCCGGCGACGTCGCCCGCGTGGAGCGTATCGACGAGCCATTGCGGATCGTCGTGCGGCAGATCGTGCCCCGCCCAGGGATGCGCCACGTGCGGCGCGCCCCAGGCCCGCGCGAGCCGCGCGGAGCAAACGGGGTTCACGAGCCGGTCGCCGCGCGACGACACCACCAGCACCGCGCAGCGCGGCACCGCGCGCGCCTTGAAGCGCGCGGCGGCGGCGAGCTGGCGCAGCGCGTTCGCGCGGCTCACTTGGGCGCTTGCGCGGATCGCGCGCCACGTTTCGAGGTCGGCAGCGAGCGTGTCGCGGCGCGCACAGGTGAGCCCGTGGATCAGCGTCTCGGCAATGCCGCCGGTGTCGCCGCCATCCCAATGCTGCGCCACGCGCACGAGTGCGGCCCACGCCGACGGCCGCAAGCGCTCGTCTACGCGGCTGAACGGCCGCATGCTCGTGTTCACGAGCACGAGCCGCCCAATTTCGTCGGGGTAGCGCAGCGCCCACGCCGTCGCCACCATGCCGCCCAGCGACATCGCCAGCACGCGGTATGGCGGGCGCGCCCCGTACCGCAGCGCCTGGGCGCGCAGCGTGTCCACGTAGTCGTCCACCGCGAGCGGCGAGCGTTCGTGCACCGCCGTGCCGTTGCCCGGCAGGTCGATGGGCAGCACGCCGTCACGGGCCGCAAGCAGCGTGGCGAACGCGCCCCAGTGGCGCGATTCGCGCGTGAGGCCGCGCAGCAGGATCCACGGTTCGCTCATGTGCCCGGCTTGCGATACCAGTGCCCGATCGCGCTTTTCAGCACCTCATCGCGGATCACACCCTCGGGCAGCCAGCGCTGCGAGGAATACGCGGCGCGCGTGAGGAACTCGAACAGATTCGCGTGGCGCCGCAACACACGCGCGGTGCGATGCTGCAAGAGCGGATTGAACATGCCCTGGCGCGAAAAGATCTGACGCGGGTTCTTCTTGATCCACAACCACGAGCCCAATTCGAGCGTGAGCGGCAGGAAGATGTTGCTGTCGGGCGCCCGATCGTATGCGCAATCCCACAAGTCGCCGTGCAGCAAATACTGGTGACTCTGCGGCTCGAAGGTGTAGCCGTGATGCGGATGCGCGCGCTCGAACATCGTCTTGAGTACGTACATTTCGGGCAGATGGCGGATGAGACGGCGCGTACGTGCGTACGGAAACCAGATGCTGTCGGTCCAGCCGTAACCGGAATGGCAGTCGAGCGCGAAGGAAAGCGGGCGCCGCGTGAGTTCTTCGTCGACGATCTTCAGGAGCGCCTGCGCCTCGATCTCCATGGCCGCGCCGCGCCGCCCCCGATACCACGGCAGCCACGAGCCGACGCGCTGGCCGCCCGCGAGAAAGGGCACGCGCTCGTCGGCGTCCTGCGGCGCGTTGCGCATGAGGTCGACGCCGTTCGGATTTGCACGCGTGGCGAGCCACATGCCGCCGGGATTGAGAATCGGCGCGAAGACGATGCGCACGGACTCGAGTTGGCGCAGGAGCAGTTCGTCCCAGGCAAGACGCCCCACGAGCGCGCGCATGTAGTCGAGCACGAGCTGCGAGCCAATGCGCTCGAGCCCATGGATGCCCCCGAAAAAACCAATGCCGGGTGCGGCCGGGTCGCGCGAGCCGATGGCCGCCACGTAGAGAGGAAACGTGCGGCCGCGCACCTCGACTTCGCCCTCGCTGCGAATGTCGAGCCAGCGTGCGCCGGCATCGAGGATCATCTTGAGATCCTCGTATTCCTCGAAGCTGTCGGGTAGGAAGCTCAGTGCCTGCATATGGCGCCGGGTTTCGTCGCTTGTTTGGATGGGGCCGCCTAGGTGGGGCCGCCTAGGTGGGGCCGCCCAGGTGGGGCCGCCCAGGTCGCGCCGCCGCGTGCGGCCGCTTTGTCTACAACTGCCTTCCGAGTGCCGCCTCTGTCGACAATGAGTCAGCAATAAGTCAGGAAAACCAGGGACAGCATGTACGTTGCCCATCAATATAGCCGCTTCCCATGATATTGAGCATGACAGATGTTTGGCGTCATGTGGCTGTCACATCCCTCGCGATTTTTTCGCGGCTAGAAGGCCGCAAGACATGTAGTCGTCTAGACGTCGCGACACCTTCACTCAACCGTCACAGTCACTTCCTAGAATGAGCCCTCGACTACACAGCGACGGATTGTTATGGACGCCATACGCATCGAACGCCTCTCGAAAAGCTTCGACAGCGGCCGCAAGGCACTCGACGAAATCAACCTGCGCGTAGGCGTTGGCGAAATGGTCGCGCTGATCGGCGCATCGGGCTCGGGCAAATCGACCCTGCTCCGCCATATTGCGGGCTTCACGGCTTCCGACCCGCAGCCTTCGCGCATCGAGATTCTTGGTCGTCCTATTCAGCAGGACGGCCGCATCGTGCGCGAAGTGCGCCGCATTCGCCGCGACATCGGCTTCGTGTTTCAGCAGTTCAATCTCGTGCATCGCCTCACGGTCGAAACGAATGTGCTGATCGGCGCGCTGTCGCGGCTGCCGTTGTGGCGACGCCTCACGGGCCGCTTTCCGCGCGCCGAACGCGAGCTGATGCTGGCCGCGCTCGGCGAGGTCGGCATCGCGCACAAGGCCGCCGAGCGCGCTTCGAACCTCTCGGGCGGCCAGCAGCAGCGCGCGGCGCTCGCCCGCGCACTCGTGCAGCGCGCGCGCCTGATTCTCGCCGACGAACCCATCGCTTCGCTCGACCCCGCATCGTCGCGCCGCGTGATGGACATGATGCGCATGCTCAATCGCGATCACGGCTTGACGGTGGTCGTCTCGCTGCATCAGGTGGATATCGCCATGGAGTACTGCCCGCGCACCATCGCGCTGCGCGACGGGCGCGTGGTGTACGACGGCGCATCGTCGGCGCTCACGCCCGCCCTGCTGCAACAGCTTTATGGCAACGCCGCGCGCGAGTTGCTCGAACCCGATGCTGCGCCGTCCGCGGCAACGCGCTTCGGCGCGCAGCCTCGCGCAGCCTGATCGCGCAACCCAACCCTTTTCCAACCCGCAACGTTTTTACTCACCACGGACCGCCCCAATGAACCTGTTCCGCTCCATGCTCTCCTGGTGCGCCGCCGGCGCCGTCGCGTTTGCCTCGCTCGGCAGCGCGGCCGCCCACGCGGAAGATCTCAGCTTCGGCATCATCTCGACCGACTCGTCGGCGGTGCTCAAGCAACGCTGGCAACCGTTCATCGACGACCTGAACAAGCAGACCGGCCTGCACGTGAATGCGTTCTTTGCTACGGACTACTCGGGCATCATCGAAGCCATGCGCTTCAACAAGGTGCAGATCGGCTACTTCGGCAACGCTTCGGCCATGGAGGCCGTGGACCGCTCGAATGGCGAAATCTTCGCGAAGGTGCTCTACGCGAACGGCGATGCCGGCTACAAGTCGGTGCTCATCACCAACGTGAACAGCCGTGTGAAGTCGATCGACGATGTGTTCAAGAATACCAAGGATCTGACGCTCGGCTGGGGCGACCCCAATTCGACTTCGGGCACGCTGATTCCGGGCTATTACCTCTTCGCGAAGCACGGCGTTTCGGTGAACGCGACGAACTTCAAGACCGTGCTGCCTTCGAGCCACGAAGCGAACCTGCTCGCCGTGGTGAACAACAAGGTGGACATCGCCACCAACAACACCATCGAGCTTTCCACGCTGCAACAGAAGCACCCGGACCGCTTTGCCCAGGTGCGCGTGCTGTGGACCTCGCCGCTCATTCCGTCCGATCCGCTCGTGTATCGCAAGGATCTGCCTGAGGCCACCAAGCAGAAGCTGCGCGACTTCTTCTACCACTACGCCAAGACCGATCCGCGCGAGCAGAAGATCATGGCCGATATCACCGGCTACGCAGGCTTCGCGCCCGCCACCGACGCGCAGCTCCTGCCGATCCGCCAGGTCGCGCTGTTCCAGCAGAAAGAGAAGATCGCCGCCGACACGCATCTCTCCGACGACGACCGCAAGAGCCAGATCGCGGCCATCGACGCGAAGATCGGCGCGCTCGCCGCACCTGCGAAGCAGTAATGGGCGCGATGGATTTCGACAGCTCACGCGCCGTGCCGCAGGCAGAAGTCGCAAGGCCCGCTGCCGGGCCGGCGGCGACGCCGAACGTCGCCGCCGCGCCGCAAGCGGCCGCCCTGGCGGCGCGCGGCCTCACAGGCAAGCGCAGCTGGTCCTCGCTCGCGCTTTGGGCCATCGTGTTCGTGCTCCTCGGCGTGGCGTGGCGCGGCGCCGACATGCGCCCGCTCGACCTCTTCTCCGACTCAGCGAATATGAGCACGTTCGCGCGCGGCTTCTTCCCGCCGGACTTTACGGAATGGCGCACGTATGCCCAGGAGATGTGGGTCACGATCGCGGTGGCGCTGTGGGGCACGGCACTCGCCATCGTCTGCGCAGTGCCGTTCGGGCTCATGTCGGCGCACAATCTCGCGCCCGCGTGGGTGCTGCATCCCGTGCGCCGTTTGATGGACGCGTGCCGCGCCATCAACGAGATGGTGTTCGCGATGCTCTTCATCGTAGCCGTGGGCCTCGGGCCGTTCGCCGGTGTGCTCGCCTTGTGGGTGCACACGACAGGCGTGCTCGCGAAGCTCTTTGCGGAAGCGGTGGAAGCCATCGACCCACGCCCCGTGGAAGGCGTGCGCGCGACGGGCGCCTCGCCGCTCGACGAGATCGTCTACGGCGTGCTGCCCCAGGTCATGCCGCTGTGGATCTCGTATGCGCTCTACCGCTTCGAGTCGAATGTGCGCTCGGCGATGGTGGTGGGCATGGTGGGCGCGGGCGGCATCGGCGTCGTGCTGTATGAGGAAATCCGCTCGTTCGATTATCAGCAGACGAGCGCCGTTCTTATCATGGTGATCGTGGTGGTCACGGCCATCGATCTGATCTCCGCAAGACTGCGTGCGCGCGTGACCTGACGCGCTCCCTCGAAAGCCGCGCGAGCCGAATAGAAACACAACGACGGCTCGTGCGGCTTTTCCCTATTTCTGGCGGCCAGACGCGTTCGCTGGAATGATCACACGATTGCGGCCTCAACGGCACGCGCTTCGCCGTGCTGATCGGCTGGCTCTTCATGAACGAGAAGCTCACGGCGCGCCGCATGGTGGCCTGCGCGCCCGTGACTTGCGGGGCGGTGCTGATCCGGCTGTGATTGGCGTGCGCCGCAGCGACCGCTTCGCTCATACGAACGCGGGCAACGTCGTATCGATCGCCTCGGCGAGCGTGTCGAACGCCGGTGCAATCTCCTCGTCGGGCACGCAGGCGTAGCCGATCAGCAAGCCCGGATTCGCACGCTCGCGCGACGAGTAATACCCCGAAAGCGGCCGCACCACGATATTGCGCGCGAGCGCGGCTTCGGCCACGGCGCGGTCGTCGCTGCCTTCGGGCAACTGCATCACGACGTGCAGGCCCGCGTCGCCGCCCATCGCGGGCAACGCGTCGCCGTAGCGGCGCGCAACGGCGTCCAGCAGCACCTGGCGGCGCTGGCCGTAAAGCGCGCGCATCTTGCGGATGTGCGAGGTGAAATGGCCTTCGGCGATGAACTCTGCGAGCACAGCCTGCTGCAGCAATTGCCCCTCGCGATACAGCTCGGCGCTCGCGGTCGCGAAGCTTTCCGCCAGCGCTTCCGGCGCAACGAGATAACCCACGCGCAGGCCCGGAAACAGCGTCTTGCCGAAGCTGCCCACGTAGATCACCTGCCCCGCCGTATCGAGCCCCTGCAACGACGCAAGCGGACGGCTGCCGTAACGGAACTCGCTGTCGTAGTCATCCTCGATGATCCAGCACTGATGCTGGCGCGCGTACTCGAGCAACATGCGCCGGCGTGCGAGGCTCATCACCATGCCGAGCGGGTACTGGTGCGAAGGCGTGACGAGCATGAGCCGCGGCGGCGGCGCGGCGAAGTCGCCCGCCGACGGGTTGAGCCCTTCGCTGTCCACGGCGATCGGCCGCGTGTTGAGGCCCGAGACATGCAGCACGCTGCGTACGCCCCAGTAGCACGGGTCTTCGGTCCAGATGGTGTCGCCGGGATCGGAGAGCAGACGCACGGCCAGGTCGATGGACTGATGAATACCCGTCGTGATGATGATCTGCTCCGGCGAGCAGCGCACCGAGCGCGAAGTGCGCAGGTAGTCGGCCAGTACGTGGCGAAGCAGCGCGAGGCCGCCGCCGGGTGCGTAGGTCAGCAGGTCCGGGCGCAGACTGCGCCAGTACTTGTTGTGCAGACGCGTCCATACGCGCGCCGGGAAGCGGGAGACATCGGGCACGCCGGGCATGAACGCGCCGCCCTGGCGCTTCGAGACGCCCGCGCCGGTAATCAGGCGCGTGCCGCGTGCCGAGAGGGCGCGCGCCGTTGGGCGTTGCGTCTGCGTGGCGGCTTCCATTCCGCTTGTCGACGCGGCTCCGGGCGCCGCCGCGGCGCTCTCGCTGTTAGTTGCGACTTTCCCCGCAGGTAGCGCGGCTCCTGAAGCGCCTCCATTTGTCCGCGTCTGCATAGAGCCAATTTCAGTCGCCCCCACGATTTCGTCGGGTGACGTGTCCGCCACGAAGGTGCCGCGCCCAGTCGCCGATGTGACATAGCCTTCGAGCACCAATTGTTCGTAGACCTGCGTCACGGTATTGCGTGCGATCCCCAGCTCGGCCGCCAGCAGCCGCGACGACGGCACCCGCGCCCCGGCCGGCAGTTCGCGCGAGAGGATCGCCTGCTGCAGCAGCTTGTGCAGCTGCCGGTACACCGGCTGGGCGCTTCCGCGGTCGAGCCGTTGCGCCAGCCAATCGGACAGAACACTCGCACGCATCGAAATTGGCTCCTAAAGATTGCACTGAATGGCTCTGAAATTTAGAGCCAAACGTGAGTATAGTCGCGACATGGACTGCTTGCCGGTCCGCCAACCAACTTCAGAACTGACACCGATTCCACAGGAGATGAACGTGAGCAAGAACGCCGATCTGCAAAGCCGCAAGAACGCCATTACCCCGCGCGGCGTGGGCGTGATGTGCGACTTCTACGCCGAGCGCGCCGAAAACGCCGAGCTGTGGGACGTGGAAGGCCGCCGCTTCATCGACTTTGCCGCCGGTATCGCCGTGTGCAACACGGGCCACCGCCATCCGAAGATCGTCGCCGCCATCAAGGCGCAGCTCGACCAGTTCACGCACACGGCTTACCAGATCGTGCCGTACGAGTCGTACGTCTCGCTGGCCGAAAAGGTCGCCCAGCGCGCGCCGGGCAGCTTCGCCAAGAAGGCCGCCTTCTTCACGACGGGCGCCGAAGCCGTCGAAAACGCCGTCAAGATCGCACGTGCCCATACGGGCCGTCCGGGCGTGATCGCCTTCGCGGGCGGCTTCCACGGCCGCACGATGATGGGCATGGCGCTCACGGGCAAGGTCGCCCCTTACAAGCTCGCGTTCGGCCCGTTCCCGGCCGACGTGTACCACGCCCCCTACCCGAACTCGGTCCACGGCATCAGCACGGCCGACTCGCTCAAGCACATCGAGATGCTGTTCAAGGCCGACATCGATCCGAAGCGCGTCGCCGCGATCATCTTCGAACCGGTGCAGGGCGAAGGGGGCTTCTATCAGGCGCCGGCCGATTTCGTGCGCGGGCTGCGCAAGATCTGCGACACGCACGGCATCCTGCTGATCGCCGACGAAGTGCAAACGGGCTTCGCGCGCACCGGCAAGCTGTTCGCGATGGAACACTACGACGTCACGCCGGACCTCATGACGATCGCCAAGAGCCTGGCAGGCGGCATGCCCCTCTCGGGCGTGGTGGGCCGCGCGGAAGTGATGGACGCGGCGGCGCCTGGCGGCCTCGGCGGCACGTACGCGGGCAACCCGCTGGCTGTGGCATCGGCGCACGCGGTGATCGAGATCATCGAAGAGGAAAAGCTCTGCGAGCGCGCGACGAAACTCGGCGACAAGCTCAAGGCCAGACTCAACGCGATGAAGGCCGACGTGCCGCAGATCGCCGACGTGCGCGGCCCCGGCGCGATGAACGCGGTTGAGTTCTGCAAACCGGGCACGAGCGAAGCCGACGCCGACTTCACGAAGCGCGTGCAAACGGCAGCCCTGAATCGCGGTCTGCTGCTGCTCGTTTGCGGTGTGTATTCGAACGTCGTGCGTTTCCTGTTCCCGCTGACGATCCAGGACGCCGTGTTCGACGAAGCGCTCGCGATCCTCGAAGAGTCGGTCAAGGAAGCCGTGGGCGTGCCGGCGTAAGCCTCCACCACATGCTGGCCCGCGAGCAGCGGGCCATCCGCGAAACGGCACACCGGCGCTTGCCGCTGTGCCGTTCGTCGTTCTAAATGAATCGAAGTCAGTCCGGAGTGCAAGCATGAATCTGAAAGACGCATCGCTGCTGCAAACCAGCGCCTTTATCAACGGCGAATGGCAAGGCGCCGAAGACGGCGCCACGTTCGAAGTCAAGAACCCCGCCACCGGCGCGGTGAT
The DNA here is from genome assembly GCF_040948855.1 of Paraburkholderia sp. BR10882. Classification (NCBI taxonomy): domain Bacteria; kingdom Pseudomonadati; phylum Pseudomonadota; class Betaproteobacteria; order Burkholderiales; family Burkholderiaceae; genus Paraburkholderia; species Paraburkholderia sp. BR10882. Next base: position 764,089 of record NZ_JBFPKP010000002.1, on the reverse strand, counting down.
CGGCACGGTGCCGCGCATGGGCGCCGCCGAAACGCGTCGCGCGATTTCCGCCGCGAACGCCGCATGGCCCGCATGGCGCTCGAAGACCGCGAAGGAGCGCAGTGTCATCCTGCGCAAATGGCACGACCTGATGATGGAAAACGCCGACGACCTGGCGCTCATCCTCACCACGGAACAAGGCAAGCCGCTCGCCGAGGCGAAGGGCGAGATCGGCTATGCCGCGTCGTTCCTCGAATGGTTCGCGGAGGAAGGCAAGCGTATTTATGGCGACACGATCCCCACGCCCGCCAACGACAAGCGCATCGTCGTGACGAAGGAACCCGTGGGCGTGTGCGCCGCGATCACGCCGTGGAATTTCCCCGCCGCGATGATCACCCGCAAGGTCGGCCCCGCGCTCGCGGCAGGCTGCCCGATCGTGCTCAAGCCCGCCGAAGCCACGCCGTTCTCGGCACTCGCGCTCGCTGTGCTGGCCGAGCGTGCGGGCGTCCCGCGCGGCGTGTTCAGCGTCGTGACGGGCGACCCGAAGGCGATCGGCGGCGAGCTCACGAGCAACCCCACGGTGCGCAAGCTCTCCTTCACGGGCTCGACGCCGGTTGGCCGCCTGCTCATGAGCCAGTGCGCCTCGACGGTCAAGAAGGTCTCGCTGGAACTGGGCGGCAACGCGCCGTTCATCGTGTTCGAAGACGCCGATCTCGATGCGGCCGTCGCCGGCGCCATCGCCTCGAAGTATCGCAACAGCGGCCAGACCTGCGTATGCACGAACCGCTTCTACGTGCACGACGCCGTGTACGACGCGTTCGCGGCCAAGCTGCGCGACTCGGTGGAAAAGCTCAAGGTCGGCCTCGGCACGGAGGCCGGCGTGACGCAAGGCCCGCTCATCAACGAAGCAGCCGTGCTGAAGGTGGAATCGCATATCGAAGATGCGCTCGCGAAAGGCGCTCAGGTGACCACGGGCGGCAAACGCCACGCACTCGGCCACGGCTTTTTCGAGCCGACCATCCTCACCGGCGTCACGCCCGCGATGAAGGTCGCGCGCGACGAAACCTTCGGGCCGCTCGCACCGCTGTTCCGCTTCTCGTCCGATGAAGAAGTGATCAGGATGGCGAACGATACCGAATTCGGTCTCGCCGCTTACTTCTATAGCCGCGACATCGGCCGCGTGTGGCGCGTGGCCGAAGCGCTCGAATACGGCATGGTGGGCATCAACACCGGCCTGATCTCGAATGAAGTCGCGCCGTTTGGCGGCGTGAAGCAGTCAGGCCTCGGCCGCGAAGGCTCGCACTACGGCGTGGACGACTACGTGGTGATCAAGTACATGTGCATGGCAGGCATGTAACGACCAGCGAAAACGGGCGCCTTCCGAGGCGCCCGTTCGGATCGCAAAAGGAAGCCGGCGCCGCAATGCGCCGGCTTTTTTACGTGCTTACTGCGTGGCGGCAACCGGCGTTACCTGCGTCGCATAAGCGGAAACGAACACGGCGTGAACCGTGTCGCCGACCTTCAGGGTCTTGAGGTCGATATCGGGGGTGGCTTGCAGCGTGACGGTCTGATAAGCGCCGCGCAGCGTCACTTCGCGCTTCTTCGCGTTGATGTGCTGCACCGTGGCCTGGACTTCAACCTGGCGCGCGGCGTCGTAGCCCGACGACGCGGGCAGATAGACATTCGTATCCACACGCTTGCGAATACCCTTGTCCTTTCCCGTTGCTTTGTCGGCCGTCATGAGGAGCGCGTTCTTGTAGAGCGCGTCGACAGTGTCGCCCACGTGGAGCTGGTCGAAGTTGCTGACCTGCGGGCTAAGCGCGATATCGACGTCATTGCCGCGCGGCCCGCGCAACGTGACGACGCGCGCAGCGCGATCGATGCCGACGATCTTCGCGTGGATATGCACCGGCTCCGCGTTGGCAATCGCTTGCTGCGCCGCGCTGGCGAGCGCGCTTTGCCCCTGCGGCGCCGAAGCCGCCGCGTCGTTTTGCGCAAACGCCCCCTGCGAGAGGCCAACGCCCACCACCCATGCCGCCGCCAGAATCGCTGCCTTCGTCATTCACATTCTCCTCGTCAAACGGGTTTGAAATGATTGCCGTATTCGCATCGGCGTGTGGTGCCGAAGTGCGGCCGATTCTACGCGCGGCTTTTAGAACGCGGACGTTGCCTGCCCGGAAGCGGGTCAACTTACCGCAACCCAATACGGCTAATTGCCGAGGGGTTTGCTGAGGCTCAAATTCCCGTGCGATTACGTGGTGAAATGGATCGCGCAATTGTTGCGTAGCGCGAAATTTCTAACGAAAAAGCCGCGGATCAAATCGACCCGCGGCTTTCAATTCAGGGCGACGAAAAATCAGACGCGCTCGATAGCGATCGCAATCCCCTGCCCCACGCCGATACACATCGTGCAAAGCGCAAAGCGCCCTTGCGTGCGATGGAGCTGATACGTGGCGGTCGTCACGAGACGTGCGCCGCTCATCCCGAGCGGGTGCCCAAGCGCGATCGCGCCGCCGTTCGGGTTGACGCGAGGATCATCATCGGCGACGCCGAGCATGCGCAGCACGGCGAGGCCTTGCGAAGCAAACGCTTCGTTCAACTCGATCACATCGAACTGGTCGATGGTCATGTTCAGACGCGCGAGGAGCTTCTGCGTAGCGGGCGCGGGACCGATACCCATCACGCGCGGCGCGACGCCAGCCGTTGCGATACCGAGCACGCGCGCACGCGGCACGAGCCCGAAACGCTTCGCGTTTTCCTCATTGGCGAGGAGCAGCGCGCAAGCGCCGTCATTCACGCCCGAAGCATTGCCTGCCGTCACCGAGCCATCCGGGCGCACGACGCCCTTGAGCTTGGCCAGCGCTTCGAGGCTCGTTTCACGCGGATGCTCGTCGCGCGAGAAAACAATCGGATCACCCTTCTTCTGGGCAATCGTCACCGCGACGATCTCCTGCGCAAGCGTGCCATCCGCCTGTGCGCGAGCCGCCTTCTGCTGGCTGCGAACCGCGAACGCATCCTGATCGGCGCGGCTCACGTTGTAGTCGACGGCGACGTTTTCGCCCGTTTCCGGCATCGAATCCACACCGTACTGCTGCTTCATCAGCGGATTGACGAAGCGCCAGCCAATCGTCGTGTCGTAAATCGCGGCGTCGCGAGCGAAGGCACTCGTCGACTTGCCCATGACGAACGGCGCGCGGCTCATGCTTTCCACACCGCCCGCAATCATCAGCCCCGTTTCGCCCGACTTGAGCGCGCGCGCGGCAATGCCCACGGCGTCCATGCCGGAGCCGCACAGGCGGTTCACCGTCGAGCCCGGCACGGCCTGCGGCAAGCCCGCCAGCAGCGAGGACATGCGCGCGACGTTACGGTTGTCCTCGCCCGCCTGGTTCGCGCAGCCGTAGATGACGTCATCGATCGCCGTCCAGTCCACGTCCTTGTTGCGCTCCATCAGCGCCTTGAGCGGCACGGCGCCGAGGTCGTCGGCGCGAACCTGGGCAAGGGCGCCCGCGTAGCGGCCGATAGGTGTGCGAACCGCGTCGCAGATGAATGCTTCCGTCATGTGAGTCTCCTTTCGATCGCACGCACTTGATGCGATCCCATGCAAAGATGATTGAGATTGACGGACTGCGCGGGCGAAAATGGGAGATCGAGCGCGCACGTCCTCGTGCGATTTGTTCGAATACCGAACCGATGATCGTTAATCGAACAATTTGACGGCCATAATAGGCGCGTCCTGGGACGAGTGTCAAGCACGCGGACCTGGCTCCAAAAACGAAAAAGCCGCACAGGACGGTTGGCCCGTGCGGCTTTGCGAGTTCAGGCGGGCGCGAGGCGCCAGCCAGTGAGGCGAACGCTTAACGCGACATCATGAGCGCGCCGACATTGTGCATGACCCAGATCGTGCCGAAGATCAGGAACGCGGCGGCCAGCACCGTGTACGCCAGCGACAGGACGTTCCAGCCCTGCCCCGGCGACGTGTTCAGATGCAGGAAGAACACGAGGTGCACGACCACCTGCACGAAGGCGAGCACCGCGATCACTATCAAGGCCGCGGAGGCATCGAGCGTGCCGTGCAGGACAACGCCGAATGCGCCCGCGGTAAGCAGCACCGAAAGAATGAAGCCCGCCACATAGCTGCCGAGGCTGCCGTGCGACTCTGCATGAGATTGAGCCATTTAGAGCACGCTCCCGAGATAGACAAAAGTAAACACGCAGATCCACACCACGTCGAGAAAGTGCCAGAAGAGGCTCAGGCACGTGAGGCGGCGGATTTCCTGCTCGCCCAACTCCCGTGCGCGAACCACCTGGATCATCATCACGAGCATCCACAGCAGGCCGAAGAACACGTGCAGTCCGTGCGTGGCGACCAGCGTGAAGAACGACGACAGGAACGCGCTGCGCTGCGGGCCGGCGCCTTCTGCGATCAGGTGCGAAAACTCGCGCAGTTCGAGCACGAGGAACGACGCACCCAGAATGAAGGTGACGGCGAGCCAGCCGAGCACCACGCCGTTCTTGCGCTGATGCGCGCCGAGCATCGCGAACCCGTACGTGATGCTCGAAAACAGCAGCACGGCCGTTTCGAGCGCCACGCCCTGAATATCGAACAGGTCCTTGCCCGTGGGGCCGCCCGCAAACTGCTGGCTCAACACGCCGAACGTGGCGAACAGCGCCGCGAACAGCAGGCAGTCGGTCATCAGGTAGACCCAGAAGCCGAATACCGAGTGCGACTGCGGGTGATCGTGCTGATCGAGTTCGGCAAGGGTTGCCGCATTGGTTTTCTGTAACATCAGACTGCCTCCTCGGCGACCAGGTCGCGCTTGGCCACGGCGGCGCCGGTGCCAAAGCGGCTTTCTTCGATCTCGCGGACCTTCGCGGCCGGAATGTAGTAACCGTCGTTGTTGCCAAAGCTCTTGAGGATGACCGTCAGCACGACGCCGACGAACCCGAGCACCGCAAGCCACGTGATGTGCCACACGGCCGCGAAACCCAGCACGAGGCTGAACATGCCGATGAAGAGGCCCGCCGACGTGTTCGACGGCATGTGGATGTCGCTGTATTTCGCGGCGAGGCCCGGAGCGCGGCCCGCTTCCTTCATGTGCGCGAAAGCGTCGATGCCGTCCACGTGCGGAATGACCGCGAAGTTATAGACCGCCGGCGGCGACGACGTTGCCCATTCGAGCGTGCGGCCGTCCCACGGATCGCCGGTCACGTCCTTGCATTCGGCCTTGTTGCGGTTCACGAAGGCCATGACCCACAGCAGGACCTGGAACACGACGCCGACCGCGATGATCGCAGAGCCAATCGCGGCGACCACGAAGTACGGATGCCATTCGGGCACATCGTAGTGGTTGGTACGACGCGTTGCGCCCATGAAGCCGAGCACGTAGAGCGGCACGAAGGCCACGTAGAAGCCGACGAACCAGCACCAGAACGACGCCTTGCCGAGCTTTTCGCTGGGCTTCAGGCCGAACACCTTCGGGAACCAGTACTGCAGGCCCGCGAGGTAGCCGAACACCACGCCGCCGATAATCGCGTTGTGGAAGTGAGCGACCAGGAAGAGCGAGTTGTGGAGCACGAAGTCCGCGCCCGGAATCGCGAGCATCACGCCGGTCATGCCGGCGATCGAGAACGTCACCATGAAGCCGACGGTCCAGAGCACGGGCGCGGTGAAGTGCACACGGCCGCGATACATCGTGAACAGCCAGTTGAAGATCTTCACGCCGGTGGGAATGGCGATGATCATCGTCGCGATACCGAAGAACGCGTTGACATCGGCGCCCGCACCCATCGTGAAGAAGTGGTGCGCCCACACGAGGAACGCCAGCACCATGATCGCGCACGAGGCGTAGACCATCGTCTTGTAGCCGAACAACGGCTTCTTGCAGAACGTGGCCATCACTTCCGAGTAGATGCCGAACGCAGGCAGCACGAGGATGTACACCTCGGGGTGGCCCCACGCCCAGATCAGGTTCAGATACAGCATGGCGTTGCCGCCCAGCTCGTTCGTGAAGAAGTGCGTGCCGACGTAGCGGTCGAGGCCGAGCAGCGCCACCGCGATCGTGAGGATCGGGAACGTGGCCATGATGAGCACGTTCGAGCACAGCGCGGTCCACGTGAACACGGGCATCTTCATGAGCGTCATGCCGGGCGCGCGCATCTTGACGATCGTGACGAAGAAGTTCACGGCCGTGATCAGCGTGCCGACACCGGAAAGCTGCACTGCCCAGATGTAGTAGTCCACCCCCACGTCTGGACTGAACTGGAGCTCAGAGAGCGGCGGATACGCGAGCCAGCCCACCTTCGCGAACTCGCCGACCACGAGCGAAATGTTGACGAGGATCGCGCTGATCGCCGTCATCCAGAACGAGAGCGAGTTCAGGAACGGGAACGCCACGTCGCGCGCGCCGATCTGCAGGGGCACGACGAGGTTGAAGAAGCCGACCATGAGCGCCATCGCCATGAAGAAGATCATAATGACGCCGTGCGCCGTGAAGATCTGGTCGAAGTGATGCGGCGGGAGATAGCCGGGCGAGTCGAACGCCATGGCCTGCTGGATACGCATCATGACCGCGTCGGCGAAGCCGCGCACGAGCATGAGCACCGCCACGATCATGTACATCACGCCGATGCGTTTGTGGTCCACGCTCGTGAGCCACTCGGTCCAGATGTACTTCCACTTGCCGGTCACGGTGACGAGACCGAGCACGCCGACGACGATCAGCGCCATGAACGCCGCCGCGCCCATGATGATGGGCTGATCGAACGGGATCGCCTCTAATGTGAGTTTTCCGAACATGCTGCTTACCCCTTGGTCACGCAGGACGGGTCGAAATTCGTGACGTGCCCGTTGTTGTACTTCGCGATGATGTTATTGAAGAGCTTCGGGTCGACGGTCGAGAAGTACTGCACCGGCGCCTTCTCCTGCGGCTTCGCGACCGTTGCGTACTCGTCCATCGAAAGCTGGGTGGACGACGTCTTCACCTTCTGCACCCACGCGTCGAAGTCCTGCTGGCTCGTGGCGAGCGTGCGGAACTTCATGTCCGAGAAACCCTTGCCGCTGTAGTTGGACGAGAGCCCGTCGAAATCGCCCGCTTCGTCGGCGATCAGGTGCAGACGCGTTTGCATGCCCGCCATCGCGTAGACCTGGGTGCCCAGTTGCGGGATGAAGAACGAGTTCATCACAGCGTCCGACGTGATGCGGAAGTTGACCGGCGTGCCCACCGGAACGGCGAGCTGGTTCACCGAAGCAATGCCGAGGTCGGGGTAGATGAAGAGCCACTTCCAGTCGAGCGCGACGACTTCGACGTTGATGGGCTTCACGCTCGACTCCAGCGGCTTGTACGGGTCGAGTTCGTGCGAGGTGCGCCACGTGAGGATGGCGAGGAACAAGATGATCGCGGCCGGAATGGCCCAGACCACCACTTCGATTGCCGTGGAGTGGGCCCACTTCGGCGCGTAGGTCGCGTTGCGGTTCGAGGCGCGGTAGCGCCACGCGAACAGGAGCGTCAGGATGATGACGGGCACCACGACCAGCAGCATGGCCCATGTGGCCGTGAGGATGAGCGACTTCTCGGCCGCGCCCACGCTGCCCTTCGGGTCCAGCACGGCAAAATTGCCGCTGCACCCCGCAAGAGAAACGAGCAGCCCGCTGCCGAGGGGGATTAACCACCTTTTAAAGGCTTTTCTGTCTTTCATGTTTGCCTGTTCTTCCGTTGTCCACCAAAACGCGTAACACCCAACACATTTGCATCGCAAATTCGCCACGCAAAATGCACCCGTATCGTATTCAGCGCGATTCTACGGAAACCCCAATCTCAAAATTTGATCTTTGCTAAGGATTGGCCAGCGGGACAAAGCACGCCCAGGCAAGCGCGACGGAAAGCCGCAAATATCTTTCCAATAGCTTTCATCTCGCAAACGCCCGCCGCACAGTGGTTTCAGCGTGATTCCCCAGTGCGCGGGCAAGCGAGGATGGGCACCGGCGACACGCGCGGCGCGGTCGAAGAATCGTCAGAAAGTGTGCCGATTCATTCGAATTTCGACATGACTCTTATCTCGTTTTAATTTCAGGAATTGCCGATATTCAGACATACGCAATCGACTCACGAATCAATCATTTTTAGACAAAATCCAATTGACTGAAATCAAATAACTGACTGCCAAATGATCTGATGTGCGCATTTGACGCATGTCACGCGACGCCGCACTATCGATGTTGACGCAGGCGCCATGCCCCGACAGTGAGCGGCCGCCCGACCTCGCCGCTTGTTGGCGAAACCGATCCCTTGGGTTATCTTGATAGGTTCTCCAAGCGCCGCAGCAAGACCGAACGCCACGCCCATGAATTCCGCTTCCAGTGCCTCGCCAGACCGCTCCGCCGACCAGCACGAGATCCCCGAAAAACCGGGCGACTCCTATGTGCAGTCGTTCGCGCGCGGGCTTTCGGTGATCCGCGCATTCAACGCGGAGCATCCCGAGCAGACCCTCACCGACGTCGCCGCCGCCACGGGCCTCACGCGCGCCGGGGCGCGCCGCATTCTGCTCACGCTGCAGACGCTCGGCTACGTCGAAGCCGAAGGGCGGCTCTTTCGCCTCACCCCGCGCATTCTCGACCTGGGCTTCGCGTACCTCACGTCGATGCCGTTCTGGAACCTCGCCGAGCCGGTGATGGAAGAGCTGTCGCAGGAAGTGCACGAGAGCTGCTCGGCGGCCGTGCTCGACCGCACCGAGATCGTCTATGTGCTGCGCGTGCCCACGCACAAGATCATGACGATCAACCTCTCGATCGGCAGCCGTCTGCCCGCGTACTGCACCTCCATGGGGCGCGTGCTGCTGGCCTCGCTCGACGAAGCCGCGCTCGACGAAACGCTCGGCTCCTCGCCGCTCTATGCGCATACGGGGCGCACGGTCACCGACGTCGGCGAACTCAAGAAGATCATCGCCCAGGTGCGCCAGCAGGGCTGGGCCATCGTCGATCAGGAACTGGAAGGCGGACTCATCTCGATCTCCGCGCCTATCCGCAACCGGCAGGGCCGCGTGATCGCCGCGATGAACATCAGCGGCAACGCACAGCGCACGTCCGCCAGGCAGATGGTCAAGACCTTCCTCGAACCGCTTCAGCAAGCCGCGGCGCGTGTGTCCGGCATGGTCGCGCGGCGCACGTAAAAACAACGGATCGCAAGCGGGCGCGCCTGGGCAAGCTGCCCCGGCTGCGCTCGAGCCATTTCAGGCAACTTCGGCGAACACCTGCACGAGCCAGTCGGCGAAAGCGCGCACGCGCAGCGACAACTGGCGGTTCTGCGGGTAAAGCACCGAGACCGGCAAGGGCGGCGGCGGATGCGCGGGCAGCACGACGCACAGCTCGCCGTTGGCGAGCAGGTCGCGCACGCGGTAGCGCGGCACCTGCACGATGCCGAGCCCCGCCAGCGCGCCCGCCGTATAGAGTTCCGCGCCGTTCACGGCCACCGGGCCCGGCAGCGTCACGCGGGCGATACCGTCGGCTGTCGTGAATTCGAGCGGAAGCGCGCGGCCCGTGGTCGGCGACACATAGTTCACGGCCCGATGGCCGGGCCGGCCAGGATTGTCCGTGTGCGTGCCGGCGAGCGCCTCGATCGACTCCGGGTCGCCGTGCCGTTCCAGATACGCGGGGCTCGCGCAGGTCACCTGCTCGAGCAGCGCCACGCGCCGCGCGATCATCGAAGAGTCGGCCAGCTCGCCCGCGCGCAGCACGCAGTCCACGCCCTCGCGCACGAGATCGACGAAGTGATCGCCCGAGCCGATGAAGAGCTCGACGCGCGGATAGCGCGCGAGAAAGTCGGGCAGGCGCGGCATCACGAAATACTGCGTGAGCGTGCCCTGCATGTTCACCCGCAAACGCCCCTGCGGATCGGTGTCGCGAAACGCCTCCTCGGTTTCCTCGAGGTCGGCGAGCAGGCGCATGCAGCGCTGGTAGTAGGCATCGCCATCGAGCGTCGGCTTGACCTGGCGCGTGGTGCGTTCGAGCAGACGCACGCCGAGGCGCGCTTCGAGACGCTTGATCGAGTTGGTGACCGTCGCGCGCGGCAGGTTCAGGTCCTCGGCCGCCTGCGTGAAGCTGCGGCGGTCGACGATGCGCGTGAAAATTTGCATCTCCTGGAAACGGTCCAAGGGCATTCTCGTTGAGTTCTCGGGTCGCCTGCATCTTCTCACGGCAACCACGCCCAACCAAAAATCCCCCCGCCCATTCGAGCCCTTAAGCGACTGTTAAGCGGCGCTCGAGGACGGCGCGGAAACTATCCGGCCGCCACCTGCAGCACGAGCTTGACGAACGCCCCGCCCGCCTCCTCCAGGTGCCCCGAGTTGTCGATGCGCGCAAACGCGGCGCCCGACGGCACCTCGAACGGCGCGCGCCGCGCAAGACGCAACGCGACCTGCTCGGGCGTTTCACGCGCCCGGGAAGCGAGGCGCGCGGCGAGTACGTGCTGCGCGGCCTCGATGTGCACGAGCGTCATGCGCGGGTAGCGCTCGAACGCCTCGCCCGCGTAGGCGCGCGAACCGTTCACCACGACGGTGCAGCCGAGCGCCATCCATTGGTCGATCTCCACGCCCACGCCGTAGCGCAGCGCGTGGCTGCGCCATTGCAACGCGAAGAGGCCGCGCTGCGAGCGCGCCTCGAATTCGGCCTCGGTGAGCGCGATGTGGTTCTCGCCGCCGCTGTCTTCGCGCGTGATGTAGCGATGCGCGAAGACGACGTCTTCACCGGAGAGGCGCTCGCGCGCGTAACGCAGCAACGTGTCCTTGCCCGCACCCGAAGGCCCCATTACGTAGATCAGGCCGCCCTTCATGCGCGGGCCCCCGCGAACGGCAAGCGGCGCCACAGCGCGAAAGGCGCGCCCGGCTCGGGCTCGACGAAGAGCGCCGCGCCCTCCACCGGCAGCGGGTTGGCACCCTGCATCTGCGTGTTCCAGGCATCGACGAGTTGCGCGCACGTTTGCGCGTCGTTCAGCGAATCGGATAGCGTCATGTGAAAGCGGAATTCTTCGAACACGTACGGATAGCCCCACGCTTCGACGTAAGCGCGCTGACGCTGCGTGAGCGGCGCGTCGAGGCGCTTCGCGAGTTCGGCGGGCGTTTGCGGGGCGCGCAGCGAACCGAGCGCGCGCCGTGCGTCGGCAGCCAGTTCGCGCAGGGCGGTTTCGCCGGCATCGTCGGCGGGGCGCAGCGCCACGAAGCGGCCGAGCAGCGCCGCCTCGACATTGGCGTCGAAGCGCGCCTGCCCTTGCGCCCACTGCTGCGCGGCGGCGAGGAGCGCCGCGGGCGTCATGCCCGGCGCGAGACGAAACGGCGGCACGAGGGTGCCGTGCCAGCCATAGCGACGTGGCGCGACCGTGAGCGTTTCCAGCGGCTGCGGCAGGCCTGCGAGCCACGGCGGCGGCGCGAGCGTGTCGCCCGTCTCCGGATCGCGGCCAAGCCACGCGCAGCCCGCCTGCCACCACGCCGACTCGCGCGGCGGCGCATAGTAAAGCGCGAAGCGCGCGGCTTCGCTCCAGTCTTCGTGCAGCACGCTCATATGTCGTGCTCCACCATCAACTGCACGCGGTCGGCGGCGAAGTGCGTGATACCGTACTTGATCGGCACACCATCAAGGTCGACGTCGACGTTTTCCACCCACAGCACCGGCTGCTGCCGGTTGATGTTCAGGCGCCGCGCCACCTCGGCCTCGGGCAGCACGCTGCCGATACGGCTCCACTTGCGCAGATAGTCGGCCACGCCGTATTCGGCCAGGGCCTTCGAGGTGCTGTCGACGCGCTCCATGACCACGGGCAGATCGGCGAAGCGCGCGGCGGGATACCAGCTGCGCGCGTAAGTGAGCGGCACGCCGTCCGACTCGTGCAGCGTTTCGAGCCGGTAGACGAGCGCGCCCGCGCGCAGCCCCAGGGCCTTGGCGACCGTGGGGTCCGCCTTGCCACGCGACGACGACAGCAGCTTGCCCGCCGCCGAATGCTGATGGCGCTTCAGGTTCTCGGTAAAGCGCGTGCGCTTGCCGATGGTGTAGTCGATCGCGCCGGGCTGCACGAAAGTGCCGCGCCCCTGCTCCACGCTCACGAGCCCCAGCGCCGCAAGGCCCAGCATCGCGCGCCGCACCGTGTGGCGGTTCACGTCGAAGCGGCGCGCAAGCTCGCCTTCGCTAGGCAGCCGGCCGTCTTCGCCGAAACCCTTCGCGGCGATCTCGGCCGCGAGGATCTGCTCGATCTGCCGCCACACCGCCACACCCGCGCCGCGCTCAAGCAGGCTGGACGGCGCCTCGTCGTTCGATGTCATGGTGCTGTCATTCCTCTCGGTTCCAATAGCGTTTTGTGCATTGTAGTGCGCAGGGCGTGATGGAAATATGAAAACCTTCATTGCGTCCGCACTGGACGACTGCACCACTAAACGTCTAGACGTTTAGATGAATAGATGGTTCAATCGAGGTCCAGACAAGGCTGTTCGAAAGGCGCAGTTGCCATGTCCGTTCCCCCCGTTCACGACACAGGAACTCCGATGAACGCTTCCTCCACCCCATCCTCCGCGTCGGCGACCCGCCGCGCATGGATGGCCGTTCTCGCGCATACCCCGCGCGCCGAGCTTGAAGCGGCGCTGAGCGCCGCGCTCGCCGGTGCGCCCGAGCCCGCTTTCGACTGGCTGCGTCCGCCACAAACCGGACTGGCCATGGTACGTGGGCGCGTTGGCGGCACCGGCGACGCCTTCAATCTGGGCGAAGCCACCGTCACGCGCGCCACGCTGCGCCTGCGCGCCTCGGGCATTGAGCGCACCGCAGGCGGCGATGCCGGCCAGTCCGGCCCGGTCGGCGTGGCCTGCCATCTGGGCCGCGACAAGCGCCGCGCCGAGCTGGCGGCCCTCGCCGACGCGCTGCTGCAACTCCCCGCGCGCCACGACCAGTTGCACGCCCGGTTGATCGAGCCGCTCGCCGCGCGTCTCGCCGCACAACGCGACGCGCGCCGCGCCGACGCCGCCAGCACGCGGGTCGAGTTCTTCACGATGGTTCGAGGTGACGCATGAGCGACCAACGCAATGCCATGACGCCCGATCTGCTCGCGGCGCTCGCGCCCGGCTTCGGCGATCCGGTTCACGACACGCAGACGGTGTTCCGCACGCTGCTCGACGCGCTCGCGCGACCCGGCACGATCGGCGTGATCGAAACGCCGCTGCCGGCGGCCACGGCGGCGGATGCGTCCCCCGCGCGCGCCGGCCTCGCTGCCTTCGCCTCGCTGCTCGCACTCGCAGACTACGCTACGCCGGTGTGGCTCGCCCAGCCCGACGCCGCACTCGCGGCCGCGCTGCGCTTTCATGCAGGCGCGCCGCTTGCACAGCAGGCGCGCGAAGCCGCGTTCGCCTATGTGCACGACGCCGCCGCCCTGCCGCCGCTCGACGACTTCGCGAGCGGCACGCCCGAGTCGCCGGAGCAGTCGGCCACGGTGTTCGCGCGTGTCGATTCCCTCACCGGCGGCGCACCGCTCACGCTGCGCGGCCCCGGCATCGAAACGACCTGCAGCATCGCGCCCGTCGGTCTGCCCGAGCGCTTCTGGCGCGAACGCGCCGCCCTCGCGCCGCACTTCCCGTGCGGCATCGACTTCTATCTCGTGTGCGGCGACCGCCTGATGGGCCTGCCGCGCACCACTCTCGTGGAGATGCACTGATGTACGTCGCCGTCAAAGGAGGAGAGCGCGCGATCGAAGCGTCGTGGCGTCTGCTCGACGAGGCTCGCCGCGGCGATACGCGCGTGCCCGAACTGAGCGTCGCGCAGATCCGCGAACAGATGCGTCTGGCCGTGGCGCGTGTGATGGCCGAAGGTTCGGTCTACGACGAAGAACTTGCCGCGCTCGCCATCAAGCAGGCAGCTGGCGATCTCGTCGAAGCAATCTTTTTGCTGCGCGCCTATCGCACCACGCTGCCGCGTTTTGCTTACACACAACCGGTCGAAACGGAAAACATGGTGGTGGAGCGCCGCATTTCCGCGACCTTCAAGGACGTGCCCGGCGGCCAGGTGCTTGGCGCGACCTACGATTACACGCAGCGCCTGCTCGACTTCGCGCTGCTGGCCGAAGGCGACGATGCCGCGAGCGCCGAGCCCCAGGCGCCGCGAGCCACCCCGCCCGAAGAAGCGATGCCGCGCGTGGTCTCCCTGCTCGACAAGGAAGGCCTGATCGAGCAGGAAACGCGCTCGGCGCAAGCACGCGAGCCCGGCGACCTCTCGCGTGAGCCGCTTGCGTTCCCTGCCGATCGCACCGTGCGCCTGCAAAATCTCGCACGCGGCGACGAAGGCTTCCTGCTCGCGATGGGCTATGCCACGCAGCGCGGCTACGCGCATTCGCACCCGTTCGCGGGCGAGATCCGCTTTGGTTCGGTCTGCGTAGAAATGATGCTGGACGAACTCGATGAAGCCGTGGAAATCGGCGAGATCGACTTGACCGAGTGCCAGATGATCAACCAGTTCGCGGGCGCGAAAGACGTGCCGCCGCAATTCACGCAAGGCTACGGTCTCGCGTTCGGCCACGCGGAACGTAAGGCCATGGCGATGGCGCTGGTGGATCGTGCGCTGCGCGCCGAGGAGCTGGGCGAGACGATCGCCTCGCCGACTCAGGACATCGAATTCATGCTCTCGCACAGCGATAACGTGGAAGCCTCGGGCTTCGTTCAACACCTGAAGCTGCCGCACTACGTGGACTTCCAGGCTGAACTGGAACTCGTGCGCAAGCTGCGCGCGCAGCACGAAAGCGACAGCGACAGCGACGCGAATGCCGACGCGCACAACAAGGAGGCTGCATGAACGCGCCCGATACCTTGCAATCCACCGCAGCCGAAGTCGCCTCGCACGAAACTCAGGCCGTCTCGGGTTACAACTTCGCGTACCTCGACGAGCAGACCAAGCGGATGCTGCGCCGCGCCCTCCTCAAGGCCGTGGCCGTGCCGGGCTACCAGGTGCCGTTCGCCTCGCGCGAAATGCCACTGCCGTATGGCTGGGGCACGGGCGGCATCCAGGTGACGGCGGCGATCATCGGCGCGAAGGACACGCTCAAGGTGATCGACCAGGGCTCGGACGACACCACGAACGCCGTGAACATCCGTCGCTTTTTCGCGCGCACCACGGGGGTGGCCACCACGCGCCGCACGAGCGAGGCGTCGATCGTGCAGACGCGGCACCGTATTCCAGAAACGCCGCTCACGGACAAGCAGATTCTCGTGTATCAGGTGCCGATGCCCGAGCCGCTGTTCCGGCTCGAGCCGCGCGTGGCCGAATGCAAGAAGCTCCATGCACTGGCCGACTATGGCCTGATCAGCGTGAAGCTTTATGAGGACATCGTGCAGCACGGCAGCATCGCCACGACGTACGACTACCCGGTGACCGTGAACGGCCGTTATCTCACGTCGCCCTCGCCGATTCCGAAGTTCGACAACCCAAAGCTGCATATGAACGCCGCGCTGCAATTGTTCGGCGCCGGTCGCGAGCGCCGCATCTACGCGATTCCGCCGTACACGCCGGTGAAGAGCCTCGACTTCGACGACCACCCGTTCGAAGTGCAGCGCTGGGAGCACGCGTGCGCCCTGTGCGGCTCGCGCGAGAGTTTCCTCGACGAGATGATTGTCGACGACGCAGGCAAACGCATGTTCGTCTGCTCGGACAGCGACTACTGCCACGACCGCCGCGAGCAGATCGATGCGCACGCAACGAATGAAGCAGGAGAGAAAGCATGACGCCGCTGTTAAGCGCAAGATCGCTCACGAAGCAGTACGGCGGCCGCAACGGCTGCCGCGACGTGAGCTTCGACCTGTATCCCGGCGAGGTGTTGTGCATCGTCGGCGAATCGGGCTCGGGCAAGACCACGCTGCTCAACACGCTCGCACTGCGCACCGAATCCGACTCGGGCGCGCTGCACTACACGAGCGCGAACGGCGAAACGCTCGACCTGCGCACGCTTTCCGAGCCGCGCCGGCGCCTGCTTGCGCGCACCGAATGGGGCTTCGTGCAGCAGAATCCGCGTGACGGGCTGCGTGCGGGCGTCTCGGCCGGGGCCAATATCGGCGAGCCGCTGATGGCCGTCGGCGCACGTCACTACGGGCAAATCCGCAACACGGCGCAGCAGTGGATGCAGCGCGTGGAGCTGGACGCGCAGCGCATCGACGAATTGCCGTCGGCGTTTTCGGGCGGCATGCAGCAGCGCCTGCAAATCGCGCGCAATCTCGTCACGGGGCCACGCCTCGTCTTCATGGACGAGCCCACAGCGGGTCTCGACGTGTCCGTGCAGGCGCGCCTGCTCGACCTCCTGCGCACGCTCACGACCAACCTGCATCTTTCGGTGTTGATCGTCACGCACGACATCGGCGTGGCGCGGCTGCTCGCGCACCGCTTGATGGTGATGCAAGGCGGCACGGTGGTCGAATCGGGCCTGACCGACCAGGTGCTGGACGACCCGCAACATCCCTATACGCAGACGCTGGTGGCATCCGTGCTGCCGGTCTAGGATGAAAGACATGACTCTGAACTCATCACCGGGCACGCGCGCGTTCCTCGAAAGACCGGCGCTCATGCTGCGCGCCGAAGACGTGCGCAAGACTTTCACGCTGCACGGCCAGGGCGGCATCGGCATCGAAGCGCTCGCGGGCGTGTCGCTCGACGTGGAGCGCGGCGAATGCATCGTGCTGGTCGGGCCCTCGGGCGCGGGCAAGAGCACCTTCCTGCGCTGCCTGTACGGCAACTATCTCGCAAGCGGCGGCTCGATTGCGATCCGCGACGAGGGCGCGCCGCTCGAGCATCTGGAGATCACGGGCGCAGCGCCCCACGACATCCTGCGCCTGCGCCGCAACGTGGTGGGCTACGTGAGCCAGTTTCTGCGCGTGATTCCGCGCGTGAGCGCGCTCGACATCGTGGCCGCGCCGCTCGTTTCGCGCGGCGTGGAGGAAGACGAAGCACGCGAGCGCGCGCAAACGCTGCTGGCACGCCTGAACGTGCCGCAGCGCCTCTGGCCGCTCGCGCCCGCCACGTTTTCGGGCGGCGAGCAGCAGCGCGTGAACATCGCCCGGGGCCTGATCGCGCAGCATCGCGTGCTGTTGCTGGACGAACCCACGGCCTCGCTCGACGCGGAAAACCGCGAAGTCGTCGCGAGCCTGATTGGCGAAGCGCGCGAGCGCGGCGCGGCGATTGTCGGCGTATTCCACGACGAGGACACGCGCCAGCGCGTCGCCACCCGCGTACTCGAACTCAGCGCGCCGCGCGCGCAAGCGCCGCTCAGCGCCGCAGCCTGAAACCCGCCTGAACGGCGCAAACCGATATCTGATACGGAGCCTGACGATGTTGATCAAGAACGCTCGCATCGTGACGCGAGACGACGTTTTCACCGGCACGCTAAGCGTGGCAGACGGCAAGATCCGCGACATCTCGCGCGGCTCGACCGCCGCGCCCGAAGCCGAAGACTGGGCGGGCGACTTCCTGCTGCCCGGTCTCGTCGAACTGCACACCGACAACCTGGAAAAGCACCTCGCGCCGCGCCCCGGCGTGCACTGGAACACCGACGCCGCATTCGTGATTCACGACGCGCAGATCGCCGCCGCCGGCATCACCACGGTATTCGACGCGCTGGCCATCGGCACGCGCCTGGCCGTGGGCGTGCGCGGCCGCGACGTGCAGCTCGCTAGCGCCAAGGCGCTCACGCGCTTTTCCGAGCGCAACCTGCTGCGCGCCGAGCACTTCCTGCACTTGCGCTGCGAAATCGCCACCGAAGACGTGATCGAGCTGTTCGACATGCTGAGCGACCACCCGCTGCTGCGCCTCGCCTCGGTGATGGACCACACGCCGGGCCAGCGCCAGTGGCACGACCGCGAGCAATGGCGCAAATTTCAGGAGCGCCACGGCAAGTGGACCGACGAGCAGACGAACACGATGCTCACCGAAATGGCCACGGAGCAGGAACGCTACGCCGACGCGCACCGCCTCGAAATCGTGCAGCGCTGCCGCACGCGCAACATCCCGCTCGCGAGCCACGACGACACGCTCGTGGAGCACGTCGAGCAGGCCGCGGCCGAAGGCATCGTGCTCGCCGAATTCCCGACCACGCGCGTGGCCGCCGAGGAAGCGAAAAAGCGCGATATCGCGACGATCATGGGTGCGCCGAACGTGGTGCGCGGCGGCTCGCACTCGGGCAACGTCTCGGCGCTGGAGCTGGCGCAGGCCGGTTTGCTCGACATCCTCTCGTCCGACTACGTGCCGTCGAGCCTCCTGACCGCCGCGTTCGACCTCGTGACCAAGGCCGACTGGACGCTGCCGCGCGCGCTCGCTACGGTCTCGTGGGAACCCGCCAGCAAGTCGGGCCTGCACGATCGCGGCGCGATCGAGCCGGGCCTGCGCGCGGACTTCGTGCGGGTGACGATGCTCGATTCGCTGCCCGTGCCGCGCGCGACGTGGCGCGCGGGCGTGCGCATAGTCTGACGTCGTCCACGCGGTGCAGCCGATTCGTTGCTGCACCGCGACAAAAAACGGCGCGTTGTCTGGCCCTATTCGGGCCGAAAACCAACGGCGCGCCGTCGAATCGATTTCAATTTCCATTCAGACTGCTGACGATGCCGCGACCGCGCGGCATCGCATTCTTCCGACTGTTGCGGCAGAGCATCGCGCAGCCCATCCCAAGCCCCCGCATTGGCCTGTCCCCATTGGCCCGTTCGCCTTGCCCCACAAGGCTTTGCGTTAAATCGTACAAGCGCACGGGCGTACACTTACCGGCACCCTTTCCCGCTATCCGGTATTACACTAGCGACGCAGCAATTTTGACCTGGTAAGCTTGCGCGCGCTTCGCTGGCCGCAGGCTGGCAGGTCCAACAATAATCCGGCGCGAGCCGCGCCGGGAAATGCGCCATGGCGGCACAACCGCACGCGGCGCGCCCTGAACCATCTCGAGGAGTACCCATAGTGAAGAAACTGCTTGCCACCCTCACGGTTGCCGTGCTCGCCGTCTCGGCCGGCGTCGCCCATGCGAAGGACTGGTCCACCGTGCGTTTCGGCGTTGACGCCAGCTACGCACCGTTCGAATCCAAAGCACCCGATGGCAAGCTGGTCGGCTTCGACATCGACCTCGGCAACGAAATCTGCAAGCGCCTGAACGCCAAGTGCGTGTGGGTCGAGCAAGATTTCGACGGCATGATCCCGGGCCTGAAGGCCAAGAAGTTCGACGGCGTGCTCTCGTCGATGACGATCACCCCGCAGCGCGAGCAGCAGATCGCCTTCTCGGCGAAGCTGTTCAACACGCCGACGCGTCTCGTCGCGAAGAAGGGCTCGAGCCTCGCCCCGACGGCCGACTCGCTCAAGGGCAAGTCGGTTGGCGTCGAGCAAGGCACGATCCAGGAAACCTACGCGAAGGAAAACTGGGCACCGAAGGGCGTGAACGTCGTTCCTTACCAGAACCAGGACCAGGTCTACGCCGACCTGATCTCGGGCCGTCTGGACGCTGCGCTGCAGGATGAAGTGCAGGCGGATCTGGGCTTCCTGAAGACGCCGCGCGGCGCTGGCTTCCAGTTCGCCGGCAAGGAAATCCCGACGGGCGCTGCCGCCATCGGCCTGCGCAAGGAAGACGCCGACCTGAAGGGCAAGATCGACAAGGCCATCGCCGACATGATCAAGGACGGTACCTATAAAAAGATCGAATCCAGGTATTTCGACTTCGACGTGTACGGCAGCTAAGCACCACATCGCGCCGGCGCTGCATCGCGGCGCGCGAAGCCCGGGCCTTGTGTCCGGGCTTTTTCTTTTCCGGATTTTTATTTCGGACTCCATACTTTCAGACGATGCCGCAGGCGCGTGAGCGCGCGCCGGTTCCGGCGGCGCGTCGAATCGGCTAAGATCGGTATATGGCCCCCTGCATATGCTTACGGGGCCATCGTTCACTCCAACACCTTTGCGGGCCGCCGCGCCTCGCGCATCCATCATGCAAACCCGAAACCACCCGTTGATCGCGCCCGCCCTCGGTACCGCGCGGGAACTTGCCAGTTTCCACTACGGCAAGGCCGGCGGTCCCAAGGTCTACATCCAGTCCTCGCTGCACGCCGACGAACTGCCGGGCATGCTCGTCTCGTGGGCGCTGCGCCGCAAGCTCGCGGAGCTGGAAGCTGCGGGCCGCCTTCGCGGCGAGATCGTGATCGTGCCGGTGCCCAACCCCGTGGGCCTGAATCAGCACTGGCTCGGGCATATGATCGGCCGCTTCGAATCGAACACGGCGCAGAACTTCAACCGCAATTTCCACGAGCTCACCGCGCTCGTGCTGCCCAGCATCGAGGCGCGTCTCGGGCCCGACGAAGCCGCGAACCGCACGGCCATCCGTGCGGCCATGGGCGAAGCGCTGGCCGCTCAGAAGCCGAAAACCGAACTCGATTCGATGCGCCTCGCGCTCCAGCGCCTTTCGTACGACGCCGACATCGTGCTCGATCTGCATTGCGACTGGGAAGCCGCCATGCACATCTACACGAACCCCGAGCTGTGGTCCGACGTCGAGCCGCTCGCGCGCTATCTCGATGCCAAGGCGTCGCTCCTCGCGCTCAACTCGATCGGCAACCCGTTCGACGAGATTCACAGCTTCTGCTGGTCGGAGTTGCGCGAGCACTTCGGCACACGCTTCCCCATCCCTCACGGCTCGATTTCGGTAACGGTCGAGCTGCGCGGCCAGCGCGACGTCTCGCACGAGCTCGCAGAGCACGACGCCCAGGCCATCGTCGACTATCTGATCGGGCGCGGCGTCATCGAAGGCACGGCCGCGCCGCTGCCGCCACTCGCCCATGCAGCCACGCCGCTCGCGGGCACGGAGCCGATCGTGGCGCCTGCCAGCGGCGTGCTCGTGTTTCGCGTGGATTGCGGCACGTGGGTGGAACGCGGCGCGGCCATTGCCGATGTCATCGACCCGCTCGCCGACACCGTGACGACGCTGCACGCGGGCGTGAGCGGCGTGATGTATGCACGCCATAGCGCGCGCTTCGCCACGGCCGGCATGGAAGTCGCACGCATTGCCGGCGAAAAGCCCATTCGCAGCGGCTCGCTTCTTTCGCTGTAACCTGCAACGCCTTGTCGTAAAAGGGCTCGCGCCATAGGTGCGAGCCTTTTTTATAGGCGTTTCCCGGTTATTTCAATTATTTCGGTTAACTAATTTTCTGCTTCGATGAATCGATGGCAATCAGACGTGTAAAGCGCGCATTGATCGGGCCGTTAATGCGCCCTTGAAATGAATCAAACTCAGCTTGAAGTCAGGTTCAAAAGATGGCTTAACCCGGCAAATAGAAGAAAGCTTAGGAAAAATTCTTATAAGGCCGATTGCCGCAGTCCAGTCTTTCAAATTGACAGGAAAATTGCCCGCGAAGCCAATAACGACGGGCTTCGGGCGCCGCTCTCCGCGGGTGCAACCCGTGTGTCGCTTCCACACAACAGAATGGCGACATTTTGCCTACAAAGTCTTACTGTCACATTCCTTTCGTTATCGACCCTTAAATTGCAGCCCGTCGCATTGACCGGCCCATAAGAGGCCGGAGTAGTCATCTCGTCCTTTACCCGGAGAAACAGTTGAATAAGAAAATTCTGACCACCGCTATTCTGGCCTCGATCGCAGGCGTTGCCCACGCACAAAGCAGCGTAACGCTGTACGGCGTGATCGACGCGGGTGTGAATTACATCAGCAACGTGAAGAACTCGAACGGTACGAACGGCAGTTCGCATCAGTTCTCGTACGGTGACGGCGTGGCGCAGGGCAGCCGTTGGGGCCTGCGCGGCACGGAAGACCTGGGCGGCGGCCTGAAGGCGATCTTCGTGCTCGAAAACGGCTTCAACAGCGGTAACGGCACGGCAGGCCAGGGCGGCGCGATGTTCGGCCGTCAAGCATTCGTCGGTCTGACGCAGTCGAACATCGGTTCGCTGACGTTCGGCCGTCAATACTCGCTCAACACGGACATTCTCGGCTCGCAGTACTCGACCGGTGGCAACACGGTTTCGGGTAACTGGGCGTACCACTTCAACGACATCGACCAGTTGACGTCGAGCCGCATCAACAACGCGGTCAAGTTCCAGAGCGTGAACTTCTCGGGCTTCACGTTCGGCGCGTTGTACGGCTTCTCGAACTCGACCTCGTTCGCCGGCGCACCGGCAACGGGTCCGGCGGCCAGCCCGATCGCCGGCTCGTCGCGCGCGTACAGCTTCGGCGCGAACTACGGCTACGGCCCGTTCAGCATCGGCGCTGCCTACTTCAACCAGACGTACCCGGGCCAGACCACGCCGTCGACGACGACCACGATCGCCAACGTTGCACAGGGCACGCTGCGCGACACGCGCTCGTTCGGTGTCGGTGGCCGCTACATCGTCGGCCCGGCAACGCTGTGGGCCCTGTGGACCAACACGCTGCTTTCGCCGATCGCCGGCTCGTCGACGCTCTACAACGCGTACGAAGCAGGCGGCAAGTACGCCTTCACGCCGGCTCTCGCGGCTGGCCTTGGCTACACGTACTCGCGCACCTCGGGCAGCCAGACGGCTCACTGGAACCAGGTCAACGCATCGCTCGACTACGCCCTCAGCAAGCGCACCGACGTCTACGGCCTCGTGTCGTACCAGGACGCATCGGGCACGCTCGCGAACGGCCAGAAGGTTCAGGCGCAGATCGGCGATTCGGGCTCGAACATTTTCCAGCCGTCGGGCACGGGTTCGCAGGATCAAGTCGCGGTTCGCGTCGGTATCCGCCACAAGTTCTAAGCAGCGTCACTCGCGCAACAGCGGCGGCCGGCGACTCATAGCGCCGGCTCTGCTCGGCGCGCCGCAGCTCGCGCTGCGCGCCGCGCCTTACCGGACGGGGCATCCCTTGGGATGCCCCGCTTTTTTTGGTCCATCGCAGTCGATGCGCGACGCCTTTCGTCACGCCTTCCTGACGAATTCCGATTTGAGGCTCATGGCGCCGAAGCCATCGATCTTGCAATCGATATCGTGATCGCTGTCCACCAGCCGGATATTCTTTACTTTGGTGCCCATCTTGATCACGCCACCCGAACCCTTGAGTTTCAGGTCCTTGATGACCGTGACGGTATCCCCGTCCTGGAGGACATTGCCGGCCGAATCGCGATACACCTTGCCCGCTGTTTCAGCCGACGCGGTGGCTAGCGCCGACCATTCATGTGCACACTCCGGGCAGATGTAGACGTCACCGTCTTCGTAGGTGAACTCGGAATTGCATTTCGGACAGCGTGGCAGTGCGCTCATGGAGAATCCCTGGTGCCGACGGGGGCATTAAAAGCGCGCAAGTATAGCGGCTCCGGCAGACGGCCCACCCCGCCATGCGTGCGGCCTGCGACGTTATGTCCGCCGCGACCCCGCCCTGGCCCCGCTTCTGGTACGCTGCGCTCTCTCACCTCGCAGCGATCGAACCGATGGAACTCCCTTTCAACGAAGCCGCCGTCTCGGTGACGCGCAACGCGCTTTCCGCAGCCGGCCAGGTCTTCCCCATGCGCGACATCGAGGACGTGCGTATCGTCATCGGGCGGCGCAGCCGCGTGGTGCCGATCGCGATCAGCCTGGTCGGCGCCGCCGGCGCTGTCGTGGGTGGTGTGCTCGGCTCGGCGTCCGGTCTCGCGTGCGGCGTGATGGTGATCGTGGTGGGCTGGCTCGCGTGGCTCTGGCAGGAAGCCGTGCACCGGCTCTATGTCGTGACGGGCGGAGAATCGCGCGAGGCGGTCGCGAGCCTCGACCCGGCATTCCTCGAACGTGTGCAGGAAGCGGTGCGCATCGCCAAGGCCGCGCAAGCGGCGCAGGCCGAAGGCGGCACGGCGCGGCCCTCAGCGCCCTGATACCGCCGGAAGCACTACCGGAAGTACTGCCGGAAGCACCGCGGGCGCTCGCCCCTCACTCCATCTCGATCGACTTCACGTGCCAGATATCTCGGGCGTATTCCGCGATCGCACGGTCCGACGAGAATTTCCCCATCCCCGCCACGTTTTCGATCGCGCTCGCGGTCCACGCGGGGACGTCCATGAAACGCTGGTCGGCGGCGTCCTGGGCCTCGATGAAGGCCGAGTAGTCGGCCAGCACGAGGTAGTGGTCGCCCCAGTCCACGAGCGTGTGGAAGATGTCCGTGTAGCGTGCCGAATCGTGCGGTGAAAAGAAGCCCATACGGATCTGGTCGAGCGCGCGGCGCAGCTCGGCGTTTTCCTCGTAGACCTGGCGCGGCCGGTAGCCCGCGCAACGCAGCTGATCGACCTGGTCGGACGTGTGGCCGAAGATGAAAATGTTGTCCTGCCCCACGGCCTCGCCGATCTCGATGTTCGCGCCGTCGAGCGTGCCCATGGTGAGCGCGCCGTTGAGCGCGAGCTTCATGTTGCCGGTGCCCGACGCTTCGGTGCCCGCCGTCGAGATCTGCTCGGACAGGTCCGCTGCGGGAATCAGCGCCTCGGCCACGCTCACGCCGTAATTCGGCACGAACACCACCTTGAGCCGATCGCCCACTACGGGATCGTTGTTGATCTTCGTGGCCACGTCGTTGATGAGGTGGATGATCATCTTCGCCATGCGGTACGCCGACGCGGCCTTGCCCGCGAACAGCACGACGCGCGGCACCCAGTCACGCTCCGGCGCTTCGAGAATGCGGTTGTAGCGCGTGATCACGTGCAGCACGTTGAGCAACTGGCGCTTGTACTCGTGAATGCGCTTGACCTGCATGTCGAACAGCGCGTCGGGATTGAAGACGATGCCCGTGCGCTGCAGGGCGCGATGTGCGAGGCGCACCTTGTTGCTGCGCTTGGCCGCACGGAAGGCGGCTTCGAACGACGCGTCGCCGCGCAGTTTGCGCAGCGCGCCCAGCTCGAAGAGATCGCTGCGCCAGCGCGGCCCGATCGCTTCGTCCACGAGGCGCGCGAGCGGCGCGCTCGCCTGCGCGAGCCAGCGGCGCGGCGTGATGCCGTTGGTCACGTTCGTGAAGCGGTCGGGAAAGAGACGCGCGAAGTCGGCGAAGATATCGCGCGTCATCAGTTGCGAGTGCAGCTTCGAGACACCGTTCACCTTGTGGCTCGCGACGATCGCGAGATAGGCCATACGCACGCGGCGCTGACCGTATTCGTCCACGAGCGAGATGCGGCGGATCAGGTCGAGGTCGTGCGCGCCGCGGTCGCTCGCTTCGCGCAGGAACGCGGCGTTGATGTCGAAGATGATTTCGAGGTGGCGCGGCAAGAGGCGCGCCAATAGTTCGACGTCCCAGGTTTCCAGCGCTTCGGGCATCAGCGTGTGGTTGGTGTACGAGAACACACGGCGCACGTGGCCCATCGCCTCGTCCCACGGCAGATGATGCACGTCCACGAGCAGACGGATCAGCTCGGGAATGGCCAGCACCGGGTGCGTGTCGTTCAGGTGCACCGCGACCTTTTCGGAGAAGCGCCCGAACGTGCTGTGCGTGCGCAGGTAGCGGCGAATCAGGTCCTGCATCGTCGCGGAGACGAAAAAGTATTCCTGGCGCAGACGCAGTTCGCGCCCGGCCATCGTCGAGTCGTCGGGATAGAGCAGCCGCGAGACGTTCTCGGAGATGTTGCGCGCTTCCACCGCGCGCTGATAGTCGCCCTGGTTGAACGCCGACAGGTCGAGTTCTTCGTCCGCGCGCGCGGACCACAGCCGCAGCGTGTTGGTCGCGCTAGTGGCGTAGCCGGGAATGACCGTGTCGTAGGCCATGGCGTTCACGTGCTGCGTGTCGACCCATTCCACATGGCCGTTGCGCTGCATGGTGCGCCCGCCGAAGCGCACGGGATACTGGACCTCGGGCCGCGGAAACTCCCACGGATTGCCATAGCGCAGCCAGTAGTCGGGCGCTTCGACCTGTTCGCCGTTCACGACCTGCTGGCGAAACATGCCGTAGTCATAGCGAATGCCATAGCCGAAACCCGGAATGCCGAGCGTCGCCATCGAATCGAGAAAGCACGCCGCGAGCCGGCCGAGACCGCCGTTGCCGAGCGCCGCGTCGGGCTCGTAGTCGAGCACCGTGTCCATGTCGACGCCCACGCTCGCCAGCGCCTCTTTCATCTGGTCGTGGATGCCGAGCGCGATCAGCGCGTTCGAGAATGTGCGGCCGATGAGAAATTCCATCGACAGGTAATAGACGCGTTTGACGTCCTGATCATACTGGCGGCGCGTGGTGATCATCCAGCGCTCGACGAGCCGGTCGCGCACGGCGAGCGCCGCGGCATGCAGCCAGTCCTGCGGACGGGCTGTCACGGCGTCCTTGCCGACACCGTACATCAGGCGATTGGAGAGGGAACGACGCAGCGCTTCGACGCTGCTTTGCAACTGATCGAACTCGAGACCGATGGCTGTCATCTACTGACTCCTGTCGACCACACCTGGCAACGAGCGCCTGGTGCGGTCCCATGCAATGCGCCGGAAATGGCGGCGCGCCCATAAAAGGTGCAGGGCGCGCGGTTGTTCTGGGCCTGCGCCGCACGTGACGGAACGGGACAATGAAGCGTCGGCGCCGCGGCGCAAAAGGCCGGCACCGCTCGCCAGCGAGCGCAGATCAATTTGCAGAGTAGTGCATTTTCAAATGGCGTGCGGCGGCGCGCCAGCCGGGCACGGAGCACGGCCGCCGGCCACGCGGAACCCGCCGTCCGCCTCGATCCCTTGCCATGCGGTGGGTTGCGCGCGCGCAGCGCGGCGTCACGTCTGCGCGTGACGGGCTTTGCGGTTAGTTGCGATTGCTGAGCCGTGGTGAACGATCGAGTGCTACCCAAGGCCTTACAGTCACCCCACGCCCTGAGGCTTCCCCTGCAGAACCGGGCGGGCTCTGTAACAATCGCAAAATTCGTCCGCGCGGCCCGCGCCGCAGCCTTCATCGTCCATCCGCCCGAGACTGTCTTGTCCGAAACCTTTTCCGCGGCGCGCGAAACCCGCAACACCAGCGATATCGAGCCGCCCGACGCGCCCATGTCCGCGAAGAACCGCCGCGCCATGGGCGCGGTGATGCTCGCCGTTGCGCTCGCCACGCTCGACACCGCCATCGCCAACACCGCGCTGCCGGCCATCGCCACCGACCTGCACGCGGCCCCCGCCGCCTCGGTGTGGATCATCAACGCATACCAGCTCGCGATGGTCGCCACGCTGCTGCCACTCGCCGCGCTCGGCGACATCATCGGCCACCGGCGTATCTATATCAGCGGCCTCGCGATCTTCACGGTCGCTTCGCTCGCCTGCGCGCTCGCACCCACGCTGACCGCGCTCGCCGGGGCGCGCGTGCTGCAGGGGCTCGGCGCGAGCGCCATCATGAGCGTGAACACGGCGCTGATCCGCTTTCTCTACCCGCCGCACCGGCTCGGGCGCGGGCTCGGCATGAACGCGCTGATCGTGGGCGTTTCGTTCGCCGTGGGTCCGACCATGGCCTCGCTGATCCTCTCCGCGGGCACCTGGCCGTGGCTCTTCGCGATCAACGTGCCGCTCGGCGTGCTCGCGCTCGTGTTCGCGCTGCCCGCGCTGCCGCAGACGGCGCGCGGCAAGCACGCCTTCGATCCCGTCGCGGCGGTGCTCAATGTGATTACGTTCGCGGCGCTGATCTTCGCGCTCGGCGAGGCCGCGCAGCGCGCGCCCGGCATCGAAGTGGGCATTGCGGCCGTCGTGGCGCTGGTGTTCGGCGCGCTGCTGATCCGGCGCGAAGCCGGCCATCCCGCGCCCATGCTGCCCGTGGATCTGTTCCGCCGGCCGGTTTTCGCGCTTTCGTCGGTCACCGCGATCTGCTCATTCGCGGCGCAGGGCCTCGCGTTCGTCTCCCTGCCGTTCTATTTCGAAACCGTGCTGATGCGCAGCCAGGTGGAGACCGGCTTCCTGATGACGCCCTGGCCCGTGGTCGTGGCCGCCGCCGCGCCCATTGCGGGGCGCCTCTCCGACCGCTATCCGCCGGGCCTGCTCGGTGCGATCGGGCTCGCCATTCTCTCGGCCGGCATGGCGTCGCTGGCGCTGCTGCCCGCGCACCCCACGGTGACTGACATCGTCGTGCGTATGGCGATCTGCGGCGCGGGCTTTGGCTTTTTCCAGTCGCCCAACCTGCGGGCGATCATGGCGAGCGCGCCGCCCGAGCGCAGCGGTGGCGCGAGCGGCACCGTCGCGGTCTCGCGTCTGCTCGGGCAGACTACGGGCGCTGCGTTGGTGGCGCTGTGCTTCCAGATCGTGGGCCGGCACGGCCCGACGCTCGCCTTAAGCCTTGGCTGCGCCTTTGCGGGCGCGGCGGCCATTGCGAGCGGGCTGCGGCTTTTCGCGCCGTCGCATCGGGCGGTGCAGCGCGGGTGATGCGATTGATGCGGTCCGTGCGGACGGCTGAAGTCTGACGCAAAGGCACGCGGGAAAAGCGCGCCTTCGCCAGCCCGTCTACCGGCTTATCGCGCGAAGTAGCCCTTCACCGCCGCCACGAACGTGTCGATATCGGCGGCCGTCACATCGAGGTGCGTGACGAAGCGCGACGCGTACAGCATCTGCGTGAGGATGCCGCGCTCCTTGAGATATGCCTCCAGCGGCGCGCAGTGCTCCTGCGGGAACTGCACGAACACCATGTTCGTCGCCTGCGACATCACCTTCACCTGCTCGATCTGCGCGAGACCGGCTGCGAGACGCGCGGCGTTCGCATGGTCGTCGGCGAGACGCGCGACGTTGTGATCGAGCGCGTAAAGGCACGCGGCCGCGAGCACGCCCGACTGGCGCATACCGCCGCCCAGCACCTTGCGCCAGCGATGCGCAGCGTCGATGAGCGCGCGGCTGCCGACCAGCACCGATCCCACCGGCGTGCCCAACCCCTTCGAAAAACAGATCGACACCGAGTCGAAGCCCGCCGTGAGCGCCTCGAGCGGCTGGCCCGAGGCGACCGTCGCGTTGTACACGCGCGCACCGTCGAGGTGCGTGGCGAGGCCGCGCTCATGCGCAAGCCGTGTGGCCTTCGCGACGTAATCCGCCGGCAGGACCTTGCCGCCGATGGTGTTTTCGAGCGCGAGCAGACGCGTGCGCGCGAAATGGTCGTCGAACGGCTTGATCGCTGCAGCGATGCGCTCGAGCGGGATCGAGCCGTCTTCGGCGTTGTCGAGCGGCTGCGGCTGGATGCTGCCCAGCACGGCCGCGCCACCGCCTTCGTACTTATAGGTGTGGGCCGCCTGGCCGACGATGTACTCGTCGCCGCGCGCGCAATGCGCCATCAGCGCGGCGAGGTTGCTCTGCGTGCCGCTCGGGAAGAAGAGTCCCGCCTCCTTGCCCGCCTCTTGCGCCACGCGCGCCTGCAGGCGCAGCACGGTCGGGTCGTCGCCCCATACGTCGTCGCCGGTTTCGGCGCGGGTCATGGCGGCGAGCATGGCTTCGCTCGGACGGGTGACGGTGTCGCTGCGCAGGTCGATCATTGCGATGAAATCCTCGTGGTTGAAGCACGCGCGGGACGCACGGGCGCGCGCCTGGTCGGGCGCGCGCCCGTGCGGCGTGGAACCATCGAGTGTATTTTCAAACGGCGGCCCAGCGCAATGCCGGGCCGGGCGCGGAGCGCGCTTTCGCCGTGGCTAGTGCGCGAGCAGCGGCAGCGGATCGACGGGCTTGCCGTCGCTACGGACTTCGAACTGAACGCCGCCGGTGCCCATTTCCGCGATCGGCTGGCCTTGCGACACGGCGTCGTCTTCCTTCACGAGCAGCTTGCCGTTGCGGCCATAGGCCGTCACGACCTGGTCGTTGTGCTTGATGATCACGAGCGGCCCGTAGGCCTCGATACCCGTGCCGGCGTAGACCACGCGGCCGGCGGCGGCCGCCTTGACCTCCTCGCCGGGCGAGCCGCCGATCACGATGCCAGTGGACTTGCCCGGCACGAAGCGCTGCAGGATCGGCCCGCGCGCAGGCCACGCGAGCGCGATGCCCGGCGCAACGGGTGCGGGCATGGCTACGCCAGCGGCGGCCGGTGCGCCGCCAGGCATCTGCGCCTGCGGCGCAGCCGTTGCGTAGTTGGGCGGGGGCGCGACGCGCAGCACCTGGCCTGGCAGGATCTGGGCGTTGGCGGAAGGCAGCTGGTTCCAGCTCGCGATGTCCTGGGGACGCTGGCCGAAGGCCCCGGCGACGCGCGAGAGCGTGTCGCCCGGATTGACGCGGTAGTAGCCCGCGGGCACGCCGCTCGTGGACATTGGGGGGGCGCTTTGGGATTCCCATGGCGCGAAGGTACTGCTACAGGCGCTGCAGACGAGCGTGAGGGCGGCCAGCGCCGCATACGCGCCCGGGTTTCGCCGTTGTCGATTCATCTTGCTGTTCCTCGCTTGGTCCTCGCGTATGACGAAAAAATACGCATGTGGAGTGCGCGGCGGGCCGCAGGCGTTCGCTTGCGCGCCACCTTCCGCGCGAATGAAGACGGAATAAGCCGGAAATGGCGAACGTCCCCCATTATATCGTTCATGCTCCAGCCGCCTTTTTTCGCCGGCATGCTCGCCCGGCCTGCGTTTGCGCGGGTCTACGCCTATACTGGTTCACGCGTCACCCGATAATCAGATGAAAGGCCTCTCGCTGCAGTCCCATGGCCCTGAGGGATCCGAGAATGAACAAAGCCACCTTTCTTTCGCTGCAGCTCAACGTCGAAGATGTCACGTCGTCGCCGGGCCTCGTCGAATTGTTGAACAACCATCTCGTCTTTGCGGCCGACGTGGCCGAAGCCGCCGACGAACTGGTCCAGCACGCCAGCATCGCACGGCTTTCCGGCGCCACCGAGGCGTCCGTGGAAATTCCCGCCGTAGTCATCGAGCGCTTGCGCGACGCGCTCGATACGCTGAGCGGCTATGACGAAACCTGGCTTTTCGCGCTCGAGCCCGGCCGTGCGCTCTTCGACGACATCGCACGCCGGCCTCGCCTGCTTCACTAGTACGCGAACCCGGAGCGGACGGCGCCCTACCCGCATCGCCCGCCCCATTTGCCTGCGCGCCGGCGCCCGTGTGCCACGCTGCCGCGCGCGGAGCGCCTTGTTTTTGGCGCGCCAAACTGGGGGAACCGCCGTGAAATCCATTCTGAACCGCCGTAACACCGCGCTCTCTGGCGCGCCATCACGAATCCTGGCCGTCGCCCATGATGCCGCCACGCAGCGCGCCGTCGCAAGCGAAGCCGCGAGCCGCGTCTCGCAATCCGCGCCCGAGCCCACCGTTACGCCGCCCGAGGCTCCCGTCGAGGTCGAGTCGCGCGGGGAGCCTTCCGCAGGCGCAGCCGTGCAGCCCGAAGGCGCCGGCGGGCCTCGGCCAGTGTCCACACTCCATCCGGTGCCGGTCATGCCCGCGCACCTCAATGGCCGCCCCGTGCAGATCGCCGACGGCGCCGCATTCGAAGCGCTCCACGCTGCCGACGAGCTCCTGACCTTCCGCGTCTATCGCTGCTTCGCCTATACGGTCAGCCTCTTCTTCCATCCGCCCACGCTCGGCTACTTCGTCGCGCTCCATCAAGAAAGCGTACTGTGGCGCGCGCTGAAAGCCAACGACCTCGACGCGGCCGGCTCGGCATTTCACCTGATGCAGGAGCAAGCCACGCGCCTCGCCGACGGCGAAACGCGCCGCGTGCAACTCGTCGCGCAAAATGCGGAGCTCACACGGCAGATCGAGGAGTCGGAAGCCCAGGCCGAACGCCTGCGCGTGGATCTGCAGCGCCATGCGGAACAAGAGCAGACGGTGACGGGCCGCCAGCACCAGATACGGAAGGACGTCGCTCAGCTGGAGGCGCAGCGCATTGCCGCGCAGGCCCAGTTGAACAAGGCGCACCGGGCGCTGCATCAGCTCAAGGTCGCGACGAGCGAGGGCGTGCCCCATCTGCATGCGCGCTGATCACGCGAGCGGGCCGAGCTGCCGCGCGAATCGCCGGGCGGCTTCGAGGCCGAAACTACTCGGCGCCAGCTTCACGTCGCGCTCATAGTCGACGTCGATGCCCATGCGCCACGCCGCAATGCGCTTGCCGTAGCAAATCAGCGTATCGAGCGACTGCATGACGAAGACGATGGCGGGCAGCACCTGCTGGTACAGGGCTTGTGCGCGCTCGAGATCGCCTGCGCAATACGCGGCGTAGACCTGCTGCTGCCAGTCGAAGCAGTCCGGTGCGACGATCATCCCCGCACAGCCGGCGCGCAGGTTGTCGAGCAATTCCAGGCCGCCGCGGCCGTTGAGCACGGGCATCAGGTCGCCGATCTGCGCGATCGTTTCGGCGATCGTCACCGCCGGGCCTTCGCCCTTGAGCACGCGGAAGTTCGGGCATTGCGCGGCAAGCGCGCGCAAACTGCCCGGCGAGAGCCCGACGCCCAGATACTCTGGCGCGTTCTGTATGCCGACCGTCACGTCGAGCCCTGCCATCACGTCAGCGAAGAAGTCGAAATAGAACGATTCGGATTGCGCAGGCTCGCCGTGAGCGCGCACGGGAGGCTGGAGGATCAGCCATGCCGCGCCGCGTTCGATCGCGTGTTGCGCGAATTCGCGCTGCGCCTGAACCGTGGGACCGCTCACCGTGACGGCGAGCGGCAGCGCGCCGCCGCTGTCCTCCTGCGCCCAGCCGATCACCTGCTCGCGTTCGGCGCGCGAAAGCTTGTCGACCTCGGTCGCGAGCCCGAGCACCGCAATGCCCGGCGCGCCGCCGCGCACGGCCGCTTCGACCTGGCGTCGCATGGCGGCGCGGTCGAGGCGGTTATCGCGATCGAAGTACGCATAGAGGATCGGGTAGATGCCGGCGATCGCACCGACGGATTTGGCTGGCGCGCTCATCGTGTGCTCCTGCGCGATCAGTGGGAGTCGCGCGGCACGGCCGCGCCGCTCGCGCCGACCAGAAAGTCCAGATCCGCGCCCTTGTCGGCCTGCAGCACGTGCTCGACGTAAAGCCGGTAATAGCCGCGCTCGGGCAGCTCGGGCGCCGTCCACTCGGTCTTGCGGCGCGCGAGTTCTGCGTCGGAGACTTCCAGATGCAGGCGCCGCGCCGCGACGTCCAGCTCGATCATGTCGCCCGTGCGCACGAGCGCGAGCGGGCCGCCCGCAGCCGCTTCGGGCGACACGTGCAGCACGACCGCACCATACGCCGTGCCGCTCATGCGGCCGTCCGAAATGCGCACCATGTCGGTAATGCCCTTTTGCAGCACCTTCTTCGGCAGCGGCATGTTGCCGACCTCGGCGAAGCCCGGATAGCCCTTGGGTCCGGCGCCTTTGAGGACCATGACGCAGTGCTCGTCGATATCGAGCGATGCGTCGTCGACCTTCGCGTGCAGTTCCTCGACGTTCTCGAACACCACCGCGCGGCCGCGATGCCGCAACAGCGCCGGCGTGGCGGCCGAAGGCTTGATGACCGCGCCGTCGGGCGCGAGGTTGCCCTTGAGCACGGCGATGCCGGCTTTGGGCTTGAACGGCTGCGCAAACGAGGTGATGACTTCGGGGTTGTAGTTCGGCGCGTCGGCCACGTTTTCCCAGAGGGTTTTACCGTTGACCGTCAACGCGTCCCGATGCAGCAGCCCTTGCTCGCCCAGTTGCCGCAGCACCGCGGGCAGACCGCCCGCGTAATAAAAGTCCTCCATCAGATGATGGCCGGAAGGCTGCAGATTCACGAGGCACGGAACATCGGAGCCGAGTTCCCAGTCATCGAGCGAAAGCGGCACGCCAATGCGCCGCGCGAGCGCGATCAGATGCACGACGGCGTTGGTCGAGCCGCCGATGGCCGCGTTGGTGCGGATCGCGTTTTCGAACGCCGCGCGGGTGAGGATCTTCGACATCGTGAGGTCCTCGCGCACCATCTCGACGATGCGCCGCCCGGCGAGTTGCGCGAGCACCTGGCGGCGCGCATCGACAGCGGGAATGGCCGCATTGTGGGGCAGCCCCATGCCCAGCGATTCGACCATCGAGGCCATCGTGGACGCCGTGCCCATGGTCATGCAGTGGCCGCGCGAGCGGTTCATGCACGACTCCGCTTCGACGAATTCGGCCTGCGACATTGTCCCCGCGCGCACTTCCTCCGACATTTGCCACACCCCCGTGCCCGAGCCGATCTCATGGCCCCGGAAACGCCCGTTGAGCATTGGGCCGCCGGAGACGGCGAGCGCGGGCAAGTTGCACGACGCTGCGCCCATCAGCAAGGCCGGCGTGGTCTTGTCGCAGCCGACGAGCAAAATCGTGCCGTCGATCGGATTCCCGCGAATCGACTCCTCGACGTCCATGGAGGCGAGGTTGCGAAACAGCATCGCGGTGGGCCGCAAGTTCGATTCGCCGAGCGACATCACGGGAAACTCGAGTGGCAGACCGCCGGCTTCGTACACGCCTTTTTTCACGTACTCCGCGAGTTCGCGAAAATGCGCGTTGCACGGCGTGAGTTCCGACCACGTATTGCAAATGCCGATGACGGGGCGGCCGTCGAACGCGTCGTGAGGGATGCCCTGATTCTTCATCCACGAGCGGTGAATGAAGCCGTCCTTGTCGGCTTTGCCGAACCAGGCCTGACTGCGCAAGGGCTTGCGGGGGGAGCGGGTCATGGCGGGGCGTCTCCTGTAGCGGGGCAACTTCAGGGAAACTGCCGCCCGATCATAGGAGTGACGTTCGGACCCGTCAATGTTCGGTATGGCGTCCTTAGATATGGACAAAGCGCGCCACAAAAAAGTACGGGCCGGTGGAGACCGGCCCGTGCTGGACTGCCTGTTGCAACAACGTACTGCCTACTGCGTTCTGCTACTGCACGGCTGCACCTCTCACTGCGCCAGCCAACTTCAACTACCTTCTGCTCTCTGCGTACTTCCTGACTGCAACAACTCACCTACTGCGTACTGCAACTGCACACTGCACCTTCTACTGCAACCACTCACTGCGTCTTGCAACTGCAACTTCTAGTGCACTCACTGCTTACTTCTGCTGCAACAACTGACTGCGTACAGCGACAACTCACTACAGGGGGTAGCTTGCCGGAACCGCCTGAAGCGGTTCCGTTCGGTCAGGGCTTAGTGGCCGAAGTAAATGCGCTGGTTCGGGGCGACTTGCGCCGGTTGCACCGCGGCACCCGACTGCGACGTGCCGACCGCCGGAGCGCCGTAGCCGCTGGTGTCGCCGGCGGCGAGCTTTTCCTGGGTCACGCGCGCTTGCGCGGCCTGCAGGTTTTCCGGGTAGTTCACATGGTCAGCCGACGGGTTGTAGCCAGCGTGCTCGAGTTGAACCAGTTCCGCACGCACCTGGGCGCGGGTCAGGCCTTGTTCGCTCGACTGGGCGAACGAGATTGCTGGGATGGCAAGCGCGGCGGCAACGACGACTGCGGGGATAAGCTTGTTCATGATCGGACCTCCATCTGTTTTATTTCCGCTTCAGAACACCGTGTTCGTCAGCGATTGATTACAGTGTAGGCGTCCGATCACGCTAGGGAAAACCCTAATTCGTCAAAACACCATTGCGATTTCAGTAATAAAAAAAGGTGAGCCCTGCGGACTCACCTTACGATTCCAACAAAGACCGCAACGACAATGCGGCCTTCTGTCTTGCGACCTTACGACCAGTCCGCGTGGAAGCTGCCCGGCTTGTCGATGCGCTCGAACGTGTGTGCGCCGAAGAAGTCGCGCTGTGCCTGCACGAGGTTGGCGGGCACGCGCTCCGAGCGGTAGCCGTCGAAGTACGCAATGGCCGACGAGAACGCCGGCACCGGCACGCCCGCGCTTACCGCCTGGATCACCACGTCGCGGAGCGCCGACTGATAGTTGGCCGCGATGTCACGGAAATAGGGATCGAGCAGAAGGTTATCGAGCTGAGGGTCCTTCGCGTAGGCGTCCGTGATCTTCTGCAGGAAGCGCGCGCGGATGATGCAGCCCGCCCGGAAGATCTTGGCGATCGTGCCGTATTGCAGGTCCCACTTGTACTCGTCGGAAGCCATGCGCAGTTGCGAGAAGCCTTGCGCGTACGAAATCACCTTCGAGAAATACAGCGCGCGGCGCACCGACTCGATGAACGCCTTGCGCTCGCCCGAGAACGGCTTCGCGTCCGGGCCCGAAAGCACCTTGCTCGCGGCCACGCGCTGCGTCTTGAGCGACGAGAGCACGCGCGCGAACACGGCTTCGGTGATGAGCGGCAGCGGCGCGCCGATATCCAGCGCATTTTGGCTCGTCCACTTGCCGGTGCCCTTTTGTGCGGCGCGGTCGAGAATCACGTCGACGAGATCCTTGCCGGTTTCCTCGTCCTTCTTGCCGAAGATCTTCGAGGTGATCTCGATCAGATAGCTGTCGAGCTCGCCTTCATTCCATTCGGTGTAGACCTTGCCCAGTTCTTCGTTCGAGAGGCCGAGCACCTGCTTGAGCACCGCGTAGCTTTCGGCGATCAGCTGCATGTCGCCGTATTCGATGCCGTTGTGCACCATCTTCACGAAATGGCCCGCGCCGTCCGGGCCCATGTA
This sequence comes from Paraburkholderia sp. BR10882, assembly GCF_040948855.1. Classification (NCBI taxonomy): domain Bacteria; kingdom Pseudomonadati; phylum Pseudomonadota; class Betaproteobacteria; order Burkholderiales; family Burkholderiaceae; genus Paraburkholderia; species Paraburkholderia sp. BR10882. Next base: position 727,734 of record NZ_JBFPKP010000002.1, on the reverse strand, counting down.
GGCCACGCACGGCTCGCCGTCCGTCGGCGCCTTCGCGGCGATTTCAGTGAGGATCGGTGCAACCAGATCGTAAGCATCGCGCTGGCCGCCCGGCATGATCGACGGACCCTTGAGCGCGCCTTCCTCGCCGCCCGACACGCCCGTGCCGATGAAGTGCAGGCCCGACTTCGCGAGTTCCTGGTTGCGGCGGATAGTGTCGGTGAAGTGCGTATTGCCGCCGTCGATCAGGATGTCGCCCTTCTCCAGCAGCGGCTTGAGCGCGGCGATGGTGTCGTCGGTGGGCGCGCCGGCCTTCACCATCATCAGAATGCGGCGCGGCTTTTCCAGCGAATCCACGAACTCTTCGAGCGTGTACGCCGGCACGAGCTTGCGATCCGGATACTCGGCGATCAGCTCGTCGGTTCGGGCGCGGCTGCGATTGAACACCGAGACCGCGTGGCCGCGGCTTTCGATGTTGAGCGCCAGATTGCTACCCATCACGGCCAGACCTACAACGCCGATTGGCTGTTTGCTCATGTTGTTTCTCCACTTCATTCATTGACGGCGCCGCAACGGGGCGCCAACCGTGCAAGCATAAGGGAAACGTAGCGGCGCTGCGCGAACGCGCGCATGCGCGCCGGACGTTTGCCGACCTCGCTTACTGTTTTCGGAACACCAGGCTGAAATTGTTCGCGGGCATCGGCACGCGCGCTTCGCATGTGAAGCCTCGCGCCTGCGCCAGCGCCTCCACTTCCTCCATGTCGCGCACGCCCCAGGACGGGTCGCGCGCGCGCAAGTCGGCGTCGAAGGCCTCGTTGCTCGGCGCCGTGTGCGCGCCTTCGCGCCGGTACGGCCCGTAGAGCACGAGCGCTCCGCCCGTAGCAACGCGCGCGCCCGCGCCTTTCATGAGCGCCTGCGCCGCTTCCCACGGCGCGATGTGAATCATGTTGATGCAGACGATGGCGTCCACACCGTCGATCGGCCAGGGCTCGCGGCACACGTCGAGATCGAGCGGCGCACGCAGGTTGGCGAGACCCGAGTGCTCGCGCCAGGCCTCGATCGAGGCGCGGGCGCGCGCGTCGGCGTCGCTCGGCTGCCACGCGAGGTCAGGAAACGCGGCCGCGAAGTGGACGGCATGCTGGCCGGTGCCGCTCGCGATTTCGAGCACGGTGCCCCGCGCAGGCAGCGCGCCGCGCAGCACCTCCAGGATCGGCGCGGCGTTGCGCTCGGCGGCGGGCGCGGACAGGCGTTGGACGGCTTGCGGTTCGTTCATCGTCTTGCGGTCTTTCGGCGTTTGGTTGAAGTTCAGTCGGCGTTCACTCAGTACAGCGTGGTCTTGATGCGCTCGGCGAGACCGGCTTCGTAAGTCTCGGCGTCGAAGGTCTCGCCATATTGCTCCTCATTCACGCGGCGTAGCATCTCGCCCGCGCTCGGCAGGTGCGAGCGTTCGACGTGGTGCGACGGGTCCCACAGCTTCGAGCGCACGATGGCCTTGGAGCAATGGAAGTACACGCTTTCCACGTCGATCACGAGCACCGAGCGCGGCGGCTTGCCATCCACGGCGAAGCTCGCGAGGAGCGCGGGGTCGGTACTCACGCGGCCACGCCCGTTCACGCGCAGCATCTCGCCCACGCCCGGCACCATGAACAGCAGCCCCACCTGCGACGAAGCGACCACGTTGCGCAGACTGTCCACGCGATTGTTGCCGGGCCGGTCGGGCAACGCGAGCGTGTGCTCGTCGAGAATGCGCACGAAGCCGGGTGCATCGCCGCGCGGCGAGCAGTCGAGGCCATCCGGGCCGCCCGTGGCGAGCACGACGAACGGCGAGCTTTCGATGAAGCGCCGGTAATCCGCGTTGACGTGATCGATTTCCTTGCGCAACGCGCGTTCGTGCGGCGTGCCGTAGTGCGCTTCGAGTTCGGCTAGCGTGGTCAGCATGTCGTCGGTTCCGTGAGGTCGTGGAGTGTCAGGGGACGAGGCGCGCGCCCAGCGCGTCGAGCACGGCGGCGCAGGGGGCTTCGAGTTTGAGGGCGAGGAGCGGGTCGGCGCGCGTCTTGCCCATGTTGATCGCGGCCACGGGTTTGCCGCGCTGCTGCGCCCAGGCGCAGAAGCGGTAGCCCGAATACACCATCAGCGAGGAGCCGACTACGAGCACGGCGTCGGCCTCGTCGAGCGCGTTCGAGGCGCTCGCCACGCGCTCGCGCGGCACGTTCTCGCCGAAGAAGACCACCGAAGGCTTGAGCGTGCCGCCGCACGCGGCGCACGCGGGCACGTGGAAGGCGTTCGCGCCGTCGAAGTCGAGATGGGCGTCGCCGTCGGCGGCGGGTTCCGCGCTCGCGCCCACGATGGCCGGGTTGCGCGCCTCGAGTTCCGGCTGGATCGAGGCGCGCGTATACTGCGCGCCGCAGTCGAGGCAATGCACGTGCGCGATGCTGCCGTGCAGCTCGATCACGTCGCGGCTGCCCGCGCGCTGATGCAGGCCGTCCACGTTCTGCGTAACGAGCGTGCGCGCGTAGCCCGCCGCACCGAGGCGCGCGAGCGCGTGGTGCGCGCCATTGGGCTGCGCGAGACCCACCGTGGGCCAGCCGATCAGGCTGCGCGCCCAGTAGCGGCGCCGCATGCTCTCGGAGCCGAGGAATTCCTGCAGCGTGATGGGCGGCGAGCGCTTCCAGGCGCCGTTCTCGTCGCGGTAGCCCGGAATGCCCGAATCTGTGCTGATGCCCGCGCCCGTCAGCACGAACAGGCGCGGATGGCGCTCGACGAACGCCTGCAGCGCGTCGAGGGCGGCGGCGTCGAGGATGGGAGCGTTGGGAACGAGGATGGATTCGGTCATGGCGGCAGGCAGCAATGCAGTTCAGCGCGAGGGCTTGCCGCCCGACGGCACGGCCGTTGGCGAAGCCGGCTTTGCGGGATGCTTGCGCGGGGCTTTCGCCTGCGCCTGCCGTTCCGCTTCGCGCGCTTCCCACGCGGCCAGCGCTGCGCGGTAGCGGCCGAACTCCTCGTCGTACAGATCGAAGATGCAGGGGTCGCAGCCGCTATGGCAGCAGTCGTCGTTATCGGGGCATACGGGCGGCTGGGGGCGCGGATCGTCGTCCGGACGCGGGGGCAAAGGCATGGGCGCTCGGGCGTCGTGGTGGTTCAGCAGCCAGTATACGGGACGCGGCGGCCGAGCGTGCGACAGCGCCCGCCCGGCCTGCGCGCTCAGCCGCGCCCTACGAACGGCATCTTCGTCGCCATGATCGTCATGAACTGGACGTTCGCTTCGAGCGGCAGTTGCGCCATGTGCAGCAGCGCGTCGGCCACGAGTTCCACGTCCATCAGCGGCTCGACGGCGATTTCGCCGTTCGCCTGCGGCACGCCGCGCGCCATGCGCTCGGCCATCTCGGTCGCCGCGTTGCCGATGTCGATCTGCCCGCACGCGATGTCGTAGCGCCGGCCATCGAGCGAAACGGTTTTCGTGAGGCCCGTGATGGCGTGCTTGGTCGCCGTGTAGGCGGCGCTGAACGGCCGCGGCGCGTGCGCCGAAATCGAGCCGTTGTTGATGATGCGCCCGCCGCGCGGCGTCTGCCGCTTCATGAGCCCGAACGCCGCGCGCGTGCACAGGAACACACCGGTGAGGTTCGTATCGACCACGGCGCGCCAGTCGTCCACGGAAAGCTCGTCGATGTCCACGGCCGGCGCGTTGCGGCCCGCGTTGTTGAAGAGCAGATCGAGCCGGCCGTAGCGCGTGCGGATCGTCTCGAAGAGCGCCTCGACGGCCGCCGCGTCGGTCACGTCGCAAGGCGCCGCCAGCGCTTCTTGCCCGCGCGCGCGGGCCTCGCCCTCGAGCGCTTCGAGCGGCGCGGGCCGCCGGCCTGCCAAAACGACGACGAAGCCGCTGGCCAGCAGCTTTTGCGCGCACGCGCGGCCAATGCCGCTGCCCGCGCCCGTCACCAGTGCGATCTTGCGTTGTTGCGTATCACTCATCGTTGCCTCTTTCTTTCGGTTGAGCCTTCAATCGAGCGGCTGGTCGTTAGGATTGGCGAAAAGCGCCTTCATCGGCTCCGAGATCGGATAGTCGAGGTTCACGCCCGCAGGCGGAATGGGCGCCTCGAACCAGCGTCGGTAAAGTGCGAGCGCCTCGCCCGAGCGCTCCATCTTCGCGATGGTGTCGTCGGCAATGCGCTTGAAGGCCGTGTCGCCGCGCCGGAACATGCAGCCGTACACCTCCGACCTGGCCGGCCTGCCGACGATCGCGAAAGCGTGCGCGTCGTTCCGGATACGCGCGCTTTGCTCGACCGGCGCGCCCGGCGTTTCGCTCGCCACGTAGCCGGTCGCGAGCGCGGCGTGCAGCAGCGGCTCGTCCATTACGAAGGCAACGGCGCGTCCCGAGCGCACGGCTTCGACGCAGTCGCCGTGAGTCTTCGCGACGACGATGCGCATGTTCATCGCGCGGTCCATGTTCCAGCGGCGCAGCAGGCGCTCTTCCGACGTGCCCGCCGTCGTGACCACCGTACGGCCCGCGAGATCGCCGAAGTCCTTGACCGGCGAGCCGCGCTTCACGAGCATGCGCACGCCGTACTCGAAGATGCTGTTGGAGAACGCGACGTCGTTCTCGCGCTCGCGCGTATGCGTCGTGGTGCTGCACTCGAGGTCGATCGTGCCGTTCTGCACGAGCGTGATGCGGTTCTGCGGCGTGACGACGAGTTCGCGCACGCGGAGTTCGGGGAGCTTGAGCGTCTCGCGCACGTTCTCCACGATGCGCTGAGTGATCTCGTACGAGTAGCCCGTTGCGTGCTCGCCGCCGGCCATATAGGAAAACGGCACGGTGGCCTCGCGCACGCCGATGACGATCGTCCCGGTGTCGCGAATCTTGCGCAGCGTGGGGCTTTCCAGTTCGTCGGCATGCACCGCGCCTGCAAACGCGCAGGCGCTCGCGAGCGCGACGTAGCGCATGTGGCCGCACAGCCTTCTGACGATACCCAACGGCTTCGACTCGCGCTTCAACCGTGTCTCCACTGGATCTCTCGTTCGTTCGCATGAAACGCACGCACAGCAACGCTCCCCTCTGCGCGCGATTGTACCGGCGCCCGTGCCGGCTCGCGTCTTGCGGCCTTGGCTCCCGTGTCCGGGCGCTCACGCGGCGCACGTAGCGGCGAGACAGCCGCGCAGCACCTCCACGAACGCATTGCCTGCCTGCGAGTCCATGCCGCCTTCGCGCCACATCGCGAACACGCCGACCGTGAGTGCCGGTTCGACGCGCCGGATCGACACCGGATCGCCCGCCCCGCGCGCGCTGAGTTCGTCGAGCAGCACGCGGCCGATGCCGCGCGCCGCGAGTGCGCGCGCGACGTGCCACGTCTGCGCCTCGACGGCCGCGAGCCGGTCGTCCACGCCTTCGGCTTCGAGCAGGTTGCCGATCGCCTCGCCAAGCGGATCGACGTTGCCGATGCTGATCCACTCGCCATCGACCAGATCGCGCAACGCGAGCGGCGTGTGTTCCGGCGTCGGGTCGTCGGGCGGCGCGACGCAGACCACGGCCGTGCGCGCCAGTTCGACCGCGGCAATGCCCGGCCGCGTGGGTGGATTGAGCGCGACGCCCAGATCGAGTTCGCGTGTGAGCAGCGCGTTGAGCAGTTCCGCGGTGTGGCGCGTCTGGATCCTGAGCGACACCTCGGGATAGCCCGCGCGAAACGTCTGCACGGCAGCAGGGATCAGGCTCATGCCGAGGCTCGGCAGACAGCCGATGCGCAACAGCCCTTGCGGACGCAACACAAGATTGCGCGCGAGATCGCGAATGCTGTCGAGGTTCGATTGCAGCTTCTGCGTTTCGGCGAACAGCAACTCGGCCTCGCGCGTGGGCTGCAGGCGGCCGTGCGCGCGGCTGAAGAGCTTGAGGCCCGCACTGCGCTCCGCATGCGCGAGCACCTTGCTGACCGCGGGCTGCGAAACGCAAAGCAGCTCGGCCGCCTTGGACAGCGAGCCGGTGCGCATGATCGCGTGAAAGACTTCGATATGACGTAGACGCATGGGGCGCGTGCCGTGCATGCGTACGAGGCTCATGCGCGGCGCGATGAAAGAAAAGCGCAAGGATAGCGCGTTCCGCAGCACGCTTGGGCCTTGGCCTGCAGGTTCGACTCAGCCTTTGCTCATACGCGGAAATCGGCGGCCATGTCGTCGTCGCTGCGCGCGACGATCGCGCCGCTGCGCGCGGCCTTGAGGAACACGTCGTAATCGCGCTCCACCTGGTCGGCATAGCTGAATGCGTAGCCCGTGAGCGCCTCCGCGAACTGGTCGCTGCGGCCGATGTACGAAGAGATTTCGATGGCGGCGCTGCCCGATTTCGCGTGCGCACGCGCGAGCGCCCAGCCGCACAGACGCGCATAGCCGCAGAGCAGGGGACTGTCGAGCAGCTGCAGATCGACCGAGAGCTTCATGTCGCGCAACTGGCGCACGTAGAAATGACGGCCGTTGGGCCCCGTGGTCCAGCCGAGGAAGATATCGCTCGCGGCCTGCAGCAGCCGCTGGCCGTGCACGACGCGCGCGCCTTCGTGCTTGATCGACGGCGACTTGAAGTACTGCGAAACGACCGAGCGGCGCGCCTCTTTCACCTGCAGGAAGAGCGGCTTCTCGTGATGATCGACGAGCAGCATCACGAGGCAGCGCGTGCCCACGCTGCCCACGCCCACCACCTTGAACACCAGGTCCTGAATCGCGAAGTGATCGAGCAGTTCGCGCCGGTCGGGTGCGAGCGTCTTCGCGTAAGCCTCGTACATGGGCTCGATCAGCGTGCGCCAGTCGCCAAGCGCGAACCAGTCGTCTTCGGGTTCGAATAGCGTGTTGACGCCGTGCACGTGAAAGAGCGCGGGCGGTGCGTCGTGAATCGTCCAGTGGTCGCCGTCGCGCTCCGCGAGCTTTTCGAGCAGATTCTCGTGCGTGCGGTTCGCGGCCTTCTCCATGCCGCGCCGGATCAGGCGACGGCCTTCGGGCGTGAGCGCGGTTTCGACCATGCGGTCGAAGGTGATTTTGTCGTACCAGAGATCGAGTGCGCCGTACTCCGCGGACTGGCGCAGCCGGTCGCGATAGCTGGTCACCGCCGTCATCACCAGCTCCTCGGCCACGCCGCGCGAGTAGCGCATGTGCCGCGCCGCCACGACGAAGCTCGCCACGAGCCGCTTCACGTCCCACTCCCAGGGGCCGGGCGCGACCTCGTCGAAGTCGTTGAGATCGAAGACGAGCTGGCGCTCGGGCGTAGCGAAGGCGCCGAAGTTCAGCAGATGCGCGTCGCCGCAAATCTCCATCGTCATGCCGGTGTTAGGCACACCCGCGAGGTCGTGCGCCTGGAGGATCGCGCTGCCGCGGAAGAACGTGAAGGGCGAGACGACCATGCGCCCGTAGCGCAGTTGCACGAGGTTCGGCACGCGGCCTTCGCTGCTCGCGCGCAGCAAGGCGAGCGGATCGCGCTTGATGGTGCCGGTTTCCTTGTGGCTCGAACGTTTCGAGCGCTCGCGCGCGGCACGCCCGGCCGCCTCGCGTTCAGCAACGGTGCTCCCATTCATGACCTTCTCCGGTTCTTGTACGGTCTCGCGCCATCGTGGCGAACGGGGAAATGCGGGGGTATTCGTCCTGCATGGGCGGCGGCTTTGCGCCTGAGAATGCCTGCCAATTTAAGCGTGGGCCCCGTTTCGTGCAAGCAACGCAGCCGGAACCGGCGCCTGGCTGCGCACCATGCGCGCAACGCGCAGGCGCCTGGTGTACCGTGCGCGAAAGATGCGCCGCCAGCCTGGCCCTCTCATCGCCCCGCCGGACACCCGCCATGAACGTCAAAGTCTACGGAACGCTCGTCGTCGCATCGCTCGTGCTGCTGGTCGGCCAGTGGCTCGTCGCCGCCGTGCCGATCCTGCGCAAATGGACGATACCGGAACCCGTGGCAGGCGGCATCGTCGCCGCGCTGATCGTGTTCGGCCTGCACAGCTTCGCGCACACGGACGTGGTCTTCGACACCTCGCTGCAGGCGCCGCTCATGCAAGCGTTCTTCGCCACGATCGGCCTCAATGCGAATCTCGCCAACCTGAAACAGGGCGGCCCGGTACTCGTGCGCTTTCTCGCTGTCGTGGTCGTCCTGCTCGTGCTGCAAAACGTGTTGGGCATCGCACTCGCCATGGCGTTCGGCGTCGATCCGCTGTTCGGGCTGCTGGGCGGCTCGGTCTCGCTCGCGGGCGGGCATGGCACGGGCGCCGCATGGGGTGCGGTGTTCACCGAGCATCACGGGCTGCAGTCCGCGACCGAAGCGGCCATTGCGTGCGCCACCTTCGGGCTGGTCATGGGCGGCATTCTTGGCGGACCCGTTGCGCAGCACCTCATGAAACGCATCGGCGCACAGGCGGGCGCCGATACGCCTGGCGCCGGCGGCGCGGCAACGCCCGATCCCTACGCATTCGAGGAGCCGAAAGCCGAGCAGCCCACCACGCCGGGCGCGTTCATCAACACGCTCACGCTCATCGCCATCAGCCTCGCCGTGGGCGAAGCGCTTTCCGGGCTGATCGCAGGCACCGCGTTCGAATTGCCGACCTTCGTGTGCGTGCTGTTCGTCGGCGTGCTCCTCGCCAACGGGCTCGCGCTCATCGGGCGGCCCGTGGCCGAGCACGCCGTCGCGCTGATCGGCAACGTGAGCCTCGCGCTCTTTCTCGCCATGGCGCTCATGACGCTGCGCCTGTGGGACCTCGCCGCGCTCGCGCTGCCGGTGTTCACGATCCTCGCCGCGCAAACACTGCTCATGGTGGTCTACGCGATCTTCGTGACGTTCCGCGCGATGGGCGCGAACTACGACGCTGTCGTGCTTACGGCGGGGCACTGCGGCTTCGGCCTCGGTGCAACGCCCACGGCGATTGCGAACATGCAGGCGGTCACGGCGCGCTTCGGCCATTCCCATCTGGCGTTTCTCGTGGTGCCGATGGTGGCCGCGTTCTTCATCGACATTGCCAACGCCATCACCATCAAGCTCTTTCTCATGCTGCCGATTTTCAATTGAGCGGCCTGGTGGCCCGCGCGAGGCGCGCTAGAATGTGCCGATTCACGGCGCGCCGCGCACGGCGCTAACGTTCTTCGAGCGTCATCATGTCCCTCACCGCCTGGCTCTTCTTCCTGCCCGCCTGCTTCGCCCTGAATATGGCGCCAGGCCCGAACAATCTCCTCTCGATCAATGTGGCCGCGCGGCACGGTTTTCTGCGCGCCTTCCTCGGCGGCACGGGCCGGCTCGTTTCGTTCGCCGCGATGATCGCGCTCGCGGCCACGGGTCTGGCCGTGGTGCTGCGCGCTTCCGAGGCGGTCTTCTTCGTCATCAAGCTTGCGGGCGCCGCTTACCTCGTGTGGCTCGCCATACAGCTCTGGCGCAGCGACGCCAACCCCATCGGCGAAAGCATGGATGGCGACGCCTCGCTCGCGCGTCTCGCATGGCGCGAATGCCTCGTGGCGGCGGGCAACCCCAAAGCGATTCTCGTTTTCACGGCTTTCCTGCCGCAATTCGTCGATGTCGCCAGGCCCATCGCACCGCAGTTCGGCGTGCTCGGCGCGAGCTTTCTCGTGCTCGAATGCGTGGCCATCGCGCTCTACTCGCTCGCCGGCATGTACCTCGGCCGCTGGCTCACCCGCACCACCGTGCGCCGCTGGTTCAATCGCACCTGCGGTGCATTTCTCGGTCTGATCGGGGTGAGTTTTCTGCTCGTGCGGCGCGCCTGAACAGCCTCCTCAGCCGCCCCTTATCCATAAGCTTCTCTTGATGATTTTCCCGACAAACTTTAACTGTCGTTAATCGACAGCGCCCCCTATGCTCAAACCATCGTCCGGGGGCGCGGCGAGCGGGCAGCTTCCCCATCGCTCGCGAAACGCCCTGCGGACAAGCGGTTTTCAACGTCATTGGGGTTTCAACATGAAGATCTGCATCTTTGGAGCGGGCGCTATCGGAGGCATGATGGGCGTGCAACTCGCCCGTGCAGGCGCCGACGTGAGCTTCGTCGCTCGCGGCCCGCATCTGGCCGCCATGCGCGAGAACGGCGCGCGTCTGCTGATGGACGGCGAAGAGTACGTGGCGAAGGTGCGCTGCACGTCCGATCCGCGCGAACTGGGCGTGCAGGACGTCGTCATCATTACGCTCAAGGCGCATTCGGTGGCGGGCGTGATCGACGCGATGCAGCCGCTCCTCGGCAAGCACACGGCCATCGTCACGGGCACCAACGGCATTCCCTACTGGTACTTCTACCAGCATGGCGGCAAGTTCGCGGGTACCCGCCTCGAAAGCATCGACCCGGACGGCGCGCAATGGAACCGTCTCACGCCCGAGCGCGCGATTGGCTGCGTGCTCTATCCGGCGGCCGAAATCGACGCGCCTGGCGTGATTCGCCACGTGTACGGCAAGAAATTTCCGATCGGCGAGCCTTCGGGCGAGCGCACGCCGCGCATCGTCCAGCTTCATGAAGCCATGGAGGCCGCCGGGTTCGATGCGCCGATCCGCGAGAACATCCGCGACGAAATCTGGCTCAAGCTGTGGGGCAATCTCTGCTTCAACCCGATCAGCGCACTCACGCACGCCACGCTCGACGTCATCACCAGCGACCCGGCCACGCGCGCCGTAGCGCGCACGATGATGCTCGAAGGCAAGCGCATTGCCGAGCGCTTCGGCGTGAACTTCCGTGTGGACGTTGAGCGTCGCATCGACGGTGCGGGCGCAGTAGGCGCGCACAAGACCTCGATGCTCGTCGACCTCGAAACCGGCCGGCCGATGGAGATCGATCCGCTGATTACCGTCGTGCAGGAAATGGGTAGCCTGGTTGGCGAGCCGACGCCGGCCATCGACACCGTGCTCGCATTGGTCAAGCAGCGTGAGCGGATGGCGATGCAGCCAGCGTAACGTAAGTCGCGGCGAAGGGCGGCGCGAGCGCCGCTTTTTTTTGCGCCCCGGTTCTGGTGGTGCTGGAAAAACAAAAACGGATCGCTTCGAGCGATCCGTTTTGCTTTGCAGAAGAAGAAACGCGCGCTATTCGATGCGGGCGTGGGTGCGGGTCACCCGAAGCGGCGGCGGCGTATCGGCGCCGCGCAACGCGACGCGCATCGGCGTGCCGTTCGAGCCACGCATCGGCGAGCCGTCGATGGACGTTTGCGGCAACGCTTCGCTATCCGGCGATGAGGTCTCCGGGTCCGAACCGTCCGCGACTGGCCCGTCCGGCATGAACTGCGACCACGCCGCCTGAGCACAAGGCCGTAGCGAACGATGGCGACGCCGCACGAGCATCGTCGTCACGTTGACGACCGGATGCAGCAAACGCGTGACGAACGGCCCCGCAGGCACGGGCCAGTGACACGTTGCGTGCGCAACGTCGCCCGCACGCTGCGCGTGCCCCCCGCGCGCGCCATCCGTGCACACCGGCAACACGCCGATGCCCATGCCGAGCTGCGCCATGCGCGCCACGCCCGCCACGTGCGCGAACTCCTGCAGCGGCCTCCCCTCAGGCCGCAGACCGTCCAGCGCACGCATCACCGCGCCGCGGCAGCCAGCGTCACGATTGAGCGTGACGAGCGGTTCGCGCGCGAGATCGTCCCATCGCAGCGCCCCCTGTAGCGCAAGCGGATGGTGGGCAGGCAAGAGCGCGCAAAGCGGCGTGGCCGAGAGCGGTTGCACATCGAGGTTGCCGCTCGCGAACGGCACGCTTTCCGCGATCACGCCGAAATCGGCCTCGCCCTGCTCGACCGCCTGCAGCACGGCCGCCTGCGGCAAGTCCTGCAACTGCAGCGTGAGCGAAGGAAAAGCCGCTGCACAGCGCGCGAGCGCAGCGGGCACCCAGGTCGACGAGAGCACCGGGTTGCTCGCCACGAGCACGACGCCGCTATGCGCCTGGTGCGCGTCGCGGCCCTCGTTGAGCGCCATCTCGATCTCGTCGAGCAGGCGGCCGATGCGTCGCTCGAAGCCGCTGCCCGCGAGCGTGAGCTCGACCTGGCGCGTGGTGCGGTCGAAGAGCTTGAGTTCGATCGCTTCCTCGAGTTCGCGCACGCAGCGGCTCACCGCCGACTGCGTGAGCCCGAACTCGCGCGCGGCGCGCGTGAAGCTGCGCGCCCGCGCCACCGCGACGAACACCTTGAGCTGCTGGAGCGATACGTTCATCGACATGGCGGGCCAGCGCGCCTCATTCGCCGCTTTGGTTGGACCAGTGCGGCAACCCCGCGCCCGTATTCGTGGCCAGCGTGACGTTGGGCTCGTTGCTCGCGTCAGCGCTGGCTTCGCTGCTCTGTTCGATCAGACGCTTGCGCATCGGCGCGAGGAAGAACTTGGCGCTCACGCCCGCCGCGATCGTGATGACCGCAGCCGCGATGAACACCGCGCTCCAGCCGCCCGTAGCAGACAGCACCGAGGCCACCGGCACGAGCAGCGCTGCCGTGCCCTTGGCGGTGTACAGCGTGCCGGCATTCGATGCGGCGAACTTGCTGCCGAACGTGTCCGCGCAGATGGCCGGGAAGATCGAGAAGATCTCGCCCCAGAACAGGAAGATGAGCGCGGCGAAGGTCATGAACGCATACGGGTTCGTGCCGAACTGCATCATGCCGAGCAGCGCGAGCCCTTCACCCACGAAGATCAGGAACATCGCGTTCTCACGGCCGATCTTGTCGGAGATGAAGCCGCACAGCGGACGCGTAAAGCCGTTGCAGATGTTGTCGATCGACAGCGTGAGCGTGAGGAGCGGCAGCGTCATGCCGAACACCGTCATCGGAATGCGGGCAAGGCCCCAGTCCTTGGCGATCGGCCCGATCTGCGCCGTTGCCATCAGGCCGCCGGCGGCCACCGCGACGAAGCAGATGTAGATCACCCAGAATACCGGCTGCTTGACCATCTGGCCCGGCGTGTAGTCGACGCGCGAGACGAGACGGCGGCCCGCCGCGGCGACGGGGCGCGTCACGGGCTTCACGAGCACGAGCGAGAGCACGAGAATCGACACGCCCTGCAGCACGCCGAAGAAGAAGAACGTGTGCTCGTAGCCGGAGCGCGTGATCATGTTCGCAATCGGAATCACCGTCACGGCGGCGCCGGCGCCGAAGCCCGCGGCCGTGAGGCCCGCGGCGAGACCGCGGCGGTCCGGGAACCACTTGAGCGCGTTGCCCACGCAGGTGCCATACACGCCGCCCGCGCCGATACCCGCGATCACGGCCGACACGTAGAGCATCGGCAGCGTCGTGACGTAGGAGTTGATCACCCAGGCGAGGCCTGCGCAAACCGCGCCGCCCGCCACGACCGGACGCGGGCCGAACTTGTCGACGAGCCAGCCTTCCACCGGCACGAGCCAGGTCTCGGTCAGAATGAAAATCGAGAACGCCAGTTGAATCTCCGCCTGGCCCCAGTGGTGGCGCGAATTCATCGGCGCGACGAACAGCGTCCATGCGTATTGCAGATTGGCAACGAGCGCCATGCATAGCATGCCCACCACCAGTTGAAACCAGCGGTTCGTCCAGAACGGACCGCTCTCGCTCCTCTGACCGATTGCATTCATATCGCTTGTCTCCGCTATCTATTCATTGCAGCCTGCATGATTACGGGTCTGCATAAATCCAGGCTTATGGTTTTAGCTTTTCACTTCGCTACGCTGTGTTTTTTATTCGGCGGCTGAATCAAGAATCCGATTGGATATTCGTCAATCCTCATTCACCCTGGCATTACGTCAGACCCTGAAAACATCGTGAAACAAGGGCTTTTCTCAGTGTTGTCCCTTATGAAATCGTATTTCCGAGCGTTAACCCGAACCTGGCTTCGAGCGCTTTGCACGGCATTCGGACTCCTTTCAACTTATGCTAGGGTGATTGCTGAATTACTCACAATTAAAGTTTGTTATTATGTGGATTCAGTATCCTTTATGGTTCGGCCATGACGATGCGAAACGCCACGCTGCGCCAGCTCAAGGTCTTCGAGACCGTGGCGCGCCACCTCAGTTTTTCGCGTGCTGCGGAAGAGCTGCATCTCACCCAGCCGGCCGTTTCCACGCAGGTTCGGCAGCTCGAAGATCACGCGGGCCTGCCGCTCTTCGAGCAGCTCGGCAAGAAGATCTATCTCACGCCCGCGGGCACGGAGATGCTCCACTACAGCCGCGCGATCATGCAGCAGTTCCACGAAGTGGACGAGGCGATGAGCCAGCTAAAGGGCGTCTCGGGCGGCAAGCTCAACGTCGCCGTCATTAGCGCCGGCGATTACTTCTTTCCGCGCCTGCTGGCCGAGTTCACGCGCCGCTACAAGGGCGTCGCGCTCAATCTCTCCGTGCACAACCGCGAGCAGCTGCTCCAGCAGCTCGCCACCAATCAGACCGATCTCGCCGTGATGGTGCGTCCGCCCCACGCGACTGACGCCATCAACGAGCCGTTTGCGCCTCACCCGTACGTGATCGTTGCGGCGCCCACGCATCCGCTCGCCAACAAGCGCGCCATCAAGCTCAGCACGCTCGCCAACGAGGCGTTCATCGTGCGCGAGCGCGGCTCGGATACGTGGAACTCGATGGAAGAAGGCTTCGCGGGGAAGATCACGAACCTCAAGATCGCCATGGAGATCCAGAGCACCGAGACGATCAAGCAGGCCGTGATCGCGGGCATGGGCATCGCCTTTCTTTCGGCGCACACCATCAGCCTCGAACTGCAGGTCGGTCACCTCACCGTGCTCGACGTCGAAGGCTTCCCGGTCATGCTCAACTGGTACGTCGTGCACCGGAAAAACAAGCGCCTGCCGCCCGTCGCGCTCGCGTTCAAGCGCTTCCTCATGGAGGAAGGCGCGGCGCTCATCGAGAACATTACGAAAGTGTCAGAAGCGAGCTTGCATAGGTAAGGTTTAATGGATAGCCAAGAAACCATCATGCATGACTAATCATTCGCGTCATATTGCGCGTTCTGTTGTTTTCCCCTGTTCCCGCAGATAGACGTCAGTGCGGTCCTTGCCGCTGACGCAGCGCACCGCCCCGGCTGCGTCGCCGCCGTGGCAAATCCTGTGACGCGTGATGACCCGCGCGCCCTCCGCTTCCGTGCGGCGTGTCGCTCGCGGCCAGCCAGGCGGGTTCGAACGCGCCGCTGCCGCAGGCCGCGACCAGCAGTTCATCCGGCACACCGGCAAAACTTGCATGGAATGTTGCGCTGAAGGGCTCGCGTGGCGGTGACGCCTCGACGGCGCCCGTGCGGGCGAGCCGCGGCCGCCGGGCGCCGCTCATGAGCCGCACGCCCAGCGCCGCGCACAGCACGCTCGCCGCGACCAGCACGGAGATCTCGAAATCGGGCGAAGCTCGCGCGCTCAGGAATTCGTAGCCGAGCGCAGCGCCCAGCAGCAGCGCGATGACATGCATGACACGGTCGCCGCGGCCGAACGGCACGTGCCTGCGGACCGAGCCGCTCGCTTGCGCGCCACGGCTGAGCAAACGCAGCGCGCCGCCGGTCAGCAATGCGCCGGTCGCCGCCGCGACGAATAGCGCTACACGTTCGCCAGCACTCCGCTCAGGCTGCAACACGTAACCAACGAACGCGCCGATCAAAACACTCGCGCCCGATACACCCCCCAGCAGCGCCGCCGTCCGCGCGCGGGGCGTGAGGTCGCGCCGGCCCGCGAGGCACAAACCGCCCAGCACGCCGGCTTCGACCGCGACGGTCGCGTCGGGCCCATGCATCCAGCCCGCAGCGATCACGCCGGGCGGCACGGTCAGTAGCAATGCGAACGAAATGGCGAAGGCGAGCCGATGCCTGCGCGGCGCGCCAGCGCGCCTGGCGCAGGACGGCGTGGCGCGGGAACGCGACAACGGCCACGCACGCACCGGCGCGAGCGCCGCCAATTGTGCAAATGCACAGCCAAGCCATGCGAACAGCGCGCCAGCGCCCAGCCACGCCAGGTCGCCAGCCAGTTGCTCCGGCATTTCTCCTCCTCGCGCGGCATCGCTGCCGCGCGCGTCTTTGGTTTCAGGCCGTCAAGCCGCGCCCTCTACGGCGGCGAGCGACTCGATTTGCGCCGACGCGGCGCCCAGCGCATTGCTCAACGTACCGATCCCTTCGATGGTGACCTCGACCGTTGCGCCATCAACGATCGAGCCTACGCCGAGTGAGGTGCCGCACGCAATCACGTCGCCGGGTTCGAGCGTCAGATCCTGAGAAATAAGACTCACCTGCTGCGCCGGCGAAAACACCATGTCGTCGAGCGGATAATTCTGCCGCTCCACGCCATCGAGTTTCGTGACGACGCGTGCGCGCTGCCAGTCGAACCCGGAAACGATCGCCGGACCCAGACAACAGAACGTACCGAAACCTTTGGCGCGGCACCATTGCGGGAAGTGCGGATTCTCGGTGATGAGGCCCGCTGCCGTGACGTCGTTGACGATCGTGTAGCCGAAGATCGCCGACTCGGCTTCCTTCACGCTCGCATCGCGGCAGCGCTTGCCGATCACGATGCCGAGTTCGCCTTCGAAGACGATTTTTCCCGCATAGTGAGCAGGACGCCGAATCAATTCAGAAGAGCCGATCACCGAAGCCGGCGGCTTGATGAGAAAGAGCGGGTGCGATGGCACCGGCTTTTCGAGTTTCGCGGCGAGCGCGTGAAAATTGTTCCACAGCGCAACGATCTTGCCGGGTGCACAGGGCGCGAGCGGCGTAAGCGCGCGCAGCGACAGCACTGCGCCAGTGGGCACCGGCTGATCGAGCCCTTCGTATTCGTGCAGGTAACCGTTCTCGACGCGGCCGAACACGATGCTGCCGTCGCTCGCCATCAAACGCATCCACGTTTCCATGTTTCGCTCCTCGGTTTCAAACGGCGCCAGACGCGCGCAGCGAGTGGATCTCGTCCTTCGTGTAGCCGAATTCGGCGAGCACTTCGTCGGTGTGTTCGCCCAGCATCGGCGAACGCGTGACTTCGGTTGGGCTATCCGAGAGCTTGATCGGGTTGCCCACCGTGAGGTACTTGCCGCGCACCGGGTGATCCACCTCGACGATCGTGCCGCTCGCGCGCAGCGATTCGTCGCTGGCGATCTCCTTCATCGAGAGAATCGGGCCGCACGGAATGTCGTAGCGGTTGAGCACGGCCATTGCGTCGAACTTCGTGCGATGCATGGTCCAGTGCTCGATCTCGTCGAAGATCGCCTTCAGGCGCGGCAGGCGCGCATTCGGCGTGGCGTAGTCCGGATCGTCGATCCACTCCTCGCGCCCGATCAGCTTGCAGATGCGGTCCCACACGGGTGCCTGCGCGATGAAATAGATATAGGCGTTCGGATCGGTCTCCCACCCCTTGCACTTGAGAATCCAGCCCGGCTGCCCGCCGCCCGACGCATTGCCGGCGCGCGGCACGGCCTCGCCGAAGCCGTCGTTGGGATACTGCGGGTACTCTTTCATGACGCCGGTGCGCTCGAGCCGCTGCTGGTCGCGCAGCTTCACGCGGCACAGGTTGAGCACGCCGTCCTGCATGGCCGCAAGCACCTTCTGGCCGCGCCCCGTGTGCGTGCGCTGATAGAGCGCGGTCACGATGCCGAGCGCGAGATGCAGGCCCGTGCCGCTGTCGCCGATCTGCGCGCCGGAGACGACCGGCGGGCCGTCGTCGAAGCCTGTCGTCGACGCCGCACCGCCCACGCACTGCGCGACATTCTCGTAGACCTTGCAGTCCTCGTACGGACCGGGGCCGAAGCCCTTCACCGAGGCCACGATCATGCGCGGGTTCAGCGTCTGTATACGTTCCCAGCTGAAACCCATGCGCTCGAGCGCGCCCGGCGCGAAGTTTTCGACCAGCACGTCGCAATCGCGAATGAGCCGCTCCAGCACGCGCTTGCCTTGCGGGTTCTTCGTGTCGAGCGTGAGCGAACGCTTGTTGCCGTTGAGCATCGTGAAGTAAAGGCTGTCCGCGTCCGGCAGGTCGCGCAGCTGCTCCCGCGTGATGTCGCCTGCGCCTACGCGCTCTACCTTGATCACGTCCGCGCCGAACCAGGCGAGCAGTTGTGTGCAGGTGGGTCCCGACTGCACGTGCGTGAAATCGAGGATGCGCACGCCGTTCAATGCCTTGCCCATGTCATGTCTCCTTATCTAATCGTGGCCGGGCGAGTTTTCGAAAATCGGTGGGGTTGCGTGGGCAGAGGCGTTTCGCGCGATGGCGCGTCACCTGCGTCCTTGAGCAATACGGTATGTGATATATCACAACGAAGCAAGAGGAGAATTGCCCATCGGGAATGCCATTAGAATCGCGTCGAAGCCTTATCCACCATGGCTTTGGTGCAAGTTCGGTGGCATTGACGCGGTGCACACAAGGGAAAACCCCGAACATTTGCCGCATCTGATATGCCAGATTCCGTGTGAAGGATGGCTGGCCCGCACCGGGATTTGGTCAGGGCTGCCAGGGGTTGATGCGCATAAAGTCGGCTGTCGGAGGCCGTTCTGCCGACGCGTGATGAATGAGCGTGATGGGACGCGAAGGAACGTAAACGCAAAACGGGAGACCCGAAGGTCTCCCGTTTTGCCTAGAGGCGACGTCAGCCGCCTGCGTCAATCCAGAAAATCGCAGTTCTTCTCGACATAAGCCGCGAGATCGAGCGAATGCTGGCGCACGAGCTTTTCCGCCAGCTCGGTGTCACGCTTCTCTAGCGCCTCGATGATGCGCAGATGATCGACGATCGAGCGCGAAGCCCGGTCGCTCTGCGAAATCGTCATGCGGCGAATGGCGCGCACGTGCACGAAGATGTTCTTGATGGTGTCGAGAATGATCTGCGAGCGGGAAAGCTCGACGATCGCCTGGTGGAACGCGATGTTGGCGTCCGAGTACTCGGCGATGTGTTCGGCGGGGGTGCTGTCGCGGAAGTCGTCGAACATGTGGCGCAGCCGCGCGATTTCCTCGTCGGTGGCGTGGATCGTGGCGAGACGCGCGGCCATGCTTTCGAGCGCGGCCCACATCTGGATCATCTCGACGATCTCGCGCTTGCTCTTGCGCACGATATAGATGCCGCGGCGCGGCACCATGCGCAGGAAGCCCTCCTGCTCGAGCAGCGTCATGGCCTCGCGAACCGGCGTGCGGCTCACGCCGAGCGATTCGCTCAGCACGCGCTCGTCGAGCCGGATTTCCTCGCGCGACTGGTAGATATCGGCGTCGGCAATGGCCTGGCGCAGCATGGCATAAGCCTGATCGCGCAGGCTCAGTGTGGCGTTGATGGGCTGCAGCGCCAGCTTGAGCGGCGCCGCTTCCCGGCTTGCTACAACTTCAGTTTGTTCTGACGACATTGATTACCTCTTTTCCGACCTGCGGACGGATTCGCGGACCGAATTGTGCACGACGAACGGCCCTGGCGCGCGGTGCTTCGCCCAAACCAGCGTACCGGCCATGCTGCGCAGCCTGCTCAATGGCGGACTGCGGCAGCCACCTGGCGATCATGACCGTAGCAGCTGCACCCAGACCCACGACCGCTGCACCGAACAGTGCGAGAGAAACGAAATCCATTTGAAGCTCCGCATGATTGAGTAATCGAATAACTCAATCATATGTTGCGTCGCCACAAAAAGCAATATTCTGTATGTGGTATATCAGATGCAGTCGTTTCCACACAACAGGTCGATGCCGCGAGGCGTATCAGGGAGTACGCCCCCCACATTGTGGGACGGTTCGACGGATATCCATAAAAAACAACCAATCCTAGTGAGAAAACGGTGCTGCCCGCAAGAGGATATGCCACCGAAGGGCACGATCGCGTCATGCAAAGGTGCGAACGAGACTCGCACGCAACACAAACTGCGGCCGCCAAAGCCCATTTAAGCATTTCCGGTTGACAGCGCTGCAAGGCACCCCGCACACTCAAGCCATGCACACGTCCTCCACCCGCCTCGTCATCGCAAACACGATGAATCATCCGTGGAAAACCCATACGGGTAACCCACGGGGATGGTGTGCGTACTAGCAGTCTGTCGTCACGCAAATCACAAGCCCCGCCGGCATCGACGGGGCTTTTTGTTTTTCTGGGTGATAGCGCTCCGTCCGTCGGCTCCAAAAACTGGAGAAAACGATGGATGACGCTTTTCAGGCAGCTTCACTGACCGCTTCGCAACCCGCTTTACAGCCCGCCCCACAATCCGCGCCGCACGCCGTTGCGGACGCAACCGACCGGCTCGACGATCCGTTGCCCGTCCAGTCGGTCCACTTCGCCGTGCCGCCCATGCGCACTGTCACCTGGCGCGTGAGCGCATCAGCCACGCTGCGTGTTCAGGTAGCCCAGGTATGGGTCACGCGCGCCCGCTCGCCCTACGACCACTGGGTGCAACCGGGCGAGACGCTTCGGCTCGAGCGTGGCGAACGTATCTGGCTCAGCACTGAGGCCGCCTTGCCGGCACGCGTGAGCATCACGAGCGCATGGCAGCCGCCGTTCGCGGGCGTGCGGCGCGGTATGGAGCGCCTCGCCGCCTGGCTTGCGCTGCTCACGCTCCGGCGTTCGCGCGAGGCGTGACGCGCGATGCCCTGACGCTTGACGCGCCTTGAGCCGAACCCAGGGCCGCACACGCCAAAACGCCGGATGCGCCGCCCAGTTGGCGCATCCGGCGTTGTCGATCGAGGCCGTCGCTCAGAACTTGTGCCGCAGCCCGAAGTTCACGATGGTCTGGTTCGAGGTGCCCGAGTAACCGTACGAGCCGACCGAAGCCTCGGCCGGCATCGAGCCGCCCGTGCCGTTGCCGGTATCGCCGCTCGCATGCTGCCAGGCCGCCGTCATGTAAAGGTCCGTGCGCTTCGAGAGGCTGTAATCCGCGCCGAGCGACACCT
The DNA here is from genome assembly GCF_040948855.1 of Paraburkholderia sp. BR10882. Classification (NCBI taxonomy): domain Bacteria; kingdom Pseudomonadati; phylum Pseudomonadota; class Betaproteobacteria; order Burkholderiales; family Burkholderiaceae; genus Paraburkholderia; species Paraburkholderia sp. BR10882. The sequence continues at coordinate 707,006 of NZ_JBFPKP010000002.1, read as the reverse complement.
GGTTGTAATTCGCCGACGTATCGCCGTTGGCATGCGTGTAGCTGTAGCCAATGCCGAGCAGCAGCGCCGGGTTCAGCTGATAGTTCATGAAGCCCTGGCCGGTGTTGTACTTTTGCGTCTCGCGGAACACCGAACTCGCATCGGGCGAGTAGCGCGCGTTGCTGTAGCCGAGGCCGAAGGTGAACTGGCCGAGCTGGTACTGCGCCGCCGCGCGCGCAATGGTGAGCGAGTGTGCCGTAGCGTAGCCGGAGTTGATCGGGCCGTCGAAGGTGCCGTCCGAGGTGCTAGTCCAGCCGCCGGTGCGAATGCCGTTGACGGCCTGGCTGTTCGCCGCGTAGAAGTAGCCGCCTGCCAGCGCGAGCGGACCGTTGGTGTAGTTGACCGCCGCCGAGTACGACTGCTCGGCGCCTGTCGAACCCGCGATGCCACCAAACGAGTACATCGCCGCAGCCTGGAGGCCGCTCCATACGGGCGTGGTGTACTTGACGGCGTTGTTCACGCGGAAGCTGTTGTCGTAGTTATCGACGTCGCCGGGCGTTGCGAACACGGAGCCGAAATAGTTGTCGGCCGTGATGCCCTGCACGAGGTCGATGAGCGGGTCGTACTGCCGCCCGAGCGTGAGCGACCCGTACTGCTCGGCCGTCAAGCCCACGTATGCCTGTCGGCCGAACAGCCTGCCGCCCTGCGCAAGCGCGCCTGTGGACGGGTTGAAGCCGCTTTCCAACTGGAAGATCGCCTTGAGGCCGCCACCGAGATCTTCAGCGCCCTTCAAACCCCATCGCGAGCCGGAGAGATTGCCGAAGCTGCTGTTGCCGAGCGTCCAGAGGTTCTTGCTGCCGTCGGCGTGATTGACGTAGGTAATCGAGGTGTCGATGGTGCCGTACAGCGTCACGCTAGTCTGTGCCTGAGCCGTGCCAGCAACCCCGAGCGCGGCCAGTGAAAGGGAAGTCAAGGCTAGTCTTTTCACGTCATTCTCCCGGCACGGTAAAACAACTCTTGACCAAAGCAGACTAACTCGCCCTTCGAGCATTGTAAAAGGATTAAACGAGCTGTCTCGAATTAGTGACAGCGATTTCAGAAAGTGCCTGGTTAACACCCAAAACATCATCTCCGGCTGCCAACCAGGAGTGCCTGCAACGCCCGCCACGCAAGGCTTTCGGCGAACCCGCCCACTCGGCGCGCGTTTCAGCACGCGATCTGCGCCCGCCCATTACTCACAAGTTAACGATTACCTTGCCGTTCTGGCCGCCTGTTAATCAGGCCCCACAAACATCAATCGCAAAAAGATTATTCCCTAATTAAATCCATTAGTTATGACGCGTCATCGCGTCGAATTGATCTGCACCCAATAGCGGTTTCTTGCACCGGGGCGTCAACCGGCGGGTAGTCCCATGCGTTTGCTGAGCTTAACTAGTCCTTTCCGAACGATTACGATTCGGCTCGAATTTCCGGTTCGCGCGCGTGATGCGCGAGACCCGGCCTCGAAAGAACGTAAGCGCAAAACGCGAATAAACACGATGTCACCGCCGGGGAAGCTGTAACAGTCGATACGGCGACATCGCAGAGAGCCACCAGACCGATCCATGTCCCAATCGCATTCTTCGCGCGCGGCGCGCGCCCTCGGGGCGCTGCGCCGCCGTGCCGGTGCCCTGCACCTGCAGCGCTTTGTCGCGCCGGTGTTCGCGCTCGGTATCTGCGCGCTGCTGCTGGTCGTGTTCCAGCACCTCTCTCGCACGGTCGACTACCACTCGGTGATCCGCCAGCTCTGGACGCTCACGCCCGCGCAATGGGTCGGCGCCCTCGCCGCCACGGCCGTGAGCTTCGTCGCGCTGGTCGGTCGCGACGCCGTGGGCCTGCGCTACCTGGGCGCGCGCGTCTCGCGCGGCGCGTTGTGGGCCGGCGCGATCGCCGGCTCGGCGCTCGGCAACGTGACCGGCTTCGGCGCGCTCACGGGCGGCGCCGTGCGTTGCCGCGTGTATGGCGGCGCGGGCGTCACCGCCGCGCAGATCGGCCGCATGACGGTGTTCACGAGCGTCACGCTCGCCCTCGCACTCGTGTTCATGACCGCGCTCGGCATGGTGGGCGCCGCAAGCACGCTCTCCGGTCTGCTGCACCTCTCGCCCGACGAACTGCGCCTGATCGGCGGCGTGGTGCTCGGCTGCGGCGCGGTGATGGTCATCGTTTGCCCCGCAAGCGCGCGCGAGATCGAGCCGTTCGGCCGCGCATGGCTGCGCTTTTCGGTGCCGGCGCGGCGCGACCTCGTCGCGCAGCTGCTGCTGGCCGCGCTCGACGTGGTCGGCGCCGGGCTCGCGCTCTGGTCGGTCATGCCGCATGCGCTTCTCGGCTTCACCGACTTCCTCACCGTGTATTGCGCCGCCATGCTGCTCGGCCTGATCGGCCACACGCCCGGCGGCATCGGCGTGTTCGAAGCCGCGATGGTCTACGCGCTCGGGCCGAGCGTGCCGACCTCGAAGGTGCTTGCCGCGCTGCTCGCCTATCGCGCGATCTACTTCGGCGCGCCGCTCGCGCTCGCCGCCGCGGTGCTCGCCGTATTCGAGGGCCGCGCGCTCAAGACACCGCTCAGCGCCCGCTTTGCGAAGCGCGGCGCCGATGGCGTCTCGCAACTCGCGCCGCTCTTCCTCGCCATCGTGACGTTCGTGACCGGCAGCATGCTCGTGATCTCGGGCGCCACACCCGCGTTCTCCAAGCGCATCGCGCTGCTCCAAACCATCGTGCCGCTCTGGGTGCTCGAAAGCTCGCAGCTGATGGGCAGCCTCTTCGGCGTGTTGCTCCTGTTCGTCGCGCGCGGTCTGCTGCGGCGTCTGGACGCCGCCTGGTGGCTCGCGCTCGTGATCGCCGTGGCCAACCTCGCGCTCTCGCTCGCCAAGGGCCTCGCCTTCGTCGAAGCGGGCGTGCTGTGCGTGCTGATCGTGCTGCTGCTTGGTACGCGCAAGCGCTTCAATCGCCACTCGTCGATGTTCAGCGAGCGATTCACGCCGGCCTGGCTCGCCTCGGTCGGCTGCGTGATCGCGCTCGCCGTGTGGGTGCTGCTGTTCGCGTTCCGCGATGTGCAGTACTCGCAAAGCCTCTGGTGGCAATTCGCCTTCCACAGCCGCGCGCCGCGCGCGCTGCGCGCCACGCTCGGCGCCGGCGTGTTCGCCGCCGCGCTCGCACTGTGGCAATTGCTGCGCCCCGCCGCCGGCCGCTTCGTGATGCCCCCGAGCGAAGACCTCGAAGAAGCCGCGCGTATCGTGCGCGCGCAGGAACGCAGCGACGCGGGCCTCGCGCTGATGGGCGACAAGAGCTTCCTCTTCTCCACCTCGCGCAAGGCTTTTCTGATGTACGCGAAGCGCGGTCGCACGTGGGCGGCGCTGCACGATCCGGTTGGCCCGCGCGAAGAGTGGCCCGCGCTGATCCGCGAGTTCGTCACGCTCGCCCACGCGCACAACGGCCGCGCGGCGTTCTACCAGGTGCGCGCCGACGCGCTGCCGCTCTATCTCGACGCCGGCCTCACGCTGATGAAGCTCGGCGAGGAAGCGCGCGTGATGCTGCAGGAATTCGACCTCAAGGGTCCGCAGCGCGCGCATCTGCGCTACGCGCTCAAGCGCGGCGAACGCGACGGCTTTTCGATCGAACATATCGAGCCCACGCAGATGGGCGCGAGCCTGCCGGTGCTGCGCGCGATCTCCGACGCGTGGCTGCAGGACCGCGAAGCGCGCGAGAAAAGCTTCTCGGTGGCCGCGTTCGACGACGACTATCTCGCCGCGCAGTCCGTCTTGCTCATCCGTCAGAACGGCGAGCCGCTCGCCTTCGTCACCTTCATGACGACCGATCTGAACACCGACGCGACGGTGGGCGTCATGCGCCATATGCCGGGCGCCTCTCCCTACGCGATGGAATATCTGTTCACGCAGCTCGCGCTGCATCTGAAGGCCGCAGGCTACCAGTCGCTCTCGCTCGGCATGGCGCCGCTCTCGGGCATGGGCCCTTCGCCGCTCGCGTCGTCCTGGCACCGGCTCGCGGGTTTCATCTGGCGCTTCGGCGGCCGCTTCTATAACTTCCGGGGGCTGCGCGGCTTCAAGAACAAGTTCGCGCCGCGCTGGGAACCACGCTATCTGGCCGCTTCGGGCTCGATCAGCGTGTTCATCACTCTCGCTGATCTATCGCTGCTGGCAGGAGGCTGGCGCTCATGACATTCCGTATTCCCAGGCTGCCGCGCATTGCAGGCACGGCAGCGGGCGCCGCTGCGCTGGCGTTTTGCGCGGTTCACGCCAACGCGGCTTCGACGCCCGTCTCGACGCCCGCTTCCGCCGCGACCATGCACGTTTCGGGCGGCCGTTACGGCGAAGTCGCGGTGACGAAACCGAGTGGCGCCATGCGCGGCTTCACCGTGCTGTTCTCGGCGGACAAGCACTGGAGCGCCGCCGACCAGACGCGCGCCGACGCGCTCGCGCAGCATGGCGCGCTCGTCGTGGGCGTGGATACGGAGCGCTATGCGCAGAACCTCGCCGCCGTGAAGAACGAGACCTGCCACAAGCTCTACAGCGACGCCGAAGCGCTGAGCCACCAACTCGAACGCCAGCTAGGCTCCAGCGAGTACTACGCGCCGATCGCGATCGGCAGCGGCGAAGGTGCGCTCATCGCACAGCGCATGCTCTCGCAGGCGCCCGCGAACACGATGGCGGGCGCCGTGTCGCTCGATCCGGCCGCAAAGCTCGACGCGCGCTTCGCGCCCTGCCCGGCCGACCCCACGCTCTCGCGCGGCAACGGCCTGCCCGGCTTCTTCGAGCAGGGTGTGACGACGAAAGATGTGCACGCAGCCACTTCCGGCGCTCCGCGCGCCTTCGCCCCCAGCGTTGCCGACGCCGACAAGATCGTTGCGCTCACATCGAATCACCTGCGCGTCGTGACGGAAAGTGAAGAGGACGTGTCGGACCTGCCGCTCGTCGAACTGCCCGCGGCGCACCCCACCGACATGCTCGCGGTGGTGATCTCGGGCGACGGCGGCTGGCGCGATCTCGACAAGACGATTGCAGAAGAGCTGCAAAAGCAGGGCATTTCGGTGATCGGCTGGGACGCGCTGCGCTACTTCTGGAGCGAAAGGACGCCCGAGCAAACGAGCCACGATCTCGCCCGCGTGCTGAAGACTTACGGCTCGCGCTGGCATGCGCAGCACATCGCGCTCGTGGGCTACTCGTTCGGCGCGGACGTGATGCCGTTCGCCTACAACCGTCTGCCCGACACGTTGCGCGCGAAGGTGTCGTACATGTCGCTGCTCGGCTTCGCGCCCGACGCCGACTTCCAGATTCGCGTGACGGGCTGGCTCGGCATGCCCGCCAGCGACAAGGCACTGCAGGTGCGCCCGGAACTCGCGAAGGTGCCGCCTTCTATCGTGCAATGTGTGTATGGCGCGGGCGAGAAAGACACGCTGTGTCCGGCGCTCGCGAATACCGGCATCGACGTCGTGAAGACGAACGGCGATCACCACTTCGACGGCGACTACAATGCGCTCGCCGGGAAGATCATCGCGGGGTGGAAGAAGGAAATCGCGGCGCGGGGGTGAGGGAGCGAGTCGCCTTCGCGCCAGCGCTCCCACATTAGTCTTCGCTGGCTATCGGAGCAATGGATCCTCGGTCGCTGTTTCATTTGCAACACCTCGGCTGCTCACGCAGGGTGTAGTGTGCTGCATCGACCCGTTGAATCCGTACGGAGCTTCGGCCCCTCGCGGCATAGGCGCCCCCCTCACTTCCTCCCCACCAGGTACTGCACGCCCTGCGGCCCATAGCGCTCGGCGTGCGGCAAGTTGGCGGCGAGATGAAACACGTCGCCGACCTTGTAGTGTCGCTCTTCGTCGCCTACGCGGATGTGCAGTTCGCCCTCGATGACCAGCGCCTTCGCTTCGAACGGATGCGAATGAACCTCCATGACGCCGGCTTCGCGCGTCACGACAACGGGCTCGGGAAAGCCTTCTTCGGCCAGGCTGCGGATGAATGTTTCGCGCTGCATGTTTCGTCTCCTCGATCGACGGTGTCGACCAGCAGCCAGTTTGGCACGCGCACCGAGACGCTGTTCATTTAATTTCACATATTCTGTAAAAGGCAGCCCGCTCGTCCAGGACTGAGCCGTCTTCTTGCGCGAAACCATAAAAAAACGCCGGCGTGAGCCGGCGTAAAGAGAGACTGCTACAACCCTTTGCTTAGGCGACCACGGGCGCCGCCTTAGCATCCTCTTCCTGCTCCACGGAGGAGCGGATCAGGTAGTCGAATGCGCCCAGCGATGCCTTCGCGCCTTCGCCCACGGCGATCACGATCTGCTTGAACGGCACGGTCGTCACGTCGCCCGCGGCGAACACGCCCGGCACCGACGTCTGGCCCTTGGCGTCCACTTCGATCTCGCCGTGCTTCGACAGCGCCACCGTGCCCTTGAGGAACTCGGTGTTCGGCACGAGGCCGATCTGCACGAACACGCCTTCGAGTTCGAGATGACGCTTCTCGCCCGACGTGCGTTCGAGAAAAGCGAGACCCGTGACCTTCTGGCCGTCGCCGGAAATCTCCGTGGTTTGCGCGTTCAGGTGCACCGTGACGTTCGGCAGGCTGCGCAGCTTGCGTTGCAGCACTTCGTCCGCACGCAGTTGCGCGCCGAATTCGAGCAACGTGACATGGCTCACGATACCGGCCAGGTCGATTGCCGCTTCCACGCCCGAGTTACCGCCGCCGATCACCGCCACGCGCTTGCCCTTGAAGAGCGGGCCGTCGCAGTGCGGGCAGTAAGCCACGCCCTTGTTCTTGTACTGCTGCTCGCCCGGCACGTCGACATTGCGCCAGCGCGCACCGGTGGCGAGCACCACGCTCTTCGCACGCAGCGTCGCGCCGCTTTGCGTGCGCACTTCGAAGCCGTTGCCCGAGGGCACGAGCGCTTCGGCGCGCTGCAGATTCATGATGTCGACGTCATAGGCGCGCACGTGCTGCTCCAGCGCCGTGGCGAACTTCGGCCCTTCCGTTTCCGTGACCGAGACGAAGTTCTCGATGGCCATCGTGTCGAGCACCTGGCCGCCGAAGCGCTCGGCGAGCACGCCGGTCTTGATGCCCTTGCGCGCCGCGTAGATCGCAGCCGCAGCGCCAGCGGGGCCGCCGCCGACGATGAGCATGTCGAAAACATCCTTCTGGTTCAGCTTCTCGGCAGCACGCGACGATGCGCCGGTATCGAGCTTCGCGAGAATCTCTTCCACGCCCATGCGGCCCTGGCCGAACACTTCGCCGTTCAGGTAGATGGTCGGCACGGCCATGATCTGGCGCTTCTCGACTTCGTCCTGATACAGCGCGCCGTCGATCGTGACGATCTGCACGTTCGGGTTGAGCGAAGCCATCGCGTTGATGGACTGCACGACTTCCGGGCAGTTCTGGCACGACAGCGACATATAGACTTCGAACGAGAATGCGCCATCGAGCGCCTTCACCTGTTCGATGGTGTCGTTCTCGAGCTTGACCGGGTGGCCGCCCACCTGCAGCAGCGCCAGCACGAGCGACGTGAATTCGTGGCCCATCGGAATGCCCGCGAACGTGACTTTCACGTCGGAGTTCGCGCGCTTGATATCGAACGAAGGGGTACGCGCGTCGCCGGCTGCGGCGCCACGGCGTGCTTCGTAGGAGATGCGATTCGAGAGCGATGCGATGTCCTGCAGCAATTGCTGCAGTTCTTGCGACTTCTCGCCATCGTCCAGGTACGCAACGATCTCGATCGACTGCGTGACTTTTTCGAGGTAGCTTTTGAGTTGATCTTTGAGGTTGGCGTCGAGCATGGCTTTTTTTCCGGCTAGAGAAGAAGCGGGGGAATTCTAAGTATTGCCTGGCAATTTCGCCGTTCCGCTTATGGCGTCAAGAGGCGAACAGGCACCCGGACCGCGGCCGAGTGGGCGCGGCCCGGGGATACAGCTAGTGAGACTTCGGCGTCATGCGATCAGGGCGATCGCATTTGAACCGCGACGCTTAGATCTTGCCGACGAGGTCGAGCGACGGCTTGAGCGTTTCAGCGCCCGGCGTCCACTTGGCGGGGCAGACTTCACCCGGGTGTGCTGCCACGTACTGAGCGGCTTGCACCTTGCGCAGCAGTTCCTTGGCGTCACGGCCGATGCCGTTGTCGTGGATTTCGCACAGCTTGATCTCGCCTTCCGGGTTGATCACGAACGTGCCGCGCAGTGCCAGACCTTCTTCTTCGATCATGACGTCGAAGTTGCGCGTGATTGCGCCCGTCGGGTCGCCGACCAGCGGGTACTGGATCTTGGCGATCGTGTCCGACGTGTCGTGCCATGCCTTGTGCGTGAAGTGCGTGTCGGTCGACACACCGTAGACTTCGACGCCCAGCTTCTGGAATTCCGCGTACTGGTCAGCCAGGTCGCCGAGTTCGGTCGGGCACACGAAAGTGAAGTCGGCCGGGTAGAACACGACGACCGACCACTTGCCCTTGAGGTTTTCCTCAGAGACCGGAACGAACTTACCGTTGTGGTATGCGGTTGCCTTGAACGGCTTGACTTGCGTGTTGATGAGAGACATGCGTTGTTTCCTCGCTCTGGTTGGGAAAAGGTATGGACGAAGATTACGGGAACCGCGTCCGTTTGAAAAATTGGTTGCTTTGATCGCCGGTATTAACCCTGCCTATCGGACCCCATAGCGTCCGTCAAAGCCCGCCAGTATGGGGTTCCGCGCCCGCATCGCGCGGCCCGAGCAACCCTCGGGGCGGTGAGCATACAACGAAACTGCGACAAGGCGCCTCACGCGGCCGCGCTGTCATGTTGCGTTCAAGAAGCTTTATGCGTTAGATGCAGGCGCAACGGCCCTTCCGCAAGGGCCGCACGCTTGCTGCGTCAAAGCGCGCCGCCGCGCGCGGTTGCCGCACGCGCCGCGAGCCGCTCGCGCAGGTATTGCGTAAATGCGCGGATCGTCACGGAAGCTTCACGATGCTGCGGGTACAGCGCATGGAGCGCGTTGGGCGGCGGCATGAACGGCTCCAGCACCTCCACCAGCAGGCCCGCATCAACCGATCCCGCCACGATGAAGTCCGGGAGGTAGCAGATGCCGAGCCCGGCAATGGCCGCGTCGCGGATCACTTCGCCGTTGTTCGCGCGCAGCGGCCCGTGCACGTCGAAAGGCGTGCGCACGCCATCAACGATGAATTCCCACGGCGCGCGGCCCTGCTGCCCGTACGGCAGGCAGGCGTGCTGCGCGAGATCGGCAGGCGTTTGGGGCGCGCGCCGGCGGCGCCGGTAGCCGGGACTGCAGCAGGCGATCATGCGCACGTCGATGAGCTTTTGCGCGACCAGCGTGGAATCCGCCAGCCGGCCGATCCGCAGCGCCATGTCGAAACCCTCGCCGATCACGTCGACGGTGCGGTCGCTCAGATCCATGTCGAAGCGCACGTCCGGATGCTCACGCAGAAATTCGGCGACGAGCGGCGAAAGGTGCGCCATGCCGAACGACATCGGCGCGCTCACTTTCAGCAAGCCGCGCGGCTCGCTGCGCCGGTCCGACATGGCCTGCTCGGCGTCCGAGACGTCCGAAAGGATGCGCTTCGCGCGCTCGTAGAAGTCCTGGCCGAGGTCCGTGACCGCCAGTTTGCGCGTGTTGCGCACCAGCAGGCGCGCGCCCAGATCGCCCTCCAGCGCCGCCACGCGCCGGCTCACGAACTGCTTGGAAAGCCGCAGCCGATGGGCCGCCGCCGTGAAATTGCCCGCATCCACGGTGGTCACGAAGATCCGCATGTCGTCGAGTTGCATTCCGATTGTCCACTTCATCGTGACAGTGAGTCGTATTTTACGGTGATTCCAGTCGATTTGATTGACCTAAAATTCTTCCATCGCAACCAATCAAGCGAATCCCATCAACCCAATGGGGCCAGGGTAAGGCGCTAAAGCGCCAACTCGGCCCGACAGGAGAGACGAAAATGATCGAACTTCGCAAGGCAGACCAACGCGGCCGCGGTGAACATGGCTGGCTCAGCTCGCGTCACACGTTTTCGTTTGCCAACTACTACGATCCGAAGCAAGTGGGCTTCTCGGACCTGCTCGTGATCAACGACGACCGCGTGGCCCCGGCGCGCGGCTTCGGCAAGCACCCGCACCGCGACATGGAAATCTTCTCGTATGTGCTGGAAGGCGCGCTGGAGCACAAGGACTCGATGGGCACGGGCTCGGTGATCGTTCCCGGCGACGTGCAGCTGATGAGCGCCGGCACCGGTGTCGCGCACAGCGAGTTCAACCACTCGGCCGACGAAGGGGTGCACTTCCTGCAGATCTGGATTGCACCGAACGTGAAGGGTGCGCAACCGCGCTACCAGCAGAAGAACATCGCCGATGAGGAAAAGCGCGGCAAGTTCCGCCTGATCCTCTCGCCGGACGGCGCCGACGACTCGCTGCTGCTGCGCCAGGACACACGCGTCTATGCAGGCCGCCTCGACGGCGCGGAAACGGCAAAGATCGAAGTGGGCGCCGACCGCTACGCTTACGTTCACGTGGCGCGCGGCAGCGTGAAGCTGAACGGCGTGGAACTGGGCGAGGGCGACGGCGCGCGCATCCGCGCCGAGCGCGAGTTGAGCTTCAGCGACGGACACGATGCAGAGGTCCTCGTGTTCGATCTGCGTAATATCGAAGTGTCGGAGCTCTGGTCCTGACTTCGGCGTTGCGCCTGAGGTTATGCTTGCGCAGACCGGCGCGCGGCGGTCCATTCACTCAAAGTGGGCCGCCGCCCGGCAAAGCGCGAACTGATACGTAGTGAACTGCTTAAAACTTATTCGGAGAAAACCATGCGATACAACCTGTTCGGGCCGGGCAACGACGTCGTGCTGCTGGTCTCACGCATTCTGCTGACTTCCCTGTTCATCCTGTTCGGCTGGTCCAAGATCACCGGCTTTTCGGGCACGGTCGACTACATGGCGCACGTGGGCGCGCCCGTGCCGATGCTGTCGGCCGTCATCGCCGTGATCATGGAGTTCGCGGTCGGCATCCTGCTGCTCGTGGGTTTCTACACGCGGCCGCTCGCCGTGCTGCTCGCGATCTATACCGTTGCGACGGCCTTCATCGGCCATCACTTCTGGACCATGACGGGCGCCGATCAAATGGCGAACATGATCAACTTCTACAAGAACATCAGCATCGCCGGCGGACTGCTCGCGCTCGCGGTAACGGGTCCGGGCGCGATCTCGATCGACAGGAAGTAACGCACGGTTTTTCGGCTGTAGAAAGGCGCGATGCCGGTTGGCATCGCGCCTTTTTTTGTCTCGCTCCTGCGCCACGCGGCGACGCCGTTGCGCATGCATCGCCTGCCCGACGATCCGCATATTGCAAACACGGCTTGATATGCTTGGCAACGCGCCCGCCCAGCCTCACGTTTTCCTTACGACCGATCACGCGCAATGCACGACCCACAAGACAACCTCTATGCCTACTTGACTTCGCTCCAGCAATCGGCGCTGGGCACGCTCAAGCGCCTGCCGCTCAAGAGTCGCGCCGCGCAAGGCACGCTCATGGCGATGCGCGCCGTGTGCGCGGCAGGCCTTGCATACAGCATCGGCCGCGCGCTCCACACCGAACAAGCGTTCTGGGCCGCGATCACGGCGATTGCCGTCACCCAGCACGATTACGCCGATACGCTTGCGCAGTCGCGCGACCAGTTCATCGGCGCGATTGCGGGCGGCGCGGTGGGGCTCGCGACGGCGGCGTTCGGCCCGGAAAATCTCGCGGCCTACCTCGTCGCCGTGAGCGTGGTGATCATCGGCTGCTGGTGCCTGAGCGTGAGCACCGCCGCGCGACTGGGCGCGATCACCACCACGATCGTGCTGCTCGTGCCCATTAACGGACCAGTGTGGGACGTCGCGCTCTTTCGCGTGGCGCAGGTCGCCATCGGCATGGCGTGCGCGGTGCCGGTCAGCTGGCTGTTCTCGTATGTCGAACGGCGCTGGCTGCAGTTGTGAGCCGCTTCTCTCAACGCCTGCGAAATAAACCATCTCCGCGCGCTCAGGAATCCGGCCCAGATTAGCGGCGATAATCGATGCCGCTGTGCGGCGCAGGTTGCCGGGGACGAAATCTGCGGCGCGTGCGCACAGTCGCCCCGCAAATGCCCCCGCCGATGCGAAATCGTGCGAAACTCCCCCGCCGCGCTCTGCCGCCGTCATGCCGATGATGGCGACTTTTCGGGGCGCAATCGAAATCGCAACCCACGCCGCCGCAAATTCACCCTATGAACACCACCACCCGTCCCGCGGCTTCGAACGCCAAGTCCAGCAAGTCCATCACGCTCCTGCAAATGCTCGCGCTGATCGGCGCTGGCGGCATCGCGGCCTCGCTGCTGTTCCGCTACTTCCTGTAAGCGCAGCGCGTCCGGGGCATCAAGCCAACCGTTTTCGCTTATGTACAAGAAAGGCGTCGCCCTCGAAATCCAGTTCTCTCCTGAACGCCTGAATGACGGCGCAGGCGACCCGTACTGGATCGACCTCACCGCCGACGAAGCCGCCGCGCTGCTCGCCACGCTGCAAAGCAAGCTCGCTGAACGCGAGAGCACCGCAGCGCCGCTCGTCGTCGCGCTCGACACCCCGCCCGAAGGCGCTACGCCCGAGGCCTTCTCAAGCGCCTCGACGGCTGCGGCCAGCGCCGACGACGGGCTCAAGCAATGGGTCTGTGTGATCTGCGGCTGGGTGTATGACGAAGCGGCAGGCGCCCCCGACGACGGCCTCGCTCCCGGCACCCGTTGGGCCGATGTGCCCGACGACTGGCGCTGCCCGCTCTGCGACGTGGGCAAGGAAGACTTCGCGCTCGTCGAGTTCTGACGCACCCCGTCGAAGGCGCGCGGCGCTCATACGCCCGCGCGCCCGAGCGGCTCGTAGAAAAGCGCAAACAACTCCGACTGCGAACTCACGCCGAGCTTCGCGTAAATATGCTTCTTGTGCGCGCGCACGGTCTCGAACGAAATGGCGAGCCGCTCCGCAATCGCGCGCGTGGAAAAACCGCTCAGGCTCAAACGCACCACTTCGATCTCGCGCGCGGTGAGCGGCACGCGTCCGCTTTGCTGCGTGACCGCCTCGATGCGGCTCGCAAAGCCCGCCTCGCTCAACTGCCCCTGCTGCGCCGCGCTGTCGGCTTCAGATACGTCAGACGCGACTGCCTCGGCAACACCCTCGGCAAACGTCTCATACGCAAGCCGCTGCTTCATGAGCGCGATCACCCACGGCGCGAACATCGCGAACAACGCAATATCGCGCTCCGTGTAATGGTGCTTTGCGCCTAGCGAGAAAATCAGCGTGCGCGCTTCGTCGAGAGGCACGTTGAACTGCACTTCGTCGCCGATGATGTTGCTCTTGAAGTAGCGCTGATAGTAATCCGTCATGCGGAAATTATCGGGCGCGACTTCGGCCAGCGTGACGAGTCCTGCGCGCGGCTTTTCGCTGGCGTTCAGATAGAACGGATCGAGCAGGTACATCCCCTCCAGATACGCGCGGAACAAGAGATCCACGGTGCCGTCGGGCATGGGCGACTCGGCGCATACGAGCGGCGCGCGATCGCGCCGGAAGACGAGCGCAACCCAGTTGTCGAACGCGACGAAGCGCTCGATCACACGCGTCATGCGGGTCCAGAAGTCGGGGCCGTCGAGGGCGTCGATCAGCGTCGCGATATGGTGATGGAACGCACGGTCCTGCCAGTCCAGTTCCATGAGGGGCTCCATGGGTCCTCCGATCAGGGTACCCCTGCAGGGTAATTTCTCGACAAAAATATCGTGGAGATAATAGCGGCTCCAGACGCCCACGCGGTGCTTTACGTAATACATAAGGAAGGAGACAGGCATGCAACTCGAACTCGCGCAGATCCCGATCGTGGACGGCGCAGTCGCTCCCAACCTCGCCCGCGTACTCGACGCTATGGCCAAAAGCCATGAAGGCAGCGATCTCATCGTCTTCCCCGAAGCCACGCTCACGGGCTTTCCCACCCGCGAAAACGTGCGCGACGTAGCCGAATCGCTCGAAGGTCCGTCTTTGAGCAAAGTGCGTGACGCCGCTCGCGCCGCGAAGATCGGCGTGGCGGTCGGCCTTGCCGAGCGCGACGGCGACCGCTTCTACAACACGACGGTGCTGATCGACGAACGCGGCGACATCGCGCTGCGCTACCGCAAGACGCATCTGTGGGCCACGGACGTGGGCGTATTCACGCCCGGCGACCACTTCGAGGTGTGCGAATTCAAGGGCATGACCGTGGGTCTCCTGATTTGCTACGACATCGAGTTTCCCGAAACGGCGCGCGCCGTGGCCTCGCTCGGCGCGGAAATGCTCGTCGTCACGAACGGCAATATGGATCCGTTCGGCCCCGTGCATCGCCGCGCGATCGTTGCGCGCGCAATGGAGAACCAGATGTTCGCCGCGCTCGTGAACCGCGTCGGTCACGGCGACGACAACCTCACGTTCCCCGGCGAAACAGCGCTCGTGAGCCCGTTCGGCGACGTGCTCTGCGAGTTGAAGAACGAAGACGCGGTGCTGCACGCGAAAGTGGATCGCGCGCTGCTCGCGCAAAGCCGCGAACACTACAGCTATCTGCACGACGCACGCATTGCGCTCAATCTCGCGGACGAGAACGACGCGCAAGGCCGTCGCTCGCTCAACATCCGCCCGCGCACGCGTTAAAGGCGCGTAGCACTAATACCCGGTAACAAGCCCGGCAACCAGCGATCCGGCAAGCCGCCCTGCGCGGCTCGCCAGGCTCGCCCATGCCTGCCAGAACCGCAGCACCCAGGAGACAACTGCATCATGAAGCCTGCCTCGCCGTCGCATGAACGCGGCACTCAAGAACCTCACCTGAAGCGCACGCTCGGCCTGCCGTCCGTGCTCCTGTTCGGCCTCGCCTATATGGCGCCGCTGATCGTCTACGGCACCTACGGCGTGCTCGCAGGCGCGAGCCAGGACACCGCCGCCCTCGCGTATCTCATCGCGCTAGTCGCCATCGTCTTCACGGCGCTCAGCTACGGCAAGCTCGCGCGTCTTTTCCCGGTGGCGGGTTCGGCCTACACGTACACGCGCAAGAGCTTCAATTCGCACCTGGGCTTCATGATCGGCTGGGCCACCCTGCTCGATTACTTCTTCCTGCCGATGGTGATCTGGCTGATCGGCGCGGCGTATCTTGGCGCGGCGTTTCCGAGCGTGCCCACGTGGATCTGGATCGTCGCGTTCATCGTGCTCACGAGTGTGCTGAACGTCATCGGCATCGAACTCGCCGCGCGTTTCAACATCGTGCTGATGATCGTGCAGCTCGGCATCGCAGCAATGTTCGTTGTCCTGTGTTTGCACTACGCCTCCGCGGCCGCAGGCCCGGGCGGGCTCATCACGGCGCAGCCGTTCTTCCAGCCGCACGTGCCGCTCTCGGCCACGATGGCGGGCGCTGCGATCGCCGCGTATTCGTACCTCGGCTTCGACGCCGTTTCCACGCTCACCGAGGAAACCATCGAGCCCGAAAAGACCATCCCGCGCGCCATCGTGCTGATCGCGCTGGTGGGCGGCGCGATCTTCGTGATCGCCGCGTACACGCTGCAGCTCGCGCACCCGGGCGCCGTGTTCAAGGACCCCGATTCGGCCGCGTTCGAAATCGCTCGCAAAGTGGGCGGCGATATCTTCGTGACGATTTTCCTCGCGGGCCTGATCCTCGCGCAGTTCGCCTCGGGCATCTCGGCGCAGGCCAGCGTGGGGCGTCTGCTCTACGCGATGGGCCGCGATGAAGTGCTGCCGAAGTCGATCTTCGGCTACATCCACCCGCGCTTTCGCACGCCTGCGATCAACATCGCGATTGCCGGTATCGTCGGTTTGATCGCGCTGAAGCTCGACGTGGCCACGTCCACCTCGTTCATCAACTTCGGCGCGTTCCTCGCGTTCACTTCGGTGAATCTGTGCGTGATCCGCCAGTACTTCAGCGGCGCGGCGGGCACGCGTGGCTTTGGGTTGCTCGGCGGTCTGGTGTTCCCGCTGATCGGCGCCGTGACCGACATCTGGCTGCTGTGCAGCCTCGAAAAGACCGCCATCGTGCTCGGCGTGATCTGGTTCGTGCTCGGCCTCGTGTACCTCGGCTGGATCACGCGGTGCTTCCGCCAGGCGCCGCCCGAAATGGCGGTGTAAGCGCAACGCTTCACACGCAAGTCTGCTTCAAGGAAAACGGCGAGCGTCCTTACGGGCGCTCGCCGTTTTTCCATTCTGCGCAGCGAGAAGAAACGCTTAGCTATCCAGACCAGCCAGCCGCGCCGCGGCCATCACCTCGCGCCTGGTGTCGAGAATATGCCGCTCGATGAGCGCCACCACTTCATCCACGTCGCGCCGTTTGCAGGCATCGACGATCGCGTAGTGATCGCTTTGCACCTCGTTCTTCTCCGTATCGAGCGACATGCGCAGGTGCGGATATCGATTCGTCGTGCTCAGGCAGTACTCCTCGATCATCTTGCGCAGCCGCGCGTTATTCGCGGGCGCGCACAGCGCGAGATGGAACTGGCGGTTGCATTCGGCCCACTCCGCGGGCGACGAAGCGGCGTCGTACACCGCGAGAATGCGTTTCATCACGTCGATGTCTGCTCAAAACGACGGAGATGAAGGGCGTGACCACGAACGAGCTGGCCTACGACCAGTACGGCGACCTCAAATACGGCGGCGTGACGGTCTACAAGGTCGTGAACGGCAAGTGGCAGCCGCTCACGACGGTCGGCACGAAGTAAGGCGACGAAGTGAACCGATGAAGTGAGCCCCCACTCACGCCGCGTTGCGGGCGCGGCGCCAGGTGTGGCTCGGACGATTTGGCGCATCGCGCACAGAACAGCCGGCGGTACCCGGCTGCGGCGCACGCCAGCGGGTTCTCTTCTCCGCTCGCTGTCCCGGGCGCTGGCTCGATACGGGCTTTCGCGTTGGGCGGAAGCCCGTTTTTTTTGTCATGTGGGATGTAAGCTTCGAGACGCCTTCGTCCGGCTTTCGAAATGCCTCGAAAAAACGAGCGTTCGGTCGTGCGCAGCGGAACCGAACTACAATGCATGCCGTCCGATGCAATGCCGCATTGCTGCCCTGTTTGCCCCGAATATGTCCCGTTTTTTAAAAGTTTTCCCTCGTTTGCCCGTCCCGCTTCGCAGCGCCGCTCTCGCCGTCATCACGGTGACGCTGGCTGCTGCGCTCGGCGCGTGCTCCTCGCCCAAGCCCAAGTTCCAGGAAGATCAACTGCTGAGCACCGCGCCCAGCCAGTTCTCGCGCAGCTTCAACTACGCGAGCACTGACGCCTGCGAATCGTCGCGCCGCGCACTGCTGAGCCAGGGCTACATGACGACGATGACGCGCGACGACACCGTCGACGCCACGAAGAACTTCCAGCCGACGTTGGATCAGCACATCGTCGTGGAGGTGCACGTGGTCTGCACGCCGGGCGACGCGAGCAATACGAGCATGGTGTACGTGAACGCCGTGCAGAACGGCTACGCGCTCAAGAAGAGCGATACGTCGGCGAGCGTGGGGCTCTCGATTCTGGGGTCGGTTTCGCTGCCGATTCGCTCGAACAGCGACGAGATGGTCAAGATTTCGAGCGAGACGATCCAGTCGGGCCCGTTTTACTCGCGCTTCTTCGATCTGGTGGGGCGCTATTTGAGCGCTTCGGCGCGCAGCGAGCCTGTGCCGGGCGGCGGCGCGATCAAGATTTCGCCGTTGCCGCCGCCCATTGAGCCGGTCACGGCAAGCGCCGCGCCCGCCGCGACCACGGTCGGGTCGGCTGCGCCGGCCGCCGCTGCGGCGGCTGCGGCGACGGGTGCGGCGGTGTTGCACAGCAACGCGCTGCCGGCCGCGCCGGTTGTGACAGCGCCACCGGCTGCGCCCGCGCCAACGCCGGCGCCTGCCACGGCGGCGCCTGCGCCTGCCGCTTCCGCGCCGGGTGCATCCGCACCGGTCGACCACGGCGCCGCAACCGCGGCGGCGATCATGGGTGTGCCGGCGCCGGTTGCGGCAAACCCGCAATCTGCGGCGCTCGCGACGAGTGTGACCACTCACAATGCCGCGACGCCCGTGGCGACGTCGGCTAGCGTAGCGACGGCACAAACGCTCGCCTCGGCCTCGACGACCTCCGGCCCCCAGAGCGTGCCAGCGGAACCGGCAACACGCTCAGCGGCCATGCCGACCGCAGCGCCGGCCGCATCGACCACGTCGCCTTAAGCATCGCCGCGCGCCAAACCCGCGTCACGCCAGCCGGTTCGCGCGCCCGCGCGAGCCATCCGCCGCCTGCGCGCTCAGCGCAACCCGGCCATCATCGCGCCCATACCCACGAGCAGGCTGCCCATCAGGCGATTCACGGCGCGCATGCGCCTCGGCCGCTGCAGCACGTGGCGCAGCCGGTGCGAAAAGAGCGCCATCGAAGCCACGCCGCCCGCAAACAGCAGCGCGAACGTCGCCGCCAGCAGCAAATATTGACGATTGGCGCTCCAGGGCGCATCGGCGCTCATGAACTGCGGGAAAAACGACGGGAAGAACAGCAAGGTCTTCGGGTTGAGCCCGGAAGTCGCGAAACCGCGCCAGAACAAATCGCGACGGCTCGCGCCATCGGCTTCGGCAGGGGCATCCGTGCCCGTCAAGGAGCGGCTGCGCCACTGCTTGCCGCCCAGCCAGACAAGGTAGGCCGCGCCCAGCCATCGCAATACCGTAAGTGAATGCTCACTAATGAGCAGCAGCGAATTGAGGCACAGCGCCGTCACAGCGAGCTGGAGCAGCACCGCGAGCGTGCCGCCCCAGACGCAGGGCAGCGCGTGACGCCAGCCGGCATGGAGCGCCTGGCTCATGGTGAGCACGTTGACGGGACCGGGCGTGTAGACAAGGACGAGCGCGGCGGCGAGAAAAGAGAGATACAGCTGGATCGACATTGCGGGGCGTGCTGGCGAAGACGGATGACGAACGGCGCTCGGGGTCGCCGGGGTTATTAAAAACGGGTATCGAAAACGGGCAACAAAAAACCGCGCGAAAGCGCGGTTTTCAAATGCCATCTGCCTGACCGGACATTGCTGGCAGCGCGGTGAACGCACGCAACGCCCGGTAGCCGCCGCAGAATGCAACGGAAACGGCCCTGACGGACCGCCGCGGCTCGTGGCTGCGACGGCGCTTCCCACTGCGGGGAGGTGGCCGCGTGGGTCGTGCCAGGCAAGAAGGCATGCGGAAAATATACCGGGGAATAGCGTGTATAGGCTTCCGGTTTTCAGGCAGAATTGGCCAATTGACGGAATCTTCTTCCGTTAAAATTGCCACAACCTGAACAAGATTCTTTTTCGCCATGAGCCCTCGTGAACGCCCGCCCAAAGCGCTCGACAACCAGGACCGCAAGATCCTCAGCGCCCTGCAAAAGAACGCCCGACTTTCGAACGCCGAACTGGCAGAGCAAGTGGGCATGTCCACCACCGCGTGCTGGAACCGCACGCGCCAGCTCGAAGCCGATGGCTATATCGACGGCTATGTCGCGCTCGTGAACCAGCAAAAGCTGGGCTACGCCGACATCGTGATTCTGGAAGTGACGCTCGACCGTCACGAAGACGACGCACTCGCGCGCTTCGGCGCAGAACTCGCGGCGCTGCCCGAAGTGCTGGAGGCCTATCTCGTCTCCGGCGAGTACGACTACTGGATCAAGGTGGCGGTCGATGGCACCGCCGGTTACGAACGCTTCCTGCGCGAGAAGCTCTATCGCATCTCGAGCATTCGCCACAGCCGGTCGATGTTCGCCTTGCGCTGCATGAAGGACGTGCCGTCCATGCAAGTGTGACGCGCGTTTGCTTTGGCGATCACGCGTAGGGCATGAGCTTCAGCGCTGCACGATCAGCGTCACGCGCCGGTTCAGCGCGCGGCTCGCGGGGTCGTTGCCTGCCACGAGCGGGAAGTTGTCGGCGCGGCCAATCGCGGCGAGCCGGTGAGGTTCGATGCCGCGCTCGACCAGATAGCGCACCACCGCGCCCGCACGCGCCGATGAGAGTTCCCAGTTCGACGCGAATTTCGCGTTCGAGATCGGCGTGCTGTCGGTGTGCCCTTCCACGAGGATGTTGCCCGCCGGCGCCGCGCGCAACACCTCGGCGATACGGCCCAGCACGCCAAGCGATTCGGGCAGCAGCGTGGCATCGCCCGCGTTGAACAGGATCTTCGCGTTGATGCCGATCTCCACGCCGCGCGCCGCCGGCACGATCGTGATTTCGCCGCGCTGGCGCAGCGTTTCGAGCGCGGCGAGCAATGCCTGATCGACGGCAGGCATTTTCACGGCCGCTGCCGCCGTGCTCGTCGATTGCGCTGCCGATCGTATTTCGGATTCCTTATGCTTCGCCAGCTGCATCGCGTAGAGCGCGAGGAACAGCACCATCAGCGTCGTGATCAGGTCCGCGTAGGAAATGAGCCAGCGGCCGGAACTCGATTCGCCGCCCTCGTCCTCGTCGTGATCGAACTGTGCCGTGAGCGGCAGGTCTTTATCGGAAAGCATGGGCGGTCAGCTCGCGTGCGTGGTGTCCAGCGCCCATACGTTCGCTTCGCCCTGCAAACCGCCGCTCTTGCCGCCCACCTCGCCAGCGAGACGCGTGGCGATCGTGTGCGGCGACTCCTTGCGCGAAATGGCGAGCAGCCCGTCGAGATAGAGCTTGCGCAAGCGCAGTTCGCTTTCGATATGCGCGCGCATCTTGCCATACAGCGGCAGAAAAACGAGGTTCGCGAAAGCAAGTCCGTACAGCGTGGCGATGAAGGCCACGGCAATGCCGGGCCCGAGTTCGGCAGGCTCGATCAGATGCCCCGTGACCTGAATGAGGCCGAGCACCGAGCCGAGAATGCCGAACGTGGGCGCATAGCCGCCCGCCTGCTGCCACACGCGCGCCGCCGCCATGTGCTTGCGCCCGGAGGCTTCGAGTTCGCGCTGGAGCGCATCTTCGAGCACGGCGGTCGA
Source organism: Paraburkholderia sp. BR10882 (assembly GCF_040948855.1). NCBI lineage: Bacteria > Pseudomonadati > Pseudomonadota > Betaproteobacteria > Burkholderiales > Burkholderiaceae > Paraburkholderia > Paraburkholderia sp. BR10882. The sequence goes on along the minus strand of NZ_JBFPKP010000002.1, from coordinate 686,074 downwards.
AACACCGCTCGCAAGCAGTTCGAGCCCGCGCCGCGCGAACGGATGAATGCCCTGCAGGTCCATCGACTCGAATGCGAGCAGTCCGTTGAGCTTGGCCTGATCGCCCCACTCCAGCACGGCGGCGAGGCTCGCTTCATCGACGCGCGGCGCTTTCACGAACGCCATGCGCAAATGCTTGATGGCGTCGAAGAAGCGCGCCCACGTGTTCTGGATCATCACGGCGCCGAGCGTGCCGCCCAGCACGATGGCCAGCGCCTCGGGCTGGAGCAGCGTGACGAAATGGCCGCCTTCGAGCGAGAAGCCCGCGACCACAGCGAGCGCGCCAATGGCGATACCGATCAGGGTAAGCAGATCCATGCGTGTCTCCCAACTCAGCGATCTGCCTGGCGTCCGCCAGGCGACTTGAGTGCACGCACCGCTTCAAGCAGGCGCTGCTCGATATCTTCGACTTCCACGGGATCGATCTTGATGTCGCGGCGCATGACCCACGACACTTCATTCTTGCGTGCGTCCGCCATTACCGAGAGCAGGCGCTCGGATACGGCCTGATCTTCGATCGAGGCGAGCAGTTTCGCGAGATCGTAGGTATCGAGTGCGCTCACGGCTTCGAACAGCGTGCGTTGATCGACGAACAACAGATCGTCGAGCGACTTGAGTTCGCCCGAGCCTCGCCCCGTGCGCTTCGAGAAATACGCCACGCCCTTTTGCTCGACGAAGTTCAGCACCTTCGACTTGCGGAACGCGAAGACCTCATCGGCGATTTCGGCGTGCGAGAGCTTGTTGAGAATGACCTTGCGCTCCACGCCGATCAGCGCTTCGAGATCGCCCAGCTCGATCAGTTCGAGTTCGCTGTTGATCGACACATCGAGATCGCTGTCTGCGACCTGCGTCGCGCGCTCCACGATGCGTACGGGGTCGAACGTCACCACCTGGCGGCCCAACGCGCCTTCTGCCGCTGCCGCATTGTTGGCGAGATGCGTGGCCTGCCCGCTTTGCATCGCGACGAGATTGAGCTTCTCCATGCGCCGGAGCATGGCCATCACATGCGGACGAGAATGGCCGGCCACGGCACGGCATTTCTGCACGACGTCGGCGAGCGGCACGCTCACTTCGGCACCACTCGCGCCCTGTCGCGACCAGGTATCGCCGCCTTCGGCGCGATCGCTCGCCCCTGCGATCAACGCGAGCACATGCGCGTACGACAGTACGCCCGGCATGAAGTCCGCATGGGTGTAGGTGGCGAGCAGATCGTCCTTCGCCTTGACGCGCCGCGTGAGCGTGCGCACCACATGGCGCAGCATCGGGGTGACGCGTTCGAGTTCCTCTTCGATGAGGTTCGCCGGCACGACGGTCAGCTGGCAAAAGCTAAGCGCCTTCGCCGTGTTCGGCCGCGGTTCCGCGCTGAGCAGCGCAGTCTCGCCGAAAAATTCGCCGCGTCCGAGCGTGGCCATGACGACTTTCTTGTCGTCGCAGCGGGTGGAGATTTCGACCTTGCCGTCGGCGATCACGAAGATCAACCGTTCGCCTGCAAAGCCTTCCGAATAAATGACCTCGCCCGGCGCCGCCGTACGCGACCATGTTTGACTGCTGCGATTCAAGTTGTATCCCCGGAAAACGATTCCATCGCCCGCATTTGTCTGACTATCTTATGCGTTTGCGAAGTGAGTGCTATGTGTCGCGTTTACGGCGTTTCCCAAGGCGTTCTTGAATCAGCTTGCATAGATGGCACGCGTGGAAAGCATGCCGAAAGTCGGTGACGCGAGCCAGTGCGCCGAGGTGTCATGCGCGCTTTGCAAACGCAAACGATTGCTTGCGCGAGAAGTGCCGCAAATGGGCGATGAATTAGGTGGGGCAAATGAATGCGGCCAGTTCGCACTGGCCGCATGTGTCAACGCTATCGGTCTCTTTCAGGCTTTCACGCCGCAAGTTTTCCCGTGTCGCCGTTGCTCGCCGGCGCGCTCACGCCTGCGCGCGCGAAGCGAAGCGCTTGCATCAGCGTTTCGTGCTCGCCGATGTGGTTCGCGAGCAGCAGGATCAGCTGCGCATTGACAGATTGACTCTGCGCCTCGTCGAGATCGCGATGCATGTCGATCAGCGCTTCATAAAAGTCGTCCGGTCTTGCCAGATTCGGTTGGGTGTTCAGCATGGTTGCCTCCTCGTTCCTCTATGCCGTGCCTTGCACGCACAGCGCCCGCTTGAGCGCGCTCTGCACGCGCGCCGCATCGGCGCGCCGCCAGCGCGCGCTCACGTGCTGGTCCGGACGAATCAGATAGAACGCGCCGTCCTGCGCGCCGTAGCGCTGCGCCGCCAGCCCGTGCACGTCGCGCAGCACCGCGGTCGATGCAGGCAGACCCGCGGGCACAGCCGCGTTGCCTTCGAGCATCACCACGAACTTGAGCGGCACCGCGGAACGCGAGAGCGCCTGCAGCGTGTCGAGCGTTGCGGTATCGAACGCCGAGCCCGCGCGGCTGAACACGAGGCCCGCGAACTGGTCGCCCAGATGCGCGAGCAGCCAGCTTTCGCCGCCCGCTACGTTTTGCACCGGCGCGTCTGCGCACGAAGCGCCTGGCTCCATCTGTCCGTCGAACGTCTCTTCGTCGGGCGTGTTCAAGGTCGATTCGCGCAACACCGCCGGCACGGAAAGCCGGCCGCTGTTCACGAGTTGCCGCGCAAACGCATGCTCGCGGGCGAGCGTGAGCACGGCGTCGCGGAACACGCGGCTCACCGCGCTCTTGGGCGTGATGAAGTCGGTCGAGCGCGTGGAGTTGCGGATGTTTTCGTCGGCTGCATATTCGCGCTCGCTCGCGTAGGTGTCGAGCAGCGCGTCGGGCGCGTGGTTCTCCAGCACCATCGCGAGCTTCCATGCGAGGTTCTCGCCGTCCTGAAAGCCGCTATTCGCACCGCGCGCGCCGAACGGCGAAACCAGATGCGCCGAGTCGCCCGCGAACAGCACGTTGCCCTGGCGGAAGCTGTCCATGCGCAGACACGAGAACGTGTAGATGCTCACCCACTCCAGCTCGAACTTCACGTCGGGCCCGAGCAGCGCGCGCACGCGCGGAATCACGCGCTCGGGCGTTTTTTCGAGCACCGGGTCGGCGTCCCAGCCGAGCTGGAAGTCGATGCGCCAGACGTTGTCGGGCTGGCGATGCAGCAGCACCGACTGGTTCGGATGGAACGGCGGATCGAACCAGAACCAGCGTTCGGTGGGGAAGTCCGCTTCCATCTTCACGTCGGCGATCAGGAAGCGGTCCTTGAAGGTGCGGCCGTGGCTGTCGAGGCCGAGCAGTTTGCGCAACGGGCTGCGCGAGCCGTCGGCGGCCACGACGTAGCGCGCGAGCAGCGTGTATGGGCCGTCGGGCGTTTCGATTTCGAGCGCGACGTGCGCATCCGCGGCACCCGGCGTGCCATGCTGCGCGACGCCCGTCACCTTGTTTTTCCAGCGGATTTCGAGGTTCGGCAACGCCTGCGCACGTTCGAGCAGGTAGCCTTCCACATAGTACTGCTGAAGATTCACGAAAGCCGGCCGATGATGGCCGCTTTCGGGCAGCAGGTTGAACGTGTAGACGAGTTCGTCCTTGCGGAACACCTTGCCGACGTTCCAGCTCACGCCCTTTTCGACCATGCGGTCGCCGCAGCCGAGGCGGTCGAAGATATCGAGCGAGCGCTTGGAAAAGCAGATGGCGCGCGAGCCCGTGGAAAGCGTGCAGTCGTCGTCGACGAGCACCACCGGTACACCTTGCCGCGCGAGGTCGATGGCCGTCGCGAGACCCACTGGCCCCGCGCCGACCACCACGACCGGACGCACGCACACGGCGGCGTCCGGAGTTTGTTCGCTGCATCGCGCGTAGTCGAAGGTCAGCGTCTGATAGTCGATCATTCTTGTCTCCTGCCACGTATTCCAGACGTTTGTCGCTTCAGTCCTGCAGCGCGTCCCACATCTCCTTGTCGCGCTGTGCCGTCCAGATGCGCGGATGCGTAATGCCGCTCGCCTCGTCATATGCGCGCGTCACATCGAACGGCAGGCAATGCTCGTAGATGAACACGTGGCCGAACTTCGGGTCCATTGCCTCGCGCGTGAGCGACATCGCACCTTTCAGGTCGAGCTTCTGCGCCACGGCGGCGCGGCCTTGCGCGAGCAGCGTAGTCACGAAGTCCTTCGTGTAATCGAGACCCTTGTTGACTTCCGCAGGATTGAGCAGCGCGGGGCCGCGGCCCGGCACGAGCTTTTCAGCGCCAAGCGAGCGCAGCGCTTCCAGCGTGGCGGGCCACTCGGCGAGTTGAGCGTCGCCGCAATAGCACGCAGCGTCGTATTCGACGAGGTCGCCCGAGAACAGCACCTTCTGCTGCGGCAGCCATACGACCGTGTCGCCCTTCGTGTGACCCGAGCCGAGGTGCGCGATCTTCACTTCGAGCTTGCCGAGGAACAGCGTGATTTCCTTCTCGAACACGAGCGTGGGCCATGTGAGGCCCGGCACCGTTTCGACGCCCGAGAACAGGCGCGGGAAGCGCTCGATTTCCGACTTCATGTCGGCTTCGCCGCGCTCGACGATCATTTCATACGTGCCGCGGCTCGCGATGATCTGCTGCGCGCCTTCCTTGAAGTACGCCGAAGCGCCCAGGACGCGCACCGCGTGATAGTGCGAGAGCACGACGTATTTGATGGGCTTGTCGGTGACGGTGCGAATCTTCGCGATAAGGTCCTGCGCCATGGCGGGCGTGGCCGTGGTGTCGACGATCAGCACGCCGTCGTCGCCGATGATGACGCCCGAGTTGGGGTCGCCTTCCGTGGTGTACGCGTATGCGTTTTCCGAGAGCTGCGTGAAGGTGACCTTCTTTTCTTCGAGGTCGGCCTGGGATGCGAACGCCTTTGCCATGTTGAGTCTCCGTATCGAGGGGCTCTTGAAGCCGGGGCGGGGCGAAGCGCGCCCGGGCCGGGCGCGTTGGGGGCCAGCCCGGGTTGTCTCGCCCCGTTTGAAATTGAATTGGACCGCTGTTGTGCCGGGGTGAGGCCATCATGGTCTTCCCGTTTTTATTTGTCAATAGCGAATTACATCGCTATATGCTAATTTCCGACCAAAGCACGCTGCAGTCCGTACGCCTGCCGCCGTTCAGTTAACATGGACCCTTTTTCAGCCAGAGAAAAGCGCAATGAGACGTCGCAATGAAAGCGCTGCGTCCGCGCCGGAAAGCAGCGCGACGGCCGCCCGCACGCAGCGCGGCATCCAGAGCGTGGAAGTAGGCGGACGCCTGCTGCGCGCCCTCGCCGACGCGCGCGCGCCGCTTGGCGCCACCGAACTCGCGGCGAGCGGCGACATTCCGTCGAGCCAGGCGCATGCCTATCTCGTGAGCCTGACGCGCCTCGGGCTCATCAAGCGCGACGCGCTTTCGGGGCGCTATGAACCCGGCCCGCTCGCGCTGCGCCTCGGCCTGCTGCATCTGGCGCAGCAACCGGCGCTGCGCGAGGCCGTGCCGCGCGCCGCCGCGCTCGCGCAGGCGCTCAACTGCAGCGTTGCACTATGCATTGCCGGGCCGCAGGGGCCGACTATCGTGCGCTACGAGCACGCGAGCCTGCCGCTGCACGTGAACCTGCACGTAGGCACGGTGATGTCGCTGCGGGCCACGGCTACGGGCCGCATGTTCTGCGCGTTCCTCGCGCCCGAGGCGCTCGAAGCCGCATGGGCCACGCAAACCGCGCAGCCGGTGTGGCGCGGCACCAGCCACGTGGCCAGTGCCGCCGGCGCGCCCTCGGAAAGCACGCCGGATGCCGCCTTCCTCGCCTCGCTCGACGCCATCCGTGCACGCGGCTACGAACCCGCCATCGACGCGCCCAGCCCCGGCGTCAGCAGCGTGTGCGTGCCCGTGCTCGGCCCTGGACAAGAACTGGGCCTCACCCTCACCGCTATCGGCGCGACCGGCGTGATCGACGTGCGCGCGAACGGCGCGGTCGTGCGCGCGCTGCGCGACGCCGCTGCCGAAATCACCGCCGCCGCTTTTTCATCGACACCGACATGCCCCGAGTAAGCTCCAGGCCTGCGCGCGACGACGCAACGCAAGCCGCCGGCGAAGACGCCGCAACCGGCATGGCAGCCGAGGCCGCCGACAAACCGCAACGCGGCATCCAGTCACTCGATGTCACGGGCGAGCTGCTCGCCGCGCTCGTCGCGGCGGGCACGCCCTTGCCGCTGCGCGACCTCGCCGCCGCCGCGGGGATGGCGCCCGCCAAGGCTTTCCCGCACCTCGTGAGCCTGCAGAAGATCGGCCTGCTCGCGCGCGACGCGGCGGGCCGCTACGAAGCGGGACCGCTCAGTCTCGAACTTGGCCTGATCGGCCTTGCGCGTCTTTCGCCGGTTCGCGAAGCCGATGCCGAGCTGGTGGGCCTCGCCGCCGCCACCGCGATGAGCGTCGCGCTCGCGGTGCCGGGGCCGCTCGGCCCGACCGTCGTGCGCCTCGAAGAATCGGCGCTGCCGCTGCACGTGAGCCTGCGCCCCGGCACGGTGATGTCGCTCGTGAACACGTCGATCGGTCGCGTGTTCGCCGCATGGGTCGACGACGATGTGCGCGCAGCCTTCCTCGCCCAGGACGAACTGCGGCTCGCTGGCGCGAAGCCGCGCGAAGGCGCCACGCCCGCCTACCTCGCGCGGCTCGCCGCGATTCGCGCCGAGGGCGTGGACACGGCGCTCGACAAACCCATTCCCGGCATCAGCACCGTGACCGCGCCCGTGTTCGACCACACCGGCGGCGTGTGCCTCGTGCTCGCGGTGATGGGCCCTTCCGGCAGCCTCGACATCGCACGCGAAGGCACGGCAACGCAACTGCTGATCGCCGCCGCGGAACGCCTCTCGCGGCGCTTCGGTTACATGGAAGGCGCGGCGGCCGCGCCGCTATGAGCGCCTTTCGCACGCGATATAAAAACGACCACATGATGAGAACCACCCCATGAGCACGGCATCCACCGGACAAGCATTGCGCCAGATCGCCGACCTGCCCTGCCCGCGCGGCCTGCCGCTGCTAGGCAATCTGCTGCAGCTTTCGCCACCGCGTCTGCATTTGATCCTCGAGCAATGGGCCGCCGAACTCGGCGCGCCCTACCGCTTCCAGGTGGGCGGCATCCCCATCACGATCTGGACCGATACCGAGCTGATCCAGCAAATCATGCGCGAGCGCCCGCATCGCTTCCGCCGCTATCAGCCGATCGAAGCGGTGTTCGAGGAGATGGGTTTCAACGGCCTTTTCTCGGCAGAAGGCGTTGCGTGGGAACCGCAACGCAAGCTCGTGATGCAGGCGCTCTCGATACCCAACATCAAGGCGTTCTACCCCACGCTGGCCGATATCACGCAGCGTCTTCACACCCGCTGGCAACGCGCGGCCGAGCGCGGCGAAACCGTCGAGATGACCGACGACCTCAAGCGCTACACCGTGGACGTTACGAGCGCGCTCGCGTTCGGCGAAGATCCGCGCACGCTCGAGCGCGATCACGGCGTGATTCAGGAGCACCTGGAGCGCATCCTGCCGGGCGTGATGAGGCGCACCAACGCGCTCTTTCCGTACTGGCGATATGTCAAACTGCCGGCGGACCGCAAGCTCGAGCGCTCGCTCGAGGAAGTGCACCGCTACGTCAACGCGATGATGGCGCGCGCCCGCGACCGCATGCGCGACGAGCCGTCGGAAACGCCGCGCAATCTGCTCGAAGCGATGCTCTCGCAGCAGCAGGCGCCGGGCGGCGAAACGACCATCAGCGACGCGCAGATCCACGCAAACGTGCTCACGCTCCTGATCGCGGGCGAAGACACGACCGCTGACTCTATCGCGTGGACGCTGCCCTACCTCGCCACGGATCCGGCCTTGCAGCGGCATCTCGGCGACGAAGCCTCACGCGTGCTCGGCAATTCGACGGTCTGTCCCGACTACGGCACGTTGAAAGACCTCGATATTTTCGAGGCGATCTGTATCGAAGCCACGCGTCTGCGTCCTGTGGCGTCGGTGCATTCGTTCGAGCCGCTCGAAGATGTCGTGGTGGACAACGTGGCGTTGCCCAAGGGCACGCGCATGTTCTTCGTCGCGCGTCCCGCCATGCTCGACGCGAAGCATTTCGCCGATCCACAGCGTTACGATCCGTGGCGCTGGATGAAGCGCGGCGAACGCGAAGCCGACGATGGAAAAGCCCATGACGTGCGCGCGTATCTGCAGTTCGGCGCCGGGCCGCGCGTGTGCCCTGGCCGCCATCTCGCGACGGTGGAAATGCGCCTCGCGCTCTCGATGCTGATGAAGTCGTTCACGATCGAACTGGCGATCGATCCCGCAAAGATTCAGGAAGTGCAGGCGTTTACGATGGTGCCGGATACGATGCCGGTGAAGCTCAAGCCGCGCGAAGGCGCTGCGGCTGCGTAAGCTTCAACGCGTCAACGCCCGTCTTCGGGTGTGCCAACCGTGGAGGCATCGTCGGGCGCGCCATCGCTGCGCGCCTGGGCGTCGCGCATCTTGGCAAGCGCCTTGGGCCCGAGCCCGAGCGACACGCCTAGCGCGAGCGCATCGAGCACCGCGAGATGCGCGATGCGCACCACGGCGGGCGCGTGTGCATCGCTCGCGGCGGGCACGCGCAGCAAGAGTGGAATATCGACCACCCACGCGAGACGCGAACCCGCACTCGTGAGCGCGATGGTCGTCGCGCCGCGCTCCTTGGCGATCTGAATGCTCTCGTTCACTTCCACGCTGCGCCCCGACTGGGAGATCGCGAACGCCACGTCGCCAGGTTCGAGCAGCGCCGCGTAAAGGCGCTGCAGATGCGCATCCGTGAACGCGCTCGCGGCGATGTCGAGCCGTAGCAGGCGCAGCGCCGCGTCTTGCGCAACGAGCCCAGAACCCGCGCCCACGCCGAAAAAGTACACGCGACGCGCGCTGGAGAGCGCCGCGACGGCAGCCTCGAACACCGCCGTATCGAGTGAAGCGCGCGCGTGGGTCACGCCCTGCACGACCGACTCCGTCACCTTGTCGAGCAGGGTGCCGACTTCGCCGGCCCACCCGGCGCCGCTCGCCTCGCCGCCCGTCATCTCGGTGGCGAGCGCGAAGGGCACGTTGCCCGCCGCGCTCTGCGCGAGCCGCATCTTGAAGTCGCGCAGGCCGTGCGCGCCCACCGCGCGGCAAAAGCGCGTGACGGAGGGCTCGGACACGTCCGCGCGCAACGCGAGTTCGGTGATGCTCCCGCGCATGGCGAAGTCGATGTCGGCGAGCACCATCTCCGCGACCTTGCGCTCGGCGGGACGCAGCGACTCCGCGACATTGCGGATGTGATGGATCAGGTTGGAGACCGGCAAGCTGTTTTTCCCGTGGAAGATACCAGGTTCTGCTCACATGAGGGCCCGCTATCCAGTTTCGATGCGTGCTTCCGCTTCAATCGAGCCGCTTGCCGCTTTCAGTATCGAACAGATGCAGGTGCGCCAAAGGCAAACCTAGCGTCATGCGCTGGCCCGGAGAAACGTCCGGGCGCGCGCGCGTGGTGACACACCATGTGGTCGCGCCTATTTTCCCGTACAAGTGGGTCTCGGCGCCAGTCGGCTCGATCACATCGACGGTGAATGGCACGTCGCCGCCCGCCTCGATGTGCTCGGGCCGCACGCCGAGCGTCACGCGCGCCCCCGCCTGGGCCTTGCCTTCCGGCAGCGCAATACGCACGCCGTCTTCGAGCACGAGCGCCGTGCCGCGCGCATCGCTCATCACCGTGCCCTCGGCAAAATTCATCGAAGGCGAGCCGAGGAAGCTCGCCACGAACAGGTTGCCCGGTTTGTCGTAGAGGTCGAGCGGGCGGCCGATCTGTTCGATGCGCCCCGCGTTCATCACGACGATGCGGTCGGCCATCGTCATCGCCTCGATCTGGTCGTGCGTGACGTACACCACCGTGTTGCGCAGACGCTGGTGCAGCGCCTTGATCTCGGTGCGCATCTGCACGCGCAGCTTGGCGTCGAGGTTCGAAAGCGGTTCGTCGAACAGGAACAGCGCGGGCTCGCGCACCACGGCGCGCCCCATGGCGACACGCTGGCGCTGGCCGCCCGAGAGCGCGCGCGGCAGGCGCTCCAGGTAGCTCGACAGGTTGAGCATTTTCGCGGCGGCTTCGATGCGCGGCTTGAAACCATTCTCGCGCTCCTTGCGAATGCGCGGACCGAACGCGATGTTGTCGTACACCGACAGATGCGGGTACAGCGCGTAGCTCTGGAACACCATCGAGATATTGCGCTGCTGCGGCGGCAATGCGTTCGCGCGCGTGCCGCCGATGGTGAGGTCGCCGCCGGAGATGTCTTCGAGGCCGGCGATCATGCGCATCACCGTGGTCTTGCCGCAACCCGAGGGACCGACGAGCACGACGAATTCGCCGTCTTCGATGTCGAGGTCGACGCCGTGCACGACCTGGGTGTCGCCATAACGCTTGTAGATGCCGTTCAGTTGTACCGCTGCCATGCTGTCCTCGTTTGCGTGAAGTCTTGTCAGGTCGCTCAGATCAATTCGCCGCGTGCGCGCCTCAGAACGGATCGAGCGTCAGTTCGTTCGCCATCATCCGGTTGCCCGCCATGAGGCCCGCATCCACGGGCAGCGCCACGCCCGTGATCACGCGTGCTTGCGGCGAGGCGAGAAACTGCACGGCGTCGGCGATATCCTCGGGCGTGGCCACGTCGCCTAGCGGATACCACTTGCTCAGTTCTTCGAATATCTTTGGATGCTGCTCGATGCGCGCGCGCCACGCGGGCGTCTTCACCGTGCCGGGGCAAACGATGTTCGCGCGTATGCCGTGCGGGCCCAGCTCCATGGCGAGCGCCTTCGTGTAGCTCACGAGGCCCGCCTTCGCCGCGCTATACGCGGGGTGGCCGAGCGCCGACAGGCCGTTCACCGAGCCGATCAGCACGAGCGCGCCGCGCCGGCGCTCGATCATCGAGGCGCGCACGGCTTCGACCGTGTAGTAGGTCCCGTTCAGATTCAGGTCGATGTCGCGCCGCCAGCTCGCGGCGTCGGTATGCGCGAGCGTCGTGCCGAGCGCGCCGCCCGCGGTCGCCACGGCCACGTCGACCGGGCCGCGCGCCGCCACGCCGCGCGCAACGGCTGCGGTTACGGCGGCTTGATCGCTCACGTCGGCGGCGAGCGGTTCGAGGCGCGCCGCGCCCGCTTCGCCGAATTCGGCCGCGAGCTGTTGCACGCCCGCCGCGTCGCGGTCGAGCGCGAGCACCGTGTCGCCCGCTTCCAGAAACCGTTTGCATAGCGCGCGGCCTATGCCGCCGCTCGCGCCCGTCACCAGCACCACCCGGCTCATGTCGACTCTCCGTGCGGCTCGCCAGCCTTGCCGGAGAGCCTGAAAATTTCCTACATACGAATATGGACAATGGTCCGTATGCGGGTTTATACCGAGCGCACGCCGCTGCTGCAGCGCATGAATTTCCCCTGTTTTACAGCATGTTATGCAAATTCCGGCGCTCGAAACAATATCGAGTTTACCAGGTGACAACGCTTTTTTCATCCTGTAGGATTTTTTCAAACAACGCAACCCAGCAGCCGGGTCACGGCGGCGACATAAGCAGGAACAACCACTTAGGAGAAAGAGAATGTCGTTTCAGGCACGTGCAACCACCATGCTCGGCAAGCTCGCCGTCGCGCTAGCGTTCGCCGGCATCACCGCCGCGGCGCACGCCGATACGGTCCGCGTGACCGTCGCCCACTACAGCGACGCCACCGCGCCGTACTTCGAGAAAATGGCCAAGCAGTTCGAGGCCGCCAATCCAGGCATCACGATCAAGATCGAAGACGTGAACTGGGACTCGCTGCAACAGAAGCTGCAAACGGACATCTCCGGCGGCGCGAACGCCGACCTCGCGATCATCGGCACGCGGTGGCTCCTCGACTTCGTGAAGGACGACATTGCCGAGCCGCTCGACCCGTACATGGACGCGAACTTCAAGGGCCGCTTCATCGGTCCGTTCCTGGCCCCGGGTCAGATCAACGGCAAGACCTACGGCCTGCCGATCGCCGCTTCGGCGCGCGCGCTGTACTACAACAAGGACATGCTCGCTTCGGTTGGCTATCCGCAAGGCCCGAAGACGTGGAACGACGTGATCGACGCGTCGAAGAAGCTCAAGGCGAAGGGCATTGCGGGCTTCGGTCTGCAGGGCAAGGAAATCGAAACCGACGTGTATTTCTACTACGCGTTGTGGACCCACGGCGGCGAAGTGGTGGGCAAGGACGGCAAGGCGGCATTCAACTCGCCGGCTGGCGTGAAGGCCGCAACGCTCTACAAGTCCATGATCGACGAAGGTCTCACGCAGCCGGGCGTGACGGGCTACAGCCGTGAAGACGTGCAGAACCTCTTCAAGCAGGGCCGCGTGGCGATGATGATCTCGGCGCCGTTCCTCGCCAAGCAGTTGCAGAAGGAAGCACCGAACATCAAGTACGGCATCGACCCGATCCCGGTAGCCACGACGCCCGCCACCTACGCGGTGACCGACTCGATCATGATGTTCAAGAACTCCAAGGTGAAGCAGAGCGCCTGGAAGTTCCTGGACTTCCTGTTCACGAAGGAACCGCGCGTGCAGTTCACGAGCACGGAAGGCTTCCTGCCGACCACGAAGGCTGAAGCGAGCGACCCGGCTTTCCAGAATCCGGACACGCAAGCCTTCATCGCGCTGCTGCCGCATGCGAAGTTCGCGCCCACCGTGACGGGCTGGGAAGACACCGCCAAGGCCGTGACCAACGCGATGCAGTCGGTCTACCTTGGCAAGGCCAAGCCCGCCGATGCGCTGAACCAGGCGGCCACCGAAGCGAACAAGTCGCTCGGCAAGTAAGTCTGGCAAACAAGCCCTGATGGCAACACCGGCGCGCGCCTGAAGTTTCCGGCGCGCGCCGGAGCGCCTGAGAACCGACGTTTCGAAGCACTGACGATTCGACATGACTACGGGTCCCCTGAAGCCCTCGCCCGCCACAGCACCGGCCGGCGATGCCCCCGACCGATCACGCGCACGAACCCGCATGAGCCGACTACCCCGCGCCGTTTCCGCGCCCCGCGCGCCCTGGCTCCTGATCGTGCCGAGTCTCGTGCTCGCGCTCTTCATCATCAGCTATCCGATATTCAACATCGTGTACCAGTCGCTGCACGAGGTGTCGCGCTTCGGGCAGATTCGCGACTTCAGCGGCCTGCAGAACTTCTATAACGTGTTCGGCGACCCGGTGTTCATGAGCGCCCTGAGGAACACGCTGATCTGGACATTCTTCGTCGTGGTGGGGACGGTGGGGATTTCCGTGCCGGTCGCGCTCGTGCTCAATCAGGACTTTTACGGCCGCGGCATTGCGCGCACGATCGTCATGCTGCCGTGGTCCGTCTCGCTCACGATGACGGCCGTGGTCTGGCGCTGGGCGTTCAACGACGACTACGGCATGGTCAATGTCACGCTGCAGCGCCTCGGCCTCACTACGGGGCCGATCCACTGGCTCGCGACGCCCGAGTATGCGTTCCCGGTGGAAATCTGCGTGGGCATACTCGTGTCGATCCCCTTCACGACCACGATCCTGCTGGGCGGCCTTTCCTCGGTGCCGGGCGATATTTACGAAGCCGCGCGCATCGACGGTGCGAGCGCCTGGCAACAGTTCCGCCAGCTCACGCTGCCGCTGCTCAAGCCGTTCATCAACATGGCGGTCCTGCTGAACGTGATCTACGTGTTCAACTCGTTCCCGATCATCTGGGTGATGACGCAAGGCGGACCCGACGACAGCACGCATATTCTCGTCACTTACCTTTACGAACTCGGCTTCCGGTTAGGACGACCTGGCGAAGCGGCCGCCGTCTCGCTCATCATGCTCGTCATCCTGTTCGCCTTTTCGGTGGTCTACCTGCGCCTGCAGGCAAAACGCGGCAGCGCCGAAGGAGACCTGGCATGAACCGCAAGCTCAAACGCTCGATCTGGTGCTGGCTCGTGCTCTCGCCGCTCGTCGTGGCCGTGCTGTTCCCGTTCGCGGTGATGTTCTTCACCTCGTTCAAGCCGGCTTCGGAAGTGTTCGTCTATCCGGCGCGCTGGCTGCCGATGCAGTGGCGCTGGCAGAACTACGTCGACATGTGGCAGGCCGCGAACTTCGGCGTCGCGCTGCGCAACAGCATCGTGGTGAGCTGTCTTTCCACCGCGCTCGCGCTCGCCGTGAGCCTCCCGGCCGCCTATGCGCTCGCGCGCTTTCCGTTCCGCGGGCGCGGCCTGTACCGCCAGTTCCTGCTCGTCACGCAGATGCTCTCGCCGATCCTGCTCGTGGTCGGCCTGTTCCGGCTCGCCGCGATGATTCCGTACGGCGACGGCAATCTCGTCGATTCGAAGATCGGCGTGATCGTCTCTTATGCGGCGTTCAATATCGCGTTTGCCGTGTGGATGCTCTCGTCGTATTTCCAGACCGTGCCGCGCGATCTCGAAGAATCGGCGTGGCTCGAAGGCTGCAGCCGCACGGGTGCCGTGTTCCGCGTGTTCCTGCCGCTCGCGGTGCCGGCCGTGGTGGTCACGGCAATCTTCACGTTCATCAGCGCGTGGAATGAGTTCGCCGTGGTCTACACGCTGATCCGCTCGCCCGAGAACAAGACGCTCACGGTGCAGGTCACCGACATGGTGGCCGGCAAGTACACCGTGGAATGGCAGCTCGTCATGGCGGCCACGCTCGCCGCCACGCTGCCGGTGTCCGTGGTGTTCGCCTGGCTGCAGCGCTATATGGTGAAGGGACTCGCACTAGGCGCCGTGAAGTAACAGGAAGTCTCGCGCCTACTTGCTCAGTTCATGGCCGATCACGCCGCCGGCCACGGCGCCGCCCACGGTGCCTACTGCGCTGCCGTTGGTGGCCCGGTTGCCGACGTAGCCGCCCGCGGCGGCGCCGCCCAGCGTGCAGGCTCCCGTGCCCGCTGCGGTGAGCACGACGGTGATGACGAGTGAGGCGCGCGCGGCGCTCGAGCGTCGTAGCCAGTTCATCGCCAATTCTCCTGATCGATGGTCCTGGCTTTTATGCCAGCAAGCATCGTGCCGCGCCGGCTTTCAGCCGTGGTGCAGATGCAGCAGGATCAGCGTGAGCGTGACGAGTGAACCGAGTGTGGAATGCAAAATGGTACGCGACGTCACGTGCGCCTCGCGCCGGTAGTACTCGGCGAGCATGAACGGGCCGGTGCCCGTGGGCAGCGCCGCTAGCAACACCGCGATTTCCACGAGCGGGTCAGGCAGCCCGAAAACGCGATCGGCCAGGCACCACGTGAGCAGCGGCTGCCCGACGAGCTTGCAGAGCGTGAGCCACCACGACGACTCGCGCGGCGCCTCGCCGCTCGCGCGACGCTCGGCGAGAGACAGCCCGAGGCTCACAAGCGCGCACGGGCTCGCCGCGCCGCCCAGGAGCTTGAGAAACGTTTCCGCGCTAGCGGGCAACGTGACATGCGCGGCCGAAACGACCGCCCCCAGCGCCGGCGCCACCAGCAGCGGATTGCGCAGCAGCGAGCGCACCACCTTGATGGCGAGCCGGTGCGGACGCCGCTCGCTTTGCAGTCCCGTTTCGATCAACACGATGGCGATGGCGAACAGCACGCAGACCACGAGGATCGTCGCGATGGTCGTGGGCGTGAGGCTCGACGGCCCGAAGGCGATCATGCACAGCGGGAAACCCACGTAACCGGTATTCGGATACGCGGCGGCAAGCCCGTCGATGCTCGCATCGGCGAGCGGGCGGCCGAGGAACACGCGCGCCCCCACCACGGCGACGAACACGGCGAGACCGGCAAGGCCGAAGGCGGCGACGAACGCCGGCTGATAGAGCTCGTGCCACGTTGCGTGCGCAAGGATATCGAAGAGCAGCGCCGGAAGTGCGAGCCACACGACAAAGCGGTTCAGCTCGGAAGCCGCGGCGGGCCCGAGGACATTCGTGCGACGGCAGGCGAAGCCCGCGAAAATGAGACCGAAAACCGGCAGGAGAATGGAAACGGCAGAAAGCATCGGAATTCGTGAATGCAAAGCGCGCGGACGTGCCGCGCGCCAGGGTGAAACGGAAGACGAACAGGTTCGCTAATCCATCGCCGCGTGACTCGTATCGACGGTGGCGGCACTCGGGCCGGTGCGGATCAGAAAGAGCAGCGGAATCACGAGCAGCGTCGCCACGAACATCATCTTGAAGTCGTTCAGATACGCGATCATCTGGGCCTGCTGCGTGATCGACTGGTTGAGCACGGCGAGATCGTACCGCGAACCGCTTTCGAGCATCTGCTGAACCGCCGGATTGAACGGCGTGATGTTCGCGGCGAGGTCCGAATGCGCGATCTGCGTGCCGCGCGTGACGAAGGTCTGCACGATCGAAATGCCGATACTGCTACCGATGTTGCGCATCAAGCTATAGGTGGCCGTGCCGTCCGCGCGCAGTTGCGGTGTCAGCGTCGAGAACGTCAGCGCGGAAAGCGGCACGAACACGAAGCCGAGGCCAAAGCCCTGCACCACGCCCGGCCACACGATATCCGAGGGCGAAAGCACGAGCGTGTACTGCATCATCTGCCAGAGCGCGTAGGCGGAGACCACAAAGCCGAACAGCAGCATAATGCGCGCGTCCACGCGTTTCAGTATGCGTCCGGCTATCAGCATGGCGACCATGGTGCCCGCGCCGCTCGGCGCGGTCACGAGCCCCGTAGTGGCGACCGGATAGCCCATGAGGTTCTGCAGCATGGGCGGCAGCAGCGCGCGGGTGGCGTACAGCACTGCGCCGATCACGAAGATGAAGAGCGTGCCCGTGGCGAAGTTGCGGTCCTTGAGCAGCTGGTAGCGAAAGAACGTGCCTGGCCCCGAGGTGGCCGTATGCACGACGAAGAATGCGAAGGCAATGACCGCCACCAGCGCTTCGATGCGGATCTCCAGCGAGCCGAACCAGTCGAGCTGCTCGCCGCGGTCGAGCAAGGCCTGCAACGCGCCGATGGCAAGCGCGAGCGTGGCGAAACCGAACACGTCGAAGCGCTGCGTGCGGCCAGGCACGCGCGCGGGCATGAAAGTCGAGACGCCGAAAAACGCGAACAGGCCCACCGGCACGTTGATGAAGAACACCCAGCGCCAGTTGTAGCTATCCGTGAGCCAGCCGCCCAGCGTGGGCCCCAGCACGGGACCGACCATCACGCCCATGCCCCAGACCGCCATGGCCTGCCCCTGGCGCTCGCGCGGATTGATGTCGAGAAGAATGGACTGCGAGAGCGGCACGAGCGATGCGCCGAACACGCCCTGCAACAGCCGCGACGCGACGATCTCGCCGAGCGTTTCGGAAAGCCCGCACAGCGCCGAGGCCACGGTGAAGCCGGCAATCGCCATGCCAAGGAGCCGCTTGACGCCGTAACGGTCGGCGAGCCAGCCCGTGAGCGGCGTGGCGATGGCGGCGGCGACGATATACGAGGTGAGCACCCAGGTGATCTCGTCCTGGGAGGCAGACAGCGTGCCCTGCATGTGCGGCAGCGCGACATTGGCGATCGTGCTGTCCAGCGTTTGCATCAGCGTGGCGAGCATGATCGAGAGCGTGATCATGCCGCGATTGAGCGGGGCTTCCTTGACCGGCTCCGCCCGATGCTGCG
Organism: Paraburkholderia sp. BR10882; assembly: GCF_040948855.1. Taxonomy (NCBI): domain Bacteria; kingdom Pseudomonadati; phylum Pseudomonadota; class Betaproteobacteria; order Burkholderiales; family Burkholderiaceae; genus Paraburkholderia; species Paraburkholderia sp. BR10882. The sequence continues at coordinate 668,499 of NZ_JBFPKP010000002.1, read as the reverse complement.
CGGCGGTGCCGTCCTGCATGACTGCGGTCATCGTGCGGGTGTCTGGCGGCTATCTTGATTGGGGGGCGGAGCATGCCGAATTAATAAGCCTGCTTATTATACGACTCGCACCTGCTGACGCAATCGGTATCGCCAGGGACGCTCGTGCGAAGGCGCGAGCCGCCCGCCCGTATAATCGCGCGATGACTACCGACCTCGAAAAGCGCTTTGGCTTCCTGGTCGTCGACGTGGGCCGGCTCTATGGCAAACGTTACGACGAGCTTGCGAAGTCGTCGCTCGAACTCACGCGCGCGCAGTGCCGCATGATCGCGTACCTCGCGCACTACGGCGACATGAACCAGGCGCGCCTCGCCGAACTGCTGGAAGTGGCGCCCATTTCCGCGGGGCGGCTGCTCGAGCGCATGGAAGAAGGCGGCTGGGTCGTGCGCACGCCCAACCCGGACGACCGCCGCGAATTGCTGGTTAGCCTGACGCCCAGGGCACAAGGCGTGCTCACGGGCGCGCGCCGCGTAGGTGACGAAGTCCAGGCGGAAGCCCTGGCGGGCTTCACGCCTGAAGAAGCTGAGCAGTTCGGCGCGATGCTTCAGCGGGTGCGCGCCAATCTCGGCGCGCTGGTGGAACGGTAACCCCGAGCGATAACTCGCGTTATCGCAGCCGCACGAGCGTGGACTTGAGTTCCGTGTACTTCTCGAGCGCGTGCAACGACTTGTCGCGACCGTTGCCGGATTCCTTGAAGCCGCCGAACGGGAAGTTCATGTCCCCGCCTTCGTCGTAGCAGTTCACCCACACCGTGCCCGCACGGAGCCTGCGCGAAATTTCATGCGCGTGCGTGAGGTTCGCGGTCCAGACCGCAGCCGCGAGCCCGTAGTCACTGTCGTTGGCAATGCGCACCGCTTCGTCGATCGTGCTGAAGGTAATGACCGACAGCACCGGCCCGAAGATTTCCTCGCGCGCGATCTTCGTGTCGTGATGCGTATCGAACACCGTGGGCTGCACGTAGAAGCCCCCACCCTCGGCATTCACGCGTTCACCGCCTGTCAGCAGCTTCGAGTCCTTGCGACCGGCTTCGATATAGCTCAGCACCCGCTCCAGCTGAATCTTGTCGATGATCGCGCCCATCGACACATCCGGATCGAGAGGATTGCCTGGCTTATAGGCCTTCGCCGCCTCGACGAGCTTCGCGAGGAATACGTCCTTGATCTCGTGATGGACGAGCAGGCGCGATCCCGCCGTACACATTTCACCCATGTTGTAGAAGATCGCGCCCGCCGCCGCGTTCGCCGCACGGTCGAGGTCCGGGCAGTCGTGCAGCACGATATTGGGCGACTTGCCGCCAAGCTCCAGCCACACGCGCTTGAGATTCGACTGCCCCGCGTACTGCATGATCTGCTTGCCCACGTTCGTCGAGCCCGTGAACGCAATGCAGTCCACGTCGCGATGCAGGCCGAGCAGCTTCCCGGGCTCCCCGCCACCGGGCAGCACGTTGAATACGCCGGCCGGAATGCCGGCCTCGTGCGCAAGCTGCGCCACGCGAATGGCCGTGAGCGGCGACTTCTCCGAAGGCTTGAGCACGACACTGTTGCCCGCCGCGAGCGCGGGCCCGAACTTCCACGAGGCCATCAGGATCGGGAAATTCCACGGCACGACGGCGGCGACCACGCCAATGGGCTCGCGCGTGACGAGGCCCACCAGATGATGATCGGCGGGCACGACTTCGCCACCCACCTTGTCGATGGCCTCCGCGAACCATTCCACACAATAAGCCGCGCCTGGCACGTCTACGGTCGTCGTGTCGCCAATCGGCTTGCCTGCGTCGAGCGTTTCGAGCAGCGCGAGTTCGTCGAGATGCTCGCGCATGAGCGCGGCCCAGCGCAGCAGAACGGCCTTGCGCGCACGCGGATTCAGGCCAGCCCAGACGCCTTCGTCGAACGCGCGGCGGGCAGCGCCGACCGCGGCGTCGACATCGGCTGCGCCGCAATCGGCCACGCTCGCGAGCACGCGGCCGTCGATCGGGCTCACGCAATCGAACGTGCGGCCCGAATATGCATCGCGATACGCGCCGTCGATGAATGCGCGGCCTTCGATCGGAAGCGTCGCGGCCCTGTCCTGCCAGTAAGCGAATGTTTTCTTTTCCATCAGGATGCCTCAATGATTTGCGATCCACCTTGCACGCTGCAACGCGGCGTCAGGTGAAACGGGTTCGCGCGATCAGGGAGTCAGAAGGTGGGCGGCGAGTTCGCCGACACCACTTCGCAGACTTCGTTCGCGCTGGGATTGCGAAACCGGTGCGGGAAGCGGCTTTCGAAATAGTAGCTGTCTCCGGGGTCGAGCAGCCAGGTCGTGCCCTCCACGGTCAGCTCGAGTTGTCCGGCGACCACCACGCCCCCTTCGTGCCCCGCATGCACCAGCATTTCAGGGCCGGTATCGGCCAGCGGCTGATAGACCTCGCGCATGATGCCCATGTTGCGGTCCTTCACGTTCGCGCCGGCCAGATAGAACTCGATCGATTCGTTGCCGAGGTTCGGCATTTCGCCGCGCCGCGACACGACTTCTGTCCCTTCGGTCAGGTCAAATGTGAAGAATTCAGCGAGGCTCATCGGTATGCATTCGAGCAGCTTCTTGAGCGACCCCACCGAGGGACTGACGCGACTTTGCTCGATCAGCGAGATCGCGCCATTGGTCACGCCTGCGCGCTTGGCGAGCTCGCGCTGCGACAAACCATAGCGTTTGCGGACATAACGTAGACGCGTGGCGACTTCGGATGACACAGAGGCGGACTCGGACACGATGAAGGACCGTTGGCAGTGAACGCGCGAGGAGAGGGCGCGGTGGACGTGTTGAATATTCTAATCAGTTTGCTTTATTTTGCGTCAGTACAAACCCCTGTAAGTTATTCGAAATATAAGTGCAGGAGCCGATATTTCGCACAGCGTGCTATTTCAAAGGGCTCTCGGGGAAAGTGCTGACATCAAAAACTTGAAAAAATAATTGACGCCCTTTTTGGCTCGTATATGCTGAACTACAGGTCGAACACTGCATCGTTTCTATCGCGTTGCAACGCAAAAACCGCGTTTTATGCGAGGAACATAGCAAGTCGGCTGAGTTTGGAAAGCAATACATCGATGTCGTTCAATGTTTGATGCATCGCTGAAATTGCCGGCCTCGAATGCTTGAACCAAACGCCTTTTTCAACGCAACCAGTCGAGTGTTATTGTGAGAGTCCGTGGCCCTCTGGTGAGGTGGGATCGTAGTCATGCGAGGTGTCTTCGCAGTGACTGCACCGCCATCGCCGACGGCAGTAGCGGCAGGCTTGCCTCTCGCCTGTTCCTGTCCGTCTTCACGATCCTTTCCCGCCGCTCTGTTCGGCGTCACAACTCGGTCTCTGCACGCGCCTTCATTGCCGTCCACACGGACGAAGTCGCGTCGCTTCTGCCCTAGCGCCTCTCCTTCCCGCGCTGTTCGCTTTCTTCGCCGTCGTTGGTTCGCGAAGTGTCCTGTCGCGCCTTCGCGATGTGGCTGCGCACGCCTGAACACCGTTGCGCCTCACAACGGCAAGAAACGAACCGCCTACATGATCTCCACGCGCAGCGCCATCCGTTAGCGCCGCTGCGCGGAGCACACAGGGTTTGTAGTTTTGCGTCCCGCAAGGCTGCAAGGTCATGTCACGCCCGTAGCGCCGACACACTACGCACGGGCAAGCAAGCGAATCATTAGTCATGCGAACCAGACCATTAGTTGGCGTCACGGCCGACCGCACGATGATGGGAGCGCACGCGTCACATGTTGCCGGCGAGAAGTACATCGCCGCGGCTGTGGATGGAGCAGGCGCGCTCGCACTCGTGCTGCCCGCCCTGGGCGAGCGGCAGACTGCGGCAGACATTCTCGAAGCCGTGGACGGACTGCTTTTCACCGGCAGCTATTCGAACGTCGAGCCGCATCGTTATGGCGGCCCGGCAAGCGAGAGCGGCACGCTGCACGACCCCGCTCGCGACGCCACCACGCTGCCGCTCCTGCGCGCCGCGATCGAGGCCGGCGTGCCGGTGCTCGCGATCTGCCGCGGCTTCCAGGAGATGAACGTGGTGTTCGGCGGCACGCTGCATCAGCAGGTGCACAACGTTGCGCGCTACGACGACCATCGCGAGAACAAGGACGATCCGCTCGACACGCAATACGGTCCGGCGCACGCGTTGAAGCTCGTGGAAGGCGGTGTGCTGCAACAGCTTGCGGGCGGCGCGCGCGAAGCACGCGTGAATTCGCTGCACGGTCAGGGCATCGAACGGCTGGGCGCGGGCCTCGTGGCCGAGGCATTCGCACCCGACGGCCTTATCGAAGCCGTGAGCGTTGCGAACCCACCCGGTTTTGCGCTTGGCGTGCAGTGGCACCCCGAATGGAAGTACGCCGACGACGCGCTGTCCACCGCCATCTTCCGCACGTTCGGCGAAGCCTGCCGCAACCACATGCTGGCCCGAATACCGGGCGGGGCCGGACACGACGTGGCGCATGCGCCGCGCGCCGCCCACGCCTGATGCCGGCCCATACAGAACAGAGAGAAAGATCATGCATGAAATCGACGAATTCCTGAAGAAGCACCACATCACCGAAATCGAAGCCATCATCCCCGACATGGCGGGGATTGCGCGCGGCAAGATCATCCCGCGCAGCAAGTTCGAATCGGGCGAGGCGATGCGCCTGCCGCAAGCCGTGATGATCCAGACCGTAACGGGCGACTACCCCGAGGACGGAAGCCTCACCGGCGTCACCGACCCCGACATGGTGTGTGTGCCCGACCCTTCGACGATCCGCATCATTCCATGGGCTGTCGATCCCACCGCGCAAGTGATTCACGACTGCGTGCATTTCGACGGCACGCCTGTCGAGATCTCGCCGCGCCGCGTGCTGCGCCGCGTGCTCGACCTGTATGCCGCGAAGGGCTGGAAGCCGGTGATCGCGCCGGAACTCGAGTTCTATCTCGTCGATATGAACAAGGATCCGGATATTCCGCTCGCGCCGCCCATCGGCCGTACGGGCCGTCCGGAAACGGGCCGCCAGGCGTATTCGATCGAAGCGGTGAACGAGTTCGATCCGCTGTTCGAAGACATCTACGAGTACTGCGATATTCAGGACCTCGAAGTCGATACGCTGATTCACGAAGTGGGCGCGGCGCAGATGGAGATCAACTTCCTGCACGGCGATCCGCTCAACCTCGCCGACCGCGTGTTCCTTTTCAAGCGCACGGTGCGTGAAGCCGCGCTGCGCCATCACATGTACGCCACGTTCATGGCCAAGCCCATGGAGAACGAACCGGGCTCGGCTATGCACGTGCATCAGAGCCTCGTTTCGGAGGAAAGCGGTCAGAACCTCTTCACGGGTTCGGACGGCAAGCCCACGGACATGTTCTACGCGTATATCGCTGGCATGCAGAAGTACACGCCAGCGCTCATGCCGATCTTCGCGCCGTACATCAACTCGTATCGCCGCCTTTCGCGTTTCATGGCCGCGCCGATCAACGTGGCATGGGGCTACGACAACCGTACCGTGGGCTTCCGCGTGCCGTACTCGTCGCCGGCTGCTCGCCGGGTGGAAAATCGCATTCCCGGCGTGGACACCAACCCGTACCTCGCGATCGCCGGCACGCTGGCCGCCGGCTATCTGGGGATGACGCAGCATCTCAAGCCCACCGAACCGCTCGTGAGCGACGGCTACTCGCTGCCCTACCAGCTGCCGCGCAATCTCGAGGAAGGCCTCACGCTGATGGGCTCGTGCGAGCCGCTCAAGGACATCCTCGGCGAGAAGTTCGTGCGCGCCTACCTCGCGCTCAAGGAAACCGAATACGAAGCCTATTTCCGCGTGATCAGTTCGTGGGAACGCAAGCACCTGCTGCTGCACGTGTAAAAACGAAAGGAGATACAGCAATGAGCTATCGAATCGACGCCCCGGCCAGCGCGCTGCAGGAAGTGCCGACGACGCTACGCGCGCAATCCAGCCGAACGGCGCGCTCGACGAGCGAGTACCGCGCGCTGGACGCCGCGCATCACATTCACCCGTTTTCGGATATGGGCTCGCTCAACCAGACGGGCAGCCGCGTGATCGTGCAGGCGAAAGGCGTATACCTGTGGGACTCGGAAGGCAACCAGATCATCGACGGCATGGCCGGGCTCTGGTGCGTGAACGTGGGCTATGGCCGCAAGGAACTGGCCGACGCCGCCTACGAGCAAATGCTGGAACTGCCCTTCTACAACACCTTCTTCAAGACCACGCACCCGCCGGTCATCGAATTGTCGGCGCTGCTCGCGCAGCTTTCGCCTGAGCCGTTCAACCACTTCTTCTATTGCAACAGCGGCTCCGAAGGCAACGACACGGTGCTGCGCATCGTGCATCAGTACTGGCTCACGCAAGGCAAGTCCTCGAAGAAGGTCGTCATCTCGCGCCGGAATGCGTACCACGGCTCGACCATCGCGGGCGGCACGCTGGGCGGCATGGGTTACATGCACGAGCAGATGCCCTCGAAGGTCGAGAACATCGTGCACATCGACCAGCCGTACTTCTATGGCGAAGCGCAAGGCAACATGTCGCCCGAGGAATTCGGCCTCGCGCGTGCGCAGCAGCTCGAAGCGAAGATTCTCGAAGTGGGCGCGGAGAACGTGGCCGCCTTCATCGGCGAGCCGTTTCAGGGCGCGGGCGGCGTAATCTTCCCGCCCTCGACCTACTGGCCGGAAATACAGCGCATTTGCCGCAAGTACGACATCCTGCTGTGCGCCGACGAAGTCATCGGTGGCTTCGGCCGCACCGGCGAGTGGTTCGCGCATCAGCACTTCGGCTTCGAGCCCGACCTCATCACGATGGCCAAGGGCCTCACGAGCGGCTACGTGCCGATGGGCGCCGTGGGCATTCACGACCGCATTGCGAAGGCGCTCATCGAGAACGGCGAGTTCAATCATGGCCTCACGTACTCGGGGCATCCGGTCGCCGCCGCCGTGGCCGTGGCGAACCTCAAGCTGCTGCGCGACGAAGGCATCGTCACGCGCGTGAAGAACGACACCGGCCCGTACTTCCAGCAACGCCTGCGCGAGACGTTCGCCAATCATCCGATCATCGGTGACATCTCGGGCGCAGGTCTCGTGGCGGGCCTGCAGCTCGCCGAAGATCCGAAGGCGCGCAAGCGCTTCGCGAATGGCGGCGACGTGGGCACGCTGTGCCGCGACTTCTGCTTCAACGGCAACCTCATCATGCGTGCCACGGGCGACCGCATGCTGCTCTCGCCGCCGCTCGTCGTCACGCGCGGCGAAATCGATGAAATCGTGTCGAAGGCGAAGAAGGCCATCGACCAAACCGCGCAACAACTGGGTCTTTCTTAACGCGACTTGTCCACGGCGGGCGGCGCAACGGGGTGCTGGGCCTCCCGCCGATCTTCATCTTCAGGGGAAAGCAACATGAGTGTTAGTCATCTTCGTCATGCGGTCGCGATCGCGGCCCTCGCAGCGTGTGCAGGCCTCACGGCCATTCCCAGCGCGCCAGCGCACGCGGCAGACGGCGATCTGAACGTCTACAACTGGTCCGACTACATTGCGAAAGACACGATCCCGAACTTCGAAAAAGAAGCGGGCATCAAGGTCAAATACGACAACTACGACAGCGACGACACGCTCCAGGCCAAGCTGCTGGCCGGTAGCTCGGGCTATGACATCGTCGTGCCCACCTCGAACTACATGGCCAAGCAGATTCAGGCCGGCGTCTACCAGAAGCTCGACAAATCGAAGATCCCCAACCTCGCGAACCTCGATCCCGTGCTCATGCACATGATCTCAGACGCGGACCCGGGCAACCAGTACGGCGTGCCCTGGGCGTTCGGCACCGATGGCATCGGCTACAACAAGCAGGCCGTGGAAAAGGCGCTCGGGCCGAACGCGCCGGTCGATAGCTGGGCGCTCGTGTTCGATCCGCAAAATCTCTCGAAGCTCAAGGGCTGTGGCGTGTCGTTCCTCGACCAGGCCGTGGACGTGTTCGCCGCGACGCTGCAATACATGCACAAGGACCCCAACAGCACGAACCCCGCGGACTATCAAGCCGCATTCGAAGTGCTGAAGAAAGTCCGCCCGTATATCACCCAGTTCAATTCGTCGGGCTATATCAACGACCTCGTGAACAACGATATCTGCGTTGCCGTGGCATGGTCGGGCGACGTCGGCATCGCGCACCGCCGCGCCGAAGAAGCCAAGCGCTCGTACGACGTCAAATTCTCGAACGTGAAGGAAGGCGGTCTGCTGTGGTTCGACGTGATGGTCATACCCAAGGACGCACCGCACCCCGAAAACGCGATGAAGTGGATCAACTACATCTCGGATCCGAAGGTCAACGCGCAGATCACCAACGAAGTGTTCTACCCGACGGCGAACAAGGCCGCACGCCAGTTCGTCACGCCGGCAGTCGCGCAGGACGCGACGGTGTACCCGTCGGAAGATGTGCTCAAGAAGATGACGCTGATGAAGCCGATGCCGGCCGACATCCTGCGCCTTGAAAACCGTCTGTGGGCCCAGTTGAAGACCGGCCACTGACGCGTTGATTCCCCCCTGAAGGAAACAAGAAGGAGACGACGCGGAAGAGGGATCGCTCGACCCCTCTCCGCCTGAAGTACGCAATTCCGAAGTCAGGCCGCGCAGCGCCGCCCCCCTGCTTTGACGACGCGCGCGAGCCTTTTCCGAGCTCCGTTCGCAGTACTAATCGCGAGTCGCGTCAGCGCCCCGTGCAGGCCGGCTCGCGCCTGAAAAACGTGTACTGCGATCAGAAAGGAACCAAGGTCAGATCATGAATTCGACGTCCAAAGTCAACGCCCCAGAAGCTTCGCGCGCCAACGCGACCCCGCCAACGAACGATGCGTTCGTGCGTATCGAAAACGTCGTCAAGAAGTTCGGCGATAGCACCGCCGTGGACAACGTGAACCTGAACATCGCCAAGAACGAGCTTTTTGCGCTGCTCGGCAGCTCGGGCTGCGGCAAGTCCACCCTGCTGCGCATGCTCGCGGGCCTCGAAACGGCCACGTCGGGCCGCATCTTCGTCGATGGCGAAGATCTCGCGTCGCTGCCGCCGTACCGCCGCCCCGTCAACATGATGTTCCAGTCGTATGCGCTCTTCCCGCACATGAGCGTGGAGTCGAACGTCGCGTTCGGCCTCAAGCAGGAAGGCGTGCCGAAGAACGAAATTCGCGAGCGCGTGGCCGACGCGCTCAACCTCGTGCAGATGGGCCGTTACGCCAAGCGCAAACCGCATCAGCTTTCGGGCGGCCAGCAGCAGCGCGTGGCGCTTGCGCGCTCGCTCGTGAAGCGCCCCAAGCTCCTGCTGCTCGACGAACCGATGTCGGCGCTCGACAAGAAGATCCGCCAGAAGACCCAACTCGAACTCGTGAACATCATCGAGAAAGTCGATGTCACCTGTGTGATGGTCACGCACGATCAGGAAGAGGCGATGACCATGGCCAACCGCCTCGCCGTGATGAGCGAAGGCCGCATCGTCCAGATCGGCTCGCCCGGCGAAGTCTACGAATTCCCCAACAGCCGCTTCTCGGCCGAGTTCATCGGCTCGACCAACCTGTTCGAAGGCAAGGTCGTCGAGGACGAGCCCGATCACATCTTCGTGGAAAGCGAAGACCTCGAAACGCGCATGTACGTAAGCCACGGCGTGACCGGCCCGCTCGGCATGCCCGTGGGTATTTCGGTGCGGCCGGAGCGCGTGCGCGTAACGCGCGAGAAGCCCGGCACGCCGCACAACTGGGCGCGCGGCGTGGTCACGGATGTCGCCTACATGGGCAGCTATTCGCTTTATCACGTGCGTCTGCCGGGCGGCAAGGTGGTCGTCTCGAACCTCTCCAGTTCGCACCTCATGAACGATGGCGCGCCCGCCTGGAACGACGATGTCTACGTGTCCTGGTCGCCGGCCAGCGGCGTCGTGCTCACGCAGTAAGGAGACCTCCATCATGAGTACCACCATTCCCGCCACGCCCGGCTCAGGCCGCGCCGCCGCAGACGCTCGCCGGGGCGCGCTCGCGCGCTTCTTCTCGCGCTTCGTGCCCTCGGGCCGCACCGCCGTGATCGGCGTGCCGTTCATCTGGCTCACGCTGTTCTTCGCGCTGCCGTTCGTGCTCGTGCTGAAGATCAGCTTCGCCGACCAGGTGATGGCCGTACCGCCCTACTCGAATCTCGTCGAGATGAAGGACGGCGTGGTGCACTTCGCGCTGCAACTGGGCCACTACGCGTTCCTGCTGCAGGACAGCCTGTACATCGCCACGTACATCAGCTCGCTGAAGATGGCGGCAGTCTCGACGATCTTCTGCCTCTTGATCGGCTACCCCATCGCCTACTACATCGCGCGCTCGAACCCGGCCACACGCAACCTGCTCATGATGGCCGTGATGCTGCCGTTCTGGACTTCGTTCCTGATCCGCGTGTACGCGTGGATCGGCATTCTCAAGGACGACGGCCTGCTCAACCACGCGCTCATGGCCATCGGCCTGATCCACTCTCCGCTGCGTCTCTATCACAGCGACGCGGGCGTCTACATCGGCATGGTCTATTCGTACCTGCCCTTCATGGTGATGCCACTCTACGCGCACCTCGTGAAGATGGACCTCACGCTGCTCGAAGCCGCCTACGACCTGGGCGCGAAGCCCTGGGTGGCCTTCACGCGGATCACGCTGCCGCTCTCGAAGAACGGAATCATCGCGGGCAGCCTGCTCGTGTTCATTCCCGCCGTGGGCGAGTACGTGATTCCCGAACTGCTCGGCGGCGCCGACACACTCATGATCGGCCGCGTGATGTGGGACGAGTTCTTCAACAACATGGACTGGCCTATGGCGTCCGCCGTCACCGTCGCGATGGTGCTGCTGCTGCTCGTGCCGATGGCTCTCTTCCAGCACAACCAGGTCAAGGAACTGGAGGACCGCAAATGATCAAGCCCAATCGCGCACTCTCCGCAGGGGTGCTCACGCTCGGCATGCTGTTCCTGTATATCCCGATCGTCAGCCTCGTCGTGTATTCGTTCAATGAGTCCAAGCTTGTCACCGTCTGGTCGGGCTTCTCGCTGAAGTGGTACTCCGCCCTGCTGCAGGACGACGAACTGCTCAGCGCCGCGTGGCTGTCGCTGAAAATCGGTCTGATGACGGCGTTCGCCTCTGTCGCGATCGGCACATGGGCCGGCTACGTGCTCGCCCGCATGGGCCGCTTCAGGGGCTTCGCGTTCTTCGCGGGCATGATCAACGCGCCGCTCGTAATTCCCGAGGTCATTCAAGGCATCTCGCTGCTGCTCCTCTTCGTTGCAATGGAGCAGTTGCTCGGCTGGCCAAAGGGACGTGGCGTACTGACCATGTGGATCGGCCACGTGATGCTGTGCGTGTCGTATGTCGCGATCATCGTGCAGTCGCGCGTGAAGGAGATGAACAAGTCGCTCGAGGAAGCCGCGCTCGATCTCGGCGCCACGCCGCTCAAGGTGTTCTTCGTCATCACGCTGCCGCTCATCTCGCAGGCGCTGCTCTCGGGCTGGCTGCTCTCGTTCACGCTTTCGATCGACGACCTCGTGCTGTCCGCGTTCCTTTCCGGACCGGGCTCGACCACGCTGCCGCTCGTCGTGTTCTCGCGCGTACGTCTCGGCCTGAACCCGGAGATGAACGCGCTCGCCACGCTCTTCATCAGCGCGGTGACGATCGGCGTGATCGCCGTGAACCAGCTGATGAGCGCACGCGAGAAGAAGCGCATGCGCGACATGCAGCTCGCCTTCGTCCAGCCCGATGCCGCCGAAGCCAGCACGCCAGCCGCCGCCCCTGCCGGCGCGATGGGTGCGCCGATCGGACGGCGCGCGGCGTGACGAGCAATCCATAAGAAGCCTATGCGACCCGTGCGGGTGGCGGTGCGCGCCGCCCGCCGCGCCCCAGCCACACGCCGAAGTATCTGTATTAACGACCAACAAGGAGAATTCCAATGAAGAAGAAGTTAATCTGTCTGCTGGTGGCCGGGGCCTTGCCAGGGCTCGCTTTTGCCGACTCGACCAGCGAACAGATCAAGGCCCTGCAGGAGCAGCTCAACGCCCTGCAAAAAGAGGTCAAGTCCCTGAAGACCGAGCTGGCACAGTCGAAGAGCAGCGGCAAGGTGGTAGCCGCAGCACCCGTGACACCCGTAGCCGCAGCAGCGCCGGTCGACATCAGCTCGCCCGACTACGGCAAGGCGCAGGCGAACCTGACCAACGACCAGGTCGATGCGATGAAGCAGCAGATCGCGAACCAGCAGCTCAAGGTCGATTCGCTCACCGACGCCGCCAACACCGGTCCGCTCGCGGGCCTGTCGATCACCGGCTACATCGACCCGACGTACATTTACAACCGTGCACCGGGCACCTCGTCGTTCCTGTTCGCGAACCACACGGGTTCGTATAACTACTTCAACAGCACGTTCGGCGATGTCTATCTCGACATCAAGAAGACCTTCGGCGTGGGCCCGATGGCGCCTTCGGCCGAAATCACGCTCATGCCCAACCGCGGCAACGGCATCACGCTGCTGCAGAACGAGCACGGCGAAATTGGCAACAACATCCTGAACACGGCAGTCGTTACTGTGCCGGTGACTGCCACGGGCACGTTCGTCGCCGGTCTCATGCCGAGTTTTGGCGGCTACGAGGTGCAGCAGTCCAACCAGATGCTCACGCTCACGCATAACCTGCTCTACGACTTCTCCGATCCGGGCAGCTATGTGGGTATCGGCTGGAACTACACGCCGAGCGGCAGCCAGTGGGCGTTCAAGTTCATGGTCGGCAACGAGCAGTACCGCACCAATGGCGCGGTCGTGCAGACGGGCCAGAACGCGCTGGGCGACCCGATCACCACGAGCAACAGGATCCCGACGTTCACGGCGCGAGCCGACTACACGTGGTCTAGCGCACTCGACATCGGCGGCTCGTTCAACATCGGCCGCCAGACGCTGCCGAGCGCGTTCGATTCGACGACGGGTCAGGCCGTGTACGGCGTGGGTGGCCAGGCATCGAGCTCGGGCGGCTACTTCTTCTTCGGCGAAGTGGACGCAAGCTACACGCTCGCGGACATCCAGTACAACGCCGAAGTCGATTACGGCCAGCAGCAGCGCGCGGCATTCAACGGCGGCAACGCGCAGTGGTACGGCTTCTCACTGCTCGCGCACCGCAAGTTCTTCGCACCGGTGGTGGGCCGCATGGGCGTGACGGCGCGCTACGACCTGCTCGCGAACGGCAAGAACGGCGGTGGTGGCGGCGGCATCGTGCTCAACTCGAACGGCATGGATACGGCCAACGGCTTCGGCATTGGTGCGGACTGCCTGGCAAACTCGAAGGCCGGCGGCGGCTTCGGCTTCGAGTGCAAGGGTGCAACACGTCAGGACGTCGCGCTCGACCTGCTGTTCTTCCCGACGCAGCAGATCCAGGTGAAGGTGGAATATCGCCACGACTGGGCCACGCAGCGCGTGTTCCTGAACAGCGACGGCTCGTACAGCAAGAGCAACGACTTGCTGGGCGCGCAGTTCATCTACTCGTTCTGATGAAGTCGCGGCGGGCGGCGGCCTCGTGCTGTCGCCCGCTGTTTCCTGATTCGCTTTCCGCTATGCTCAAATTCGCCAATCAGCCTCATGCCCCGTCCTGGTACGCGGCCACCGCCCACGACTCGACCACGCACCCCGCGCTCGAAGGCGTGCTCGATGCCGATGTCTGCGTGGTCGGCGCGGGCCTCACGGGTGTTTCCGCCGCGCTGAATCTCGCCGAACGCGGCCACCGCGTCGCGCTCGTGGAAGCCTCGCGAGTGGGGTGGGCGGCAAGCGGGCGAAACGGCGGGCAGTTGATTGGCGGTTTTGCCTGCGATATCGACACGTTCGCGCAGTTCATGCCCGAAGCGGAGGTCCGGCAGATCTGGGACATGGGCCTGGAGACGCTCGACATCGTGAAGCGGCGCGTCAAGCAGCACAACATCGACTGCGCGCTCACCGAAGGCTATTTCACCGCCGCAAACAAGGCGCGCGACGTGGATGCGCTCAAGCGCTGGCGTGACGAGGCGGCGCAGCGCTTCGGCTACGACCGGTTCCAGTATGTAGACGGCGACGGTGTCGGACGCTACGTCGCGTCGTCGCGCTATCCGGGCGGCCTCTACGATCCCGATAGCGGGCATCTGCATCCGCTCAACTACACACTCGGGCTCGCGCGCGCGGCGATCGAAGCGGGCGTGCGCGTGTACGAAAACAGCCCTGTCACGCGACTGCGCGAAGAAAACGGTGCGCATGTGGTCGAAACCGCGCGTGGCAGCGTGCGCGCGAAGTTCGTCGTGCTCGCATGCAATACGTATCTGGGCGATCTCGCTCCCGCGCTCGCGCGCAAGATCATGCCCGTGGGCACTTATGTGATCGCCACCGAAAAACTCGGCGCCGAACGCATGAATGCGCTGATGCCCGCCCAGGCTGCCGTATGCGACAGCCGCTTCGTACTCGACTACTTCCGTCCCGCCGCGGACACGCGCCTGCTCTGGGGCGGCAAGGTGAGCTATTCCACCTTCGCACCGCCCAATCTGGGCGAAGCCATGCGTCGCGACATGCTGAAGACGTTTCCGCAACTCGCCGACGTAAAGGTGGATTACGCGTGGGGCGGCTACGTGGACATCACGATGAACCGCGCGCCGCACTTCGGCCGCCTCTCGCCCACCGTGTACTTCGCGCAGGGCTTCTCGGGTCACGGCGTGAACGTCACGGGACTCGCAGGCACGCTGATCGCCGAGGCGATCCACGGCCAGGCCGCGCGCTTCGACCTGTTCGGCAAGGTCCGTCACCGCGATTTCCCGGGCGGCGCTACACTGCGAACCCCTGCCCTCGTGCTCGCGATGGCGTGGTATCGGATGAAGGACCTGCTTTGATGACACTCGACCTCGACGCCCAGGCGGACGCCCTCGCCCGCCACTCGTACTACGAAGCCACCGCCACGCGCCCCGCCGACGACGACCCCGTGCTCGAAGGCACGCTCGACGCCGACGTCTGTGTGATCGGCGCGGGCTTCGCCGGACTCTCGGTCGCGCTGGAGTGCCGCGCACGCGGCCTTTCGGTCGTGGTGTTCGACGCCCATCGTCCCGGCTGGGGCGCCTCGGGCCGCAACGGCGGGCAGACGCTCGTGGGCTTTGCGAAAGACGAAGTGCTCGAAAAGCAACTCGGCGCGCAAGGCATACGTGCGGCGTGGGCGCTCTCCATCGAGGGCGTGAACCTCGTGCGCGAGCGCATCGCCCGCTATGGCATCGATTGCGACTTCACGCCGGGCTATCTGACCGTTGCGACGAAAACGAAGCGCGTGCCCGATCTACGCGCATGGATGGACGCCGCACGCACGCGCTGGGGCTACGATCGACTCGAATGGCTCGACACCGACGCCACGCGCGCACGGGTGGCGTCGCAGCGTTATATCGCGGGCGTCTACGATCCGGTTTCGGGGCATCTGCATCCGCTCAAGTACTGTCTTGGCCTCGCCGACGCAGCGCGCCGCGAAGGCGCGCAACTGTTCGCGCATACGCGTGCGCTCGAAGTCGTACGCGGCGCGCGGCCCGTGGTCAGAACGACGCACGGCGAAGTACGCTGCCGCTTCGTGGTGTCGTGCTGCAACGCCGCGCCGGGCGGCGTGCTGCCCGGCAGCGTGGCCGCGCGTATCGCGCCCATCGCCTCGTACATCATCGCGACCGAGCCGCTGGGGCGCGAGCTGGCCGACTCGTTGATCGCGCAACGTTCAGCCGTATGTGATAACAACTTCTTTCTCGACTACTTCCGGGTCTCGGCGGACAACCGCATGCTGTTCGGCGGCCGCGCCGATTCGACCGGTGCCGCGCCCGAGCGACTTACAGCGGCCATGCAAACGCGCATGAGCGATACCTTCCCGCAGCTCGCCGGTGCGCGCGTGGAATACGCATGGGGCGGCTTCGTCGATGTCACGCGCAACCGCGCGCCCGACTTCGGCGTGATCGACCCGAATTATTACTATGTGCAAGGCTTTTCGGGGCACGGCGTGGCGCTCACGGGCATGGCGGGGCGTCTCGTTGCGCAGGCCATCGTTGGCGAGCGCGCCTCGTTCGATCTGTTCGCGCAGCTGCGGCACGCGCGCTTCCCCGGCGGCCCCGCGTGGCGGCGGCCCGCGCTCGAAATCGGCATGCTCTACCACCGTGTGATGGAAATGTTCTGACGCGGCACGCCCTGCACGTTCCGCCGGCCTGTTATACCCTTGCGAAAGTCCGCCGCGCTCGCGCGGCGCACGCACTTCCTCTGCTTGAAACGCCAATTCGCAAGGAGCACCAGCAATGGATTACGTCAGGTTCGGCTCGACAGGGCTGCAGGTTTCGCGTCTTTGTCTCGGTTGCATGACCTACGGCGTGGCCGAACGCGGCGCGCACCCGTGGACGCTCGGCGAGGACGCCAGCCGCCCGCTCATCCGTCAGGCGCTCGACGCCGGCATCAACTTCTTCGACACCGCGAACACCTATTCGGACGGCACCTCGGAGGAGATCGTCGGGCGCGCGCTGCGCGACTTCGTCAAGCGCGACGACATCGTGCTCGCCACGAAGGTGTACAACCGCATGCGGCCCGGCCCGAACGGCCAGGGCCTGTCGCGCAAGGCCATCCTCACGGAAATCGACCATAGCCTCAAGCGCCTCGGCACCGATTACGTCGATCTCTACCAGATCCATCGCTGGGACTACAACACGCCCATCGAAGAAACGCTCGAAGCGCTGCACGATGTCGTGAAGGCCGGCAAGGCGCGCTATATCGGCGCTTCGTCCATGCACGCGTGGCAGTTCAGCAAGGCGCTCTACACTTCGCGCCTGAACGGCTGGACCGAGTTCATCAGCATGCAGGACCACGTGAACCTGCTGTACCGCGAGGAAGAGCGCGAAATGCTGCCGCTGTGCGCCGACCAGGGCATTGCCGTGATGCCGTGGAGCCCGCTCGCGCGCGGCCGCCTCACGCGCGACTGGAACGAGACGAGCGAGCGCGAGGCCACCGACAAGTTCGGCAAGACGCTCTATGGCGCCGATGCGGACAAGGCTATCATCGATGCGGTCGCCACCATCGCGCGGGCTCACGACGTCCCGCGTGCGCAGGTCGCGCTCGCGTGGCTGCTGCACAAGCCCGCCCTCACGTCGCCGATCATCGGCGCGTCGAAGCCACAGCACATCGAAGACGCTGTGGCGGCGCTTTCGCTCAAGCTCTCGGACGAAGAGATCAAGACACTCGAAGCGCCGTATCTGCCGCATGTGATTGCGGGCCACCAATAAGCGATGGAGCCGCTGGCAGACGTTCGCGCACGATGCGCGCGAGCGTCTGCATGAGCGCGTCGGCGACCTCCGGCGGCGTTTCCGCATAGCCGAGCAGGAAGCCGTTGTAGCGCGCGGCGTCCGGGGCATCGACGCAATACGCGCTCAGCGGCGAAAGATGCAGGCCGTGTGCGCGCGCGGCTTCGCTCACATCGGCGTCGGCGAGCGGCGCGTCGAGGCGTACGCTCAAATGCATGCCGCCCGCGTCCGCCGACACCGTCATCACGCCGGCCAGATGTTTGTCGATGGCGGCGACCAGACCGTCGCGGCGCTCCTCGTAGAGCTTGCGCATGCGCCGCAAATGGCGCGCGTAACGCCCGCTTTCGATGAATTCCGCGAGCGCCAGTTGTTCCGCCACGCGCCCCTGGCGCACGAGTGTGTGGTGCGCCTGCGCGAACTGCGCGGCCACACGCCGCGGCACGATCATGAAGCCGATGCGCAGCGCCGGAAACAGCGTCTTGCTGAAGGTGCCGAGATAGATTACGGGCGCGTCGTCGGCGAGGCCCTGGATCGACGGCAGCGGCGGCCCGTCGTGGCGCAGCTCGCTGTCATAGTCGTCCTCGACGATCCACGCGCCGCACGCGCGCGCCTGCTCGATCAGCGCGAGCCGCCGCTCGAGGCTCAGCACGCAGCCCAGCGGATACTGGTGCGACGGCGTGAGATAGACGAGTCGCGGCGGCCTCTCGCGCCAGTCCTCGGGGCGCGTCGACATGCCCGCCGCATCCACACTCATCGGCAGGAGTTGCAGCCCCGCGGCCGTGAACGCCACGCGCGCGCCGAGGTAGCCCGGATTTTCGATCCACGCGCGTTCGCCCTCGTCCGCGAAGAGACGCGCGCACAGGTCGAGGCTCGACTGCGTGCCGTCCGTGACGAACACCTGGTCGGGCTGGCAGCGCACGCCGCGCGACACGCGTACGTATTGCGCGATTGCCTGACGCAGTGCGGGCATGCCCGCGCTGTCGCCATAGCCGAGATCGTGCGCGCGCAACTCGCGCAGCGCGCGTTCGACCGCCGTGCGCCATTGCGCGTAAGGAAACGCGTCGAGCGCGGGCACGCCTGGGCGCAGCGCCTTCGAACCGTCGCGGCCCGCGCGGCGCGGCGGCAGTTCGCGCACGCGGCGCGCAAGCGCAGGCACGGGTTCTTCGCGCTGCGTGGTCTGGGCCGGGGTTGCGACTGCACCGGCGCTGACCGCGTTGACGACCGAACCGTGGCGCGTCGCGCTGACGAAGCCCTCTTCCACGAGCCGCTCATACGCATAGAGCACCGAGTTGCGCGCGATGCCTAGCTGCTCCGCGAGCGCGCGGCTCGACGCGAGGCGCGTGCCGCGGCCAATATCGCCGTCGAGGATCGCGCGGCGCAGGCTCTCGTAAAGCAGGTCCTGCTGCGTGAGCTTGCGCACGGCGCGCTTCGCATAGGCCGTCATCATCAACGCGTAGTCCAAACCCGTGGCTCCATTGTTTTTAGTTTCGGTGGGACTAACAATGGTGCCACAAGTCGCTTACGCTTGGGAGTCCGGGAAAGCCTGTGAACAAGGAGAAGGAGACAACACATGACCGACACGACGCTTGTGGTCCGCGCCGTCGCACCCGACGATTTCGCTGCATGGCTGCCGCTCTGGGACGGCTACAACCGCTTTTACGGCCGCTTCGACGCCACCGCGCTGCCGGAGCACATCACGCGCACGACCTGGTCGCGCTTCTTCGACGGCTACGAGCCCATGCACGCGTTCATCGCCGTGCGCGGCGAACGCGTGCTCGGCCTCGTGCACTTCATCTATCACCGCAACACGATTCTGGAAGGGCCGATCTGCTATTTGCAGGATCTCTTCACCGTGGAAGACGCGCGCGGCCAGGGCGTGGGCCGCGCGCTGATCGAGGCCGTGTATGCGCACGCGAAGGCGTCGAATTCGGCGCGCGTGTACTGGCACACGCACGAGACGAATCACACGGCCATGCGGCTTTACGACGGCGTGGCCGTGAAGCCTGGCTTCGTCATGTACCGCAAGGACGTTTGATGGGGCGTCTGAAGCGCCTCAGGCGAGATCCTTGAGCAACGAGGCACGCACCTCGCCGTCGATGATCTGGGTCGGCACGCGGTAATTCGGATGATCGCAGCCTATCGTGAGCGCGGCGCCTTCGCGCAAGCGCGTTTTCATCTGCGGCGTGAGTTCGAAGCGAACGAAATGCACCGCCGAAGTCTTTTCGGCGTTCTCGCGTTCGAGGTCCTCGTCGGCAATCGCGTAGACGGGCGGCTCGCCATCCACCTGGACGAACACCTTGTCTTCGATGCCGATCAGCCGCGCCAGCGCCGCGCGCCGCTCGACTTCACTCTCGTATTCGAGCTGCATGGTCGCCTTCAGGTTGCCGCCGTCGGGCACGAGCGGCAGATAGGCTGCGAGTTCGCCCTGAATGCCGTCTTCGTCGAAGATCTTTTCGATGTGCAGCATCTCCTGAATCTGGTAGCGGATCGTCGTCTCGTCCTCGAACAGGAACGTGAGGTGATTGCCGAGCGATACCACGCGCTGCTTTTTGTGCTCGATGATGCGTTTGCGCATGTCGCCCCGCACCCTGGCGTAGGCTTCCAGCGTCAACAGCGAATTTCTCGCGATCGTCATGAGTCGTGCCTCGTGAATGTTGCGGGTTGGCGTCGGGGCCTAGATGCCGTAGGCGCGGCGCAGCAAGGTAATGGGGTGAGCGAGCGGCGGCTCGCCTAGCTGGTTCTCTTCGATGCCCTGCGCAATGTGATGCCCCGCAAGCTGGCAATCGGACGAGATGAAATTCGGTTCGGCCTGCCCCATCTGCTTGAATACGGGCGTGCCGATCTTCATCGACATGGCGTGGAATTCCTTCTTCACGCCGAACGTGCCCGCGTGGCCCGAACAGCGCTCGACTACGGTCACTTTTGTTTCGGGCACGAGCGAAAGCAGATCGAACGTCTTGCGGCCGATGTTCTGCACGCGCGCATGACACGGCACGTGATACGACACGTTGCCAAGCGGCGCACGGAAATCGGTCTTGAGCAGGCCGTCGCGATGACGCGCCACGAGATACTCGAACGGGTCCCAGAACGCGTCGCTCACGGCTTTCGTGTTGGCATCGTCGGGAAACATCAGCGGCAGCTCATGCTTGTACATGAGGACGCAACTCGGCACCGCGCCGATCAGCGCATAACCTTCGCGCGCGTAACGCGCGAGCATCGGCATGTTCTGCGCCTGCTTGTGCGCCACGCCCTCCAGATTGCCCTGCTCCAGCAGCGGCATGCCGCAGCACCATTCGCTCTTCACTAGCTCGTAGGGAATCTCGTTGTGGTCGAGCACCGCGAGCAGATCGTGGCCGATGCCGGGCTCGTTGAAGTTCACGTAACACGTCGCGTAAATGGCGACCTTGCCCGGCGTGCGCTCGCCGTCGCGCACGTCGCTCGAGCCCGCGCGTTTAGCAACGTTACGAAACTTGTGTGTAGCGAAATCGGGCAGCCACGCCTTGCGATCGACGCCCAGCATCTCTTCCATCGCGCCGCGCATCGCTTTCGTGTGATTGATCGCGTTGACCGTTTGCGTCACGACGGGAATGCCGGCGATCTGGCCGAGCGCGTCGGTATTCGAGAGCACGCGGTCGCGCAGCTTCACTTCGCCCTTGCGGTAATGAACGGCCTTGGCACGCAGCATCAGATGCGGAAAGTCCACATTCCACGGATGCGGCGGCACGTAGGGACACTTCGTCATGTAGCAGAGATCGCACAGGTAACACTGGTCGACGACCTTGTCGAACGACGCCTTGTCGACGTCGTGCGCTTCGCCGCTATCGGTTTCATCGACGAGATCGAACAGCGTGGGAAACGCGCCGCATAGCGACACACAGCGCCGGCAGCCCGCACAGATATCGAACACGCGCGCGAGTTCCGTATCGAGCTGGCCCTGGTCGTAAAAAGCGTCGGAGCGCCAGTCGAGCGGATGGCGGGTTGGCGCTTCGAGACTGCCTTCCTTGTGGGGCATGACGTCTCCTTCTTTTATTTATCAGCCCAATACACGGCTAGGTGGGCGCGCGCGAACGCGCGCCGGTGCTTGCCCGGCACGCGAAACAAAAGCGCGCGCGTCATGGGCGCGTGCGGTCAGGCACGCGGCGATGCCCAATGCGCCTCAGTCCGCCAGCACGTCCAGCGCCTTCGTATAGCGGTTGGCGTGGCTGCGCTCCGCCTTGGCCAGTGTCTCGAACCAGTTCGCGATTTCGTCGAAGCCTTCGTCGCGCGCGACCTTGGCCATGCCGGGGTACATGTCGGTGTATTCGTGCGTTTCGCCCGCAATGGCCGCCTGCAGATTCAGACGCGAGGTGCCGAACGGCAGCCCGGTGGCCGGGTCGCCTACCGCTTCCAGATATTCGAGGTGGCCGTGCGCGTGGCCGGTTTCGCCTTCAGCGGTCGAGCGAAACAGCGCCGCGACATCGTTTTGTCCTTCTACGTCGGCCTTGGCTGCGAAATACAGATAACGGCGGTTGGCCTGTGATTCGCCGGCAAATGCATCCTTGAGGTTCTGTTCCGTCTTCGAGCCCTTTAGCTGTGCCATCTGTGCCTCCATCGTTCGACCTGAAATGTGGGGACGCGACGCCATTCGCCTCGTGCAATGCAGCATGCGTGGGCGACTTCGCCGCACTATTAATCTAGGTTGTGGCGTTTGCGTTCCCAATTGTGAATTTCAATCCCGGCGATAGCGTAGCGGGGTTTACGCGAGCCGAAATGCGCGGAAAGGGGGCGGGTTCAGGCACGCGCCGTGCGCGCGACGAACTGTCCTGCACTCTTCACTTTGCGCGCGCGCGGAGTCGTCCTAGACTTGGAAATTGCCGACGCGCCCGATCAATTTTGCGGAGATGCCATGCGACTTACAATCTTGATCAACGGTTCCGATCCGACCGTCAATCACGACTATGCAGTGCTCTGGCTCGATACCGATCAGCAACGCTGGTCCCGCGAGTCTCACGAAGGGATCGACCTCCCAGAATGGGGTGAATTGCGCGACGTGAATGGTGTCACGTCGCTGTGCGCACCGCTCGAAAACGAGCCGCTGTGCACGTTACGCGGCCTGCATGTAAACCGCCGCCAGGAAATCAGTTCAGCACACGGCGACGCGACATGGTCGTGCGAAACCTCGCACTCGCCGATGGAGGGCCAATGGCGACTCCAGGCTGTGGACCGCCAGATGGTCCGCGCCGAGCATTCGCTTTTTGCAGGCTGAGTCGTTGTTGATGATCTGACCGATTGAATGCAGGCGGCATCATTTGCCGCCTCGCTCCTCGCGCAGCAACGCAACGCTGCCGCGCTCATTGCAGCTGTTTGTGCGTCACCTCTCGCTTGCGCCCGCCCTTGAGCGGGCGCGCGTTTTTTTGCGCCTGCATTTTTTCTCCCGCCTCCACGCGCGTCATGCGCCCGCTATACTTTCAGCCCGCTTGATCCTACCCCAGTCCAGCCTGTCCTTTCGATGAAGAAGCTGTTTGCCTCGCTTGTTGCCTCCCTGCTGCTCGCCGCCGCGAGTCATGCAATAGCCGCACCGGCCTGTTCGCAATTCGTGCCCGACGGCTAGTTCCCAACGCTCACGAATCAGCGCATGGCGCCGAAAACGCGCATGCTCTGCTATTCGGATTTTGCTGTGCTGCATTCGGGCGTCACGCACGGGCCGTTGTGGTCCGCCGAGCATCTCACGCGCGACCACCTCGAAGCCGCGAAGGACATGACGCGCACGAACCGCTTCTTCGAGGACGACCGCCTGCCCGAAGGCGAAGGCGCGACGCTCGCCGACTACAAGCGCAGCGGCTTCGACCGCGGCCACATGAGCCCCGCAGGCAACCGCTGGAATGCACAGGCGATGGCGGAATCGTTTTCACTCGCCAATATCGTTCCGCAGAATCGCGACAACAACCAGCGCCTTTGGGCCCATATCGAAAGCGCCGTGCGCAAGCTCGCGTCGAAGTATGGCGAAGCCTATGTCGTGACCGGTCCGCTGTTCACTGGCGCACAGCTCCAGACGATCGGCGCGACGCGCGTGCTCGTGCCGACGCAGATCTTCAAGGTCGTGTACGTGCCTTCGCAGCAGCTCGCGTTCGCGATCGTCGCGGACAATACGGCTGTCGATCGTTACGACGTGCGCTCGGTGCGCGATCTCGAAGCGCAGAGCGGCATTTCATTCCCCGGAATTCCGGCGAATGTCGCGGCGAAGGAAAAAGTTTCGTTCAATGGCCGCGGCTTTGCCGTGAGCAAATGGGGCTGGTAGGCGCGCCCCCCATTACGCATAAGGAGGATCACAAGGTGTTCGACGCATATGCAAACGACAACGACGTGCTCAACGTGCAAGGCGACGCGCTCACGCTCACGAACGGCACGACGCGCGTGACACTCGCCGGCACGCTGGAGCTCACGCGCGACAAGCGCGGGCTCGCCGCTGCGCTGGCGCTGAAGGCGGCGCTCGACGACGTCGTGAAGACACTGCAGGCCGATCCGCACCTGCCCGCGAAGGTCGCCGACGAGCCGGACCGGAAGCCCGGGGTCGTCGACAATCCGTTCAACTGATCAGGCCCAGCGAAGCGCACGCTTTAGAACGGCTTGCCTTCGCTCTCGCTCCAGGCGCGCGCCGTGAGCGTGTTCGAAGGCAGCGTTTCGTCGAGCAGCTTCTTCGCGCTCTGTGCGCCCGCGATCGGCAGGCCGGTGGGATCGATCGCGCCGATCTGCGCGAGCACCGACGCCTGATCCCAGTAGATGTGCTCGTTATAGAGCTTGTTGCCGCGAAAGCAGATCACGGCGAGCATCGGCACCTCGAAGTACTTGCCCGTGGGCGCGAGGCCCGGCAGCAGCCAGTCGATCTCGCGGTCGTGGGTGCAGCAGAAGATGAACTCGTCCACCACGCGGTCCGAGCCGATCGTGCGCGAGATCGGGATCAGGCGCGTGTCCTCGGGGTTCGAATGCACGAAATGGTGCGTGTAGAAGCGCTTGAGTTCGTCGCGGCCCACGCCGCCCGTCATCGTCGGAATGTGGTTGACGTAGGGCTGCGCGACCATGGTCGGCATCACGTCGCTCGGGTTGCGCGCGACGAACTCGTGGTAGCAGTGCTCTTCCCACAGCGCGTTGAAGTCGTAGATCGGGCCGAGCACCCGGCGCAGCATGGCGAGCGTGCGCGAGTAGGCCATCATCGTGGCGGGCTTGTCGTACGTCGAGCGCGAAGACGAAGCGAACGCGTGATCGCAGCCAGGGTACGTATACAGCTCGACGCCAGGCTTGCCCGCCAGCGCCTGCGCTATGCGCTCGCGCGTGGCGGCGTCGCAGTGCGCGTCGTCGGCGCCGAAGTGCAGCATCAGCGGACACGTGATGCGCGAGGCTTCGTCCAGATCGTTTTCGAGGCCCACGGCGTAATAGCCGATCGCGCAATCGACATCGGTGCGCGTCGCGCTCAGGTACGCGAGCTTGCCGCCCAGGCAGAAACCCACCACGCCGACTTTGCCGCGATGTTGCGGGTGCGCGCGCAGCGCGGCGAGCGTTTGCGCCACGTCCTGCATCGCGAGGTCGACGTCGAAGCGCTCGTAGAGCGAGAACGCCTTCTGCGCGTCGGCGCCTTCGTAGCCAAGATCGACGTTCGGCTCCAGACGCCAGAACAGGTCCGGCACCATCACGACGTAGCCTTCCTCCGCATAGCGGTCGGCGAGCGCGCGCATGTAGCCGTTCACGCCGAAGATCTCCTGCAGCAGCACGAGGCCGGGGCCGCTGCCCTCGGGCGGCAGCGCCGTGTAGGCGCGGAATTCGCCGCCGTCGTGCGACTTCACCTGGGTCCATTGTCCGTTCATCGGGGCTGTCTCCTCTCTTCGGTCTGGTTTAGCTGCCGTAGATTAGCGTCGATCGCGCGCCGCTGCAGCGCGTCGCACCATTCACGCCGCGCCGAAGCCGCCCGTCGCCGCGAGCGGCGGCAGCGCCGACTCGCCGCGTATCCACGCGTACTGCGCCAGCTCGGCCATTTCCTTGTCGCCGCGGCTGTCGCCATAAGCGTAGAGCGTGGCGGGCGCGTTCGTCCCCCACCACGCGCGCAGCCGCGCGACCTTCTCCGGCCCCCAGCAGTTGTTGCCCGCCAGATGGCCCGTGTATATGCCATCGCGCCATTCGAGTTCGCTCGAAAGCACGGTGCCGATGCCGACCGTCCTGGCCCACATGCGCAGATAGATCGACGGCGACGCGCTCACGAGCACGACCTCATGGCCGAGCGCCTGGTGCTCGGCCACGCGCGCGAGCATCTCGCGGCGCAGCAGCGCGGGGAGACGGCGCTCGACGAAGCGCTGCGCGGCGGCTTCGAGCACCTCGCGCCGCACGGCTCCCATCGCGGCGTACAGGAAGCGCGCCTTGGTCGGCCCGCGCGGCGACCAGCCTAGCGGGACGCCGATGAGCGAGGGCAGGCAGCGCAGCGCGGCGGCGGCGAAGCGGGCGGGGCCGGCGGCGTCGAGCATGAACGCGCGAAAGCTGTCGGACGTGGTGATGGTGCCATCAAAGTCGAATGCGGCGACGACGCGGTCGTTCATGAAACGGTATGGGCCTGGCGTGGAAGGGAAAGGCGACGCGGCTGGGCGCGCCGAACGGGCGTCATTGTCGGCGCAAACGCGATGCAGCTGCAACGCAGCCCAAGCGCGCC
This sequence comes from Paraburkholderia sp. BR10882, assembly GCF_040948855.1. Taxonomy (NCBI): domain Bacteria; kingdom Pseudomonadati; phylum Pseudomonadota; class Betaproteobacteria; order Burkholderiales; family Burkholderiaceae; genus Paraburkholderia; species Paraburkholderia sp. BR10882. Next base: position 642,517 of record NZ_JBFPKP010000002.1, on the reverse strand, counting down.
CGAGATGTTGACGCAATTCGTCAACATGTATCGATATGGACGCGCATCGATGCCGATGCATTAGCGTCATTGCGCGTTAGACGCCAGACCCGCGGCATCGACGATCTCGATTTCGCCGTAGCGCAATGCGAGCAACCCTTCGCGCTCGAACTGGCGCAGGATCTGGTTCACCGTTTGCCGCGAGAGTGCGAGCATCAGCGCGAGATCCTCCTGCGGCACGTTGATCACACGGCGCGCGCGCTGCCCGCCTTGCGTGCCTGCCGCCTCGCCGTACTCGTTCGAGAGCAGCAGCAACCGGCGCGCCACGCGCGCGGAAGCACCCAGCAGCGCGGTCTCCTCGATCGCGTCGAACGCGAGTCGCAGCTTTTGCGCGAGCAGCAGACCAAACGCATGCCAGTACGCAGGCGTTGCGTCGAGCAGCGCCACCAGCGCCGCGCGCGGCACGTGAAAGAGCGTGGAGTCGCGCTCGGCGTAGGCGTCGTGCGTACGTGCGCCGCCGTCGAAAAGCGCGATCTCGCCGAACCAGTGCGCCGGCCCGACCACGGCGAGCAGCACCTCGCGGCCCGCGACGCTCGCCGCCCCCACGCGCACCACGCCTTCCAGCACGCAGTAGAGACCGTCGTCGGCGTCGCCGCGCATGAAAAGACGCTCGCCCGCCTGCAGCGTGCGCACGCGCCCCGCCACGCGCAGCGCGTCGCGCAACGGTGCGGGCGCGCCGCGAAACCATGCGCTGCGCTCGAGCGCGGCGGCGGACGGCGAACTGGCGATGACGGGCGGGACGGAACGTGAGGGCATCGGGACAGGGCAAGCGGGGCGAGGCGAGTCACAAAGCAGCGCAATTGTCGGCTAGCCGAAGGTTTGCGCTCGTCAGCCCGACGATCATAATGATTTTGGAGACAGAGAGACACCCATGAGAAACCTGACCGGGCAGCTCACCCAGTACGCGGCCTATCACCGCGACGTGCGCAACATCGGCACCCATTTCGTCGGCATTCCGCTCATCGTGCTCGCGCTTGCGGTGCTGCTGTCGCGCCCGGTGATCGCATTCGGGATGCCGGTTCCGGTCTCGCCGGCGTGGCTCCTGTTCGGCGCCGCGACGATCTACTACCTCGTACTGGACGTGCCGCTCGGCCTCATGATGGCGGTCGTTTCCGTCGCGTGCGTGGCCTTCGGCGCCTGGCTCGCGCAGCAAGGCACCGCCGCGTGGCTGGGCGGCGGCGTGGGGCTGTTCGTGGTCGGCTGGATCTTCCAGTTCGTCGGTCACATCGCGTGGGAGCATCGCAAGCCGGCCTTCGTCGACGATCTCATCGGCCTCATGATCGGCCCGCTCTTCGTGCTCGCCGAAGCGCTGTTCAGCATCGGCTGGCGCCCTGAGCTGCGCGCGGCGATCGAGGCGAAGGTAGGACCCACGCGGATCAATCCGCCGCGCGCTCAGGAAGCGCGGCAGTAAGCGGCCGTTGCAAGGTCCTCAGCGCTCGAACCGGATGAGCCGCGCCGCGTGCACGGCCGTGAGCGCGACGGCGAGCCAGATCGGCACGTAAGTTCCGAGTTCGCGCATGCCCAGGTGCTCCCCCAGCAGCGTGACCGAAACGATCACAAGCAGCACCGGCTCGACATAGCCCAGGATGCCGAAGAGCGCCATCGGCAGCAGCCGGCTCGCCTTCAGGTACGACGCGAGCGCAACGGTGCTGAGCACGCCGAGCCCCGGCAGCAGCACGAAAGCGAGGAACTTGTGCGCGTCGAGCAGCGCGAGCGAGCCGCCCGCACGCACTTCGATCACCGCCACCGGCACGAGCAGCAGCATCTCTACGGCGAAGGTGACGAGTGAATCCGCGTGGATCTTGCGGCGCAGCACGAAATACGGCGGATAGCCGAACGCGACGAGCAGCGTGGGCCACGAGAACGCGTGCGTCGCCCACAGCTCGTGCGCCACGCCCACGGCGGCACACGCCACGGCGAGCCATTGCAGCGGCTCGAGGCGCTCGTGATAGTAAAAACGTCCCACCAGCACCATGATGAGCGGCAGCAGGAAATAGCCGAGCGACACTTCCAGCATGCGCCCGTGCAGCGGCGCCCACAGAAACACCCATAGCTGCGAGCCCAGCAGCGCGGCGCTCGCCACCAGGGCGAGCGCGGTGCGCGGCTCCTTCACCATGCGCGCGACGAGCGCGCGCAATTGCGGCGCGCGCTTGCGCAGCACCAGCAGGGCCAGCGCACCGGGCGCGGTCCAGATCACGCGCCACGCGAAAATGTCGAGGCCGCCGAGCGGCGCGAGCAGGAGCGTATAGGCCGACATCAGCGCGAACAGCGCCGAAGCGCCCACGGAAAGCGCAATGCCGCGCCCGGGTTCGTACTGGTTCATCGGGACACGCGGTGACAGAAAGCGCTAACAGCGGGATCGCGAACGGCGCGGTGCGTAGTTTTCGCACGCGCGGGTAAGAACGTTGTCATTTGAATTGGCTATTGAATAAGGCTTGGGCGCGCGTTGGCGTCGGCGAGACCGCATTCTAGTCGCGTTTGGGCGGCGGCAGGCGGCGCAAACCCGCGCCGGACAAGGCGGGCACACGCCGTGCGCGCTTTGCGCCCTGGTGCAGGGCGAGCAATTTTGTCCGGCAGATCACGCCACGATGGACTAGAACGTAAGTCTCGCCACGCCAGCCCGCCGTCGCCTTAACCGGCTGCAAACCGCGGCTGGAACTCGCGGCTGGAATTCGCTTCGACGAGCGAGATTTCACCGGGGCCGCTGGAGCCGCAGCCCGGCTTATCCCGGAGCGCCACGCCAGCCCCCGCCGCCGTGATTCACGACGCCGTCCCCAACGTCCAACGCCCCCTGGAGCCCGCATGCCATCTTCTGCGCCCCGCCCCGCCGTTGCCGACCCCGCCGGTGCATTCGCCCTTTCGCCCGCCGCCAGCGCATTCGCCGCCGAAGTGCGCGCCGGTTTGATGCGCTCGCCCCAAAAGGAACTGCCGTCGAAATATTTGTATGACGAGGTCGGCTCGGCCCTCTTCGAGGTCATCACCGTCCTGCCCGAATACGGCGTCACGCGCAGCGAGGAGCGCCTGCTCACGCGCTACGCGTCCGAGATCGTCGAAGCGCTGCCCTCCGACGTGAAAGTCGCCGAACTCGGCAGCGGCAGCGGTCGCAAGACGCGCCGCATTCTCGAAGCGCTGTGCCGCAAGCGCCCCACGTCGTACTGCCCGATCGAGATTTCGCGTACCGCGCTGCAACTATGCCGGCGCGAACTCGCCGACATCGAGCGCATTTCGATCGTCGGCTACGAGCGCGATTATCTCGCCGGACTGTCCGAAGTGAGCCGCCAGCGCAAAGAGGGCGAGCAACTGCTCGTGCTCTTTCTCGGCAGCACGATCGGCAACTTCGCGCGCCTCGCGGCCACGCGTTTCCTGCGTGACATCCGCGCGATGCTGCGCCCCGGCGACACGCTGCTGCTCGGCACCGACCTCGTGAAGCCCGTGGATACGCTGATCGCCGCCTACGACGACGCCATCGGCGCCACGGCCGCATTCAACCTGAATCTGCTGTCGCGCATCAACCGCGAACTGGACGCCGACTTCGACCTGCACGACTTCGAGCATGTCGCGCGCTTCAATCCGGACGTGCGCAGCATCGAGATGCATCTGCGCGCGAAGCGCGACGTGCATGCCGAAGTGCGCTCGGCGCATCTCACCGTCGACATCGGCGCAGGCGAGACGATCTGGACCGAGAGCAGCCACAAGTATCACGCCGACGAAATCCCGGCGATCGCCGCCGACGCGGGCTTCGAATGCACGCGTCAGTGGGTCGAAAAGGATTGGGGATTCGCAGAGAGCCTGCTAGCCGTGAAGTAAGCGGCGTCCGAAACGAAAAAGCGGTGCGCCAATGTGCCTGGCGCACCGCTTTTTTATCGGGCGACGCTCAATGCTGCTCGAAGCGCTCGTAACGTTTTTCGGTCAGGCGTTCCTCGCTTTCCACCGAACTGACGCGCGCGGCCGGCGGCCCGTGGCGCAGCCACGAGAGCATGCGGTCCACCTGGTTCGCCGTGCCCTGGATCACGGCTTCGACCGAGCCGTCCTCCATGTTCGCGACGTAGCCGCGAATGCGCAGCGCGTGCGCCTGGCGCACCGTCGCGTGACGAAAACCCACGCCCTGCACCGTCCCGTGCACGCGCACGTAGTACGTTTCGAGGCGCGTATCCAGATCCGGTTCGCTCATTGTTCCTTTCTCCATGCAGGCTTTACGGTCGGCATTGTAGACGCCAACGCGCGCACGCGCCGGGCCCGCGCCACGTACAATCCGTGCCACGCCGCCGCGCCAATACCGAACATGGAAACGACCCTGCAATGACCGACACCTCCCGAGCCAACCGCGATCTCGTGCTGATCACCGGCGCGTCCGGCTTCGTCGGCTCGGCCGTCGCCCGCATCGCGCAGGAAAAGGGCTACGCGGTACGCCTGCTGGTGCGCGCGACGAGCCCGCGCAAGAACCTCGAAGCACTCGACGCCGAAGTCGTCACCGGCGACATGCGCGACGCCGCCTCGATGCGCCGTGCGCTCGACGGCGTGCGCTATCTCTTCCACGTGGCCGCCGACTACCGCCTGTGGGCGCCCGATCCGCACGAGATCGAGCGCGCCAACCTCGAAGGCGCCGAAGCCACCATGCGCGCGGCACTCGACGCGGGCGTGGAGCGCATCGTCTACACGAGCAGCGTCGCCACGCTCAAGGTCACGAGTTCGGGCAACTCAGCCGACGAAACCTCGCCGCTCACGCCCGAGCAGGCCATTGGCGTATACAAGCGCAGCAAGGTGCTGTCCGAGCGCGCCGTGGAACGCATGATCGAGCGCGACGGGCTGCCCGCGGTGATCGTCAATCCATCGACGCCGATCGGTCCGCGCGACGTGAAGCCCACGCCCACGGGCCGCATCATCGTCGAAGCGGCCACCGGCAAGATCCCCGCGTTCGTCGACACCGGCCTGAACCTTGCGCACGTGGACGACGTGGCGAACGGCCACTTCCTCGCGCTGGAGCGCGGACGCATCGGCGAGCGCTACATCCTCGGCGGCGAGAATTTGCCGCTGCAGCAGATGCTCACCGACATCGCCGGCATGGTCGGCCGCAAGCCGCCCACGATCGCGCTGCCGCGCTGGCCGCTCTATCCGCTTGCGATGGGCGCGGAAGCCGTGGCGCGCTTCACGAAGCGCGAGCCATTCGTAACTGTCGATGCGCTCAAGATGTCGAAGAACAAGATGTATTTCACGTCGGCGAAAGCGGAGCGCGAACTGGGTTATCGCGCGCGGCCGTATCGCGAGGGCTTGAAAGATGCGCTCGCATGGTTCCGCGAGGCCGGCTATCTGAACGCCAGATGAGGCAAGCTGAGGAAACTGTTACAACTTTTCTTGCGACATGCGTACAACGCCTGAAGGGCAATGCGCGCAAGCTGCGGGTAGAATCGCGGGTCTTACCTGAGAAGCTCGCATGAATCTTCAAGACCAGATTGGCGTGCTCGAAGCGGGCGTCGATCAGCTCCTTCAGGCCGCCGCCGCCGCGCACGCACCGCGCGCCGATGAACGCGCCGCCGCAGTTCCCCAGCAGGACACTCCCGTTGCAAGCAGCGAAGCGGAGCAAGCCGTCGCTGAGCAGCCGCACGCCGTTGCCGTCGACACGGCCGCGGAGGCTGCCGGTGCGGCCGCCACCGCAGAACCCGTTGAAGCCGCCAATGCAACCGTGACCGACACTGCCGAAGCCATCGAACCCGCTGCCGAAACGGCCCGCGCCGCGCCTGCGCAGCCCGAACTGCACGTGGCGCGCCCGTCGCAAAACGAGATCACACTGACGATCGGCGGCCAGACGGTGACGCTCAACGCGCTGCAAGTCGGCCAGATGATCGAGGAGCTGTCGAACGCACGCGCCTCGATGCAGCCCGAACCGCCGCCCGGCATTCCGCAAGGCTGGCGTTTCGCGTCGACGAAGAATCCGATGATGGCCGTGCAGAAACAGTCCAACGGCGACCGCCTGCTGGTGCTGCGCCACACGGGCCACGGCTGGGTGCCGTTCACGTTCTCGCCCGACATCGTCGTGCAGATGTACATGATGCTCACGCAGCGCTAACGCGCGCGGGGATCGAAAAAAAGCCGTCGAAACCGACGACTTTTTTCATTGGCAGCTTCTCGCACGAAGCGCTTTATCGCCCCTGCGCCGGCGCCTGCACGCGCGCCTTCCACTGACCGCCCTTGCCGCGCCAGAAGCGCCACGCCGAAGCGAACGTCGCGCCCACGTAGAACAGCGCGACGAGCGGCAGGAACGGCGCCCACAGCGGCGAACGCCGGTAGTAGGCAAGCATGGGCGAGTAGGCGCAGCACATCAGCGCCCAGGCGATCCACGCGGGCCAGCCGTGCGGCCCGAGCACGAGCGCGACCACGGGCGGCGCGAGATAGATGATCGTCATGCCGAGCAGCGTGCCCGCGAGCTGCCACGCCGAATAGTGCAACTGTGTGAACGCCGTGCGCGCGATCATGTTCCAGATGTCCTTCCACGAATCGTACGGGCGCAGCGATACGCTCTTCGCGGCAACGTCGAGCCGGATCGGGTGATGCCCTTCGCCCCGATGCTTGATGCGCGCGGCGAGGCTGCAGTCGTCGATCAGCTCGGCGCGGATCGATTCGATGCCGCCCGCCTCTTCGAGCGCCTGGCGGCGCACCAGCATGCAGCCGCCGGCCGCGGCCGCCGTGCGGTTCTTCGGGTTGTTGACCCACGAGAACGGATAGAGCTTCGCGAAGAAGAACACGAACGCCGGGATCAGCGCCTTTTCCCAGAAGGAGTCGCAGCGCAGCCGCACCATCAGCGAGACGAGGTCGCGGCCTTCGGCCTGCGCGCGCACGACGAGCTGCGCGAGCGCTTCGGGCGGATGGCCGATGTCGGCGTCGGTTAGGAGCAGGTAGTCGGCGGGCAGCTTGAGCGTGCGCACCGCCTCGATGCCCTGCGACTGCGCCCACACCTTGCCCGACCAGCCCGCCGGCAGCGGCTTGGCCGTTATCACGCTGAGCTTTTCCGGGCACTGCAGCGCGAGCGCGGCGGCGCGCGCGGCTTCCGCGGTGCCGTCGGTGCTGTGGTCGTCGATCACGATCACGTGAAACTCGCCGCCGTAGTCCTGCTGGAGCAGCGAGGTCACGGCCTCGCCGATCGCGTCGGCCTCGTTGCGCGCCGGCACGACGGCACACGCGGCAGGCCAGCCGGCCGCGGGCTCGACGATCGGCAGCGGCGCGGCCGGGCGCGCGCGCCAGAATCCGCCGCGCCCGAACAGCAGCACGAGCCAGATGAGCAGCGAGAGACAGGAGACGGCAAAGAGAATGGTCGTAGTCATACGTTGTTACTCTCGATCGAAGGGGCGCGCACGCCCACGCGGCGCGACAGCCACATAGCCGCCGTGCGCAGGAGCACCACGGCCCAGTCGGGTGCGCGCAGCGCAGGCCGCGCGCGGAACACATCGTAGCCGCCGCGCTCGATGATTTCGAGCACGCGCAGTCCGCCATGCACGACGCTGCACAGCTCGAGGCCGAAGCGCCCCGGCACGCGCAGCGCGAGCGGCGCGCCGCTCACCATCAGCGCCCGCGCGCGCGCCACCTCGTGCGCCATCAGCGCGCGCCAGGCGTCGTCCACCTTGCCCGCGGCGATCTGCGCTTCGGTCACGCCAAAGCGTTCGCGGTCAGCGAGCGGCAGGTAAATGCGGCCGCGCGCCCAGTCGGCGCTCACGTCCTGCAAGAAGGTGACGAGCTGCAAGGCGGTGCAGATCGCGTCGGAATCGGCCAGATTCTCGGGCGTCGCCGCGTGAATCAGATGCAGCATCAGATGGCCGACCGGGTTCGCCGAGCGCCGGCAATAATCCAGCAGCTCGAAGCGATCGGCATAGCGCGTCGTGTCGATATCCTGATCGAACGCCGCGACGAGGTCGTAAAACGGCGCGAGCGGCAGGCGGCACTCGCGCACCACGTCCGCGAGCTTCGCGAACAGCATGGGGTGCACGCGCGCCGGGCGGCCTTCGGCCACCGCGTTCAGGCCTTCGCGAAAATCGGCGAGACGCGTGTGGCGTTGCTCGGGGCTCCAGTCGCCTTCGTCCGCGATGTCGTCGAGCGTGCGCGCGACGTGGTAGATCACGCCGACAGGCGCCCGCAGCGCCTTCGGCAGCAATACGCGCGCTACCGGAAAATCGTCGTAGTGGTCGGGTTCCATCAAGGCGTCCAGAATGGGGTCGTATCCCGACGCGCCATCCAGGCGCCCCGCGGGACCGCGATATTTTAAGCGTTCCCGGGGTATGTTGCACCGCGCAACGAGGCAGCGGCCGTTTCTACAGCCCCTCCTGCATCGCGTGCACGAAGCGCCTTGCACAGGCCGTGGGAGCGCCACGCGGCGGGCTTTTTGAGAAAAATGGGTGGCTGACCGGGGTCCGGCGTCGCGTGCACGCCGCACTGCGCGCGCTGCACACAGCAAACGAAAGGCGAAGGGGTTAAAATGCGCGTCTAGTTTTGACTCCGTCACTCCTTTGGCGGATTTTTGCATCTTTAATAATAGACAGCCGCCGGCGATCAGGTCATTTTTACCGACTTGCTCGTCTTATGCGGCAGTCGGAGTTCGCCACCCTATGCGAGTGATCCTTGCCCAACCCCGCGGCTTTTGCGCGGGGGTTGTCCGCGCTATCGAAATCGTCGATCGCGCACTGCAGAAACACGGCGCGCCGGTCTACGTGCGCCATGAAATCGTCCACAACCGTCACGTGGTCGAAAACCTGCGAAACAAGGGCGCGCGTTTCGTGGAAGAGCTCGACGAAGTGCCGGAAGGCGCCGTGGCGATTTTCAGCGCCCACGGTGTGGCCAAGACCGTGGAACGCGCCGCCGAGGAACGCGACCTCGACGTGCTCGACGCCACCTGCCCGCTCGTCACCAAGGTTCATGTACAGGGCCGCCAGTACGTCGCGGCGGGCCGCACGCTGATCCTGATCGGCCATGCCGGTCACCCGGAAGTGGAAGGTACGATCGGCCAGATTCCCGGCACCGTGCTGCTCGTGCAGAGCGAAGCCGATGTTTCGAAGCTCGATCTGCCGCTCGATGCACCGCTCGCGTACGTGACGCAAACCACCCTTTCGGTGGACGACACGCGCGGCATCATCGACGCGCTGCTCGCGCGGTTCTCCGACATCGTCGGTCCGGACACGCGCGACATCTGCTACGCAACGCAGAACCGCCAGGCAGCGGTGCGCGAACTGTCGGATCAGGTGGACGTTCTGCTCGTCGTTGGTGCGACGAACAGCTCGAACTCGAATCGTCTGCGCGAGATCGGCAGCGAAACGGGGGTGCCGAGCTACCTCGTCGCCGACGGTTCGGAAGTGAAGGCCGAGTGGTTCGCCAATGTGCAAACGGTCGGCATCACGGCCGGCGCATCGGCGCCTGAAGAAATGGTTGAGAACGTCATTGACGCGCTGCGCGCGTTGGGGCCTGTCGAGGTGTCGACGATGGCGGGCCGTGAAGAAAAAGTCGAATTCAAGTTGCCGTCGAAGCTCTTGCAACCGCTCGTCGCGCGCGAAGTTTAAGGAGGACACGCTTTGTCTATTCCGCTGCTACAAAAAGTCCGCGTTGGCTCGTACATCTTCCGCCAGCATTTCAGCGGCAACAAGCGCTACCCGCTCGCGCTCATGCTCGAGCCGCTGTTCCGCTGCAATCTCGCCTGCAATGGCTGCGGCAAGATCGACTATCCGGATCCCATCCTGAACCAGCGCCTGTCGCTGGAGGAATGCCTCGAAGCCGTCGACGAGTGCGGCGCGCCGGTCGTTTCCATCGCAGGCGGCGAACCGCTGCTGCACAAGGAAATGCCGCAGATCGTGAAGGGCATCATGGCGCGCAAGAAGTTCGTGTATCTCTGCACGAACGCGCTGCTCATGGAAAAGAAGATGGACGACTACCAGCCGAACCCGTACTTCGTCTGGTCGGTGCACCTCGACGGCGACCGCGAAGCGCACGATCACTCGGTCTCGCAGGAAGGCGTGTACGACAAGGCCGTCGCGGCCATCAAGGAAGCCAAGCGCCGCGGCTTCCGCGTGAACATCAACTGCACGCTGTTCAACGACGCCGTGCCCGAGCGCGTGGCGAAGTTCTTCGACACGGTCGGCGAGATCGGCGTGGACGGCATCACGGTGTCGCCGGGCTATGCGTATGAGCGCGCGCCGGACCAGCAGCACTTCCTGAACCGCGACAAGACCAAGAACCTGTTCCGCGAAATCTTCAAGCGCGGCAACAACGGCAAGAAGTGGTCGTTCAGCCAGTCGAGCCTGTTCCTCGACTTCCTGGCCGGCAACCAGAGCTACCAGTGCACGCCGTGGGGCAACCCGGCGCGTACGGTGTTCGGCTGGCAAAAGCCGTGCTATCTGGTCGGCGAAGGTTACGTGAAGACCTTCAAGGAGTTGATGGAAACGACCGACTGGGACAAGTACGGCACGGGCAAGTACGAGAAGTGCGCGGACTGCATGGTCCACTGCGGCTTCGAGGCCACCGCCGTGATGGACACGGTCGCACATCCGCTGAAGGCCGCGCGCATCGCCCTCTCGGGCCCGCGCACGACGGGCGCGTTTGCGAAGGACATCCCGCTCGAAGGCGCACGTCCTGCTGAATACGTGTTCTCGCGTCACGTCGAGATCAAGCTCGAAGAGATCAAGAACTCGGCCAAGACCAAGAAGCCGGTTACGGTCGCAGCTAGCTAAAGCGGTTTCCGCCACGGGCGGATGAAACGCAAAAAGGGCGCAACGGTTTTAGCCGTTGCGCCCTTTGTCTTTTTTATCACTTCGCGCTGAACGGCGACGCCGTTGCATTCGCAGTAGTCGTGCTCGCCGCCGCCGGCGTCCACCGGTACACCACCGCGCTCGAAGCGTTGTAATTATCCTTCGTCACGACATACTCGCCCGTCGAGCGCAGATACGCGCGCAGGCCGTACATCGAATCCACGTCGTTGCCCACGTACACCGCGTTCGGGTTGCTGTTGATGAGCGTCGTGTCGATCGCGCCCGTGGCGAGGTTGAACGCATCGATGTTCGGCACGGTGTGCACGTAGCCCACGAACAGATAGTTTCCGGCGGCCGCAATCGATTTGGGATTCGCGCTCGTGAGCGTGATCACCGGATTCGGCGCGCTCGTATTGCCGGCGAGCCAGCCGTGATACACCTCGACGCGCGTGCCGACCGCCGTCCAGTCGGTCACGCTCGCGTCTTCTCCCGTGAGGATCATCGTGTCGCTTTCGGGCAGGTAGACGATGCGGGTGAGCCGCGAGATCGTGGCAGGAATCGGCGTGGTGATCGCGGCGCCCCAGGTCGGCTTGCCGGTCGAGTCGAAGCCGGTCAGCGGGTAGTGGGAAATGACGTTGGTCTTGTCGAGGCCGACCCACAGGTCGCCCTTGCTGTCGAGACAAAAGCCGTTGCGCACCGGGGCCGTCGTACTGAACGCCGCCCCCGGCAGCGTGTAATCCGGAATGGCGATATAGCCGCTCGCCGCATTGAAGTGGAAGAAGTAGAACGTATCGGGGTTCTGGCCGGCCGCCACGAGAATGCGCTTGCCGCTCACGCTCGCCACCTGCGCGAAATGGTCGCCGCGACCGGCGTCGGCGAGATTGATGCGCGGATCGGACGGATACGTGATCGGGTCGATCGTGTTGGCCACAAAGGTGCCGCCGGCCGTGCCCGAATAGATATTCATGCCGCCGTAGAACAGCACGCCATCGGTGGCCGGATCCGGCGCCGCATTGCCTTCGAAGTTGAGCGACTGGAGCTTCCAGCGCAGCGTGCCGGTGCCGTCGTAAGCCTGCAGATCGGTGCCGCCGTTGCGACCGAGGTCCCACGAGCCGCCCCACGGATTGTTCAGCACGTACAGCATGCCCGCGGAATCCTTGCCGATGCCGACCACGCGCGTGAAGCGCTTGTCGCCCACCTGGCCCTTGACGCCCGTGGTCGTGTCGAGATAGCCGCCCAGCACGCCGAAGGTGCCGGTTTGAGACGGCGTGCCCGCTACGCTGAAGGTCTTGATGTTCATGTCGGGACCCGAGTCGGCGATCATCAACTGTGAGCTCTGCGAATCGAAATACAGCGACGACGGCCGCGCCGTGGACGCCAGCTGGATGGTATTCAGCAGCTGACCGCCGGCACTGAATTCGAGCACCGCACCCGCGCTCTTCTGGGCGACCCAGAGGTTGCCGCCCGCGTCGAGCGTCAGCGCGCCCGGGCACGCCACGCTGATATCGCGTTGCCAGACGCCGTCCGTGGTGTACACGCGCACGCGGTTGCCGGGGAAATCGCTCACGTAGAGCAGCGAGCCCGAGGTCGCGAGTCCGGTGATGACATCGGCGAGCTTTTCGGTCGTATCGGCGCTCACGGGGATCAGCAGGTCGCGTGCGCCGCTCGTGCGGTTGTAGCGCCCGACGTTGCCGCTGCCATACGTGGCGTTGTACTGCATCGCGACGAACAGCGAAGTCGTGTTGCCCGTGATCGCGCCGCCCTGGAAGTCGCCATGCCCGCCGATCGAGCCGAGACTCTGGCCGTTCTGGTAGATCGCCACGCCGCCTTCGTTTTCATCCCACATCGACGAGGTATAGATGACGCCTTCGGGCGCGACCCACATCGAGCGGGCCACATTGCCCACGTGCGTCGCGTTGGCGCCGTAGGTGTTCGCAATCCAGTCGGTGGAGGATTGCGCTTCGCAAACGGGCGTAACCGTTGCGGTGAGAGCGGCCGCCAGCCAGGCTGCGCCGATTCGATGCAAGATCATGAAAGATTCTTTGATTCGCACACCTTACGGTGCGATTGTTGAAAATGCCGTGTTGCCCACGGGGCAAGCCCGCAGGCCGATTCCCGACGATTCGAATCCGTGCGCGCCGCCGCGCGCGGCGTCATGCGTCGAATTGGTGTGGAACTTCGTCAGAGTTAACGGCAGCCACACTGCGGGAATTGAGTGTTTTTTTGAGCGCGCGCCGAGCCGCGAAGATTACAGGCGTAAAAAAAGCGCGACGGCCTTCGCCGTCGCGCTTCTTGCCGAACGTATCCGCTCAGTCGGGAGTCAGCAGCACTTCCCCGCGCCCGACCCATAGCGGGCATTTTGCCGCTCGCGGAAAAACTCCTCGTAGGTCATGACCGGGCGCTCGGGATGCGTCTCGCGCGCATGCGCGACGTAGCCCTCGTAGTCCGGCAAACCGACCATCAAACGCATGGCCTGGCCGAGATAGCGCCCGGCGGTCTGTACGTTGTCGCGAAGTCCCGAGAACATGATGTGCTCCGTTCAGTAACGTCGATTCAATGCACGCGATTCGTCACGGCCGCCGCGCCGCCAGCCGGCATCGCCTGATACGGCGTTTCCTGCACGGTCGGACGGTCGATGCGGCGCGCACGCGCAATCGCGATCAGGCCATACACGACGATGCTCACCACGACGAAGATGAACAGGCCCGAAAGCGCGGCATCGACGTAGTCGTTGAAGACCATGCGCTGCATCTGCTCGAGCGACTTGGCGGGCGCGACGATCTTGCCATCCGCGATTGCCGCCGACAGCTTCTGTGCGTGCGCGACGAAGCTCACCTTCGGGTTGCTGTCGAAAATCTTTTGCCAGCCCGCCGTGAGCGTGCAGATGAGGAGCCACACCGTGGGCAGTGCCGTGACCCATGCGAACTTCTCGCGCTTCATCTTGAAGAGCACGACGGTGGCGAGCATGAGCGCGATACCGGCGAGCATCTGGTTCGAGATGCCGAAGAGCGGCCACAGCGTATTGATGCCGCCGAGCGGATCGACCACGCCCTGGTAGAGGAAGTAGCCCCACGCAGCCACGCACAGCGCGGTCGCGATCAGGTTGGCCGGCAGCGACTCCGTGCGCTTGAGCGACGGGTGGAACGTGCCGAGCAGGTCTTGCAGCATGAAGCGGCCCGCGCGCGTGCCCGCGTCGACGGCGGTCAGGATGAAGAGCGCCTCGAAGAGGATGGCGAAGTGATACCAGAACGCCATCATCGCCTCGCCGCCAATCACCTGGTGCAGGATCTGCGCCATGCCCACAGCCAGCGTCGGCGCGCCGCCTGCCCGCGCCACGATCGTGGTCTCGCCCACGGCGTGTGCGGTTTGCGTGAGCATGTCCGGCGTGAGCATGAAGCCCCAGTGGCCCACGGTTTGCGCGACCGCGTCCGGCGTCGTGCCGAGCACGGCGAGCGGCGCGTTCATCGCGAAGTACACACCCGGCTCGATCACCGAAGCGGCCACGAGCGCCATGATGGCGACGAACGATTCCATCAGCATCGCACCGTAACCGATGAAGCGCGCGTTGGTTTCGTTATCGAGCAGCTTGGGCGTCGTGCCCGACGAGATCAGCGCATGGAAGCCCGACACCGAGCCGCACGCGATCGTGATGAAGAGGAACGGGAACAGGTTGCCCGACCAGACCGGGCCCGTGCCGTCGATGAACTTCGTGAAGGCCGGCATCTTCAGTTCCGGCGCGACGTTCAGAATGCCGATCGCAAGCGCGAGAATCGTGCCGATCTTGAGGAACGTCGAAAGGTAGTCGCGCGGCGCGAGCAGGAGCCACACCGGCAGCACCGAAGCGACGAAGCCATAGCCGATCAGGATCCAGGTGAGCTGCGTGCCCGTGAACGTGAACCAGGCGGCGAGCGTGGGCGAATCGTGCACGTGCTGGCCGAAGGCGATGGAAGCCATCAGCAGGACGAAACCGATGATCGAGATCTCGCCGATCTTGCCCGGACGGATGTAACGCACGTACAGGCCCATGAAGATCGCGATGGGAATCGTCGCGGCCACCGTGAACGTGCCCCACGGCGAGTTCGTGAGCGCCTTCACCACGATCAGCGCGAGCACCGCGAGAATGATGATCATGATGAGGAAGGTGCCGAACAGCGCGATCACACCGGGCACCGGACCGAGTTCCATCTTCACGAGGTCGCCGAGCGAGCGGCCGTCGCGGCGCGTGGAGAGGAACAGCACCACGAAGTCCTGCACGGCGCCCGCGAACACCACGCCCGCGAGAATCCACAGCATGCCGGGCATGTAGCCCATCTGCGCGGCCAGCACCGGGCCCACGAGCGGACCCGCGCCCGCGATCGCCGCGAAGTGATGGCCGAACAGTACGAACTTGTTGGTGGGCACGTAGTCGAGCCCGTCGTTGTGGCGCACGGCCGGCGTCATGCGCAGGCCGTCGAGCTGCAGGACCTGCGTGGCGATGAAGCGGCTATAGAAGCGATACGCGATCAGATAGACGCACACGGCGCAGATCACGATCCACAGTGCGCTGATTCGCTCGCCGTGCGCGAGCGCGATGGTACCGAACGCGAACGCGCCAAGCAGCGCGACCAGCGTCCAGACGACAAAACTGGATGTCCGACTCATGCGGTGTCTCCGTTATGTTTTTAGCTTTGTGTCCGGCATCGGAACCGGACCCTTGCGCGCCGTCCACAGCATCGTGGCGATGGCGGCGCATGCATGACGCATTACGCCATGTCGTGGGCGGTAGTATTCGCTTTCAGACCGTCAGCCACAACCGGACAACTACGTAAGCGCGCTACGTAGAACTACGTAGGGAAGGCAACAATTCGTTGCGCGCGCAACGATAATCGCGGGCCGCCGTGCAGGGTGTCGCGCAAGGACACTCTCTCGCGCGGCGCGTGAATTTGGCGCCTGCGCCGCGCGCGCCCGGTTATGCTTGCAGACTCAGCTTCCGAACACCGTCATGCCCGCCCCATTTTTCTTTGCCGACCGCCGCCTGAAGACGAAAATCTTCCTGCTCGCCGTCGTGCCGTTCCTCGCAGCGATTGCCGGCATCGGGATCGGTGTGCGCCAACAGGCCACGCAGCTCGCGCAAACGCAGCACGCGACGATGCAGAGCGCGTATATGTCGAGCAAGGAAATCGAGCTGCGCCACTACGTGGAGCTGGCCACGAGCGCCATCGCGCCGCTCTATGCGCCCGAGGAAAGCGCCAGCGACGCGTTGCCCGCACCCGATAGCGAAGCCGACCGCCAGCTGGCCGCGCTAGCCGTGCTGCAGAAGATGGACTTCGGCCCTGATGGCTATTTCTTCGTCTACGACATGCACGGTCGCTCGCTCATGCATCCGCGCGAGCCAGCGCTCGTCGGGCAGGATCTCTGGAATCTGCGCGACCCGCAGGGCGCGCTCACGATCCAGCAACTGATTGCCGCGGCCCAGCGCGGCGGCGGCTATGTGCGCTATATGTGGCACCGGCCGTCCACGGGCAGGCTCGCGCCCAAGCTCGGCTATGTCGTGCCGCTGCCGCGCTGGGGCTGGATGATCGGCACGGGCATCTATCTCGACGACGTCGATTCGACGCTCGCGCACATCGACGAGCGCGCCTCCGCGAATATCGAGCACACCATTCAGTGGCTCGGCGCGATCGCACTCGCGGGCGTGCTCGTGATCGCGCTCGGTGCGCTCGTGCTCAACGTGAGCGAGCACCGCAGCACCGACGCCAAACTCAAGCGCCTTGCGCAACAGGTGGTCGAGTCTCAGGAGCAGGAGCGGGCGCGGCTTTCGCGCGAACTGCACGATGGCATCAGCCAGATGCTCGTTTCGGTGAAGCTGCTGCTGGAGTCGGCGCTGGCTCGCTTCGAGCGCGGCGAAACGCGCGTGCCCGCCGCCGAAGCGTCGCTCGCCACCGGCCTCTCACGGCTGTCCGACACGCTGCGCGAAGTGCGCAGCATCTCGCACGCCCTGCGCCCCTCGATGCTCGACGACCTGGGCCTCGCCGCCGCACTGGAGCAACTCACGCGCGAGATGGCAGAGCAAACGGGCATCGAGATCGCCTTCACGCAAACCGCGCCGAAACCGGCGAGCAAAAAGGCGCAAGTTCCCGCGCTGCCGGACGCCGTCAACACCGTGCTCTTTCGCATTGCTCAGGAAGCGCTCACCAACATCGTGCGGCATGCGCAAGCGGCGCGCGCCGCGCTCACGCTGGAGGTCGCCGCGAGCGGCGTGACACTCGGCATTGCCGACAACGGCCGCGGCTTCGACGTGGCGCACGCGCTGGCCGACCCGCGCGCGGGTCTGGGCCTGCGCAACATGCGCGAGCGCCTGGAGTCGCTCGGCGGGCGCCTCGACATCACCTCGCAGCCCGGCCATACGCTCGTCACCGCGTGGGTGCCTATTGCGTCCAATGCAGCGTCCAATGCGGCGTCCAATGCAGCATCCAAAGCCGCTGTATCAGGAACACCGAAATGACGATGACGAATGCAAACGTGAACCATTCGACCAGCCCGGGCGCCAAACCCGCGCGGCTCGTCCTCGTGGACGACCATCCTCTCGTGCGCGACGGCCTGCGCGCACGGCTCGAAGCCGTGCCGGGATTCGAGGTGGCGGGCGAAGCCGGCAACGCCGATGAGGCCATCGCGCTCGCCGCGTCGCTCGAACCCGATCTCGTGCTGATGGACGTGGGCATGGCCGGCGTGAACGGCATTGCGCTCGCGGGCATTTTCCACGAGCGCTTTCCGGCCATCCGCGTGTTGATGCTGTCGATGCACGACAACGTCGAATACGTGACCGAGGCGGTGCGCGCGGGCGCAAGCGGCTACGTGCTCAAGGATTCGCCGGCCACCGAGATCATCCGCGCGATCGAGGCGGTGCTGGCCGGGCGTACGTATTTCAGCGCGGGCTTGAGTGCGCGCATGATCCAGGCGTCGGCGCGCAGCACACCCGTCGAGCGTCTCACGCCGCGCGAGCGGGACATTCTCGACGCGCTCGCGCAAGGACTCTCGAGCAAGCAGATCGCGCAGCGCGAGGGACTTTCGGTGCGCACGGTGGAAACGCACCGGCTCAACCTCAAGCGCAAGCTGGAGATCGAAGGGCAGGCGGAGTTGATCAAGTTCGCGGTGGAGCACCGCAGAAAGTGAAACGGGCGCTCCGGCTTACCCGGAGTGCCCGTCAATGCGCAATGCGTGTACAACCACCGATCGACGATCAGCTGCGCGCGTTGTGGTCGACGAGGAACTTGATGAGGCCGTCGATGCCGCCCTTGGCGATCTGGTCGGCAAATTGCGTCTGGTAGACCTGGATCAGCCAGGCGCCCATCATGTTGATGTCGTAAATCTTCCAGCCGTTGGGTGTTTGCGTGAGACGGTAGTCGATGGCGTCGTCGCCGCCGTTGCTGATCACGTGCGACTGCACCACGGTGTCTTTCGCGCCGGCACCCGTGTTCGACGGTGCGAACTTGAAGGTCACCTGGGTATCGCGAAGTTGCGACAGCGACGAGGCATACGTCTTCACGAGCAGGAGTTGAAATTGCTCATACAGCTTCTGCTGCTGTTCGGGCGTGGCCGTCGCCCAGGGTTTGCCAACGGCGATCCGCGTGGTGCGTTTGAAGTCGGTGGCGGGAACGAAATGGGTCTCGACCACCTGGGTGATCTTGTTCATGTCGCCGCCGCGGGCCTGCGGGTCGGCCTGCATCGCCTTCACGGTGCCTTCCACGGCGGCCTTGACGATGGCGTCCGGCGTGGTCTGCGCGAACGCGG
Organism: Paraburkholderia sp. BR10882; assembly: GCF_040948855.1. Taxonomy (NCBI): domain Bacteria; kingdom Pseudomonadati; phylum Pseudomonadota; class Betaproteobacteria; order Burkholderiales; family Burkholderiaceae; genus Paraburkholderia; species Paraburkholderia sp. BR10882. The sequence goes on along the minus strand of NZ_JBFPKP010000002.1, from coordinate 623,990 downwards.
CGCCCGAGACGCCCGAGAAACAGGCGGCGACGAAAAATGCGGTCAGGTAACGTTTCATACGCTCTTCTGGAACAGTGAAATTCAGGCGCCGGTACAGTGCGACTCAGTGCGTGCGGTTAAGTGCAAGTGCAATCACGTAACCTTCGCGCCGCCGGCTGAGCCAGTATAACGGCTTTGGCAGATGCGCTGCCGGGGCGCCGCCTCGAGCCCAGGTGTGCAAGACCCGCGCCGGGACGGGCGGGGCCGGTATACTTGTGCGTTTCGCGTCAAAGAACCTAATTGACAGGGCCCCCTCGCCTGTATGCTGAAGCCATTCATCATTAGCCTCGTCGCCTGGTCGGTGCGCCGCGCGGCGTGGGTGATCACATTTGCAATCGTGCTTGCCGTGCTCTCCGGCGTATACGTCGCGAGGCATTTCAAGATCAATACCGACGTCAGCGGTCTCGTCGAGAACACGGCCGAATGGGCCGCGTTGAGCGAAGCCAAGGACAAGGCGTTCCCGCAGCGCGCGAGCTCGCTGCTCGTGGTCGTCGAAGCCGACGCGCCCGAGCTCGCCGACGCCGCCGCCGACAAGCTCGCGCAAGCGCTCAAGGCCGACTCGCGCGAATTCAGCGCCGTCTCGCAGCCCGCGGGCGGCCCGTTCTTCCAGCACAACGGCCTGCTGTTCCCGTCCACGGCCACGGTGCTCTCGACCACGGGCCAGCTCGTGCAGGCGCGCCCGCTCGTGAACCAGCTCGCGAAGGATCCGAGTCTCGCGGGTCTGGCCGGCACGCTCACGACCACGCTGCAACTGCCGCTCACGATCGGCCAGATCAAGTTGCCGCAAATGGCGAATCTGCTCGGCAGCGCCGCCACCGTCGTCGACGAGGTGCTCGCCGGCAAGCCCGCGGCGTTCTCGTGGCGCGCGCTCGTCGACAAGGACGCGGCGACGAAGCCGGCGTTCGCCTTCATCACCGTGCAGCCGGTGCTTAACTTCGGCGCGCTCAAGGCAGGCGCAAACGCGTCGGAGGCGATCCGCGCGACCGCCGCCTCGCTTCATCTCGACAGCGAATTCGGCGCGCGCGTGCGCCTCACGGGCGAACAGCCGCTCGCCGACGACGAATTCGCCTCGGTGCAGGACGGCGCCGCGCTCAACGGCGTGATCACGATCATCGTCGTGCTCGCCATCCTGTGGCTCGCGCTGCGCTCGGGCAAGCTGATCGGCGCAACGCTCATCACACTCGTGGTCGGTCTGGTCATCACGGCCGCGCTCGGCCTCATGATGATCGGCTCGTTCAACATGCTCTCGGTCGCCTTCATGGTGCTGTTCGTGGGGCTAGGCGTCGACTTCGGCGTGCAGTTCGGCGTGAAGTATCGCGAGGAGCGCTTCCAGGACGAGCGGCTCGACGCCGCGCTCCTCAAGACCGCGCGGACCATCGGCGTGCCGCTCACGCTCGCGGCGATCGCCGTGGCCGAAAGTTTCTTTTCCTTCCTGCCGACCGCCTACAAGGGCCTCTCGGAACTCGGGCAGATCGCGGGCGTGGGCATGTTCGTGGCATACGTGTGCAACATGACAGTGCTGCCGGCGCTCATCCGCGTGTTCAATCCCAGGGGCGAGCGCGCCTCGCCGGGCTTCGCGTTCCTCGCGCCCGTCGACAAATGGCTCGCCGAGCATCGCAAGCCCGTGCTGATCACCACGCTCATTATCGTGGTGGGCGCGACGCCGTTGCTGCTGCATCTGCGCTTCGACTTCAATCCGTTGCATCTTAAGGATCCGCATACCGAGTCGATGGCGACGCTGCTGGCGCTCAAGAACTCGCCCGTCATCTCGATCAACGATGTGAGCGTGCTCGCGCCGTCGCTCGAAGAAGCCGACAAGATCGCCGCGCGGCTCTCGAAGCTGCCCGAAGTCGCTCGCGCCACCACGCTCAGTTCGCTGATTCCCGACGATCAGCAGCAAAAGCTCATGCTGATCTCGAGCGCCGCGCAGCAGCTTCTGCCCGCGCTCACGCAGCAGCCGTCCTCGCCCGTAACCGACGAAGTGCGCGTACAGACGCTCAAGCGCGCGGCCAACCAGCTTTCGCTCGCCGCGAGCGACCACCCGGGGCCGGGCGCGGCCGAGGCGAACCATCTGTCCGACTCGCTCAACAAACTCGCGAACGCGAGCCCGGCCACGCGCGACCGCGCGGAAACCGCCTTCAGCCTCACGCTCAGGCTCGCCTTCGCGCAGCTCGCGCGCCTGTTGCAGCCCTCGGAGATCACGCGGGAAAACCTGCCGCCCGAGATGGCGCGCGACTGGGTGGCGCCGACCGGCCAGGCGATCGTGGACGTCGCGCCGCGCGTGCCGCCGGGCGTCGATCCCAACGACGATGTGATGCTCGCGCGCTTCGCACACGCGGTGAAGGCGGCGGAGCCGAACGCGATCGGCGGCCCGATCTCGATCCTGCACTCGGCGAACGTGATCATCCTCGCGTTCTTCCAGGCAGCGGGGTGGTCGGTGCTGCTCATCACGGCGCTGCTCTGGATCACGTTGCGCAATTTCGGCGACGTGCTGCGCACGATCATTCCTCTACTGGTATCGGCGCTCGTTACGCTCGAATTGTGCGTCGTCTTCGGAATTCAGCTAAATTTCGCCAACATCATCGCGCTTCCCCTGATGCTCGGCGTCGGCGTCGCGTTCAAAATCTACTTCGTGATGGCCTGGCGCGCGGGGCAGACCGGCCTCCTGCATTCGAGCCTCACACACGCGGTGCTTTTTTCCGCCGCGACCACCGCCACGGCGTTCGGGAGCCTGTGGCTATCGCATCATCCGGGCACGTCGAGCATGGGCAAGCTGCTCGCGCTGTCCTTGTTCTGTACGCTGATAGGCGCCGTGGTCTTCCAGCCGGTGCTGATGGGCAAGCCGCGCGCAAAACGCGCGAGATCGGAAACTCAGGGGATCGACCAATGAAGAAGAATCAAGCCGCGCTCACCATGGCGGCGGCGAGCCTGGCGCTCCTCGTGACGTCGGGTTGCGCCACGGGCCCCGACCGCAAACCGGGCGATCCGTTCGAGCCCGCGAATCGCGCAATTTTCACGTTCAACGACAAACTCGATACCTACGTCGCGCAGCCGGTTGCCAAGGGCTACCAGAAGGTGACGCCGCAGCCGCTGCGTCAGGCGATCACGAACTTCTTCTCGAACATCGGGGACGTCGACAACTTCGCAAACAACGTGCTGCAGCTGAAGATCACCGACGCCGTCCAGGATCTGATGCGCATCGCGATGAACACGACCTTCGGTCTGGGCGGCCTGATCGACTTCGCGACGTTGGCGGGGCTGCCCAAGCACCATCAGGACTTCGGCCTCACGATGGGCCACTACGGCATGCCGGCCGGCCCGTATCTCGTGCTGCCGCTGTTCGGGCCCAGTTCGGTGCGCGACGGCATCGGCATGGCCGTGGACGTGAAATTCAACGTCATCAACTACTTCGAGCCGGCGGTGCGCAACCCGATGTATCTTGCGCAGTTCATCAGCGCGCGTGCGGACCTGCTCGGCGCAACCGACCTGCTCAAGCAGGCGGCACTCGACCCGTATTCGTTCGTGCGCGACGCCTACCGCCAGCAGCGCGAATCGCTGATCCGCGGCTCGCGGGGCAACAATGCGCCGCTGCCCGATTACGGCGAGCCGGGCGGCGAGGCCGCACCGAACGAGAACGGGGCACCCCATTACGAAGACCCGGGCGAGTCGGGCGGTGCAGGTGGCACGGCGGCCCCCGGCGCTTCGAACAATGGTCTGCCGAATTACGAGGATCCTGGCGAGGGGAGCGCGACGGGCGCTACCGGGGCTGCTACGACGGGTGCGGCCGCGGCTGGCGCGGGTCCGGGTGCTGCTGCGGCGGCCGGCACGGCGGGTGTAGCCGCGGCGGCCGCTTCCGCACCGGCGGGCGCATCGGCGCCTGTCGCGGCTTCGGGTGCGACGGCAGCGCCTGCGAAGCCCGCATCGGCGCCCTGAACGCAACAAAGGGCCCCCCGTTTGCGGGCGGGCGGCGTATCAATGCAAAAAACCCGGCAACCTTTCGAGGTTGCCGGGTTTTTTATCGTGTCGCGAGCACCGCTCAATGCACCGAAGCGTCCTCGCTCTCGGCCTGGCGTTCGGCCTCGTTCGCCGCCGCCAGCGCCGTGGCATCCGCCGTCGTCTGCACGGTCTGGCGATAGCGCTCGTAGGCTTCGTCGGCGTAACGGATACGCTCGCGGCCGTGCGGGGCCGGCACGCCGTCGGCGCCGAGGTTCACGAACACCATCTTTTCGATCGTCAGGATGCTCTTGCGCGTGATCTTGTTGCGCACTTCGGCGCGCAGCGTGATCGACGTCCGGCCGAAATCCGTGGCCGTGATGCCGAGCTCGATGATGTCGCCCTGACGCGCCGAGCTCACGAAGTTGATCTCCGACATGAACTTGGTCACCACGCGTTGATTGTCGAGCTGGCAGATCGCGTAGATCGCCGCTTCTTCGTCGATCCAGCGCAGCAGGCTGCCGCCGAACAGCGTGCCGTTCGGATTCAGGTCTTCAGGCTTGACCCACTTGCGAGTATGAAAATTCATGGCTGGTCACTCCCCGATATGTGATTTGTCCCCAGCTCGCAGGAACGAACCTAGGGTTAACACTCAGATGTTACCAGAGATAGGGGTTTACCCTAGTTTTTCAATAACCCGGCAGGATCATTTCGGGAAAAAAGCGCCGGCGGCCGTCAACACTTGCCGCGCGGCGCTGAGCGACTGGCGTGCCGCTTTCGCGTCCGCGGCCACGCGCAGCAGGCCGCCCAGTTGGGCCGGGTCGCGCGCCAGTTCGCGCAGGACCGGGAGCACCGCCGTCGTGCCGTCATCGCGCAAGCCGGCCATGGCCGCTTTCGGCAGGCTGCGCCACGCCGGATCGACGATCGCGCGGCACACTGCGAACGGCACGCCATGCGCGGCCGCGGCGGCGGCGGCCAGGTGCGATTCCATATCGACGGCGAGCGCTCCGCACGCGCTGAACAGCGCGGCCTTGTCCGCCGCACCGGTGAGCGGCGCGGCAACGGCTGCCTCCACGCCGCGCCGGGTTTTCGCGGCGAGCGGCGAGGCCATCAGCGCGTCGGCCATGCGTGCGCTCCAGGCGGCGTCGGTCGCGACGCGCCCGAACGGCCCTTCGATCGCTTGCGCGATCACCAGCGTGCCAGGCTCGAGATCGGGTGCAAGACCGCCCGCCGTGCCGAAGCTGACGATGGCCGCCGCGCCGTCCTCGAGCGCCGCCGCAAGCGCGCTCTGCAGCAGATCGGCGCGCGCGGCATAGACGGCGCGTACGCCATCCTGGCCTTTGCCCGCGGCAATGCTCGCCTCGAAGGCCATGCCCGTTACTGCGATCACGGGCAGGGCGCGCGCCTTGATACCAGCCGCCGCGCTCACAGACCGACCGTGACGCGCGTCACGCCCGCGCGCTTGAGGTTGCGGTAGCGCGCGAGCGCCCACAACGGGAAGAACTTGCGATAGCCGTGGTAGCGCAGATAGAACACGCGCGGAAAGCCCGTGGCCGTGAAGCGCGTTTCGTCCCAGAGGCCGTGTTCCTGCTGCGTTGTCTGCAGATACTCGATGCCGCGTGCCACCGCCGGATGATCGACCGCGCCCGCCGCCATCAGGCCGAGCAGCGCCCAGGCCGTTTGCGAAGCCGTGCTGGTGGCGCTCTCATAGCCGCGGTATTCGAGCTTGTAGCTCGTGCCGTCTTCGCCCCAGCCGCCGTCGTCGTTCTGGATCTGCACGAGCCATTGCACCGCGCGCTTCATGCGCGGGTCGTCGTGACTGAGACCGGCCGCGTTGAGCGCGCACAGCGCCGTCCACGTGCCGTAGATGTAGTTCATGCCCCAGCGACCGTACCAGCTGCCATCGGCTTCCTGCTCTTCGAGCAGATAGTTGTACGCGCGGCGCGCGTGCTCGCTCGCGGCCGGCAGCTCGCCGAGCTGCGCGAGCATCGAGAGGCAGCGGCCCGAGACGTCGGCGGTCGGCGGATCGAGCAGTGCGCCATGGTCCGAGAACGGGATGTTGTTCAGGTAGTACTGCGTGTTCTCCGGCTCGAACGCGCCCCAGCCGCCGTTGCTGCTTTGCATGCCGACCACCCATTCGCGCGCGCGGGCGATCGGGGCGTCGTAGGCATTCGTGTTGTCGAGCTTGTCCACGCGGTCCATCGCGGCCACGACCACGGCCGTGTCGTCGACATCGGGGTAGTGCGGGTTCGCGTACTGGAACGCCCAGCCGCCCGGACGCACCGCCTCGCGGCGCGAGATCCAGTCGCCGCGCACGTCGAGAATCTGCAGCGGACGCAGCCATTCGAGGCCGCGGCGCGCGGCTTCCTCCGCGCGGGCGTCGCCGGTCTCCAGCAGGGCGTGCGCCGCCAGCGACGTGTCCCACACCGGCGACAGGCAGGGCTGGACGTACGCTTCCTCCGTGTGGACCGTCACCAGCTTTTCGAGCGACTGGCGTGCGATCGCGCGGTGCGGATGATCGGCGGGATAGCCCAGCACGTCGTACATCATCACGGCGTTGGCCATGGCCGGGAAGATCGCGCCCAGACCGTCCTCGCCGTTCAGGCGCTCGTCGACGAACGCCACCGCGGCGTCGATCGCGCGCTGGCGCAGGTAGGTCGGAAAGAGCGGATCGGTCACGCGCAGCACGCCGTCCACGGCGCGGAAGAAACCGAACCAGCCCTTGCTCTGATGCGGGGAGCGGGCGTTCAGGCCCACGCTCACCGGCGCGCCGCGGAACAGCTCGTCGATGCGCACGCCGCGCGGGTTGCGCGCCACCGGGCGCTTCGCGCCCAGCACGAGCAGCGGCACGATCACCGTGCGCGCCCAGTACGACACCTTCGACAGATGGAACGGGATCCACTGCGGCAGCAACGTGATCTCGACGGGCATCATCGGGACTGCGTACCACGTCACCACGCCAAACAACGCGAGCAGGATGCGCGTGAACACGTTGACCTGCTCGGCGCCGCCCGCCGCGAGAATCGCCTCGCGCGCCCGCACCATGTGTTCGGCGTCTTCGGCGTCGCCGATCATCTTGAGTGCGAAGTAAGCCTTCACGCTTGCGCTCACGTCCATCGCGCCGTCGGTGAAGAGCGGCCAGCCGCCGTCCGGCAGCTGGATGCGGCGCAAGTAGCGCGCGATCTTCTGTTCGAGTTCGAGGTTCGCGGTTTCGCCCAGGTAATGCACGAGCAGCACGTATTCGGCCGGGATCGTGGCGTCCGCTTCGAGTTCGTAGACCCAATGGCCATCGGCGCGCTGGTCGGCGAGGATCGCATCGGTCGCGCGCACGACGGCGGCGTCGAGCATGGCGAGCGGTGCGGCCGTCTCTTCGGCAAACGTGGGGGTGGGCATCGCCACGCCCGGCGTGGCGACGCCGAGCGTGTCCTGGGATAAATCGTTCATCTACGTTCCAAATTTTCGGTCAGGAGCAGCTCGGCGGCCTTGCGGCCCGAGCGGATCGCTCCTTCGATCGTCGCGGGCAGACCGGTAGCCGTCCAGTCGCCTGCAAGCATCAGATTGTTCCAGCGCGTGCGCGTCGCGGGCCGGCGCCATTCCTCGTCGGGCACCGCGGCGAAGGTCGCGCGCGCGTCGGCGCACACGCGCCAGGCAGGCATCGGCTCGAGCGGCAGCGAGGCCGCCTCGGCCACGTCGGTCCACACGCGGCGCGCGATCTCCTCGGGGTCGAGGTCGAGCACGCCGTGCGCGTCGTGGATCGTCGCCGACAGGCGCCCCTCGGCCGTGCACAGCCAGTGGGCCGTGCCGTTGACGAGCGCCATCGGCGTCACGAGGCCCGGCGGCGCCGGCACCGCGTAGTGCACGGTGACGATCGCATTGTGGCGCTGCGGCGCCTGCAGCGCCGGCACGAGCGCCGCGGCGGCCGCGCCGGGCACGGCCAGCACCACCGCCTCGTCGGCTGCGAGCGTGATGCGCCCGTCTGGAAAATCGAGTGCGGAGACGCGGCCCGCCGCGTCGTCGTACTCAATCTCCCTGAGCGGCGAGTCGAGGCGGATCGCCGCGCCGCCGTGCTGAAGCATGCGCAAGGCCGGATCGACGAATGCGCTGGAAAGGCCCCCGCGCGCCGCCAGCGGCCGGAACGACTCGCCGCCCGCCGCGAGCGACTCGCGCAGCATCGCGCCCGCCAGCTCCGCGCTGCCCACGCGCGGCTCGACATTGAGCGCCGTGAGAAAGAACGGGTGCAGCAGCCGGTCCCACAGCACGCCTTCGCAGCGCATGGTCTGCGCCATCGTGCGGCCCGGCTTGGCGAACAGGAGCGGCAGCAGCCCCAGATAGTCCGCGGCGCGCGTACCCGGTACTCGCGAGCGCGAGTCGCCGATCCAGAACGGCATGCGCGAACGCGAGAAGCGCACCGTCCAGCGCGAGCCCGCGGCGATATCCATGAACGCGAAGCCCGGCTCGGTGGGACCGGAGAGCGCGTCGCCGGCGCCGATCGTGCGCACGTACTCCAGCGTGCGCGCATGTCCCGCCAGCACCAGATGATTGCCCGTGTCGAGCGTCGCCGAAAGCGTGCGGTCGTAGTACGAGCGGCAGCGTCCACCTGCCTGGCTGGCGGCCTCGTAGAGCGCCACCTGCACGCCGCGCCGCTGAAGCCGCACGGCCGTCGCGAGGCCCGCAAGCCCAGCGCCGATGACGTGGACTAGCCGAGGCATCAGAACAGCGCGTAACGCGCGACGATCCACATGAGCCGTGCGCGCGGCTTGCTGACTTTCGTGCGCGGCAGGTCGAAGCCGCGATCCACGGTGCGCTCGAGCAGCACGCGGTAGACGCCCGACATGATGCGCGGCGCTTTCACCTGCGCGCGCGGCGCGGCGTCCATGATCGCGTCGGCCTGCGCGAAGTGCGCGCGGGCGCGCTGCACGAGCGTCTCGCACACACGCGGCAGCGACGGATCGGCGGCGATCGTGTGCGGATTGCCCGCCGCGATCCCTTCGCGCGCGAGCAGTTCGCGCGGCAGATAGCAGCGGTTGATGTCCGCGTCTTCGTCGATGTCGCGCAGGATGTTGGTGAGCTGCAGCGCGCGCCCCAGATGGTGCGACAGCAAGCGGCCCGGCTCCTCCTGCATCCCGAAAATTCTCACCGACAGCCGGCCTGCGGCGCTCGCCACGCGGTCGCAATACAGGTCGAGCGTGTCCTCGTCGGGGGCGCAGATGTCCTCGGCGGCGTCCATGGCCATGCCGTCGATCATCGCGTGAAAATCTGCGCGCTGCAGCCCGAACGTATGGATATGGCGCGTGAGCGCCGCGAGCGAGGCGCGCGGCGTGCCCGCATAGCACGCGTCGATGTCGGCGCGCCATTGGTCGAGCCCCGCCGCGCGCTCGGCGCGGGGCAGGTCGCTGTCGGCGATGTCGTCGACAGCGCGGCAGAAGGCGTAGACCTGATACATGGCGTCGCGCTGCGCGGGGGGCAGGATCCGCATCGCCAGATAAAACGAGCTGCCCGACGAAGCGGCGGCAGCGTCGGTTTGTTGTGTATCGTCCACGACGAGATTGGAAACAGCCAAGACGATCTCCGCTGGGGGCGCCCTCACCGGGCGTTCGACTCTATTCGGGCCCGCATTGCCGCGGGTCGCCCGCGCGCGCGGACACGCGCGAGGCACCCGACCCTTAAATTGCTTGCCGGGAGGCGTGCAAGGCCGGAAACGGGCAAAAGTATATCAACCTTTGGGCAACCCGCGCAGGGCCGTCAGCGCCTGGGGACCGCAGTGGAGGCATGGCCGCGCAGCCCCGGAGCATGGGGCGATGAGCCGGATTGAGGCGGGAGCCGTTTGCGCCCGACTCGGATCAGGCGAGCGCGACCGAGCGGTTGCGCCCCTGGCGCTTCGCCGTGTAGAGGGCGGCGTCCGCCTCGTTGATCATGCCTTCGTAGTCGGGCGCACCCGTGCGCGCCGTCGCGGCGCCGACGCTGGCCGTCACGGGCACGATCACGCCTTGCACCTCGATCGGCTCGTCGCCGATCGTGCGGCGGATCTTCTCCGCGACGTAGAGCGCGTCGTCGAGCGGCGTGCACGGCAGGAGCAGCGCGAATTCCTCGCCGCCGAAGCGGCCGAACACATCCTGCTTGCGCACCACGCCCGACACGCGCTGCGCCATCGAGCGCAGCACCGTGTCGCCGGCCACATGGCCGAATTCGTCGTTGATGCGCTTGAAGTGGTCGAGGTCGAACAGCAGCATCGACAGCTCGCCGCCGTAACGCTGCCAGCGCAGGAATTCGTCGGCGAGGCGCGTTTCGAAAAAGCGCCGGTTCGCGATGCCGGTGAGACCGTCGCGGTCGGCGTATTCGCGCAGCTTCGCCACGGCGTCCTCGCGCTCGCGCTGCATGACGCTCACGTGGGTGACATCGGAGATGGTCACGCACACGGCTACTACGTCGCGCCCGCGCATGAGCGGCATGAAGGTGCAGTCTTGCTGCATGTAGTCCACACCGCCCGTGATCGGCCGGTCATGGTCGAACTGGAACAGATACGGGCGCTGCTCCCACGAGCTGAACGCAAAGCTGCCCAGCTGGAACACGCTTTCCACCTTGCGCGTGAGCCACGCGCGCGGCAGGTCCGGGAAGCGTTCGAAGATGGAGCGGCCGATCACGTCCTCGGCGGTCACGCCGCTGTGATCCTGCATGAAGCGGTTCCAGCTCAGCACGTTCATGTCGCGATCGACCACGAATATGCCGAAGCCCACCCGTTCGACAACGAGGTCCGCTAGTGTTGGCAACCCGGCTGGCTCGTTCATAGGCTATGTAACAACGCGTCGATGGCCCGGCTCACGACATGGATCGACTCCTCGGCCATCAGCATGACGAGGTGGGCGCGAAAGCGCTGGTCTTCCAGCGCGAAATTGACTTCGACGAGCAGCGCGACGTCCCAGGCGAGCAGGCCCGGCTGGAACACCTCGTCGAGCATGATCGCCTCGCCGAGCAGGCCCGGCTGCGAAAACACCGGCATGCGCCCGAGCTGGTCGAGCATCGACGACACGCACGCGCCCGTGAGCGCGTTGGCGACGTCGAACATCAGCTCTTCCTCGGTGAGGGCATCGTCGCCGATCGTCGCGTAAGGTCCGCCGACCAGGCTGCCAAGTTCGGCGATCTCGCCGCTTCGGCAGATCACCAGCGCCTCGCCCTTGATTTCCGAGCGAAAGCCCTGGCGCACGGCCGCAACCGGGCCGTCGATACCGGTCATCTCGCGTAGCGCCGCCGCGGCCTCGGAGACGGCGACCACGCGCACGCGCGGCACCGACAACTCGATGAAGGCGTTGAGCAGCGCCGACAGACGCGTCGCGGCCTGCCCCATGCCGAGATTGGCGATCTCCTGCAGCGCGTCGCGCTGGAGTTCCGTGAACACTCGATCAGGCATACAACCCGTACTCCTTCAGGATGGGCAGCAGCGCCTCCTGGGTTACCGGCTTTGCGACGAACGCCGCCGCGCCGAGTGCCTGCACGCGCTCGCGGGCACGAGGCTGGACGTCCGCGGAAACGACGATCACGAACGTGTTCAGGTCTTCGTGCTGCAACGCTTCGAGGACCTGGAAGCCCGTCAGGTCGGGCATCGTGAGGTCGAGGAACATCACAGCCGCACGACCGGCGCGGTAATGGGCAAGCGCTTCGTGTCCGTTCGACGCGTACGAAATCGCCACGTCCCAGTCCTCGGGCAGCGCCTTCGTGAGCACCTTGCGGGCTAACAGCGAGTCATCGGCGATCACGATGGGCAAGGACATGGATATGCTGAATGAGTGTGCGTTGGACGGAGTGCGTTTCGACGGATTAACGGCGGCGCGGGCAATTACTTTAGGGAGACTTCGAAGAAAAATGCAAACCGGGCCGAATAATTCGTAACGCATAAACGGACCCGCGCGGTGGCGCGACGACGCAACGCGCATGGCTGCGCCGTTGCCCAATGGCTACCGGCAACCCGTGCGCCGGTGTGAAGGCCCTCGTCTGCATGCCTGCAGCCACCCCGTAGCATGGCCATCCGCCGTAATGGCGAGCGTGGCGTTCATGCGAATGCGTTATTTATCGTGTCCGGGATTCTCGAATCAAATTGAATCAAATGCAACTCGCCGTTAATCATTCGACGAACAAAATCGACTCATTCTGGCTAATTTATGGAAATAAATTATCCATCCCTTAAATAAAGAACGTTGATTATCCCTTTGTGGTACGTTTGCGCTTCGCCGATTTTCGCGAATTCGGCATTCAGCGAGAGACAACCCCTGGCGGCCTGCCTGACCGACGATGCTTGCGGCGCACCGGGTATGCGCTGGCCGTCGGGGCGTCATCGCGGTCGTTTATCATGTCGACTGCCCCGCCGCCTTTTCCCTGCTTTTCCGTACGATGATTGCTGACCGGCCCGAGCGGCCAGACGAACGCATACCCCAGCCACCCCCTGCCGACGACGCGCCGTTTCCGGCCGCGCCGGGCCACGACTTCACGGTACGCCGGCGCACGCTGCTCGCGCTGCTCGTCGCGGCGATCGTGCTGCCGTGCCTCTACGTCGCCGCCATGGCGTACAACGACTTGCGCGCGCGCGAAGCCGACGCCACCGACACCACGCTGCGCACCGTGCGCGTGGCCGAAGAGCACGCGCTCAAGGTGTTCGACATGAACGAGGCGCTCGATGCTCGCGTAGTCGACCTCGTGCGCGATCTGAACGACGACGGCATCCGCGCCAGCGAGCCGCAGATCCACGAGAAACTCGATGCCATCGGCGGCGGTTATCCGCAAGTGGCTGCGGTGTCGATTTTCGGCACTAACGGCGACCTGCTCGCGAGCAGCCGCTATTCGCCGCCGCCGACCATGTCGATCGCCTCGCGCGACGACTTCGCCGGCATCCGCGACGGCCGCGTGCTCGACCACGTCTCGCGCGTGATGCAGGGCCAGGTGAGCGGCGAGACCGTGTTCAACATGGGCGTGGCGCGCCTCGACGAAGCCGGCGGATTCGCGGGTCTCGTCTCGGTCGCCTTGCGCCCCGGCTATTTCAGCTCGTTCTACCGCGACCTGCTCGGCTCCGGCTCGCCGATGTCGCTCGGCCTCGTGCGCAGCGACGGCACGATCCTCGCCTTCGATCCGCCCCCGCGCGTGGACGGGCCCACGATCACGCCGCACTCGCCGCTGGGCGCCGCGCTCCAGCGCGGCACGGAGTCCGGTGTCGTGCGCATGCATTCCGCGCTGCTCGGCAGCAACGTGATCCTCGCGTTCCGGCGCGTGGGCGCGTACCCCGTCTATGTGACCTGCGCGTATCGCACGCCCGCGATCTGGGCGGCGTGGTACCGGCACCTGAGCGTGCTCATCATCTCGATGTTCGTCCCGTCGATTGCCCTCTGGTGCGTGATCTGGCTGTCGCTGCGGCGCCTCGCCGCCGAAGAGGAGGCGTGGGAGCGCTGGCAGGCCGAAGCCTCGATGCGCCGCTCGATCGAATCCGCCTACCGGCAGTCGCGCAAGATGGAAGCGCTCGGCAACCTCGTGGGCAGCGTCGCGCACGACTTCAACAACCTGCTGATGATCGTCTCGGCCAACGTGCAGATCGCGCGGCGGCGCGGCGCGGCGGGTTTGGAGCGCGAACTCTCGGCGGTCGAGCGCGCGCTCAAGAGCGGCCAGTCGCTCACGCGCCAACTGCTCGGCGTGGCGCGCAAGCAGCCGCTGCGCAACGAGACGATCCACGTCGGGCGCTGGCTGCCGGCGGCCCGCGAACTGCTGCGCGCGTCGCTGGGCGCGAAAGTGTCGCTCATCGTCGAAGTCGACGACGACGTGTGGCCCGTGCTCGTCGATGTGGCCGAATTCGAGCTCGCGCTCATCAATCTCGCGGTGAACGCGCGCGACGCGATGCCCAACGGCGGCCGCTTCACGGTGCGCGCGCGCAACATCAGCTTCCGGCCCGACGAAGGCTTCCCGCTCGACGGCGACTTCGTGCACGTCACCCTCGAAGACACCGGCACCGGCATGCCGCCGGACGTGCTCGCGCGCGCGTTCGAGCCGCTCTACACGACCAAGTCGAAGGGCACGGGCACCGGCCTCGGACTGCCGCAGGTGTTTGCGTTCTGCGAGCGCACCGGCGGACTCGCCGCGATCGACAGTGCGATCGGCGCGGGCACGACGGTGCATCTGTATCTGCCGCGCTCGCTCGCCGAGCCGCCCGCGCCGCGTCCGAGCGAGCCGCGCGAGGAGAGCGCCGAGGTGCAGCATGGGCTGAACGTGCTGCTCGTGGAGGACAACGACGAAGTCGCCGCCGGCACCGAGGCGCTCCTGCAGATGATGGGCCACCGCGTGACCTGCGCGAGCGACGCGGCGAGTGCGCTGGAACGCGTCGAAGCGCCGCCTGCCGAGGGCGAGCCCACGCCGCGCTTCGACCTCGTGCTTTCCGACATCCACATGCCGGGGACGATGAACGGCATCGATCTGGCCGAGGCGCTGCAGGGGCTCGAGCCGGACCTGCCCGTGATCCTCGTGACAGGCTATGCGGAGGAGCTCGAGCGCACGCGCAATGCCGATGTGCGTGTGCTATCGAAGCCGTTCGACATCGCGCTGCTGGAGAAGATGCTCGAGGCGATTCGCGAGGACCGCCAGGCGCGCGCGAAGCGCGAACACGATGCGACGCTCCCGAGCCCGCGAGCATGACAAGTCGCAGGAACACGCTTCGCGGCACGAGGCTTGCGACAGCCAGCACGACCCGCAGAATCAGGCGGTTAGACGTCGCGCGCAGCATGCGCCAACCGATGCACGAGCAAAGCACAATCGGCGCATGATGTAAGCAGGCGTCGCCATCTGGCGAAGGAGGCTGCCATGAAACAGACCGTGACCGGCGTTTTCCAAACCTACGAGGAAGCACGCCACGCGCAGGACGCGCTGCTGCAGCGCGGCTTCGCGGCGGGCGACATCGACCTGCCGGCGCGCACCGAGGGTGTGCTGGCCGGCATCGAGCGGCTCGTGGGAAGTTTTTTCTCGTCGACGGGCGATGCGCGTCGCACCACCGAGGCCCAGACGGGCATGACGCCGCCGCCGGGCGAAGCGGTGCGCATCGGCGTGCATGTGAGCGACGAGGCGCACGCCAACCTCGCGTACGAGACGCTGCGCGAAGAGCATGCGACGGAAGTCGCGCTACGCGGCACGCCGTGGGCATGGCCCGCGACGGACCGTCCGGTCGCGCGCGAGCACTCGGCGCTCGACGAACTGGGTCTCTCCGAATTCGCCGATGCCATGCGCCGCCGTGCCGCGCAGACCGAAGCCGCGCGCGAACAAGCCTCCGTTGACCCGACCGTCGAACCCACTGTCGAACCGATGCGGCCGACGAGCGAGGCCGAAGCGACCGTGCTCACATCGGCCAGTGCACCGGGCGCTGGTGCGGTGATGGGCGCGCATCATGTGGACGTTCCTGGCGCACCCGAAGCGACGCGACCCGCAGCAGGCGTCGCGCCGCAAATTCCGGACGAATTCCTCGAATACGAGGAAGATACGCCCGAGCACCACAAGGACATGCCGGGGCAGCGCCGAACGTTGCACTGAAGCCCCTCGCGCAAATGCCGCGTGGGTTGCGTTTCAGGCGTCAGCGGCCGAGCTGGCGCTTGACCCAGGCCACGTACGTATCGACGAAGCCCTGCAGGAACTTGCGGGTGTCCTCGTTGACGATCTCGCCTTTCTCGTTAACGCGGCTCGGGTCGTGCTTGATGAACATCTCGGGCTGACCGAGCAGCGGGACGTCGAGATAGGCGAGCACGTTACGCAGATGTTGCTGCGAGAGCGCTGTGCCCGTTGCCCCCACCGACGTGCCGAGCACCGCGCCCGGCTTGCCGCGCCACGAATTCGTGCCCCACGGCCGCGAACCCCAGTCGAGTGCGTTTTTCAACCCGCCCGGAATCGAGCGGTTGTATTCGGGCGTGACGAACAGCAGGGCGTCGACCGCTTCGATCTGTTGCTTGAAGCGGCGCGCCACCTCGGGATAGTCGGCGTCGTAATCCTGGCTGTAGAGCGGCAGCACGCCGATGTCGAGATACTCGAAAGTAAAATCGGCGGGTGCGAGCGAAGTCACCGCGTGTGCGAGTTGCCGGTTGAATGAATCCTTGCGCAGACTGCCGACTACCACTGCGATCTTGTAGGCCATTTCGGTTTCCTCGGAAGCGCGCGCGAAGCGCAATGGAAGGAAACGTCATCATAGACGTATGCGCCTTCCGGCGATGCGCAGACGCTCGCTCGGGTCAGCCCGATATCGGGATCGGCGAGGCGTTGTGGATAACCGTGGGTAACGCGAATTTATCCACAGATTTTGGGCATAAGCTTGTGGACAACTTGCGCGAAGAGCCGATGAACACGGGCCTCGCGTCGGATTCGTCTGCAGGTTAGCAAAGATGCAATTTCCATGCGTGCATGGCAGGGATTGCACCTCGTCCATGCACGCGGGCGCTCGCGATTCGCTCGCTTTTGGCGCCTGAGTACCCCAACGCATGCATCCCGGCGATGTCAGCCAAACAGTGCGGCAATGTTTTCGGTCGGGCGCCCGATCACGGCGCGGCCATCGCGCACGACGATGGGTCGCTGCAGCAGAATCGGATGCCGCACAATTGCTTCGTAGAGCTGATCATCTGTAACGCCAGGCGCATCGAGGCCGAGCTCTGCGTACTCGGTTTCGCCGGTGCGAATCATGTCGAGCAGCGGGCAGCCCAGCATCGCGTGCAGCGCTTTGAGTTGGTCGACGGTGAGCGGTTGTGTCAGGTATTCAATTACCTTGACTGACTCGTTTGCCGTTGCAGTGGATACCCGTTCGTAAGCCGCGCGGGACTTGGAGCAGCGGGGGTTGTGGTAGATCGTGATCATGACGTCGCAATTGCGAGAGAGGAGTGGTGGTGGGTGAGCCTCGGTGAGACTGGGGCCTCGCTGCGATTTTACCGGGGGGCGCGCTGGCACGCGTAGGCCGCTTCTGCGGACCATTCCTGACTCTTGGTGCCGAGGTTTGCTGCCATGGGGGCGCATGTGGATTCGCGGCGAGATTTTCCGGTCGCGCTTTGTGTGCGACGGGGATAGCGATGGAGTGAGGCGCGGACTTTATGCGCATAAAGCCGTGAGTTGCGCCGATGTCATCGTCCGGTGTGCCCGTTAGCAGATCGACGCCATGCATCGAAGGCATTGCCGAGGCAGATTTCAGTGCCGCGCGCAAACGCTAGCGGCGTTCCCACGCCCCTGTGCGAGCTTTATGCGCATAAACCTTGTCCGAATGGCTAATTCGACTGCAAATTACGTCAAAAATCATTGAACTGAAAAACATTCCAGGTAAAATCCCAAGCTAATAGCAAAAAGGAGAATACCAATTGGCAGCAGAGATAATCGCAGTCACGCAGCAAAAGGGCGGGGTCGGCAAAAGCACGATCGCGATGCATCTCGGCGCGGCCTTTCACGAAAAGGGGAAGCGGGTTCTCGTCGTGGATGCCGACGGCCAAAACACGCTGGTCCATTGGGCCAGTGCGTCAGCCGATGGTGACACCGGCATCCCGTTCCCGGTCGTCAATCTTTCCGAAGCCGGTGGCCAAATCCATCGGGAGATCAAGAAGTTCGTCAACGACTACGACGTGATCGTCGTGGACTGTCCGCCGTCGATCACGGAAAAGGTCTCGGGTGTGGTGTTGCTCGCTGCGACCGTCGCCGTCATTCCGACTTCGTCTTCTCCGGCTGACTACTGGTCCAGTGTTGGTCTCGTGAAGCTCATCCAGCAGGCTCAGGTCATGAACGAAGATCTGCGCGCGGTATTTCTGCTGAACAAGACCGAGGAGAAGCGCATGCTCACCCGCGAGCTGAAGCGCGCCCTCGAAGAGCTTGGTTTCCCTCTGCTCAGAACGCAGATTCCCACACGTGAGGCGTACAAGCAGGCGATGGCCTTGGGCCAGACCGTTCTGCAAATGAACGATCGCGGCGCTCGCCTCGCCGCGGTGGAAGTGCGCGCATGCGCCGACGAGATCGCGGCCATGCTTCCCTGACTTTATGCGCATAAAGGACCCTGAATGAAACCCTCCCAATTCGCCAAAGGCTTTCAGGCTCGTCCGGATACGACGAGCAGCGAGAAGCGCACTGCGCTCGACCGTCTCAACGCCATCGACGGCCTCGTCCAGGACAAGCCAAAAACGCGCGAAGTTGCTGGGCGCTCGAGTCAGCCTGCGCTTGTGACCGGCCTTGAACCTGCCGTCGAGCCGATTCTCGACGATGCGCCTGGCCTCGAAAATGAATCGGTCGAATACCGCACCTGGCGCATCGCTCAAGGCTACCGTCCGGGGCAGATCATCGAGTTGCCGCTCAAGGACATCAAGCCGAGCCCCTTCAATCCGCGTCACTTCTATCTGAAGGCATCGATCGCTGAACTCGCTGTCAATCTTGCGAAGCAAGGGCAACAGCAGGCGATCCATGTCATTCCCGACTATGCGGCGCCGGGCAGCTACTACGTGAGCGATGGCGGCCGTCGCGTGCGGGCACTGAAAGAAGCGAACAAGGAAGTCGTCAAGGCAATCGTCGTCGACCTGCCGATCGGCATTCAGAGCTATAAACTCGGTTACGACCTGAACGTCCAGCGAGATTCGCAGACCGTTTTCGATAACGCGGTGGTGTGGAAGCGATTCATCGACGAAAAGCATTTTCTGAGTCAACGTGAACTTGCCGACCACCTCGGCCTCGACGAATCGACGGTGGCCGTTGCGCTATCGATCGGCAAGTTGCCGGAATCGGTCATGCAGGAAATGGTGGCACGCCCGGACCGCTTCGGCTCGAACATGGCCTATCAGGTCGGGCGCTATCACGGCGCGCGCGGCACCGATGCCACGCTGCGTCTCATCAACCGCATCGTGGCCGACGACCTCAGCACGCGTCAGGTAGCGGATATCGTGAAAGGCCGGGCGAGCGCGCAGGAAAGCCCGAAACCGGCTGGGCGGCAACGCTACGCACAACGGCTGGAGATCAAGCTGGACGGTGTCGCCGTGGGCGACTTGAAGTCTTATGGCGACGACCGGCTCGAGTTGCGCCTGAAGGGACTCACCAAAGATCGACGGGACGCGATTCTTCAGCAGATCGAACAGATCCTGAAAACGAAATAACCTTGGAAAATGTGTCGACGGCTGCCACGCACTGGCGGACCGTCGACGATTGAGGCACGATCGTTTCATGCCTCACAATCGCCCGAACGGTCACACCCTCACCGCCCCGCATTGCACGGACCGGCCATAACTGATGCTCAGGCAGCGCGCGTTTGGCTCAGCGTGAACGCGAGCAGATCGCCGTCGGTCGGTTCGCCCCAGGTCTTGCGCGCGAGCCAGTCGAAGAACGCCGTATCGGCCAGTTTCGATTCCAGCCCGCGACGACGCCAGTCGTCGCGCAAATGCGATCCCAGTCCCGGCAGTTCATCCGTCTCAAACGACTGACGCGCCAGTTCGCGCTCCATGTCGCCCTGCTCTTCATAGAGCGAGCGCGCTTCCTTGCGCCGATACGCCGCGTATTCATCGAGCAGCCGCGCCTTCGGATCGTCGGCTGAGACCGCTGCCGCCGCACCGCGGCCAACGGCCGGTGTGGCGCCTGCCGCGGTCTCGACCGGCGGCGCATAGCCCTTCTTCAACGCGTCCTTGAAAAGCGCCGCGGCGCTGCGCACCGGCGGCAAGCTCGTACTGCGCATGCGCTGTTCGGTCAGCTGCAACGCTGCGCGAATGCGGTTTTCCTCGCTGTCGGCGTAAAGCGACTGCGCTTCCTTGAGCGGAATTCCGATCTTGACCATGCGGTCGACGAGCGTGCTGTCGAATACATTCGGATGCTCGTCGAGCGCGAGCATCGGCTGTTTGCGCTCGGTCACGCGAAACTGGATCTCGGCGACACGGCGCCCTTCGCGATGCTCGATCAACTCGACGAAGATGTTCGTCACCGCGTTGACTTCGGCAATTGCGGGCCGCAGATAATCGCGCTTGAAATACTTGTACTCGCGTTTGGCTTCGTCGCCGGCTTCGGTGTCCGGGGTACCGGAAAGGATTGGGCGCCACCACTCCCAGGTCTCGCGCATCGTCAGATGGCTGGGGTTGGTCAGATAGCGCACGCAGATCTCGTAGAGCGCCAGCCCCGCGCTGCTGCGCAACTGACTCTGGAACTGCAGGCTCAGGCGGGCGTACTGGACCGGATCCAGCAGCTTCTTTTTGATCTTCGGCGCGAACGAGAACTCCACCCAGACGCGACGAGTTTGCGGATCCTCGAGAATTTCCGCGTCCGCAATCAGCGTGGAGATGCCCCACTTGCGGCCGGGCTTCTGGCTCGACGTGCCCTGGCTCCATTCGACCTGCACCGACACCATGCGGCGCAGGTGCTCCTTTACGAGCGCCGTATCGTTCGAATCGAACGCCGAGTTGGCGACGATGTCGGACAGTAGCGCACGGTAGGTATCGCCAGACTCGTCGGCCTGCTGGGCGACGGCCAACAGGACATTGAACAGCTTGCGGGTCAGCAGGGTGATCTTGCCGCTCTTCGGCTGGATCGCGATCGCCTCGACGGCCTTGCGCAATTCCGCCGAGCTGGGGCTTACCACATCGGTCTTTTTCACGCGCTTCGTGGCCATGCGTCGGGTCGAGAAGAGAATTTCGCGAAAGGATACCGTCTGTGGTGATAGGCGTCTATAGGGCCTCCCTCACCATTGCCGGTGATGCGCATCTCGCGCGCGCCGCTCACCGCGGCACCCTCCCGTATCGCCTCACCTTTGGTCAGATGCCCATCCAGTGGGGCGCTTTGCGTCATGCACGCTCCGGCCGGATCCCGCATTTCTGCCTGAGTACCAAAGGTCGCCATCGGCTCCCGTATTCGCTCACCTTAAATATTTTCGTGCTGACGGTGAAAAAAGTCCGTCGATGGTCGCGAAATCCTGGCAACCAACCGGTTGCCGGCTAAAAAATCCACAACGGTGCGATCGCACTGCAACAAAGCGTGGCCCGCCGCACGGACAAAACGATCGGAAAGTCCCACTTGTGGCGGCAAAAGCTGTCCGACACGGCGATCGAAGCGCCAAATCATCAGCGCGTTACGAGGGAGTGCCCCAGGTATCCCGAAAATCCTCACCTGTCGTCGCGCAGGCCAAAGTAATTGGCGCGCTCCCGAAAGCCGACGCTGCGGCTGTTACGCCGGAATTGCTCCCGAAAAATCTCACCTTTTGCATCCCGGTCCGGTTGCGCTGCACCGTCGTGGCCTCCCGGAAACCCTCACCGCTCATTGCGCCGAAAAGAAAAAATCAATGGATTCCGTAACTTATCCACATATGTGGCAGGCGGGGGAAGGCGATATCGGTTCCCGCATTCCCTCACCTCAGATCGAGACACGAGATTCAGGCATATGCGAGTTTGCCGAGAAAAACCTCCTGAATATTCTCACCCATACCGGATGACAACCGGGAGTAACACCCTCCGCGAGCCCGTATTCTCGGCGTCTGCAGCGCAGTGAACGCCAACTTTCTCCCGAAACTGCTCACCTTCGGCAGGAAATATGCCAAAAAATGCTCCCGAAAAACCTCACCTTAGCTAAAGAGCGTCGGCGGATCCTGAGACTTTCGCGGCACTGCGGCAATCTCCCGAAAATCCTCACCCTATGTCGCGTAAAGTCTTCGGGAACGTCCTTCGCGTAGCCGGAAGATCCGTGCGGCTCGATGGCAAGCCCCCGAAAAAGCTCACCTCTGGGCCCTGAAAGCGCCCATTTCGCCCGATTTCGGGCGTTGGCTCCCGAAAAACTTCACCTTCGAACTGCATTTTTTCCCGATCCTTCTCACCGCACGCATTTCAGCCCCTCGATTTAGGCAAAAAATGGCGCGAATCACCGCTCCCGAATCCCCTCACCGTTGCATTTCCCGTAACATCGGAGCCGGGCCCGGCCGTGCGTGATATGCCCGTCCGTGGCCTCCCGTATCGCCTCACCCTTGCCGGGAAGTCAAGAATCCCCCCGCTCCTGAACCCGCTCACGTCCTCTCCTGCAGTGGCTCACCGGCGTTCCCGAAGCCCGCCACCGAACTGTCCCGCAGGGGCTCACCCAAGGTCCCGTAAAGCTTCACCTGATCGGCCGGAAACCCCCGCCAGGCAAGGATTTGCCGTGGCGTTAACGTTTTTAACCGGTATCAAGGGTGTTTACTTTTATATCTCTCAAGCAAGAATCCTCCCCGCGAGCTACCCGAGATATCCACATTCCTAACCCACCACCGCGCAACCTCATCGAGGCGGCTCGCGTGAAACAACGGATCGCAGTAGAATCAGGCGAGAAATTCACGCGTTTACAAGGGCTTATGAAACAAAGTTCGATTTGTTTCACGGAAAACCCGCGCTGATCTCTTCTCGTGACGAGCTAGTTGGCCCCTTGACGGCCATCACCCTACCGCTGGCAAGCTCAGGACTCAAAAACGTAGCAAATAGAACGTAATTTGTTATTATTCGTCCACTCCACCGCCGAGAAGACGAATATGCGAGACCAGGACCGCCAGGCAATCCGCGAAGAAATCGAGGATTTGCGAAAAAACGGAGCACGCAGGCAGGAACTGTCCTTACACGCCTGCAAACGCTTGTTCTTCGATTTCGAGATCAAGCCGTCGATGGCTGCCGTCCGCGAGCTGACCCAAACCGGAAGCGCCAGCGACATCCCCAAGGATATAGAGCTTTTCTGGCAGCGCATTCGCGCGACCTCCAAAGTGCGTGTCGGCGCCGGGGCAATTCCGCCCGCACTGGAAGAGCGCGCCGGCGAGCTGCTGGGCGCGCTTTTCGAGGAAGCGCTCGCGCTCGCGGGCGAAGCCCTGCAGGCGGAACGTACGGAATTCGAAGCCGGCCGCCTCGATGCCGAGCAGGCGACCCGGGAGGCCGAGGCCCGTCGTTCAGCCGCCGATGAGATGCTGCAGCGCAGCGAAGCGCGCGTGGAAGCGGCCTATGAGCGGGTGCGCGAACTCGAAAGCCAGCTCGCCGCGGCGTCCGCGCAGGGCGTCGCAGCGCATGGCAATCGGGAAGTGCTGGTACAGCGTCTGGAGATGGAAAACGACGCCCTGCGCAAGCGGCTCGAGGCGGAGCAGACCACCAACGCGGGGCTGCGCGACCGCATCGACGGCTTGCACGAGGAAATGCGCAAGAGCACCGAGCACTACGCGCAGCAGATCAAGGACGCGCTCGCCGAGGCCGAACGGCGCGTGAAGCCTATGCTGGTCGAACTGGATTCGCTGCGCACCATGTCGTCGACGTGGCAAGCGGCCCAGCGCGATGCCAGCAAGAAGGAATTCGATTTCATCCAGCAGTTGGCGACGGCGAAGGCCCGCGCCGACCGGCTCGACGCCGTGCTGCGCGAACGGTCCGACGAAGTGGACGTGCTTACCCGGCAGGTCACCGCATTACGCGGGCAGCAGGGACTCGATACCTCGGTCGCGTCGTTGCTGTGTTCACTCGCTGCCGCGGGCCGGCTGGGCGCAGCCGAACTGGCGAGTCTCGGCACCGTGGTCGACGGTCAAGTCGCCTTGCCGGCGCGTTGTCCTAACTGTCACGAAGGGGAACCGGAGTTGTCCGAAGTGGACGATGGTTTCGAATTCACTTGCCCGGAGTGCGAGCACACCTCGGGCACGGGCGCGACGAAGCTTGCGGCGTACGCGCGCTTCATGGCCGGCAAGCATTCACACGAACAGGCTTGACGTGAGCTTTTACGGGAGGCGCGCACACGCCTCTCAAACGTTCAATCGCCGGCCGACGCGACGTTTCATGCCTCGTCGTTTTGCGCCGATACGTGCTGCGACGCCTCGCGTTCCGCCCACGTCTTCCATGCACGATGGAGCCTCCCCGCAGAGATCGGCTGCAGAAAGCCGAGCCACTGTCCTACCTGATCGATATCCACGCCGCGCTCGAACAGGTCTGCCGCGAACGTGTTACGCAAGGTCTGCGGACTCGCGCGTTCGGCGCGCGTTTTCGCCACGCCCGCCGCGTCCATCAATGCGTCGATGGCGCGCAGCACTGTGGCCTTGTGCATGGGGCGCCCTGAGGGCGAACCCGGAAACACCAGCTGCCCGGGCAGTCCGGCCAGGCGGCGCGCTTCGAGCCAGGCGCCGAGCACGTCGACGGCAAATGGCGTCAGTCGCGTGACGCGCGTAAACGCCGGATTGGCGGCTTCAATCGTGACCCACTCCGAGCCGATCGCCACACAATCGAGCGTGAGCGCGATGGCGTCTCCCGTTTTCAATCCGCCGCCCAGGAAGATGGCAACGAGCGCACGGTCGCGGCGCTCGCGCCATCGTTTCGCAGCCGATGGCTCGACGAGCGGCGAGAACAATTGGCCGATGATCGCGGCGCGCTCGGCGGGCGTCAGGAAGCCGGTTGGCTCGTTTTCGCGCGCGTTGCGCCATGCGGCTTCGCCGTCCTGGGCGATGAAGCGCGCCGGATTCGTGGAGGCGAGTTCGATTTCGCGCACGTGATCGAGCACGCGCTCGATGAGCCGCAGGTAGCGAAGCCGCTGCGGTTTTTTTATATCGAGGCTAGCGACGAATTCGGCGATCGTGCCCGTATCGACGGTCATGATCGTCTTGCGCTTGAGCGCGAGCCATTCGAGGAAGCGCCCCCATTGCACGCGATAGACCTCGGCGGACGAACGGCGCAAGTCCTGCGAGGCGAGCCAGGCGTCGAACGCCGCGACGGGGTCGCGCTGCCAGTCCTGGCGTTGCTGGTCGAAGAGGTCGCGTGAGGAAGTCGAAGACGCCATCTCTATCATTCCGTTAGTTGCGTTACACGAACATTATAGCGATAGCGCGCTGATCAGCCACCCCAAGCCCTCGCACGCCGTACCGCGTCGTGGCGTCTTGCCTGCCGGCGCGACTCTTCCGCGCCTTGTGCGGCGCGTTCGTAGGCCGACACCGCGAATGCAAATACCGCCGGCAACGCGTTGGAGTGTCCGAAGTCGACGGCCTCGTCGGTTTCTGGCCAGGCGAGGTCGCCCGGCCGCTGAAAGAGGCCAAGCATCAAGGCGTCGTGGCGGCTGGCAAAGCCGAGATCCGCGAGGGCTTCGGCCTCGATGGCATGCAGCAGGCGCCACGTTAGCGGCACCTGCCGCGCGATATAACGCTGCGCGATGTTGCGAACGATGTGTTCGAGGTCGCGTGCGGCGGCCTGAAAGCGCAAGGCCGCCAGAGCGGGCTCACGCGGTAGTTCGGTTGGGAGGGACATCGACGGCTCCAGTCGGACTTTCACTGTATAAATATACAGTAGTCGGACCGATCGCGCAGCCTCGTCCGTTCGGTCAGCGCCAGCCGTGAGGCGGGCCGTCAGCCGTGAATCACCACCAGCAGCGCGCGTGCTTCACCCTTGCCGGCGTTGCGGATCGCATGCGCCTGATCGGCAATGTAGCGCGCCGTGTCCGCGGCCTTCAGACGCTGCGTCGCGCCGGCCGCCTCCACCTCGATGCTTCCTTGCAGCACAGTGAGATGCTCGCGCGTGCCGGGTTCGTGCGCGGCCGAAACCAGCGCCCCGCCGGGCTTGAGCGTTAGCTCATACCATTCGAAGTGGCCGGCCAGCTCAATGGGTCCCCACACGCGCAACTGGTAACCCGCGTCGTGGCCGTGCAGCGTTGGGATGTCGTGCGGCCCGGCCACCGCGATCGCCTCGGGCGCCTTCGGGGCGGCGAACAGCGAATCGAGTTTGACGCCCAGCGCGTTCGTGAGCCGCCATGCCACGGCAATGGTCGGGTTCGCCTTGTCGCGCTCGATTTCCGATAGCATGGATTTTGAGACGCCCGCGGCGCGCGAGAGGTCGTCGAGCGTCATCCTGCGCTCGGTGCGCAGCCGCTGGATCTGCTCGCCCACGCGCGGCGGCGCGATGGCCGGTATGGCGGAAGCAGGTAGTACGTGAGTTGCGGCCGACGCAGGGGCGTCAGGAACGGCGCCCGCCGGGGCGGATCGCGGTTTGCGGGTGCTTGCCATTCACGGCCTCATCGATTAGAGTGCGTTCGACATATCGAACTCAGGTTCGAAATAAAGGAAATTTTCGCCAACGGCTGACGGCGACTATAGCAAACTGCAGACCAACCGCAGGCCTGTCGCAGCAAAACTGCGGCAGGCCGCAGCGATGTGAGGAGCACGATTCATGCGTACCCCGTATCTCGACCACTTGCGCGCGACGCTCGACCAGATTCGCGCCGATGGCTTCTACAAGAACGAGCGCGTGATCGCCACGCCGCAGTCGGCCGACATCCGGCTCGCAGACGGCAGCGACGTGCTCAACTTCTGCGCAAACAACTACCTCGGCCTCGCCAACGACGCGCGTCTCATCGCCGCCGCAAAGGACGGGCTCGAGCGCGATGGTTTCGGCATGGCGTCGGTGCGTTTCATCTGCGGCACGCAAAGCGTGCACAAGCAGCTCGAAAGCGCGCTCGCCACGTTTTTGCAAACCGAAGACTGCATTCTCTATTCCAGCTGTTTCGACGCGAACGGCGGTCTCTTCGAAACGCTGCTCGGCGAGGAAGACGCCATCATCAGCGACGAACTCAATCACGCAAGCATCATCGACGGCGTGCGCCTTTCGAAGGCGCGCCGCTATCGCTACAAGAACAACGATCTTTCGGATCTCGAAGCAAAGCTGAAAGAAGCGGACGAAGCCGGCGCGCGCTACAAGCTCATCGCCACCGACGGCGTGTTTTCGATGGACGGCATCATCGCCGACCTCAAGGGCATCTGCGATCTCGCGGACCGCTACGACGCGCTCGTGATGGTCGACGACTCGCACGCGGTCGGCTTCATCGGCGAGCACGGACGCGGCACGCCGGAGCACTGCGGCGTCCTGCAGCGCGTGGACATCATCACCGGCACACTCGGCAAGGCGCTGGGTGGCGCGTCGGGTGGCTATATCGCGGCGAAGCAGGAAGTCGTCGACTTGCTGCGCCAGCGCTCGCGCCCCTATCTTTTCTCGAACACGCTGACGCCGAGCATCGCGGCCGCCACGCTTGCGGTGCTCGAGTTGATTGAGAGCGACGAAGGCGCACAACTGCGCCGCCAGGTACGCGAGAACGGCGCACAGTTCCGTCGCGAAATGAGCGCGCTCGGCTTCACGCTCGTGCCCGGCGAGCACCCGATCATTCCGGTGATGCTGGGCGATGCCCAGGTCGCCTCGAAAATGGCCGACGCGCTGCTGCACGAGGGCGTCTACGTCATCGGCTTTTCGTATCCCGTCGTGCCCAAGGGCCGCGCGCGCATTCGCACGCAGATGAGCGCCGCGCACACGTCCGCACAGATCGGCCGCGCCGTCGAGGCGTTTGCGCGGGTCGGCAGGCAGCTCGGCGTGATTTGACAAGGATTGCGAATCAAATGAAAGCACTCGCCAAACTCGAACGCGCGCCCGGACTCACGCTCACGCGCGTGAAGAAGCCCGAAGTCGGCCACAACGACGTGATGATCAAGATCCGCAAGACCGCGATCTGTGGCACGGACATCCACATCTGGAAATGGGACGACTGGGCGCAGAAGACCATTCCGGTACCGATGCACGTGGGCCACGAATACGTGGGCGAGATCGTCGAAATGGGCCAGGAGGTGCGCGGCTTCCAGATTGGCGATCGCGTATCGGGCGAAGGGCACATCACCTGCGGCTTTTGCCGCAATTGCCGCGCGGGGCGGCGTCACCTGTGCCGCAACACCACGGGCGTCGGCGTGAACCGCGAAGGCGCGTTCGCCGAATACCTCGTGATTCCGGCCTTCAACGCGTTCAAGATTCCGCCCGAGATCTCCGACGATCTCGCCGCGATCTTCGATCCGTTCGGCAATGCCACGCACACGGCGCTTTCGTTCAACCTCGTGGGCGAGGACGTGCTGATTACGGGCGCGGGGCCGATCGGCATCATGGCGGTGGCGATCGCGAAGCACGTCGGGGCGCGCAACGTCGTCATCACGGACGTCAACGACTACCGGCTCGAGCTTGCGCGCAGGATGGGCGCAACGCGCGCCGTGAACGTTTCGCGCGAGTCGCTGCGCGACGTGATGAACGAACTGCACATGGCCGAAGGCTTCGACGTGGGCCTCGAAATGTCGGGTGTGCCGAGCGCGTTTACGGCGTTGCTCGAGTCGATGAACCACGGCGGCAAGGTGGCGCTGCTCGGCATCCCGCCCGCGCAAACCGCCATCGACTGGAATCAGGTCATCTTCAAGGGGCTGGAAATCAAGGGCATCTACGGCCGCGAGATGTTCGAGACCTGGTACAAGATGGTCGCGATGCTGCAGAGCGGGCTCGATCTCTCGCCCATCATCACGCACCGCTTCGGGGTGGACGACTACGAGAAGGGCTTTGCGGCCATGCTCTCGGGCGAGAGCGGCAAGGTGATTCTCGACTGGACCACGGCCTGAACGCGAATCGATTTGGTGAAGCTGTTACGGCGCTGCGCCCGGCGCCGGCTGTTCGAATTCGGCCTCGATGCGCACGTCGATCTCGTCGCCCACGGCGGGATACCAGCTCGTCAACCCGAACGCCGAGCGCTTGAAACGGCCCGATGCGGTGAAGCCTAACGTAGGCTGCTTCGTGAGCGGATTCGGCGCGTAGCCATTCAAGGTGACGTCGAGCGTCACCGGTTGCGTTACGCCGCGTATCGTGAGATTACCGGTGAGCGTGCCGCTCCCTTCGCCCGTGCGCTCGAAGTGCGTGCTCGTGAAGCGGATCTGCGCATAGCGTGCTACATCGAGCATCTGCGGTCCTTTGACCATGGTGTCGAGCGCACTGACATTGGTGTCGAGGCTCGTGGCGTCGATGGTTGCGTCGACCGCGGCCGCTTCGAGGCCGCCTGCCTGCCAGTCGAGCGTCGCCTGCGCGCGGTCGAAGCGCATGACGAAGCGCGTGTAGTGGAAGTGATCGACGTCGAACACGACGCTCCAGTGATGCGCATCCATCACGTAGTGTCCCGCCGGCACGTCGGCTTCCGTGCGGCTCACGCTGTGCGTGACCACGCGCAGCGGCGTACAAGCGGCGAGACTCGCCGCGCACAGCGCCACGCAGAAGGCGCGGCGCGAGCCGCGAACGAGGGGCGCAAGCGATACCAGCGGCCGGTCTTTCATCTCATCTCCCTTTGACTCGTCGACACCCGTAAGGACGTTTGGCGACGTGCGTTTCTTCCATCCGGTTCGCGAAGCATAACGCGACGGGGCCGGATCGCGGCGACCCGCGCAGTTTCTCGTCCAGGTCACGCGCACATTGCGCGCCGCGCGAAACTCGGGTCTCATACGCCGATTGGAGCCCGAACGAGCGGAGAGCCGACCATGCCAGCC
This sequence comes from Paraburkholderia sp. BR10882, assembly GCF_040948855.1. Taxonomy (NCBI): domain Bacteria; kingdom Pseudomonadati; phylum Pseudomonadota; class Betaproteobacteria; order Burkholderiales; family Burkholderiaceae; genus Paraburkholderia; species Paraburkholderia sp. BR10882. The sequence continues at coordinate 594,739 of NZ_JBFPKP010000002.1, read as the reverse complement.
ACGAACCACGCCGTGCGTTTTCACGCCACGCTCGTGCGCGACGTCGACGCGATGACGGCCGCCACGGCGCGCGCGTTCGGGCGTCACACGCACGACCAGTACGGCATTGGCGTGATCGATCGCGGCGGCCATGTCTCGCTCAGCGATGCGGGCCAGGTCGAGGCCGTGCCGGGCGACCTCATCCTCGTCAATCCGGGCGAGGTGCACGACGGCCGCCCGCTCGACGCCGCCGGGCGCACGTGGCGCATGTTGTATTTCGAGCCGCGCTGGGTCGACGCGCTGCAAGCCGACATCACGCAAGGTGACGACGCCACTTTTGCGCTCCACGCGCCGGTGATCAGTGAACCGCGTTTGCGCGCGCTGTTCGATGCGGCTTTCACTCATATCACCGACCCACACCATGACCTCTCGCAGATGGCCTTCGACGCCGCCGCGCTCGAGATGATGACCCGGCTCGTCGAGGCGCTCGGCCACCGGCGCGTGCTCGCGCAGTGCTCACCGGCGTCGCTCGCGCGCGTGCGCGACATGATCGACACCGACCCGGCCCAACCGTTCTTACTCGCCGAACTCGCGCAGGCGGCGGGGCTGAGCCGCTTCCAGCTCCATCGCGGCTTTTTGCGTGCGTTCGGTGTCGCGCCGCACGGCTACATCCTGCATCGCCGCGTGGCGCTCGCGCGGCGCCTGCTCAAGGCGGGCCATGCCCCGGCGCAGACCGCGCTGGCCGCCGGTTTTTGCGACCAGAGCCACTTGAACCGCGCGTTCGCGCGGCAGTTCGGCGTATCGCCGGGGCGTTACCGGCTTGCGCGCGGCATGAGTCGCACGCGCATCATCCGCTGACGCACAACGATCCAAGACGGCGCGCCGTCGTGAGCCTATACAGGCGTATCACCACGAGGAGCGCTCCATGTCGAACCGATTGCCGTCGCGCGAAAACGCGCGGCGCTTGACCCTCTCCCCCCGATCCGTCGCGCAGGCGCAATTGACGGCGGCCATGCTCACCGTGGGCAGCACGGTCATTGCGAGCAAGGCCATCGGCGCCGGGCTCGATCCGCTGCCGGCCACCGCGCTGCGCTTCGGGATGGCGTTGCCGGTCTTTCTGCTGCTCATGCGTCTGACCGGTACGGCGTTTCCGCGTCCCGGCCTGCGCGACGCGCTGTTGCTCGTCTCACAGGCTGCGATCGGTAGCGTCGGATATACGGTCTTGCTGATCGCGGGCACGCAGCGTACTTCGGCGAGCGATGCCGGCATCATCCTCGGCACGCTACCGGCGGTCTGCGCGTTGACGGCGGCGCTGGTGCTCGGAGAGCGGCTGCGCGCAAGGACGCTCGTTTCGGTGACGATCGCGAGCCTCGGCGTGGCGATGATCACACTCGCGCCCGGCGAGCATCGCGATGGCGCTCGCTCGCTCACGGGCGACGCGATGATCCTTGGCGCCGTCGTGTGCGAAAGCCTGTTCGTCCTGCTGAACAAACGGCTGTCGCAACCGTGGCCGCCCCTTGCGCAGGCGAGCGCGATGACGGGCATCGGCTTCGTCGTAGCGGGCTTGTGCGCGCTGCCCGGCTGGTTTGGCGCGGCTCACACCGTGCAGTTGAACGCCTTGCTCGGCGTGGCGTATTACGCGCTCGTGCCGACGGTGGCCGGATTCTGGCTCTGGTATGCGGGCGCGGCGCGCGTGCCGGGCGGCGAGGCCGCAGTCTTTACCGCGGTGGCGCCGGTGTCGAGCGTGGCGCTGGCCACGGTGCTGCTCGGCGAGCCGCTTACGCTCACGCGCGTGCTCGGCCTCACGCTGGTCGTGGTCGCCGTGTTCGCGGTCTCAGGACGCGGGCTGTGGGATCGCGTTAGGGCGCAGCGTAGCGCGCGCGACAGCAAAGTGTCTTGACTTGGGAGAATGATCGTTCTACATTGCGGACTGGGAGAACGATCATTCTCCCGCTGATCTTCGCAATCCCGCCGCAATCGCGCCCAACGAGACTAGCCATGAGCCCGCCCGCCGTAACGAACACCGAAGCGAACGCAGACGCGCCGCAGGCCGATGCGCGCGAGCGCCTGCTCGAAGCCGCTGAGGCGCTGATCTACGCGGGCGGCATTCACGCAACGGGCGTCGATGCGATCGTTCGCGCGGCGGGGGCGGCGCGCAAGAGCTTCTACACGTATTTCGAATCGAAGGACGCGCTCGTCGCGGCTGCGCTTTCGCGGCGCGACGAGCGCTGGATGCGCTGGTTCGTCGCCGGCACGCTCGCGCGTGGACGCACGCCGCAGGCACGCCTTGTCGGCATGTTCGACGTATTGCGCGAGTGGTTCACGTCCGAAGGCTTTCACGGTTGCGCGTTTCTCAACGCCGCCGGCGAGATCGCGTCGCCTGCCGACCCCGTGCGCGTGGTCGCGCGCGAACACAAGGAGCGTCTGCTCGACTTCGTGCGCGAACAGAGCGAGGCGTGGGCCGCAATCGTCGGCGTCGATCGCCGGATCGCCGCCCGTCTCGCGCGGCAATGGCTGATCCTGATCGATGGCGCGATCGGCGTCGCGCTCGTCAGCGGCGACGCCGATGCGGCGCTCGACGCACGCGCGGCAGGCCGATCGTTGCTCGACGCCCTCGCACCGAAAAGCGGTTCCGATTCCCCAAGCCAATCCCAAAACCGATCCCCATCGCGCGCACCGCCACGGCGCGCCGCCCAACGCAAGGAGCAAGACCATGAGTGATTCGCCCGAAGTGCGTCCGCCGCTGCCGCCGTTCACGCGCGAGAGCGCCATACAGAAAGTGCGCGCAGCGGAAGACGGCTGGAACACGCGCGACCCGCAACGCGTTTCACTTGCATACACGCCGCAAAGCGTGTGGCGCAATCGCGCCGAGTTCGTGACGGGCCGCGGGGCCATCGTCGAACTTCTCACGCGCAAGTGGGCGCGCGAACTCGACTATCGCCTGATCAAGGAGCTATGGGCGTACACGGACAATCGCATCGCGGTGCGATTCGCCTATGAGTGGCACGACGATTCGGGCAGCTGGTTCCGCTCGTATGGCAACGAAAACTGGGAATTCGACGCGAACGGCCTGATGGCGCGCCGTCACGCATCGATCAACGACCTGCCGATCCGCGAGGCGGATCGTCTCTATCACTGGCCGCTCGGGCGCCGTCCCGACGATCATCCGGGCCTCTCCGACCTCGGCCTCTGACGCTTCGCTTTCATCGGGACGACTCGCTACGCTGGCACCATGCCGGCGGCGAGCGCGTTGCCCGATCCGAGCCTCGACTCCATTGCGCACGCTTCGGGTTGCGGTACAGTTCGTCATTCACCGCGAACCAGCAATCAGAAAACTGACGATCCTCAAGCGGATCGGCGCAAGAAAGGACGGAGAGCCCATGCGGTTTTGGCAGAAGCAAGGTGACGCAGCAACGATAACGACAACGGCAGCGACAAAACTGGCGAGGAAAACGAAACGCGGCGCGGCTGCAGCCCTGTCGCTCCTGCCGGTGCTGCTGTTCGGCACGGCGCAGCCGGCGCACGCGGCGAACTGGTGTAGTTCGGGCCTGTGGGTCGATGCGATGGTGGGCTCGTACCACATCCATCCCGACAAGGACTTCGAACAATTCAATCCAGGCCTCGGCATCGAATGCTGGCCCGGCGACACGTGGGCCCTTACGGCAGGCGGTTTTCGCAACTCGTTGCGCCGGCCCTCTTATTATGGCGGCGCAGTTTGGGCGCCCGAGTTTCTGCACTGGGGCTTCGTGCGGCTCGCGGCGATGGGCGGCATCATCTCCGGCTACAACTATGGCAACTGGGGCCTCGGCCACGATCATACGATCGGGCCCGTGGTCGCGCCTATCGTGATGGTCGCGTACAAGCGCGTGGGCGTGAACTTCATCGTCATTCCGCCGATACCGTCTGACGATCTGCCGTTTACCATCGGGTTTCAGTTGCGGTTCAAGTTCTAGGGTCCAACGTCCTCCCGCAAACTCTCACCTTTGCTGCTCACCTGACGCCTTTGCCATATTGGCGTCAGTGACGTGCCACGGCGTGACCCTAAGATACGAGCCTTCGCCTTACAGGCGCGAGACGCAACGCGCTATCCAAGTCAGAGGAAAGAATGAAGAAGTTCACACGCATGCTGATCGCTGCAGGCGCGCTGGCAATGAGCGCTGGTGCTACGGCCGCCGTGGCCGCTGAGCCCACCTGGTTGCCGGCAACGGCGGCTGCAAGCTTGCAGAATGCTAGTGCGATCGTCGAAGGCGCGAATGGGCCGAACGTGAAGTCGACGCTTTATGTCTTTATGGACCCAAACTGTATTTACTGTCACTTAGTGTGGAAAGCGCTGCAACCGTATGAAGCGGTCGGCCTGCAGGTGCATTGGATTCCTATGGGCTTTCTGAAGCCCGATTCGGCGGGCAAGGCGGCTGCGCTGCTGGAGGCGAAAGACGGCGCCGCGCTGCTCAAAGAGCTGGAAACGCATTACTCGGAGAAGGACGAATCGGGCGGCATCGCCCCGCTCGCGCACATCTCCGCCGCCGACAAGAACAAGCTCGACGACAACATCAAGCTCTTTCAGGACCTCGGTTTCGACGGTACGCCTACGCTTGTTTATCAGGGCTCGGGCGGACGCTGGGCCAATGTCAGCGGCTTGCCGAAGCTGGACGACTTGCCGGGCATGCTGAATCTGCCGGCGCAACCCATCACCGATGCCGAGTTGCAGAAGTATCGTTGAGCGCGCGCGGCGGTGAGTCATTCACCGCATCGTGAGTTCACCGATACAACGATAGGTGAGGAGTTCCAGGAGTCGAATGTCGTGCGCTCCTCCCGAAAAGCCTCACCTTTGTTCTCGCAGCCCAGGTTTCAGAACTTGTAATCGGGATTCTTCGGATCGAATGCTTCGTCGTCGAAGGACTTCGGCGTGATGCTGTCGATGACGATTTTCTCGAACATCTGTCCGTCGTCGCCGTAGGCTTCGACGGTGCGGAAATACGGATGCCGCAGGTCCAGCCCCAGCGTCTGCTTCTTCGCGTAGAACTGCGGCTTGCCGCTCGGCGAAACGTAGGTCAGCGCTACCACACGCACGCCGTCTATCGTTTTTACCTCGACTTGCGGCTTGTAGGACGCGCCCACTTCGACGTACTTCTTCGCGTCGGTCATGAACTGGCTCACGATGAATTCGGTGCCGAGATCCGTGATCTTGTGATTGGATTGCGAGCGCGCGAGCGTGCCGTCGAGTGCGGTCCACATCGGCATCACGCCGAGCAGGCCGCCCAGGTGTCCGTACATTTCGTCGCTGCGCTTCGAGGCGTCGTAGATCACCTCCTCGCCCGAATGATCGCCGTCGGGCAGCCATTTCGCGTAGATGCGCAGCGGCTCGTGCTCGAGCTTCACTAGCATGTGCGCGGGCTTCGCGGGCCACTTGCCGTTCAGGCGCTCCCAGCGCGACAGCACGAATTCGTATGAGGGATAGCCCGCCGGGCCGAGCTTGATGAGCGTGGGCACGACGAGCGGATCGAACGCCTCGAAGAGCGCGGTCAGTTGCGCATCGTCCATCTTCGTGAGCGTGTCGTTCTTCTGTGCGCGCTGCAGCCAGCGCACCTGTTGATCGACGCTCAGTTTTGCGACTTCGGCGGCGGACGCTGCGCTTTGCGATGCGTCGCTTGTTTGCGCGCCGTTGCCTTGCGCGAATGCCGCGCTGCTGGCGAGCGCAAGCGCCGCACACGCGATGAACGTCCGCGCTTTCTGAATTTTCATTTCCTGTCTCCCTTGATGAATGCTTGCGGCCCGCGCATTCGCACGCGGGCCGACGCATTTTTCGGCTTCGCGATTTCCTCTTCACGCAGCGCACGCCGTGTGGCGAGGCCGGCTAAGTCACAGACGGATTGCCCAACACGCCCGGTGCCGGCGAACCGATGTCCGTGCGCGACTCATCCGCCTCGATCGCGCGCGCGTGGCTCGCGTGCACTGTGCCCGAGAGCGCGGAGAGCAGCCAGTCGTAGGTCGTGGACGGCGCGGTGACGGGCAGCATATGGCCGCCGCTCACCACCTTGAGCGTCACCTGGCTCGTGAGGCGGCTGAGCGCCTCGCCGTGTCGGGTCCAGTCGAGCACGACGTCGTGACGGCCAAACAGAACATCAACGGGAACGCTCAGTTCTGCGTAGCGTTGTTCCATCTGCACGAGATCATCGGCGTCTTCAATCGCGACGAGATCGGCGGAGGCGTTGTAGAAGCCGCTGGGCCGCAAGCTCAGGAGTCCGCCGCCGCGTGTGCGGAAATCGCCCGGTACGGCCTCGGGCGCGAACACCTGCTTGAGGACCGCGGAACTGGTCGCGAGGCCGATGGGCGTAGCGAACGTGCACGCCACGAAGCGGCGCACGGCGTTCGAGCGCAGCACGAGCGCGCGGAAGGCCTTGGGCACCTCGGTCTGCACGTGCGTGAGCGGCGCGATCAGCGCGAGCCGCGAAACGGCGTGCGGATGATCGAGCGCTACGGCCAGCGCGATCGCGCCGCCGAGCGAATGCCCGACGAGCACCGGCGATTCGAGACCCAGCGCTTCGATGAAGCGCGCGACCGTGCGCGCCTGCGCGCGGATGGTCGCCGATGCGTGCGGCCCGCGTGTGGAGTAGCCGGAACCCGGGCGATCGATGAGTATCACGCGATGTTCTCGCGCGAGCGCCTGCATGGGCAGCCACGCGAAGTTGCGCATTTGTCCGCTCAGGCCGTGAATGAACACGATGGGCGGCCCACTGCCGAACTCGACGTAATGAATCCGGTCGCCGTCGATGTCGACCAATTGACCGTCCATCGGCACGGCGGCTTCGATGCGGCGCGTGGCGCGTCGCGTGAATGCGGCGAGCGCGGCGAGTGCAGCGCCGGCTGCAACGACCGCGGCAGGCAGGGCAAGTGGGTTCACTGGCGGTCCTCTGGGGGCAGGTTGGGTTCGAAGCCTTGTGCGCGTGACGAAGCGCAAGTGGCAAAACGCGTGAAGCGCGCCGCGATCTGCCGCGCCTCGCTCACCACCGCCCAATGCGGCGCGGCGATAATCTCGCGCTGATGTTGTCCAAGCCAGCGCTCGATGCCTTCGGACATGGCCGGCGTGACATAGCGGTCGAAACGCGGCACGATGAACTGTACCGGAATACGCGTGCTGCGCTCGCGCGGGCGCCGCGCACACGCAAGAAAATTCGCGCGATAGAGTTGCAGCCCGTTGAGCGCGTTGCGCAACTGCCGGGGATCAGGCTCGACGCGCACGCGCTCGGTCTTGCGCAGCCACCACGGCCACAACGCCGCGCCGCCAAGCCGCCAGGCGAGTTCGGGCACGAACGGCAGATGAAAGAACGCGATGTACCACGACTTCAGCAACTGCGCCGGGACGCGCGGCTTGAGAAAAACATGGTCGAGACACGGGCCGGATATCGAGGTGTACGAAGCAATGCGCGAAGCGTTCGCCGGATCGGTCACGGCCTCCCAGCACTGGATCGATCCCCAGTCGTGCGCCAGCAGATGAAACGGCTGCGCGCCGCAGGTGGCATTGGCGACCGCAAACAGATCGCGCGCGAGTTGCGCGAGCGCGTAGCCAGACTGCGCACGCGGCGCTTCGGAGGCCCCCATGCCGCGCACGTCGTAGGCGATCACGCGAAAGCGCGTCTCCAGTTCGCTGCGCAGCGCGCTCCAGATGCGCGCCGAGTCCGGGTAGCCGTGCACGAGCACGACGGGCGGCGCATCGTTGGGCACGCTGACGTAGACCGCGAGGCGCACGTCGTCGGACTGGACGAACACGGGTTCGGGTGCGCCGCGCATGACGTGGCTCACACCGCGCGCGGCGTTGTCGCCGGATGCAGCGGCACGCGGCGCGGGGCGGCGCGCGAGGCGTACTGCGCGTTGGTCTCGTCGATCTGCGCAACGAGGCCGTCGATGCGCGCGAGATGGCGCCGGTTGTCGTGATCCCACGGATGAAAGCCGGGCTTGAAAAAGCGCAGCCATTCGAGCGCGATGCCGGGAAACACGCCGTGACGCGGCCCGTAGAGAAACTTCACAAGTTTCCATGTGCCGCGCACCTTGCCCTGGCGTCGGCGGTGCGCGCGCAAAAGCGCCAGATGATAGTCGAGCACGATGAGCCAGAAGAGAACCGTGGTGGCGAGCATCGTACCGGTTCGCATGAAATAGCGCTTGACGCCTGGCTCGATCACGAGATTCCAGACATCGAACGAGACCGACTTGTGCTCGGTTTCCTCCAGCGCGTGCCAGAGCCACATCTGCTTGTAGCCCGCCACCGAGCCTTCGATGCGCGTGCCCGTATCGGCGAGCAGCAGGTCGGCGAGCATGGCCGTGTAGTGTTCGAGCGCCACGGTTTGCGCGAGTTGCAGCGAAGGCGGCAACACCTTGCGCGCGAAGTTGAGGATGGACCACAACCGCTTGTCGAGCTTGTGCGCAGGCAAGCCCGCCGCCTGCAGCAAGTCGTTGTATTCGACATGTTCGCGCGTGTGCATCGCCTCCTGCCCGATGAAGCCCATGACCTGCTTCTTGAGTTCGGGGTCCTCGATGCGGTCGCGATAGTGCCGCACCGAATCCATGAAGAAGCGCTCGCCCGCGGGAAAGAGCAGCGAAAGCGCGTTGAAGAAGTGGGTGACCGGCACGCCCTCGACGTGCCAGTCACAGGCCCTTTCGGGCGGTAATGCGAAGCGGATGTCGCGCCGTATCGGCATCATGTTATGGCTCCCTGTTGTGTGCCTGCTGTTATTCATTGCGTGGCGGCGGACCCGCGCGCGGCGCGGCGGCGCGCCTTCGCGGCTTCGCGCCGCGCGCTCATCACGACCAGCGCCTGGTACGCGGCGGGCAGCGTGCGCGCGAGCCAGTCGGCTGCGCGCGCGTCGCGGCCAATCAGTACGCGCCGCGCGTTGCGCCTCACGCCGTTCAGGATGATGCGGGCAGCGTCGTCGGCGGTGGTGATGAAGAACTTCTCGAAGTCGTCTTTGCCTTGCTGCTCGCTCGCCACCATAAAGCCGACCATGTTGTGCGCCACGCGGCTCGATTGCGCGATGTTCGTGCGAATGCCGCCCGGATGCACGCAGGTCGCGGACACGCCGCAGCGCATCATGTCGAGTTCCTGGCGCAGCGCTTCGGTAAAGCCGCGCACGGCATATTTGGTCGCGTTGTAGCCGCTCATGCCTGGTTGTGCGAAAAGACCGAACACGCTCGACGTATTGACGATGTGTCCGTCGCCGCTCGCCTTCAGATGCGGCAGAAATGCCTTCGTGCCATGCACGACGCCCCAGAAGTTGATATTCACGATCCACTCGAGGTCGCTGTACGCCATGCCTTCGATGGTGCTCGACAGCGCGACTGCCGCGTTGTTGAAGACCAGGTTGATGCCGCCGTGCGTGGCGACTGTTTCGTCGGCCCACGCGAATACGGCGTCGCGCTCGCTCACGTCGAGCACGCGCGTGCTCACGCGTACTGAAGGGGCAAGCGCGCCCACGATGCGAGCGGTCTCCTCGAGCGCCGGGGCGTTCCGGTCGGCGAGCGCGAGATGGCAGCCGGCACCGGCAAGCTGGAGCGCGAGCGCGCGGCCCATGCCCGAACCGGCTCCGGTAATGGCGGCGACCTTGTTGTCAAAGCGTTTCATGGGCGGGCTCCGGGTGGGGCGATTGCGCCTGTTCAGGCGGCCTCGGTGGGTTGCGTGGCCACGGCGAGCGGCGCTTCGTGCTGTGCGGCATGCGGCGCGCGATAGACCTGGTAATCGGCGAGGGAGAAGTGCGCGGTGGCGCGGCGAAAGCGCCAGGTGAAACCGGGCCACAGTGTCGTGTTCCTGCCGTTGCGCGGGTCGAGGTACCAGCTCTTGCAGCCGCCCACCGACCAGATCGCGCGGCCAAGCTTGTTCTGGATGCGCTCGTTGTAGCGCGCTTCCACATAGGGCCGCACGTCGATCGAATCGGCGCCGTCGCGCTTCATGGCGGCGAGCGCGCCAAGCACATACTCGATCTGCGATTCGATCATGAACACCATCGAGTTGTGGCCGAGGCCGGTGTTCGGGCCGACCAGCATGAAAAAGTTCGGATAACCAGGCAGACTCGTGCCGAGGTAGGCATGTGCGCCGTTGCGCCAGGTCTTGACGATATCGATGCCGCCGCGGCCCACGATCGTGCCCGGCGGGAATGGATCGGCCACCTGAAAGCCGGTGCCGTAGATCAGGCAATCGACCTCGTGATGCACGCCGTCGGCGGTCACGACGCCGGTGCGGTCCACGCGCTCGATTGCGTTCGTCACCACCTGCACGTTCTTGCGTGAGAGCGCCGGATAGTAGTCGTTCGATATGAGCACGCGCTTGCAGCCGATCGTGTAGTCGGGCGTCACGGCCGCGCGCAGTTCAGGATCGGGCACCTGGTGGCGGATATGGCGCAACGCCAGCTTCTGCACGTTCTTCATGAGCGCGGGATGCACCGCGAAGCCGAGCACGCGCGTTTCGAGCATCCAGTAAAGGCCCGCGCGAGCGAGCGCCTGCGTGATGGGCAGCGTGCGGAACAGCCATTGTTCGAAGCCCGAAATGGCGCGGTCGGGCTTGGGCATGATCCACGGCGGCGTGCGCTGGAAGAGCGAGAGTTGCGCCACGCGCGGCGCGATCTGCGGCACGAACTGAATAGCGCTTGCCCCCGTGCCGATCACGGCGACGCGCTTGCCTTCGAGCGCATAGTCGTGGTCCCAGTGCTGCGAGTGGAAGGCCTTGCCTTCGAAGGTGTCGAGTCCCGCAATCGCCGGCAACGCGGGGCGCGAAAGGCCGCCCATGCCCGAAATCAGCACGCGCGCGGTGAGGCGCCGGCCATTGGCGAACGCAAGGCGCCAGCAGTGTGCGGCTTCGTCCCATGTCGCGTTCGTGAGTTCGTGCCCGAAGTTGAGCCACGGGAAAAGCCGGAAGCGCTCGACGCAGCGATTCAGATAGGCGCGAATCTCGGGCTGCGGCGCGAACATGCGGGTCCAGCGCGGATTGGGTGCGAACGAAAACGAGTACACGTGCGATTGCACGTCGCAGGCGCAACCGGGGTAATGGTTGTCGCGCCAGGTGCCGCCCACGGAGTCAGCCTTCTCGAACACCGCGAAGTCCTGGTTGCCGCTTTGCAGCAGGCGGATCGCCATGCCCAGGCCGGCAAAACCAGTGCCGATGATGGCGATGTCGATCGCGTCGCCGGTACGGGCGGGTGCGTTCATCCGGAGCGTCTCCCTGTTGTCGATCCATCTATGACTGTGACATTGCTGGATGTAAACATAGTGCGATCGACGCCAATGCGCAAGGGGCTAGATTCAGCGCTCTAACACATCAACCACAGTAGGGGCGCAAGGGGACGCCAGCGCGCGAAAGGCCGCCTGGCGGGGCCTTTCACGCGCTCGGGGAAGCGGAAACGAGGAGAGACGACGCGCGCGTTTAACGCTTCTTGAGCGCGGTTTTCTTCGCGGGGCGAGCCAGTTTTGCGGCAGCCGGCGCGCGCGCGGCGCTCTTGCGAGGCGCGGCTTTGGGCGCGCGCTGCTTCGCGGCGCTGGCAGGCGCGGAAGCGGGCGAAGGCGCGGCCTCGCTTGCACGCTCGCGGCCGAGCGTCTTGTCGAGGATCGTCGCGACCCGGCCGCCGAGGTAGTCGCTCGACTGCGCTTCGAGCGCGCGCAGGATCTCGTGCTCGACGAACACCGTGGAAAGCGGGCGCAGCCGCCAGATCGCGTCGACGAGCGCGGGCATGTCCGTGGCGGGCGGCAGCGCGCCCTGATCGTAGCGATCCAGATGGCGCACGACCATTTCCACCAGCACGCGCGCGATGGCGTCGAAATGCGGACGCGTTTCTTCGAGCACGTCGAGCAGTTCGCGTGCGGGAATGCCCTCGCGCACGGTGGCGGCCGCGGCGTCGAGCATGCCCGGATTGCGCGAGACGAACGACAGCCCCTGGCGTTCGAGCAGCCCGAGGTCCGCGAGACGCGAAAGGCTGCTCGGCGCCTGCGGCCCGAACAGCTTGATGAGCTGCGGCAGCGAATACGTTTTTGGCCGCGCGTGCGACCACGGACCGCCGATCGCATTCTCCAGGCCGAGGATCGAGCGCAGGTCGCCGCCGTCGTCGATCGCCAGGATGAGATCCTGAATGTTGGCGAGCGTGTAGCCGCGCGCCAGCAGGTGGTTGATGAGCTTGAGCCGCGCGACGTGCGAATCGTTGTAAATGCCGACACGCCCGCGCTTCTCGGGCGGCATGAGCAGGTCGCGGTCCTGATAGGCGCGCACGTTGCGCACCGTCGTGCCCGCCACGCGAGCGAGTTCGTCGACGGTGTATTCGCTGTCGGTGACACGCTCGGGCGCGGAATCGGTCACGGGGGCTTTGGGCGTTTTCGGCATGCCGCGATTTTAGCGCGAGCGGCCCGGCCCACGCGAGCGCACGGGAGGGTGCATGTTTTGACGCGGGCGTTCTCGCCCTTACGCGCATGCGCCTCCTCGCCGTTGCGCCGGCACGACGCGCCCTTAGAAGCGGTAAGAAAGCGCGAGGAACGAGATGATCGGATCAGCTTTGAGGTCGGCCCGGCTCACGCCGAGCTCGCTGCCGTCCGCTGCCTTGACGATCACCGAGGACGTCGTCTTCAGCGGAATATAGGTGACCGACGCAACGATCCCCAGATGCTTCGTGACGTTGTAGGTGGCCCCGAGATTGAAAACCGGCGACCACGACGACGACGCCTTCGCGCTGATCTGCGTTTGCCCCGACTTGCCGGCGCCCGCTGCGAGCACGGAGCCGAGATCGTCCTGGGTGGCCTTCACGAAGTTCGGATTGAGCTGGATGTCCGAGAACCAGTTGTACGACACGCCGATGCCGAGGAACGGGCGGAATTTCGCATCGGCGTCGCGAAAGTAATACTGGAAGATCAGCGCCGGGCTCCATTGGCGCACGCTGCCGACAATGGGGTTCGTCGCCGGATCGCTGAGGTTCTGGCTACCGAGCGCGCCCGCCGGGCCTGGCGGCTTGATCGTGCCGTGACCATAGAGCTTGAACGTGGGCGGCACGCCCGCCACCGAGGTAAGCGCGATATGGTCCGTGAAGAAGTGGCTGATGACGAGGCCGACCGTATCCGCATTCGATGCCGAAAGCCCCGTGCCCGCCGAAGTGAACGAACTGGGCAGCCGCAGCGGCGTGTTGATCGGCACGGGCGCGACGTCCGTGGTGAGCGGCGTGCTCGAATGCTGCGTCGTGACGTGAAACCAGCCGAGTGCGACGACGTTGTCGCCGGCGTGCTGTGCATACGCACTCGCCGTCAGCCCGGCGGTCAGCGCCGCCACTGCAATGCGTTTCATCATGTCCCTCCCAGGAACGGGTGCGCCTTACCCGCGCGCGGGACGGCTCGATGCATGCTTCGGGATGTCCGGCATGCGTCGTCCGCCTTTGCTGCGCGCGCCTTTGTGGCCCGGCCGCCGCCGCGTTGCGCGACGGCCGGGAGTGGCCACCTCGTGAATGGCGCGGTTTGCCGCGCCGGTTATTGTTCGATACGTTGCTTCGTCGTCCTTACTGAACGAACGCGCCAGCCGTGAAGTACGGGTCCGACGGCGTCGTCATGTCGAGGTAGCCGAACACGCCGCCCGTGAAGATCATCTTGCCGGTGGGTGTCGAGCCGGTGGAGGCGCCCACATGCGTGGTCGTCACCGTGCCCGGTACGGTCTGGGTGAAGTTCAAATCGAGGGCAGTGGCGAGCGCGGCCTGCGAGGCGTTGAACGGATCGAGCAGCGTGGCCTGCGTGCCTTCCAGCGCGAGCGTGCGATAGTCGAACTGGCTGTCCACGCCGATGTATTCGCCGTTCTGCGAGCCCTGCGCGATAGCCGTTTGCGGCGCGAGCACGGAGATGCCCGATTCGTCGTCGGCCACCGGGCCCGTGGCGCCGCTTTGCGGATCGACGCCAACCTGCGGATACGCCACGCCGGTGCGGACGAGCACGGGCACGAGCTGGCCGCGCAACTTGCCGACGATCATGAAGCCCTTGCCGGCCGGCTCCGTGGTGACGAGCGTCGGCTTCACCTGCCCCTGGAAGTGATCGGTTTCGAACGCGCCGCTGCCATCGGCCGACTGCGCGAAATTCGTGCCGGGCTGCTGGCATTTGCCGGCGTTCACGCCCGTGTTGTCGCATTCGGTCCAGGTGCCGTTGGCGTTGATCGTGATCTTTGCGTCGACCGCTGCGGGCTGGAAATTCTGCGAAGGCACCTGGTGATAGCCGAGCTGGCTGTACGTGCCGGCGACATTCGCGAGATTCGTTTCGATCGCGGAGAAGCCGATGAACGGGTAGTACGGGAACGTCGTGTCCGGCACGACGCCAATACCGCCGGAGCCCTTGTACGCGATCTCGGCGCCCGGAATCGTGCCGCCGGCCACGCCTTCGCCGATGAAGACGCGCGCCGGGCGGTTGGGGTCGAGACTCGCGCCATTCAGGCGGAACGCGCACTGGTTGAGCTTCGCCGTGGGGAGCCCGGTTTCCGCCGTCAGCGTGCCGGTGGCGACCTGGCCTTTGCGCGTGGGCGTCACGGTGCCGGTGGTCTGCGGGATCGGCGACTCGACATAAGTGATCTGCCAGGTCATTTTGGCCGTGTCGAGCTGCAGCTTGACGAGTTCGCCGTCGCCGCCGCCACCGGTATATACCGTGTTGTAGTCGAGCGAGGTGGGGCAAAGCGCTGCTTCCACGAGCGGAGGGCTACTGCTGCTGCCGTTGCCGCCACCGCATGCGCTGAGCGCTGCGATCATCGGTGCGGCAATCGAGAGCGCCGCAAAAAGTTTCCATTTCATACCGCGTCTCCAGAGTCTTGTTGTTGGCGAGAGCGACCGACAGTCATTCGCAGTGCGAAATTAAGGCGGTCGTGAACGATCAGGATGCCGCGACCGCCTGATGAACTACTGTGGCTGGATCAGTGCACCGACACCGAAGTAAGGCTGATTGGGCGTGGCGCTGTTCGCCGAACTGGCCGTGACGCCGCCGTTCTCTTCGCCGTTGATGAAGATGCCGTAAAGGCCGCCCACCGCAATCAGATTGCCCGCTTTGCCCTGGGTATCGGTTACGCCGATCAGGCCGGGGTGCGTCTGCGTGTAATCGAGCGTGAACTGGCTCTGCGTCGTCATCGTCGAGGGCTTGAGGAAGCCGGCTTGCTGGCCGTTGATGAGCGTTGCCGTGTAGGCGAAATTCGAGTCCGCGCCAATGTAGCTACCGTCGAACGCGCCCGACGTGAGCGTCGTCGCGGGCGCGAGCAGGGCGATGCCGGACTCGTCGTCCACGGCGATCTGATTGCTCAGGCTGATGGTTTCGTTCACGTAGCCGGTGCGTACGACCACGGGCACGATGGCCCCCTTGAGCTTGCCGAGGATGAGGTGCCCGGCGCCGCCCTGGCGGCTGACGATGACGTTGTTGCCGAGGTTCAAGGGGAACGGCAACGGTGTGGGCGTCTCGATCTGCGGTGCGTCGGTACTGTCGAAATAGCTGCCGCTCGTGCTCGCCGTCCATGCGTTCGCAGCGGTTGCGCAACTCGTGTTGGTCGCGCCAGCCGGCACGCTGCAATTGCCGCTTGCGTCGTACTGCTCCTGCGTCACCTTTGCCGCCGGCGCGAAACTGCTGGAAGGCAGGATGTGATAGAGCAGCGCGTTATACGAGCCTTTGAGGTCGGCGAGGCTCGTGCTGACCGACGAAAAGCCGATGAACGGATAGAAGTCGAACGTGCGCGGCGCCACCCCGCTGAAGAGCAGATTTGCAGTGGTGTCGCCGTCGATGTTCACGGTCGCGCCCGGAATGCCGCCGCCCGCCACGCCAAAGCCAACATAGATCGTGGGCGGATTGTTGGCGTTGTACGCCGTTGTGTAGGGGCTGCCGTTGATCGTGCCCGTGCCCGCCTGAAGCTGGAACGCACACGTGATCTGCGCGGCGGTCGGCAGCGAGCCCGCGGGCGGATGCTGCACGGCGCCCGTGATGGTGAGACCCGCACGCGTGTTCTGCACCGAACTCGCGGCCACGGGAATGGGCGAGGCGAGGAACGTGAGCTTGTACGTCATCTTCGTCGGGTCGATGTTCAGGCTCACGACCTCGCCACTGCCTGCACCGCCCAGATACGTGTTCGCCGCGATGTCCGCCGCGGCGGGACACAACGCCGTGGCGGTCGGTGCGCTGCTGGGCGGACCCTGGTTCGCGCATGACGAACCCGAGCATTGCGCCGGGGTGATGGGTGCCGGATTGCTGGCGGTACCTCCGCCGCAGGCGACCAGCAAAGGGGTCGCGGCCGCGGCCAGCATCAAGCTGCTGCGGACAATGCTCTCCATGATTTGTCTGCCTCCCTGTGTCGTATTTATGCGCAGAAGATTGGATCATGACATTGGCCACTGTCAATTGAACGAACCGTCTAAAACGCGTGACGAGGTCGCTCTTGCTTGATGCTTCGCGGTTTGCGCACCCAGCAAGCGGGGTTTTTCCCGAGGCCGTCGTGCACGCGCCGTGCACCCCCGCGCAATTGGCATGCCTGAAACGCCTCGTTGACATGTCATCGCGATTCGTTGCGTCCGCGACGGTCCCTGAAAGGCAGAGGAAAGCTGAGGATGGGATCACGTTAGCGAGGCAATTGATTCGGATTGCAGATCAAGACAGCGCGTGCTGTCTGATGGTGAGGATATTCGGGAGCCGTCATCGCGCCGCCATGCTCGACGGTGAGTGCATACGGCAACGGCCGGGATGAAGCACTGCACAAACCTGCGTAGCAAGGTGGGCGCTCCAAAGAAAACCAAAGGTGAGCGTGTGCGGGAGCGCAAGTTCACTGCGGTGTGCGCCGCACGGGTTTTCGTTGCACCGTTGCGCATATCGGCGGCCAGGTTCAGGTCTATGTGGCGCACGTCACGCAACTCAAAGGTGAGTGTTTCCGGGAACATGAACGCAACGTGAGGCGTTGCTGCGTTGCGGCAGTATCGCCGCGGCCGGGTCGTGATTCGCGGTATAGTCATTCGCGACAAGAGGCCTCGTTGTGCGCCCTGCGCTTCACCGCCGCCGCGTCCGAGCGGTCTGCAACGGAGTTATCGATGGGTATCCTGGAAAGGCTTTGGCCGCGCGCCCGCGCGAAGCAGGCGCCGCAATCGCCGCAAATCCAGACGCTGATCGAGCGTCTGCTCGTGCTCAGCCCTACGCTCAAGCTCGTGCCCGAGTGGCGCGAGCGGCTCGCCCCCGCGCTCGCGCAATCGGTCGCGTACGTGCGCGAGGTCGTGGACCGCATGCCACCCGCGCGCGAAGCGAGCGCCGCCACCTGGTCGAGCGACCCCTATATCCACGCGTTTTTCGCTGCGCCCGACGAGGTCGGCCATGTGCTGAGCCGCTCGCCTGAACTGCATGCCTGGTTCGAGGCTCATCCACTTGCGCGCGAGACTTACGCGGTGCTCGGCATGGCCCTGAACGAGCGGCGTGCCTTCGGTGCCGAGCAGCATGGCGACGAGGTGCACACCGATGTCATGCAGACGACGCTGAGCTTCGACGACCATCAGGTGCGTGTATGCGGCGAAACCGAGAGCGACCTTCGCGAGCAGATCGTGCAGCGCGTGGTCGAGCAGATCGCCCTGGAAGGCCTCGAGCAGATCGGCGCCGACGAGTCGCGCCGCGACGTGCTGGAACAGGAGCGTGCGCTGCTCAGGACGCGCCTGCAACTGCTCACGCGCCACGGCGCGGGGACGCAACGCATGCTCGGCGAGCACGCCGTGCCAAACGTCGCCGAAGTGGCGAAGGTCGAGGCGCAGATTGCGCAGAACGAGAGCGAGATTGCCGCACTCGGCCTCAAGAGCGAAGCGCTCGAACACCAGCTCACGGTGATCTGCAGGGTGCTCGCGAATCCCGCGCAATACACGAACGTCGAAATGCGCGAGATCTGCCTGAGTCCGATGAATGTCCTGCTCGCAAACGGCGGCCCGGGCAACAGCGCCTCGATCACGTTCCCGCTCGCGCGGCTGCCGTCGAGCCCGCAAGGTCTGCGCGCCTTCTCTCTGGTGCGCTTCGCGCGCACCGACCTGCAACCGTTGCCGCGTGTGCTCGTGGAAGACAGCCGCTTCATGATCTGAGCGTGGCGTCGCGGTCATAGGTGAGAAGATCCGGGAGCCGCGCGCGTGGCATTGCGACGGTTCGTGAACGAAGCGTGCCGAAATCACCGTCGCGCGTGATCGGCAGCGGAAGTTTCGTGATCCCGATGGACAGGAGAACCTGGTTCCGGCGCGCAAGATTTTCCTGGTAGTCCCAGGTTAAGGGATGCGAATATTGCCGACTACCAGGTGTTGGCAGTCGAAACCTTGCGTGTCCGAGCGCGAGACGCCGAAAGGTGAGCGTTTTCGGGAACCGTGAGCAACGGTGCGAAATGGCGCATCGGATCGCTAACCGCTTATGCAAAAAGCCCCTTTAACAGGGGCTATTTTGTCATCAGCGGCGACACCGCTGCTGGTATGTCGCCGCGAAAGGTGAGTGTTTTCAGGAGTGGTGAATCAGGCGCCCTGCGACGCCGGCCAGGCGAGCACGCCGTTCGCGTCGATCGAGAAGCGCAGCTCGCTGGCATGCGATGCCGGCGCATCTTCTGCGGCGATATCGAAGGTTTCTCCGGCGATCTCGACGGTAACGTAGCGGTCTCCGTGACGCAGCGACGTGCCGGCAATACGCCCTTGCCACGCGCCTTCCTGCGTCGCGACGAGCGCGCGCGGCGAGACCCGCCACATCACGCGCGTGCCCACCGCAAGCGATGGATCGGCGCAGGGCAGGCGCAGTCCCGCCGGCGTTTCGATCGTGCCACCGGCACGCACGATCCCCTCGCCGACGTTGTGCAGGCCGAGCAGTTCGGCCACGCGCAGCGTGGCGGGCCGCCGGAACACGTCGGCCACGGCGCCCGCCTGCAGCACGCAGCCCTGTTCGATCACGAGCACTTCGTCGGCGAGCAGCGCCGCCTCGTCGGGGTCGTGCGTGACGATCACCGTCACTGCGCCTACTTCGCGTTGCAGCGCCCGCAACGACTGCTGTAGACGGCGGCGGCGCGGCGTGTCGAGCGCAGCGAACGGTTCGTCGAACAGCAGCAGTTGCGTGTGCCGCGTGAGCGCGCGCGCGAGCGCCACGCGCTGGCGCTGGCCGAACGAGAGCTGCCGCGGCAGGCGTTCGGTGAGCGTGTCGAGGCCGAGGTGCGCGAGCCAGTAGCGGGCGCTGGCCGCGTCGGCATCGACAGGAAACGCGAGTTGCTGCGCCACTGTCATGTGCGGGAAGAGCCCGTAATCCTGCGGCATGTAGCCGATCTGGCGGCGCTCGGGCGGTAGCGCGCCGAGGTCGGTTGCCCCGAGCGTGACAGAGCCCGCGTCGTTGCGCTCGAGCCCGGCGATGATGCGCAGCGCGAGCGACTTGCCCGAGCCCGAAGGGCCGATGATCGCGAGCCGGCGCGTTTGCGGCTGCCACGCCACATCGAGCGTGAACGCGCCGAGATGCCGGCGCGCCGCGAAGGCAAGACGCAGGCCGGCGTTTTCGGCCGCGGTGGCGGCCGGCGTGATACTGGTGAGTTCGTCGCCGTTGTCCAGGCTCACCGCCGGCGTCGGGCGTGCGCCGCGGCTATAGACGGAGAGCACCGCACAGATGATCGCAATGCCGAGCGTGGGCAGCAGGAGCGGCATCATCGCGGGCAAGCCCTGGCCGCCGAACACGACGTAGGTATACACAGGCAGCGAATACGGGTGATACGCGACCATCACGGTCGCGCCGAATTCGCCGAACGCGCGCAGCCAGGCGAGCGCGAGCCCCGCGCGGATAGCGGGCCACGCAATGGGCAGCGTGACACGAAAGAAACGGCTGGCGGCGTGATGGCCGAGCGTGGCGGCAACGTCGTCGTAGACGGGATCGACGGCGCTGAACGCCGAGCGTGCCGCGACGATCAGGAAGGGCGCCGCCACGAAGGTCTCGGCGAGCACGATGCCCGTGAAAGAGTCGGTGAGCGAGCCGCCGAAGAGCTGGCCAATGCCGCTATACGGCCCGATGAGAAACAGCAGCAGCACACCGCTCGTGAGCGGCGGCAACGCGAGCGGCAACTGCACGACGAAGCCGAGCAAGGCAATGCCGCGCGCGCGCGAACGCGCGAGCCAATAGCCGAGCGGCACGCCGCCCACCAGGATGACGAGTGCGGCCACGCTCGCGCTCGCGACCGACACGCCGACCGCCGACCAGGTGGCGTGCCAGTCGACGCCGGCCCAGTCCGCCTGCCCGATCTGCGGAATGCTCGCAACGAACGGCGCGCACAGGTAGACCGCGAGCAGCGCGCCGAGCCACCAGAGCGGCTGGGAGCGTTTCACGGCAACCTGTTCGGCACGTTGCGCGGCTTGTGTCATTGCTGTGCGGCGTCGATTACGGCTTGCACCGACGGCGGGATCGCCTGGATCTGACCGTTGACGGCAGGCCTGGTCACATCCACGCCGTGCTCGGCGAGCAGCTTGCGGCCTTCCGCCGAAAGCAGGAAGTTCACGAAGCGCGCGGCGCCGGCGCTGTTGGGGGCGTCGTTGAGAATCGTGAGCGTGTAGTTCGCCTTGATCTTCAGTTCGGGCGCGGGGTGGATCGCCGGAATCTTCAGGTCGGACGTTTCGGTCGAGTAGAAGAAGCCAGCGTCGAGCTGACCCGATTGCAGACGGCCAACGAGCGTTTCTTCCGGCAGCACCTGCTCGGGATTCTCCGGCGTGCCAAGTGTTTTCTGCACGAGATCAGGCTGGTTGTACGCCTGCGCGGCCTTCGTCATGAGTTCGACGGTGAACGCGCCCTTCGGGTCGAGCTTCGGATCAGTGCGGCCGAGGCGGATGCCCGGTTCCTGCAGGACCTGATCCCACTGCTTCGTTTTGAAGTCGGCGGCGAAACGGCTCTTCGGGTTATAGCCGATCAGGAGCGGCGATTCGGCGAAATTCACGTACCACGTGACGTGATTGCCGCTGGCCTCGCCCATGAGGCTCGTGTTGACCTTCGGGCTCGCGCTGATGAACACATCGCCGCGGCGCAGCTTGCCCTTGATCTCATTGGCGATCTTGTTCGAGCCGGCTGCGTAGCCCTTGAAATGCAGGCCCGTTTCCTTTTCGAACGCGGGGCCCACGCTCTTTTCCATGAGGTTCACGAGCGAGCCTGCATAGAGCACGTTGACATCGGATTCGTCGGCGAATGCGTTGGCGCTCGCACCCATCGCGCCCATCACACCGCTCATCACGACGACTGAGGCCGCCAGCTTGCGGATAAACATGTTCGACACCCCGTTCGTTATAAAGGCCCATATATTACGATGGACTGCTGTATTCATGTGCTTGCGACATTCGCTATTTTGGCGATCCATGCCTGTGCGCGTCACAGTGACACGGCTAAACTGAGGCTCCGGTTCTTTGCCGTTTCATTGTTCTGTTCAATTGTGGAGGTCCTTATGCGTACCAGCGCCCGCAACCATTTCTCCGGCCAGATCAGCGCGGTCAAGGCCGGCGCTGTCAACGACGAAGTCACGCTGCGCGCCGACGGCGGCCTCGAGATCGTCGCGATCATTACGCATGGCAGCGCCGCTTCGCTGGGTCTCGCCGCTGGCAAGCCGGCCTTCGCGCTTGTGAAGGCATCGTCGGTGATCCTCATGGTCGACGGCGATGCGAGCAAGGTGTCCACGCGCAATGTGGTGGCGGGCACGGTTTCGTCGGTCACGAAGGGCGCGGTGAACGCGGAAGTCGTGCTCGCAGCCCCGGGCGGTGCGCAGATCGCGGCCATCGTAACGAACGACAGCGTCGATCGTCTCGGCCTCGCGGCGGGCAAGCAGGCTGCGGCGCTTTTCAAGGCATCGAGCGTGATCGTCGGCGTAGACGGTTGATGCGCTCCAAACTCGCGTGAATGCCATGACACACGGTAGACAGGACTCCGGCGCGCCGCCGCGCGATGTCGATGCGCTGGCCGCCGCGCGCTGCGATGCCCTGACGGGGGCGCCGGAGGCGCCGCGCACGCCCGACGCCTGGCTCTTCGCGCGGCTCGTTGCGGCGCGCGAGGTGCGCGGCGAATTGCCGTTGCTCGGTCTAACGCGCGCGCAGTTCGACGCGCTCGGTGCGCGGCACTTCGTGTGTGCGGTGACGAGTGAAGCTCTGCACACGCACGTGATGGCCGATGCGTCGCATGCTGCATTCGCCACCGCAATGCATGACTTTCTCGTTGCGCTTGCCGCGCCGCAAGCCGACCCCGACGACGTGCGTTGCCTCGCCGCGATCGTTGCCCACGCGTGCCTGCGTCCCGATCATCTGTGGCGCGATCTCGGCCTGCGTGGCCGCGATGACGTGACAGGCATGCTGGAGCGCTTCTTTCCCGAGGTCGTGGCGCGCAACGTGGAAGGCTTGCGCTGGAAGAAGCTGCTGGCGCGTGAACTCGCGCTGGCGTTGGGCGCCACGCCAGGCCCTGCGCCCGGTTGCCCCGGCTGCGAGGACTTCGGCTTCTGCTTTCCCGCCGGGCGTTAGCCATGCAGAGGGGAACGGCGCGTAGCACGCATCGTGTATGCTTGCGCGCATGACCAAGTCCCCCAACGATCAACCGCGCGCAGACGCTCCCGCGCCCGCCCAGGCGCAGAAACCGGGCCGACCCGAGGTGCGTTTTCGCATGCGCATCCTTCAGGATGGCACGATCGCGCTCGGTCCAGGCAAGGTGTCGCTGCTCGAAGCCGTCCGCGAACATGGCTCGATCTCGGCTGCGGCGCGCAGCATGAACATGTCGTACCGCCGCGCGTGGCTGCTGATGGATGAACTCAACCGCGCGCTGGAGTCGCCGGCCACGGTTTCGGAGCATGGCGGGCAGAGCGGCGGCGGTAGCATGCTGACGCCGGTGGGCGAAGAGATCGTGCGCCTGTATCGCAGCATCGAGGCGCGTGCGGCGGCGGTCTGCGAGGCCGAGATCGAAGCCCTCGTCAAACTCGTGAAATCCTGACGCGATGTGACGTGATGTGCCGCGGCGGCGCACTGCCGCCAACGCCAGGCGCCTAGCCGTGGCGCAGGCAGAAAGGCGAGACGGGTACCGCCGCGAGCGTGGGCGGCGCGTTCGCATGGAGCCGCATCATCAACTCGACGAAGCTGGCGAGACTCGCCGTTCGCAATGGGTGCCACGTGACCTGGTGCCGTTCGCACACGCGCCTGAGCGTGCTCATCGAATCGTGGTCGATGCAGTCGACGGGAAACACCGCGAGATCCGCGTTGGCGAGGGCTGCGGCGAGCAGGCCCTTGCGATCTTCCACACCGCCGTCGTGCACGGTCAGCTCGCCTCCCGCCGACTCCACCCAGCGCCTGAGCGCGTGATTCGAACCCGGCCTGCCACCCACGTAGACGATCCGGCGGCCCTTTAACGCATCCTCGGGAAGCGCGCGTTGGGCTTGCGGATCTTCGTGCGCTTGCGTGGTCTGCTCCATCGCGTGGACTTCGGCGCGCAAGGCGTCGATCAGCGCGTGGGCTTCGTCGAGCTGCGCGCGTAGCGTGTGGAGTGCGGCGGCATCGGCATTCGCGCGCTGCTCCGCGATCTCGCGGCGGCTCGTGTGCAGCGCGACCCGCGCGTCGCGTGCCGCGAGCGCTTCCTGCAGCGCCTCGAGTTGCGCGTGCTGCGGCGTGCTTTCGCGCTGCGCCGTCAGCTGTGCGGTTTGCGCATCGAGGGCTTGGCGTGCGGCGTCGCGCTCACGGCTCATCTCGTGCAGGCGCGCCTGCTGGCGCTCGATCTTGGCCCGGAGTTCGGCGTTTTCCGCTTCCAGCGCCACGAGGCGGCGCAAGTCCGCGCGATTGGCCGCGCCAACCAGGTGCGAGAGCATGTGCAGCTCGCCGAACGCGGCCTGGCGCACTTCCATCGTCGTGGCCGGATGTGTCATCACCGCCCAGTACGCGGGCGGGATGTCGCCGTTCGCGAGCGCGTCGTTCCAGAGCGCGAGCACGGCCTGCGTGTCGCGCGCACTGGCGAATCGGCGCACCGCGCCTGCATAGCGGGTGTCGAGAGCCTTTTGCAATGCCTTGCCGCCTGCGCCGCCTTCGATCGCCAGTTCGACCGCGGCGTGATGGATCTCGAGATCGCTCGCGCGCTGGGCGTCGAGCCGGGTGAATTTCGGGACGAGCTTGCGCAGCTCGTGCGTGCTCAGGCAGGTGCCGATGATGGAGCAATGCAGATGGGCGTCGAGTTCGACGAGGCGCGTGCGCTGACGCGCGCGGGCGAGTTCGGCTTGCGAAGGGCCGCAGCAGTCTGCGCTCGCCATCGCGCGCAGCGTGGTCTCTTCGGCAGATGTGCCGCCCGGCGTGCGGGCGAGGCGGAACGGCGGTGCGTGCATGGTGACCTCTGATCCACTGCGGAACGCGGGGCTGTGCATGGCGTGAGCGGCGACTGCGCCTCGACCCGGCTGGGCGCCCCCGGCTGGGCGCCCCCGGCTGGCTGCACATGTTCGACGCCGAGCCCGACGAAGGCCGCATCGAGCCGCTCCAGTTCGGCCACGGTGCGGCGCAGCGCTTCGGTGTCGAGACAGAACGCGTCGCTGAAAAGCGCATCGCGCGTCTTGTCGAGGCGGCGCGCGTCGCGGATCGCGCGCTTGAGTTCGCGCTGACGGGCGAAGCGGGCCAGATCGATGCGTCGCGAGAGCGCAACGAGGAGCGGCTGCAGCGACACCCCGGCTGGCGATGCGTGCGCGTCAGCCATGCCGCCACTGCCAGCGCCGTCGCCACGCGCGAGCATGCGCTCGAAGCGCTCGATGCTGTTGCGCAGCCGCCGGAACGCGTCGATCAGGTCGCGGATCAGCTCCGCGCGCTCGTGCCCCGACGCGGGGCGCAGCGTGGTGATCGTGGCCGCGAAGCCGTTCGCACCGGCCGGCGCGGGTACGCGACGCACCTGCGGTATCGATATTGCCGTTGTTGCGCTTACGAGGCGCCGACTACTCGCCAATTCCTGCCTCCGTCTGCTGGATGGTCGTTCGATGTATTCTATAGGATACATCGATTCGGAGACGGAGCGCATGAATCGCGCGGCGCCCGTGTTCCTGTGGCGCCACGCCGCATGAACTAAAATTACCGCTTTGCGCCTCGCTTATTGCCTCGTTGCGCGCGCACCCGATTTTTCGCTTTTTCCCGCTGTTCAATGACCACACCTTCTCCGGAGGCGGCGTCCGACGACCCGCCCAGCCTTTCGCGCAATCGCGGTTTCCAGCGCTTCTATGGCGCGCGCGTGCTGTCGTCGCTCGCGTTCCAGATGCTCGCCGTCGCCATGGGCTGGCACATCTACGCGCTCACGCATAGTGCGTTCGCGCTCGGTCTCGTCGGCCTCGCGCAGTTCCTGCCGATGTTCTGCCTCACGCTCGTCGTCGGCCACGTGGCGGACCGCTACGACCGCAGACGCATCGCCTCCGTCTGCCAGCTCATCGAATGCGCCGCCGCCCTGACCTTCGCGGCCGGCACGGTCGGCGGCTGGCTGAGCGCGCCGCTCATCTACGCGCTCGCCGCGTGCATGGGCGCAGCGCGCGCATTCGAGTCGCCCGCCATTTCGTCCTTGCTGCCGGGTGTCGTGCCGCGCTCGCAGCTGCCGAACGCGACCGCGTGGTCGACCTCGGCGAACCAGACGGCGAACATTGTCGGCCCGGCGCTGGGCGGCCTGCTGTACGGCATCGGCGCGACGCCGGCCTACGCGGCCTGCTCGCTCGCGTTCGCGGCGGCCGCTACGCTCTCGGGCACGATCCCGCTGCGCGCCAAACCGCCCGCGCGAGCCCCCGTCACGCTCGAATCGGTGTTCTCGGGCATCGCGTTCATCCGTTCGCAGCCCGTCATTCTCGGCGCGCTGTCGCTCGATCTGTTCGCGGTGCTGTTCGGCGGCGCGACGGCACTCTTGCCCGCGTTCGCCCGTGACATCCTGCACGCCGGGCCCATCGCGCTCGGTCTGTTGCGCTCGGCGACGGCCGCGGGCGCGCTGGCGGGCTCGATCTGGCTCGCGCATTTTCCGCTTCGCCGCCGGCCGGGTCTTGCGATGTTCGGCGGCGTGATCGTGTTCGGCTGCGCGACGATCGCGTTCGGGCTGTCGCACGACATCGTCGTGTCGCTGATGGCGCTGGCCGTGCTGGGCGCTTCCGACGTGGTGAGCGTGGTCGTGCGCACGTCGCTCGTGCAGCTGCGCACGCCCGACGAAAAGCTCGGCCGCGTGAGCGCGGTCAATTCGCTGTTCATTGGCACGTCGAACCAGCTTGGCGAGTTCGAGTCGGGCCTCACCGCTGGCTGGTGGGGCGCGCAGCGCGCCGTGCTGGTGGGCGGCGTGGCGACGATCTGCGTCGCGCTGCTGTGGATGCGGCTCTTTCCGGCCCTGCGCGACACGCGCTCGCTCGAGCGCGAAGAGGCGCACGCCACCGCCAGCGCGAACTGATCGCGCATGCGGCAACCCGCGGCGCCCCGTTTCACCGCTGCCGTGCGCCGGGGTTTGCCGTTATCCTTTCGCGAGGGCCCGCTCGCAGCAGCGGACGTAGCGGACGCCCGTTTTTCTCATCCACCCATCAAGTCATGCATCCATCGACCATCGTCCCGAGGAGCGCCGCATGCGCGTAGGCCGCCCCGTCAAGGCGCTGCCGCAGCCGCTGTGCGATTACTGCGGCGCGAAAGCGGTGCTCGCGCGCTTCGCCGACGAGGCCTACCCGTATCGCGACGATCATGGCCCGCTATGGGTCTGCACGCCCTGCGAGGCCTGGATCGGCGTGCCCGCGCGCAGCACGCGCAACGTGCCGCTCGGCCGGCTTGCCAACGCCGCCCTGCGCGACGCCAAGAGCCGCCTGCACGACGCGCTCGAACCGCTGGTGGCCGCGAAGATGCGGCGCGACAAGGTCAACGCCTTCGAGGCACGGGGCAAGGCCATCCGCTGGCTCGGGGACGAACTGGGCTTCGACCTGCCCAATCCGTCGATCCACCTTCTGAGCCTCGAGCAGTGCGAGCGGGCCATCGCGCACATCGAGGCGTTCATGGCCGCGCGACGCGCCGACGGCGGGGGCGAGCGCGAACCGCGCTGAGCCGGCCGCCGCCAGCCGCTTGCCCGCCTGTCAGGCGATGCGCGGCGCATGTCTGTCACTGATAGTTACATTCGATTTGAGGGTCGGCGCTTAACCTTCGGCGCGCCGTGCCGTTATTGCACGGAACAGACTCTTACTTGCCCTTCCATGGCCAGGACCATCCCTTTCCCGCAGCGCTCGCAAGCCGGTCGCCCCCGACGCAGCAAGTCGATGCTGCTGCCGATCCCGCGCGCGGTCGCCAACGAACTCGCGCTGCAGGTGCATCTCGCGCTCGCCGCGCTGCGCCGCGGCGGCACCGGCGACGACGCACGCGCGTTGCTCCATGCTCACGTGCTCGCGCAATCGATTGCGGAGGCCGGATATGGCGCGCTCGAGCCGGAACAGGTGCGAGCGGCGGATGCCGCGCTGATCGCCTGTTTCGAGAGCGGCAACACGGGCGGCGGCTGGCAGCTGGACGATGCGGGATTCGAGGCTGTTGCGCAACTCGTGAATGTGTACGACCGCCAGTTGCAAGGCGCGCCGCTGTGGGCGCTGACCGAGGCAAGCGAGCGGCTCGAGCGCATGGGCGCAGGCGATGCCAGCCAGCACGCATTGCGCAAGAGCGCGTGACGCGCGCGACGCCGGGTACGCATCTTGCGGCCGGCTTGGATGACCGTCGCCGCACAGACCCAGTAGTTAGCAGGCGGTATGGTGAAGTGAACGATCCTCTTTGAAAGACGAGCCGGATCGAGGCGACAGACGGAAGGCCGCCGGCGGGCGATGCATCCCCAAAAAATGCATGGCCGCGCCGATCGAGCCAGGGATGCGCTGTGGCGAACCGGGCGCGTGCCCGAGCGGGCCGCCGGTGCGCGCTGTGGTGACATTGGCACGAGATTTGACGCGGGATGCAAATCGTGTTGACTTCGGACAGGTGGCGCGCCTAAAATTCGCCCGTCTTAACAAAAGGGGCTGACGCCTTGGACAGTAGCAGTTGTCGATCTTCGAACAGTTTCGCTGCCTGACCGGCAGGACGTCCGCGCTCCTTTTCTTCCCGCCGCCGTCTTGCCAGCCAGGCAGATGGTGCGCGTCCAGCAGTAAATCCTCGTGCACTCTTGAATAGCGTCGACCGACGCCGCAGCGCCTTGACCGTATCGAGCGCCGCGGATGGCCGACATCGCGCCGTAAGCCCGCCCTGATCGATGCGCGCTTGCGGCACGGTTCGTTCGTTGCGCCCTGAGCGCGACGCGCGGATCGACACATGCGCGCTTTGAAGCCCTTGAAGCCGCTTCGCGTTCGAGCTACCGACTCGATGCAAGCCCTGGGCTCAGCCGCCGTGACGATAAGGAGTTCCGATGTCTGACAGTGACAGTTATCCGTTATGCCGCTTCCTTTTGAATTGCACTGAGGAAAGCGGGCAGACGCGAGCCGCCGCGCGCTGAAAGATTGCGCCCTGCCGGGTCTGCTGGCTTTCCTCCCCAACGCGTCCCCCGCGACGCCAGGAGAACCAGTATGAACTTCGGCCTTCTTTTGCCGCATCTGTCGCAACTGCAGCAAACGCAGCACACCTTCCATCCCGATCTGCTCGGCGCGCGTGAGCGCGCGAGCGCCCCGCCGCCCTGCCGGGAATCGCGACTCGCCGCGCGCTGGCGAGACCTGCGAGCGCGCGTGTTTCGGGTCTGAATCAGACAAGCAGTAACGGATCCCCGCGCGTATGCCCAGCCGGCCTGGCCGGCCCTACGCGCCGCGCGAGGGATTCGCGCAATAACCCATCGCCGGTGCTTCGACATGAACCAGTTCAACCACACATTGCGAACGACCCGCTGCGCAGCGCGCGCCTGCGCCGGCGTGCTCGTGCCCACGCCAGTACTCGCTAACGGAGGCCGCTAATGGAGTTCAGCTTCAACCTGAACCGCACGGCCAACGCCTCGGCGTGGCGCGTGCTGCCGAACCGCTGGGACTTCGTGGCGTTCCCGCTGATGATCGGCCTGATCGCAATGGCGGCCGTGGGCTTTCACGAGACGATGGCGCCCATCGCCACGTTGAAGGCGCAGCCCATCTCGCTCGATCCCGCGAACCTGCCCGAGTACGCCATGCGCACCACGCTGCGCATGCTTGCGGCGATGGTGGCCTCGCTGATCTTCACGCTCGTCTACGGCACGCTCGCGGCGAAGAGCCGCCGCGCGGGCCAGGTGCTCGTGCCGATTCTCGACATCCTGCAGTCGGTGCCGGTGCTCGGCTACATCTCGTTCACGGTCACGTTCTTTCTCGCGCTCTTTCCCTCGCGCGTGCTGGGGGCCGAGCTCGCGGCAATCTTCGCGATCTTCACGAGCCAGGCGTGGAACATGACGTTCAGCTTCTACCAGTCGCTGCGCACGGTGCCGCGCGATCTGGATGAAGTCTCGCGAGGTTTCCATCTCACGGGCTGGCAGCGCTTCTGGAAGCTCGAGGTGCCGTTCTCGATGCCGGGCCTCATCTGGAACATGATGATGTCGATGTCGGGCGGCTGGTTCTTCGTGGTGGCCTCCGAAGCGATCACGGTGGGCAACAACACGATCACGCTGCCGGGTGTCGGCGCGTATCTGGCCCAGGCGATCGCGGAAAAGAACCTGCACGCCGTGGGCTGGGTGATCCTCGCGATGGTCGTCGTGATTCTCGCGTACGACCAGTTCCTGTTCCGCCCGCTCGTCGCGTGGGCCGACAAGTTCCGCATGGAGAACACGAGCTCGGGCGACGCGCCCGAATCGTGGCTGCTCGACCTGATTCGGCGCACGCGTCTCATTCACCGTCTGCTCGTGCCGATGGGCTTCCTGCTCGCCACGCTCGCGCGCATTCCGTTGCGCGTGCAACTGCCGAAGTCGCTGCCCGTCGTGACCACGATCAGCAAGCGCTCGCGTATCGGCGACGTCGTCTGGGCCGCGTTCGTGATCGCGCTGACTGTGTTCGTGGTGTGGCGCGTCGTGGCCTATGTGCGCACGGGCGTCACGCTCGATGAAGTCTGGCACGTGTTCGTGCTCGGCCTCATCACGCTCTTTCGCGTGCTGCTCTTGATCGCTATCGCTTCGGTGATCTGGGTGCCGCTCGGCGTGCTGATCGGCCTGCGTCCGGCGATTGCCGAGAAGGTTCAGCCGCTCGCGCAATTCCTCGCCGCGTTCCCGGCGAACCTGCTGTTCCCGGTGTTCGTGATCGTGATCGTGCGCTTTCACCTGAACCCGGACATCTGGCTCTCGCCGCTCATCGTGCTCGGCACGCAGTGGTACATCCTCTTCAACGTGATCGCGGGTGCCAGCGCCTATCCGAACGACTACAAGGAAGCGGCCACGAACTTCCGCATTCGCGGCTGGCAATGGTGGAAGAAGGCCATGCTGCCGGGCATTTTCCCGTACTACATCACGGGCGCGATCACGGCTTCCGGCGGCGCATGGAACGCGAGCATCGTCTCCGAGTTCGTGCAGTGGGGCGACACGAAAGTCGTCGCGCATGGCCTCGGCTCGTACATCGCCCAAACGACCGCCGCCGGCGACTTCCCGAAGATCATTCTGGGCATCGCGATGATGTCCCTGTTCGTTACGTTGTTCAATCGCGTGCTCTGGCGTCCGCTGTACACCTACGCCGAGTCCCGGCTGCGCCTCGATTGAGATGGAGTGACATCATGCTGAATCCGAAAATCGTCTCTTCCGACCTGCTGCCGATGCGGCCCGCTCCCGGCCAGGAAGTGCTCGCCGTCAAGCATGTTTCGCGCGGCTTCGCGAAGAAAGAGGACGAGCGCCTCGTGCTCGACGACGTGAACCTCACGCTGCGCGAGGGCGAGATCGTCGGCTTGCTGGGCCGTTCCGGCTCGGGCAAGTCCACGCTGCTGCGCATCATCTCCGGGCTCATCGAGCCGACCGAAGGCGAGGTGAACTGGCTCGGCAAGCCGCTCGAAGGGCCGGCCGAAGGCGTATCGATGGTGTTCCAGACCTTCGCGCTGTTCCCGTGGCTCACGGTGCTGCAGAACGTGGAAGCGGGCCTCGAAGCGCAGGGCGTGGGCGCGCGCGAGCGCCGCGAGCGGGCGCTGGCGGCCATCGACCTGATCGGTCTGGACGGCTTCGAAAACGCGTATCCGCGCGAGCTTTCGGGCGGCATGCGCCAGCGCGTGGGCTTCGCGCGCGCGCTCGTGGTCGACCCGACGCTCCTGCTCATGGACGAGCCGTTCTCCGCGCTCGACGTGCTCACGGCCGAAACGCTGCGTACCGATTTGCTCGACCTGTGGACGCAAGGGCGTCTGCCGATCAAGTCCGTGCTGATCGTCACGCACAACATCGAGGAAGCGGTGTTCATGTGCGACCGCATTCTCGTGTTGTCGTCGAACCCTGGGCGCGTGTCGGCAGAGATCAAGGTGCCGTTCAAGCATCCGCGCAACCGGCTCGACCCGGCGTTCCGCAAGCTCGTCGACGACATCTACGCGAAGATGACGGCGCGCGAAGCCGCCGAGGCCACGACTCGCCGTCTCGAAGTGGGCAGCCGCCTGCCGGACGTGTCGACCAACATCATGGCCGGTCTGATCGAAACGCTGGCGGCCGCACCGTATCACGGCCGCGCCGACATGCCGGAAATCGCGCGCTCGCTGCATCTGGAAGTCGACGACCTGTTCCCGATCGTGGAAATGCTGCAGCAGCTCGGCTTCGCCGACGTGCGCGAAGGCGATGTGCTGCTCACGCCGCCCGCCCGCGTGTTTGCGGAGATGGGCACGCAGGCGCGCAAGCTCATGTTCGCCGATCACCTGCTGCGCAACGTGCCGCTCGCGGCGCGCATCAAGAAGGTGCTCGACGAGCGCCCGGGCCATCGCGCGCCGCGCGTGCGCTTCGAGCAGGAGCTGGAGGACGTGCTTTCCGATGTCGACGCCGAAGAAACGCTCGATACCGTGATCGAGTGGGCGCGTTACGGCGAGGTCTTTTCGTACAACGACCAGTCGGAAATCTTCAGTTTCGAGGACGTCGAGGCGTAAGGCCTGCGTCCCTGCAAAAACAAGAACGGGCGGCGAGGGTGACACCTCAACCGCCCGTTTTTTTGCCTGCAGAATCTGCTGGCCTTACTGGCCGATCCCGATCAGCTCGATTTCGAACGTGAGATCGCTGTTCGGCGGAATCGGGCCGACCGCGCGATCGCCATAAGCGGTCGCCGCCGGGCAGGTCAGCTTCGCCTTGCCGCCGACCTTCATCTTCTGCACGCCTTGCGTCCAGCACGGAATCACGCGATTGAGCGGGAAGGTCGCCGGGCCGCCGTGCTTGTCGGAGCTGTCGAATTCGGTGCCGTTCGCGAGCGTGCCGCGATAGTTCACGCGCACGACGTCGGTGGCGGTGGGTTGCGGACCGGTGCCTTGCTTGATGTGTTCGACGACGACGCCCGACGGCAACTTGTCGATGGGGTTGGCGGCGAACGCGGTCGTTGCAACGGTGGCAGCGGCGACCAGGGCAATCAGTGATTTCATGAGATGTCCTCGTTGAATGGCAAATCGATTATATCGGGCGCGCCGCGCAAGCAGAGGAAAGGTGAGCTTCTTCGGGACTCACCGCGCCGCGCGTGCAGCGCCTCATGCCACCGCTCGCAGACCTTTGATTAGACGGAGAACTTTACCCTGCCAGCGTTGCGCCGCGACGTTGCTCGCCCCGTATCGGTGAGACTTTTCGGGAGATCGATCGGGCGAAGCGACGGGTGAGGCCGGCGCGCGCGAGCCGCGCACCGGCCATGATGTCCCGCATCAATTCG
Organism: Paraburkholderia sp. BR10882; assembly: GCF_040948855.1. NCBI lineage: Bacteria > Pseudomonadati > Pseudomonadota > Betaproteobacteria > Burkholderiales > Burkholderiaceae > Paraburkholderia > Paraburkholderia sp. BR10882. Next base: position 562,035 of record NZ_JBFPKP010000002.1, on the reverse strand, counting down.
GCTTGCCGCTCGACGACCCGTTACCGTCGCCCGACGCACCGGCGCGGCCGGCGCGCGGCTTGCCGCCTTGCGCGCCCGTCTTCGAAGCGCCGTGCGCCTGCGCCCGCGCGCGATCGTTGTCGGTGGCGTCGTCATCGTCGTGATCGTCGCCGTGCGTATGCCCTTCGACATCGTCACCGCGCGCCATGCCCACGAGGAAGTTGCGCTGCGGATTCGCCAGCTCGATGCCGCGCTCCGTGAAGCGCAGCAACACGCGCTTGTTGAACTCGCGCTGCACACCCCAGCGCGCCGAGTCCTTACACTGAATCTGCCCGACGAGCGTGACGGCCGCGCCATCCACCTGATCGACGCCCCAGTATGCGAAGTCGCTGAGAATGCCGTTCTTGAACGCGTCTTCCTTGCGGATCTCGGCGCCGATGTCCTTGAGCGTGTCGATGGCGCGCTGCAGATCCGCGCCATGCGCGATCTGCACCTTCACCGCCGCGTTGCCGATGCCGCGATTCGTGTTGTTCACCGTCGTCACCGAGCTGAACGGCACGGTGTAGAGCGAACCGTCGCCGCCGCGCAGGCGCACGGTGCGGATCGAGAGAAACTCGACCGTGCCCGAGACGCCCGCCACCGTCACCCAGTCGCCCACCTGCATGGCGTTTTCCGTCAACAGGAAGATGCCGGTGATGAAGTCCTGCACGAGCTTTTGCGAGCCAAAGCCGAGCGCCACGCCGAAAATACTCGCGCCCGCAATCAGCGGCGCGGTGTTCACGCCGAGCTGCGAGAGCGCGGTGAGCCCGACCACGACGAGGATCGAAACGAGCAGCGTGGTGCGGAACATCGGCAAGAGCGTGCGCAGACGCGCGGCGCGCACGAAGTCGCCCGCGTCGGTCCATGCGTTCAGGCGCCGCTCGGCCGCGCCGTTCGCGAACTCCCAGATCGCGACGGCGGCAATGACGGCGATCACGATAGTGAGGAGTGCAGAGCCCAGCAGATGCCCCATCGGCGCGAGCGCGAGAATGCGTGCGGGACGTAGGCCCCAGACGTGCAGCAGCAGGTCGAGCGAGACGATCCAGATCGCCACGACGACGATGCGCCGCAGTGCCGGGTAATAGCGATACGCACGGCGCTGGCCGAAGCTCATCTTCTCCTGATCGTCGCGCAAGCCGAACGCGCGGCTCAACGCCCCGAGCAGCACGATGGCGCTCACGCGCGCGGCGAGCAGGACGACGAGAGAGAGTCCGCCCGCGCGCAGCAGCGCCGCGTAGCCGCCGCGCAGATCGAGCGCCCAGACGAACCAGAGCGCGAGGACGACGAAGAGCGCCACGCCCACCCAGATGTCGGCGAACCATTGCATGAACCAGGCATACGAGCCATGGCGTGCGGCGGCGGCGCGCATGGCGTCGGCCACGGGGCGGCGCAGCTGCAGGATCATCACGGCAAGCGCGAGGTGGCCGACCAGCGTGACGACCTTCACGAGTGCGAGATGCGCGTCCTCGGTCATGCCGAGCGGCACCGCGCCGCCAATCGCTCCGCCCACGCCGCCGATCACGACGACGCGCACGAGCCAGCGCTGCGCGTAAGCGGCCCAGTCATCGGGCAGCGGCACGAGGCGCAGCGCGGCGGCGTCGGGCGCGAACAGCAGCTTGCCGAACATCACGATCACGCGGCAGATCACATACGTATCGACGATCTGGCCCACGGCTTCGGCGGGCGCGGCGTCGTCGGGGCCGAAGAGCGACAGCACGCCCGCGGCGCACAGGCCGAAGGCGATCACGGGCACGACTTCGAGCAGCATCACGAGCAACGCGCCCGGCAGACGCTGCAAGAGGCGCCAGTGATGCGCGCCGCGCAGCGCGTGGTACGCCTCTTTCGCGCGGTCGGCGGCGGTTTTTGGCGAGGCGCTGGCGTTGTCCTCGGCTTGCGCCGCGACCACGGTGGCGCGCGCTGCCGCGTTGGCGCCCGCGTTCGCGTTGGGGCCGGCGTTCGGGTCGCTGTCCTTTTCATCCTGGCCGCTCTTGCCCTCGGCCGGCTCCATGCCGGCGGCTTCGCGCAGGGCGTCTTGTTCCGCGTCGGCCTTCGCATCGGCGGCTTTCGCCTGCGCGGCGAGCGCGAGGCTCGTGCCCGTCGCTTCAGGTGTTTGTGGCTGCGGCGTCGGCGTGCCGCCTTGCGCAGGGCCGGCGTCCTCGCGCTGTTTCGCGGCCTGATGCGCGGCAATGGCGCGCTCCGGCGTGGCGACGACGCGGCGCAGCAGCGTGGCGAGCGCGAGCGCGGGCACGAGCGTGAGCAGCAGCACGCGCAGCAGCGCGAGCATCAGCGCGTGGCCTTCCGGCGTGTTCAGATGGTCCTGCCACCAGTTGCGCGTGGACCAGAGGCCGAGCAGCGTCGCGAACGTATGGCTCAGATGCTGGCCCATCGTGCGTGCGCCGTGCGCCGCGTGATCGGCGATCTGCACGACCAGACCGTTGGAGCGCAATGCGCCCGCGAGCGGCGCCGACGCGGGCGTGGCGGCCGCCGCGCCGGAGGCCGCGGCGGGCGCACTGGCCGCCGCGCTCGCCGAGGCGGGCGCGGCCAGCGCGCCAGCGGCGGCGATGGCGCGCAGCGTGTCCTCCATGTGGCCGCGCTGCACGGGATCGTCGAGCACCTGCAGGGCGGCTTGCGCCTGGGTGGGCGTGAGCGCCACGGGGGCGGCCGGGTTGGCCGCGTTGGCATTAGCGGCGGGCGCGGCAGGCTGCGCGGGATGCGCTGGGCTCGCGCCGGGCTTGAACGCTTCGGCGACGGTGGCCGGTGTCGCCGCCGCTGCACGCGACGCGCCGAGCGCGAGCGTCAGGCCGGCTGAAACGGCGAGGACGGCAACGAGAGCTTGCAGGCGCGACGCGCGCGGGAACCGAAAGGCAGAAGAAAGGGACATCCTTGTCATGGGCTTACGGGTCGCGACTGCGGCGACCCTTCAGTGGCGGCGGAGGAAAAGGCAGCGGGACAAAGCGCGCGGCTGGAAGCGCGTTGGCGCGGCGCATAGCCTGCCGGCGCCCGATTCGTCGGAACGTTCGACGCGCTGCCGCAATTTCGGTGCCCACTTTGTGCGTGGGTGGCCCGCAGGGCGTTTGCGGAACCGCCAAAAAATGGCGCGGCGCGCGAAACGTGAGTGCTGACTATGCCGGGAGTATGCCTCTTTTACCTTACGAACGCGGATGAGACGCGCATGCCGGGCGCCGATAAAAGGGACGTTTCATTGCCATACGCGGTTCGCGGCGTACGCGGGTTTTGATCAGTGGCGCGTGCGCCCGGGCGAATGCTACCGTTGCACGGTCAACATTCAGGCCCGCCAGAGGCCGACGAGGAGAGCCATGAACAGCGTCAGCATGACCGGAGTGCGCAAGGGCAAACTGAGCCGAACGCAGTTGATCGTCGCCGCGACAATCGGCAATGCGCTCGAATTCTTCGATTTCACCGTCTACAGCTTCTTCGCGCTGACCATCGGCAAGCTGTTCTTTCCCACCATGTCGAGCTACGGGCAGTTGCTGGCCTCGGTGGCGACTTTCGGCGTGGGCTTCGTCATGCGGCCGCTGGGCGGCGTGGTGATCGGCGCGTATGCCGACCGCGCCGGACGCAAGCCCGCCATGACGCTCACCATCTTCATGATGGCGCTAGGCTGCATGCTGATCGGCCTCGCCCCCACCTACGCGCAGATCGGGGTGGCCGCACCGGTCCTGATCGTGTTCGCGCGCTTGCTGCAGGGGTTTTCCGCGGGCGGCGAAGTGGGCGCATCCACCACGCTGCTGATCGAGGCGGGCACGCCCGTCAATCGCGGCCTGCTCGGCAGCTGGCAGTTCGCGAGCCAGGGGATGGGCGTTTCGCTCGGCGCATTAACGGCCGGACTCCTGACGACTTTCCTTGCCGCCGACACGCTGCTCGCCTGGGGCTGGCGCGTGCCTTTCCTCATGGGCGTGGCGATCGCGCCGCTCGGTATGTGGATTCGCCGGCGTCTTGACGAGCAGTTGCCGCCGCAGGCGAGCGTGGTGCGCATGCCGGTGCTCGCCGTGCTGCGCGATCACTGGCGGCGCGCGGCGCTCGGCATCCTGCTGACGATCGGCTCCACGGTCACGGCCTATGTCGTCACGTTCTATATGCCGACGTATGCGATTCACGAACTGAAGGTGCCCGCGCCCACGGCCTTGCTCGCGGGGCTCGTTTCCGGCGTCGTGACCTTTCTGGTGGCGCCCGTATCGGGCCTGCTCTGCGACCGGTTCAGCCGCCGCGCGCTGATCTTCTGGCCGCGCGTGGGTGTCTTGCTGTTGATCTACCCGGCGTTCCTGTGGCTCGCGAGCGGCCCGGATGCCGCGCGTCTTTTGATCACCGTAGGCGGCCTGAGCGTGCTGCTTGGGCTGCAGGCCGCGCCCTCCATCACGATGCTGCCCGAGATGTTCCCGCGAGCCGTGCGCGCGACGGGCATGGCGATCGTCTATGGCATCGGCGTGGCGATTTTCGGCGGCTTTGCGCAGACCGTCGCCACCTGGCTCGTGAAGACCACGGGCAATCTGCTCGCGCCCGCGTGGTATGTGATGACCTGCGTGGCGATCTCGTGCCTCGCCCTGCCATTTATTCGCGACCTCACGGGCAAACCGCTCGAGGATTGATGGCTAGCGTTTCTGCCGCGCCGCTTCGAGATTCGAATCGAGCTGGCGCGCCAGACCGTAGAGCATGCCGAGCGACGGCGCCGCGATGCCCACGCGCTGCGCCAGTTCATAGGGCGCGCCTAGCAGGGCTTCGACTTCGAGCGAGCGTTGCGCTTCGACGTCTTGCAGCATCGAAGTCTTGAACGCGCCTAGCTTGCGCGTGATCGCGTTGCGCTCCTCGATGGTCATCGCGAGGCGAATGCCGAGCGCTTCGCCGATCGCGCGCGCCTCGACCATGACCGCGCTCACGAGCTGAGTCGTGAGCGGGTCGTCGAGAATCACGTCGGCGGTCGAGCGCGTGAGCGCGCTGATGGGGTTCATCGTCATGTTGCCCCAGAGCTTCGCCCAGATATCGGCCTGAATCGGCTCTGCCTTCGTGACCTCGAAGCCGGCCTGCGCAAGCAGATCTCGCGCTTCCTGTGCGCGCGTGGCCATGTGCGCCGAGCCCTCGCCGACGATCAGATGATTGCCGCCGCCCTTGCGGATCACGCCCGGCCCCGCAATCGACGACGACAGATGCACGACACAGCCCGAAGCCTGCGCGGGCGGCAGCGCCTTCGAGACGACACCACCGGGATCGACCGCTTCGAGCGGGCCGTTCGCATGCGTGCCGCCGAAGCCGTGGAGAAACCACCAGGGCACGCCGTTCATCGCCGAGACGATATGCGTGTGCGGGCCCACGAGCGGTGCGAGCGAAGCGGCCGACTGGGCGAGCGCCTGACCCTTCAGGCAAACGAAGACGATGTCTTGCGCGCCGAGCGATGCGGCGTCGTTCGTTGCGTTGACGGCTTGCGTGTAGCGCGTGTCGCCTTCGACGATCGTCAGACCGTCGCGGCGAATCGCTTCCAGATGCGCACCGCGTGCGAGCAGATTTACGGCGATGCCCGCGCGCGCAAGGCGCGCCGCGATCAGGCCGCCGATCGCACCGCCGCCGATGACGGTGATCTTCCGGTTCGGGGTGTTCAAACTTTCACTCCTGATAAGACGGGTCGATGCGCGTGACACGACGGATCAGCGCGTCGAGCACGTTCTGGCCCGCGCCGTGTTCGGGCGAGAACTGCAAGGCGTCGCGCGTCGAGCGTTCGGTAATGGCGGGCGAGATCGGCAGCGTCTGACCGCGCATCGAATCGGTCACGACCTGCACCTCGCACGCGCGATTGAGCGTCCAGAGCAGCGCAAAAGCGTGCGCGAGGGTCGCACCATGCGAAAGCAGCCCGTGGTTGCGCAGAATGAGCAGCCGCTTGTCGCCCATCGACTTCAGGATGCGCGATTTTTCTTCGGCGTGCACGGTGATGCCTTCGAAGTCGTGATACGCGACCATGTCGTGCAGCTGCGCCGAATAGAAGTTCGTATACGCGAGGCCGCCTTCCATGCACGCCACCGCGAGCCCTGCCGTGGTGTGCGTATGCATCACGCAATGCGCGTCTGCCACGTTTGCATGTATCGCGCTGTGAACCACGAAACCGGCCGGATTGATCGGATACTCGCTCGGACTCAGGATATTGCCTTCGAGATCGATCTTGACGAGATTCGAGGCCTTGATTTCGTCATACGTGAGCCCGAACGGGTTGATGAGGAAATGCTTGTGCGGCCCGGGCACGCGCAGCGTAATGTGATTGAAGATCAGCTCGGTCCAACCCATGAGATGAAACACGCGATACACAGCGGCGAGTTGCACGCGCACCGCCCATTCCGTGGGGTCGCACCATTCGGGGCGCGTGCGCTGGATGTTTTCATTCATGAAAGTCTCCTCGTGGCGGGCTCTGATCTCGCCGATCCTACGCGCAAATAAATGCGTGTGCAAGCATCAAACTTTCCCTGAAATGCCTGCAGAACAGCGCTTTCATCGATGCTATCCTGACGGCGTGGCCGCATTTCGCGGCCGGTGAAAACCAGGCGGGAAGATCCATGACGGGGAAGTACAACATCGCGGAGCTGTTCACCTACCGGCTCCATGTGCTCAAGAAGCAGACCGATCGCACGATGAGCGACGCGTTCGAGGCAGCGCTCTCCCTGTCGCTCACGGAGGCGCGGCTGCTGCTCAGCGTGGGCGCGTTCGGATCGTTGTCGGTGTCGGATCTCGGGCGCGTATCGAATCTCGACCGCAGCCAGGCGAGCCGCGCCACCGACGTGCTCGAACGCAAGGGCCTGCTCGCCAAGACCTCGAACGAGGCGGACGGGCGCGGCGTGCTCGTGGCGCTCACGGCGCAGGGACGCAGTACCTACCGGCGCGCCACGGCGATCTCGAAGGCGACGAACGACGCGATTCTCGCCACGCTGAGCGAGCACGAGCGCGAAGTGCTGGCAAGCGTGCTGGCCAAGCTCATACAGAGCGGGGAAGCGGGCGAATGAAGCGCGCCCCGCGCGCGACGCGATGAACGCGGGATGAACGCGCGTTAGCCGCGCGCCGCAGGCTGGCGGAATTTCGCGGCCAGTTCGCTTGCGCTGCGTGCAAGCAACGACACGTCGCTGCCCACGGCGACGAACGTCGCGCCAGCTTCCAGATATTCGTTCGCAATGACCGGATCGGCCGCGAGCACGCCCGCGCCTTTGCCTTGCGCGCGCACAGTGCGAATGCCGTTGCAGATCGCCTCGCGCACCTGCGGCGAGCCTGGCTGGCCCAGCAGGCCCATCGAAGCGCTCAGGTCCGCGGGCCCGAAGAACACGCCGTCCACACCTCCTGCCTGCGCGATGGCTTCGAGCTGCGCGAGCGCGCTCGCCGTTTCCACCTGGACCAGCACGCACAGTTCTTCCGCTGCGTGATGCAGATAATCCGCAGAGCCGTTCCAGCGCGAGGCACGCGCAAGCGCGCTGCCCACGCCGCGCACGCCGTGCGGCGGATAGCGCGTCGCGGCGACGGCGGCGCGTGCCTCCTCGGCGTTCTCGATCATCGGCACGAGCAGGGTTTGCGTGCCGATGTCGAGCAGTTGCTTGATGATGGCCGCGTCGTTGCGCACGGGCCGCACGATCGCGTGCGTGGGGTAGGGCGCGACGGCCTGCAGTTGCGCGAGCGTGCTGCGCAAATCATTGGGCGCGTGCTCGCCGTCGATCAGCAGCCAGTCGAAGCCCGTGTTCGCAAGCAGTTCGGTTACGTACGAGTCGGCGAGTGCGGCCCACAGGCCGATTTGCGGGCGGCCTTGCGCGAGCGCGCGCTTGAACGGGTTGGCGGGTACGGCCATGATGACGGCATCCTGATCAGATGAAATGGAAACCGATGCCGCCCAGCGGGCCGTAATCGGCATGGAACGTATCGCCCGCGCGTGCCGGAATCGGCGCCGTGAACGAGCCGCTCAGGATCACGTCGCCGGCTTCCAGGCGCTCGTCGTGGCGCGCGATCTTGTTGGCGAGCCAGGCAACGCCGGTTGCCGGATGGTCGAGCACCGCGGCGGCCAGGCCGCTTTCCTCCACGGCGCCGTTCCTGTAGAGCAGCGCGCCGACCCAGCGCAGGTCCACGTCGAGCGGCTTCACCGGGCGGCCGCCCAGCACGACGCCCGCGTTGGCGGCGAAGTCGGAAATCGTGTCGAACACCTTGCGCGGCGCGTGGGTTTCGCGGTCGAACTGCTCGATGCGCGCGTCGATGATCTCGATGGCCGGCGTCACATAGGCCGTTGCGTCGAGCACATCGAAGAGCTTGACGTCGGGCCCTTGCAGTGGCCGGTTCAGCACGAACGCCAATTCCACTTCCACACGCGGCGCGATGAAGCGGTCCGCGCGAATCTCGCTGCCTGCGGGGATGAACATGCTGTCGAGCAGCGGCGCGTAGTCGGGCTCGTCGATCTGCGACGCGCGCTGCATGGCGCGCGACGTCAGGCCGATTTTTCGGCCCTTGATCGTGTGGCCCGCGGCGAGCTTGAGTTTGACCCACTCGCGCTGGATCGCGTAGCCGTCGTCGATTGTCATCTCCGGATGCAACCGCGAAAAATGCCGCAGCTGCGTGCGCGTGCGTTCCGCTTCGTCGAGCCGTGCGGCCAGCTCGCAGATGGTTTGCTGATCTAGCATCATGAACTCGCGTTTTTGAGCCGGGCGTGCAGGTTGTTGTGCTTCCACGCGCCTTCCTCGCTGAACTCGACGATTTCGAGCGAGAGCGCGAGGCCGTGCGACGCGAAGGCTTGTTCGAAGTGCTGCTTGATCGCCTCGAAGAGCGCATCGCCCGTCGCCCGTCGCACGGCCTGGGAGCGGCCTGCGCCGATCTTCAGGCAGCCGTGCAGAAAGGCGTTCCCGGGGTTGCCGTCGGCAATGAAGTACTGCTCGCAGCGCAGCGCACGGGTGCGAATGCCGCCGCGTGGATACACGCGCGCGCCGTTCTCGTCGCGTTGTGCATCGAGCACGTGCGCGAGCGATTCGCATAGCTGACCCATGCTGTTCGCATCCGCGAGATTCGCGCTGTATTCGAGGGTGAGATGGGGCATGGCGTTCTCCCGTGTTTGAGCCGCTTAAGCCGGTAGCGGCATGACCGGCAGGATGGCGTTGATCTGCCCTGTGCCGGAGCTGCCGAAATACGGCGTGACGACTTCCGCCCGGCCTTCGTAGCGGTCCCACCCGAGCGCGCCGAGCAGCATGGCCGTGTCGTGCATACCGCCTTCACCCCAGCACTTTTCGTTGTACATCGGCAGCATGTCGCAGAAGGTTTTCCAGTCGCCACGCTCCCACATCGCCACGACGTTGCGATCGGTCGCTTCGAGAAACGGGTCCCAGACCTTGTGCATGAAGGCTTCGGCCGTGCCGTTGTTGGCGAAGTGGTGGCTCAGCGACCCGCTCGCGAGTATCGCCACCGTGCCGTCGTAGCGCTCTTCGATCGCGCGGCGCACGGCGAGGCCAAAGCGCGCGCTGGTGGCGAGGTCGTGCCACATGCACCAGCCCGCCACCGAAACCGTGCGGAAATGTTCGTCGCCGTTCATGTAGCGCATGGGGACGAGCGTGCCGTATTCGAGGTCGAGCGTCGTTTCGCTATGGGCGCGCGTCTTGACGCCCATTTCGTTCGCGACATCGGCAATCAGATGGCCAAGCTGCGGATTGCCGGGGTGCGCATACGGCATGTTCTTGATGAAATGCGGCAGCTCGTTGCTCGTGTAGACGCCTTCGAAGCGCGGCGCACAGTTGATGTGATACTCGCTGTTCACGAGCCAGTGCACATCGAACACGACGATCGTATCGACGCCCAGTTCGCGGCAGCGGCGGCCGATCTCGTGATGGCCGTCGATGGCCGCCTGGCGGCAGCCTTTGTGGGGGCCGTCCAGTTCGGAGAGGTACAGCGAAGGCACGTGCGTGACCTTGGCCGCCAGCGCGAGTTTGCCCATTACACGCCCCAATGCGGAATGTGATGCGAGCCGAGCGAAACACACACGTTCTTCGGCTCGAGGAACACTTCGTAGCTCCATGTGCCGCCTTCGCGGCCGACGCCAGAAGCCTTCGTGCCGCCGAACGGCTGGCGCAGGTCGCGTACGTTCTGGCTATTCACGAAGCACATGCCCGCTTCGACGGCGGCGGCCACGCGCAGCGCGCGGCCGGTGTTCTCGGTCCACACATAGCTGGACAGACCATAGGCGATGTCGTTGGCAAGGCGGATCGCATGAGTCTCGTCGTCGAAGGGAATCAGGCACGCCACCGGGCCGAAAATTTCTTCCTGCGCAATGCGCATGCGGTTATCGACATCGACGAACACGGTCGGCATAACGAAGTTTCCGTTCTTCACCGCGTCGGGCAGCGCCGGCGCGTCGAGGCCGCCGCAAGCGAGCGTCGCGCCTTCCTTCGGTCCGAGCTCGATATAGCTGCGGACCTTCGCGAGATGGCCCTGGCTGATCATCGGGCCGACGATGGTTGTCTCGTCGAGCGGATCGCCTACCCTGATGCGCTTCGCACGCTCGACGAAGCGCTCGGCGAACTTCGCGTAGATCGAACGCTGCACGAGAATGCGCGAGCCCGCCGTGCAGCGCTCGCCGTTGTTCGAGAAGATCATGAACACGGCGGCGTCGAGCGCGCGTTCGAAATCGGCGTCGTCGAAGATCACGAACGGGGATTTGCCGCCCAGCTCCATCGAGAACTTCTTGAGGCCCGCGGCCTGCACGATGCGGTTGCCCGTAGCCGTCGAGCCCGTGAACGAAACGGCGCGCACGTCGGGGTGCGCGACGAGCGGCTCGCCCGCTTCCTTGCCATAGCCGTGCACGACATTGAGCACGCCCGCCGGAATTCCGGCATCGAGCGCGAGCTGGCCGAGCATCGAGGCCGTGAGCGGCGATAGCTCGCTCATCTTCAGCACGGCGGTATTGCCGAACGCGAGGCAGGGCGCGACCTTCCACGTGGCGGTCATGAACGGCACGTTCCAGGGCGAGATGAGCGCGCACACGCCCACGGGATGAAACAGCGTGTAGTTCAGATGCGTGGACGTGGGGTAGGTGTGGCCGTCCACGGCGGTGCAGACTTCGGCGAAGTAGCTGAAGTTGTCGGCGGCGCGCGGCACGAGTTGCTTGCCGGTTTGCGAAATGGTCTGGCCGGTGTCTTTCGTTTCGGTCTGCGCGATTTCGGGCACGTTCTTCGCGATCAGCTCGCCGAGCTTGCGGATCGCCTTCGCGCGCTCCGCGGCGGGCGTTGCCGCCCAGGCGGGAAAGGCGTCTTTCGCGGCGCGCACCGCGAGATCGACTTCCTCTGCGCCGCCGCGCGCCACTTCCGCGAGCACGTCCTGGTTCGCGGGATTCACGGTTTCGAAGTAGTCGCGTCCGCTGTGTGCGCGGCCGTTGATCAGATGGTCGATTCGCATGTCTAACGTAGTCCGTGTTCGATTCGTTGGCGGATCAGCGCCCGTAGTCGACGTCGCTCGCGACGGTGTTGACGAGACGGCCCAGACCGTCGATCTCGCAGACGACTTCGTCGCCTGCATTCACGTTGACGACGCCTTCGGGCGTGCCGGTCAGAACGACGTCGCCGGGGGCGAGCGTCATGAAGCCGCTCAAATACTCGATGAGTTCCGCGATGCCGGTGACGAAATCGCGCGTGTTGCCGTTCTGCTTGAGTTCGCCGTTCACGTAAGTGCGCAGGCCGAGCGCGTTGACGTCGGCGACATCGGCGGCATCGACGAACCAGGGGCCGAGCACGGTGCCGCCGTCGCGGTTTTTCACGCGCAGGTTCGGGCGGTAGTAGTTCTCCAGATAGTCGCGGATCGCGTAGTCGTTCGCGATCGTGTAGCCGGCCACGTACTGCATGGCGTCCTCGCGTTTCACGTGCTGCGCGGTGCGGCCGATCACGACGGCGAGCTCGCACTCGTAGTGCATGAACGTGACGTCGGCGGGGCGGCGCGTGGTGCCGCGATGGCCGATCACGCTGCCCGGCCCCTTGAGGAACACGAGCGGCTCTTCCTGCTTCGAGAACTGCAGTTCTTTGGCGTGCTCGGCGTAATTGAGCCCGAGTGCGAAGATCGTGCCGGGCTCGAACGGCGCGAGCCAGACGACTTCATGTTCCTCGCGCACGCGGCCGTCGGCGAGCCGCACGCGGTCTCCTTCGGGCGTGGCTTCGTGGATGGCGCCTGCATAGGCAACGCGTGCGCGCATCATGCTTGTGCTCCCAGCGCCACGTCTGCCGCGACGAATTCGATTTCGAGCGGCGACCAGTCTCCAATGGAGATCGCTGCACGCGCACCGGCCTGAACCACGGGTGCGCCGTGCGGCACGCCGAGCGTGATGACGTCGCCGGGGGCGAGCGTCATGAAGTCGGTGACATCGGCGAGCAACTGGGCGACGCCGCGAACGCTCGTGGCCGTCGTTGCATGGAAGGCCGCGCCGCCTTCGACGTTGACCGCAACGGCAAGTTCATCCGGATCGGCCACATGCCGGCGCGCGACCACGGCGGGGCCGATTACGCAGAAGTTGTCGCGTGCGCGAAACCGCACCGAGGGGCGATAGACGCTCGCATGCGGCACGCTCAGATCGGCCACGAGCGTATACCCCGCGATGTAATCGAACGCTTCATGTGCGGCGACGCGCGCGGCGGTGCGCCCGATCACGACGCCGAGCGATGCGCCCACCTGGACGCCCTCGCCGCCGGGCACGGCCACGCGCGCGCGGTGGCCTGCGAGCGTGTTGCGCGGCTTCAGGTAGAGAACGGGCGCGCGCGGCGGCGCCTTGTAAGGGGGCGCGTTCACGGCGTCGCCCAGCGCTTCGAGCGCGTGGCGGTCGTTGAGCAGCGTGCCGTAGACAGCGCCGCTCACAGGCGCCCGGCAACGCGCACCTGTGGCGAGCAGCCCGCGCACGGCAGCGGCGCTGACGTCGCGCGGCAAGGCCTCGCCTTCGACGTGCAGCAGATGATCGGCAACGGAAAACATGGCTTGGATTGGCTTCACGGAAACACTAATATGTGAGTGATAGTGCGCTTGCTATGATCCCTCGTCAATCGTCGATGAGAACTTTTCGGGTTTCTCCTGGGCCTGTTCGTCGAATTCTTCGTTTAGCTGAAACCGCCATGTCCGATACTTCGCGTCCGACCACTCGCGTTGCGCACCGCAACCTGCCCATGCTGCTGCTGCGCGCGCGCGAAAAGATGATGGAACGCTTTCGCCCGCTCATCACGTCGCACGGCCTCACCGAGCAGCAGTGGCGCGTGATCCGCGCGCTCAATGAAAGCGGACCGCTCGAGCCGCGGCAGATTTCCGACCTGTGCACGATCTCCAGCCCGAGCATGGCGGGCGTGCTCGCACGTATGGAGACGCTCGGCCTCGTGACGAAGGAGCGTTTCGCCGACGACCAGCGGCGCGTGCTCGTCTCGCTCACGAAGAAGAGCCATCAACTCGTGAAAGCGATTTCGAACGAATTGGAGGCGCGCTACAAGGCGCTGGAAGCGGAGGTGGGGCCGGAGGTGGTCGAGCGTGTGTATCGCGCGATCGACGATCTGCTCGCCGGCCTGGAGGCGTGAGCGCGGCGGGCGCTTTCGGGCGCGCCCGCGGGCAAAGGTGAGGCTTTTCGGGAGCGGTCTGCGCCGATCGTTCGGACCGCGTAGGAGGGCGTGGCGCGACTACGCGAGCGAAGCGAACGCCTCGTCGAGTTCGGCGGCGTTTTGTGGACGCACCACGCGCGCGACCTCCACACCGTCGCGCAGGAAAATGAGTGTGGGCCAGAGCTTCACGCGAAACGAGCGGCCGAGCGCGCGGCCCGGTCCGTCTTCCACTTTCAGGCGACGCACCTGCGGATTACGCTCGAACGCCGCGCCGATCAGCGGTTGCGCACCCTGACAATAGCCGCACCAGTCGGTGCCGAATTCGACGACGGCGGCCCCGCTGAGCGAGTCGATTTCCTTGCGGGCGGGCGCGTTCGTGGCGTAGCTCATCGTGTGATTCCTCGTATTGGCATCTGCAGACATCCACATACGATACCGCATCGCGCGGCAACGTTCAGGCATCGCATTGGACGCCCCAAATGGACAGTCGCGCGAGAGGTGAGGCTTTTCGGGAGTGAGCAGGTTGCCAACCGGTCACGCACCTTGAACGGAGTGGCGCGAGCGCGTGGGACGTGCCGCCATGAGCAGAAGTACCTTGAAAACAAGGGTGAAATGCAAATCCGGCGTGGGGTGCGGTGAGCGAGAACCGATCGGCAGACGCACTCGAAGCGGCGAGAATCCACGTTTCGAAGCGCAATGGTGAGCGTTTGCGGGAGAGGTCGTAACACGCCATCGGCGCTCGTGTGAAGCGAGGCGAGGCACCTGCCGATCCATCGTGCGAAATCCACATTAGCCCTGATTTCAAGGCTTTTTTAGTCCCCGGGCGTGACGAAGCGACAAGCCGTCGCGCTCGCGGCTTCTGCGCGTGGGCGGCAAAGGTGAGAAGATTCGGGAGTGCGCTTTGCGTTGCTTCTCGCGCTGCCGGGCCTCGAATGGACGCCCGCACCCGATGGGTATATAACATTGAAACGTGCGTGATTCTTTTGACTACTGCTCACCAAGGGAGATCGAGTTCATCATGACGAGCGACGACAAGCAAAAGCAGGACGCTCAAAAGCCTGGCGCCGGTTCATCGCAACCGGATCTGGAGAGCCTGAACGCCGCCTTCAGCCACGTCGACGAAGGCGTGAAGTCCGGCAAGATCGCGGCGGGCGCGGCCAAGGGCCTCGTCTTCAGCCTCGTCGAAACGCTGGGCGCGCTGGTGGGCGACCCCGACCTGCCGCAACACGCGCGTTCGGGCTACGAAGGCTTGCTCGAAGCCGCGCGCGAACTGCGCGCCAAGCTGGAGCACTAATCGTTCTCAACGCGTGCGGCGGCTCTGCCGGGTCAGCAGTCGCACGCTCACGCAGCCAGCAGGGCGGCCGCGAGGCCGTCCGGTGCTGCGCCGATGCGTAGCTCCGGCGTGCCGTGCCAGTCCGCGCAACGCTGCAGCGCCCGGCGCAAGTCGGCCACCAGACGGCCGCTCGCGCGTACGCCGGGCTCCAGATGCAGCGATTTCACCTCGAACACCTGCTGCGCCCGATGCGCCTTTGCGTCGATGCGCCCGATCAGCCGTCCGCGATTCAAGATCGGTAGTGCGAAGTAACCGTATTTGCGCTTCGCCGCCGGCACATAGCATTCCATGGCGTAATCGAAATCGAATAGCGCGAGCGCTCGCTTGCGATCCCACACCACCGGATCGAAGGGCGAGAGCAGGGTCGTGACCGTGGAGGCGAGCTTGCCGCTCGCCGCTTCGCCGATGAGGGCCGCGTGCTCGCGATGCACGAACGCATCGTGTTTCCAGCCTTCTACGCGCACGGGCAGCAGCTCGCCCGCGTCGGCGAGTGCGTGGAGGGCATCGGCATACGGGCGGCGCGGCAGGCGGAAGTAGTCGGCGGCCCAGTCCGCGCGGATCACGCCGAGCGCGCGGCAGGAGCGCAGGAGCAGCGCGCGCTCCGCTTCGGCGCGTGGCGGCAGGTCGCGCGCATCGTTCCAGTGCCGCAGTACGCGCTCGGCCACGTCGTACACACGCTGGAAGTTGTGCCGCTGCGCCACCATCAGCGCGCCGGTTGCGAACAGTACTTCCAGATGCCGCTTCTCCGGCTTCCAGTCCCACCAGCCGCTGCCTTTGTCGCCCTCGGCGCGCGCGAAGTCGGCGGAACGCACGGCGCCCTCGGCGCGGATGCGCTCGAGCAGGGCGTCGATCTCGTCACGGTATTGGTCATGCCACTCGGCCGCGTATTTCCAGCCCATGCCGGAAGGGTCGAGCATGCGATGGCGCAGCAGCCCGTAGTCCTCGATCGGCAGGAAGCAGGCCTCGTGCGCCCAGTATTCGAACAGGCGCCCCTGCGCGAGATGCGCGTCGAGCCAGGCCGGCTCGAACGCGCCAATGCGGCTGAACAGCACGAAATAGGGACTGCGCGCGACCACGTGGATCGTGTCGATCTGCAGCTGCGCCATGCGGCGGATCGCATCGAGCACGTCTTCTTGCGTAGCCTTGCGGCGCGGCGGCGTGAGCAGCCCTTGCGCCGCGAGGTGCAGCGTGCGAGCCGCCGCGAGCGGCAGAACTAGCGAGGAACCGGCTTCGGCAACCGTTGGCGCTTCTGCAACCTCCACAGCGCGCTCACGCATGAACGCCCGCGACCACCGTCACCGGCCGCAGCGCAGCGAGCCGTTGATGGATCTGCGCGACCACAGCCGCGCCTTCGCCCACCGCCGCGGCCACGCGCTTGGTCGAGCCCGCTCGCGCGTCGCCGATCGCGTAGACGCCTTCCACCGAAGTCGCGAGGCTGCACGACTCGTTGTCGCCGGTCAGCACGAAGCCGTGCGGGTCGAGCTTCACGCCGCATGCGCGCAGCCAGCCGGTGTTCGGGTCCGCGCCCGTGAAGAGGAACAGATGGCGCGAATCGAAATGGTCGACGCCCTCCGGGCACGGCATCTTCAGGCGCACCGAGGCGAGGCCGCTCGTGTCTTCGTCCAGGCCGCCGATCTCGCTGTGCCCATGCACGTGCACGTTCGAGAGCGAAGCGATACGGTCGATCAGATAGCGCGACATCGTCGATTCGAAACCGGCCTTGCGGATCAGCACGTCGATCTGGCGCGCGTGCGTGGAGAGGTAGACGATCGCCTGGCCCGCGGAATTGCCGCCGCCCACGAGCACGATGTTCTCGTGCTTGCAAAGCTTCGCCTCGACCGGCGAGGCCCAGTAGTAAATGCCGCGCCCCGTATAGCGATCGATGCCCTCGATCGCGGGCTTGCGGTACACGGCGCCGCTCGCGATCACGACCGTATGCGCGCGCACATCGCCGCTGCAGGTTTCGAGCCGCCGCGGTTCTTCATCGCAGATCAGCTTGCGCACCGAGACCGGAATGGCCACGTGTGCGCCGAACTTCTGCGCCTGCACGAACGCGCGGCCGGCGAGCGCCTGGCCGGAGATACCGGTGGGAAAGCCCAGATAGTTTTCGATACGCGAGCTGGCGCCCGCCTGGCCGCCGGGCGCGCGCGAGTCGAGCACGATCACCGAAAGGCCTTCCGAAGCGGCGTAGACCGCCGTGGCGAGACCGGCCGGGCCCGCGCCCACCACGGCGACGTCGTAGACGCGCTCGCCGTCGAGCTCGGGCAGGATGCCGAGGCACGTGGCCAGTTCGGGCGCGCTGGGACGGCGCAGCACCGACCCGTCGGGGCAGATCACGAGCGGCAGGTCCTCGCAGCGCGCGGCGAAACGCTCGATTACGCCGCAAAGCATGCCTTCGTCGCGCTCGTCGAGCACGGAATACGGATGGCCGTTGCGCGAAAGGAAGCCTTGCAGCGAAACGAGCGTGGGATCGT
This sequence comes from Paraburkholderia sp. BR10882, assembly GCF_040948855.1. Lineage (NCBI taxonomy): Bacteria > Pseudomonadati > Pseudomonadota > Betaproteobacteria > Burkholderiales > Burkholderiaceae > Paraburkholderia > Paraburkholderia sp. BR10882. The sequence goes on along the minus strand of NZ_JBFPKP010000002.1, from coordinate 544,645 downwards.
CGTGCTTGCCGACGAGAATCGGGCCGCCCGCGCCCTTTTCGATCAGCGAGACGCGGCGCAGGATCAGCGCACGTACGATGCGCTCCCCGAGTTCGGCTTCCGCGACGATGGCCGCGCGCAGCCGCTCGGGCGGAATCAGGATCGCATCGACGGGTTCGAGCGCCATGCCGTCCACGAGCGCCGGGCCGCCCGAGAGCTGGCCCACTTCGGCGAGGAAATGCCCGCGCCCATGCTCGACGATGAGGCGCTCGCGGCCCAGCCCGTCGCGCTGGAAAACTTTGACCGAACCGGAGAGCAGCACGAACATGCCGGGGCCGGTTTCGCCCGTGCGAAAGAGCAGCTCCCCTGCCGACCAGTGGCGCTCTTCGCCAAAGCGCGCGAGGCGCGCGATTTCGTCGTCGGTGAGCTGGGGGAACATCTGATGGCGCCGCGTGGAGAGCGTCGAGAACGGCGCTTCGGCGGGTTGCGGCTGCGTGTCGGAGTGGCGGCTCGCGGAAGGAAGTTCCTCGGATTCGGGAACCTCGGCTTCGGTGATCGTGCCCATCTGGCGGTTCTCCTCGTGCGGGCGGCTCGGGAGCGGGCCGCCCGGATCAGACAGCTTTAGGCGTGATGTTGACCGGGACTTCGGTGTGGGCGTGCATCTGGAGGGACTCGAGCGTGCGGCCGGCGTCGCGCCACGCATCGAGACCGCCCAGCAGCGGCACCACATCGGTAAAGCCGGCCTCGGCTAGCTTCTTCGCCATCCAGGCCGCGGAAATTTCATTGGGGCACGAGCAGTAGATCACGAGCTTCTGGTCGTTGGGGTACTTGCCGACGATCTCGTCGAGCTTGCGCTCGTCGGCGAACAACGCGCCCGGAATGATGTACGGATCGAGCTTGCGCTTTTCTTCTGAACGAATGTCGAACACGACCGGCGGCGGCTTGGCGCCCATCGCGCGGTAAAGGTCTTCCACCGTGATGCGCGCGTTCGCGAGCTTTTTGATGAGCTGGCGGCGGCGCTGCCAGCGGTAGGTCGCGTAAAGCACCAGCAGCACGGCCACCACAACGAGGGCGAAGCGGCCAAGGCGGCTTGCGCCGCTCATCAGCATGTCGATCTGCGGCGCGAACATTACGCCGACGAGCAGGCCGGTGCCGGACCACAGCGCCGCGCCGATGCCGTCGAAGCCGACGAACTGGCGGTAGGGCACGCCCATCGCGCCGGCCATCGGCACGGACACGAGCGACAGCCCCGGCACGAACTTGGCGACGGCGAGCACGCGCACGCCCCAGCGGCCGAAAAAGCGCTCGGTTTTTTTCACGCAGGTGTCGCGCGAGAGCGAGAGCTTGCAGAGCGTCTTGAGCGTGTTGCCGCCGTAGAGGCGCCCGGCCATGAACCCGACGCTGTCGCCAATCAGCATGGCGAAGATGGCGAGCCCCAGCACCGGCGCGACCTGCTGGCCGATCGAACCGGGATGCATGGCCGCCATCGCGCCGAACAACACGAGCGCGGGCATCGCGGGCACGGGCAGCCCAAGCGATCCGGCGAGCACATTGATGAACACCAGCGCAGGCCCGTATTGCGCGACGAGGTCATGTAGCATCGGCTTACTTCCGTTGCGCCGTCAGGCGAGGAACGGGAAAGATAGAAGGGTAACGTAAAGATTATGGACGTATTTCGAACGCGTGCAAGCGACCCCCTGCACGCGCGTGAGAATGCCTGCCGAGTAGGGCAGGCATTTGAAAAAAGCGCCGGATTAAAAGAGAGAAACGCGAGGTGTTCGCGAGAGGCGCCCGATGAGTGGAAAGCGACAGTACGCGGCACACGAGACTGCGCGTGCCGCGTTCGTGTCGTCAGTTTCGGTGCGCTTAGCGCGTGTGTGATTCCCCGGGCAGCTCGGCGCCTTGTGCGCGAATGGCCGCGATCAGCTCGGCCGGCGTGATTTCGTAACGCACTTCGCGATGGATGCCCGGCTTGCGCTCGTCGACTTCGACCAGCAAGAGGCTTTTGCCGTCGGCCGCCGATTCGAGGCGCAGTGAACGCAGTTCGCGTCCGGTCGCGTCGTCATGCTCGGTGAGCAGGGTCATGTTTCCGGAAGACCCGGTCGTGCGCATTGATGTTGTCCTCGTGCGTTGGGTGGTCGAGCCATTGTACGGGGTCGGCTGCGCGGCGTGTTCATGCAAGTGAGCGCAGACACACACAGCGAGATCGCTGTGCCGCGACCCTGGCCAGCCAGTGTAACGCGACTCGCCGGCGCAACGCCCGTTTTTGCGCGCCCTGCAACGGGCCATGCGAAATGCGTTGCGCGTTGCACCGCTGTCATGGTTGCGAAGCAAAGCGATGCCAGGCGCCAGGCGTGCGCAACAGAAAAAACGGCCCACCCGGGCAGGCCGGGCGAGCCGTTGAAACGCCGTTGTTACTCGGATCAGCAAACCGGGGTACGGCTTGCTGACGGTTTTCATGGTGCCGCCCGCGCGCTGCACTGTCGAGATGGGACTAACGCCGATCTCTCAGACCAATAGACGGAGCCACCCGACTGCGTTTGCGGCGCGGCGTGCGAGCCGGTCGTTATGCTGCGATCTCCTCGGCTGCTTCGGCAAGATTGACGCTCTGGCGGCGCGCCGGGGTGCGGGCGGGCTTTGCGCGCTTTTCCGCTTCGGCGCCTGCCACGGTGAAGAGGCGCACGGCCTCGTCGAGCACGTCGGCCTGCTCGGCGAGCCGCTGCGCCGTGGCGGCGGCCTGCTCGACGAGCGCGGCGTTCTGCTGCGTGGCGCTGTCCAGATGCGCGACGGCCTGATTGACCTGGCGGATGCCTTCGGCCTGCTCGCCGCTGGCGTTCGCGACCTCGGTGATGATCGACGAGACGCGGCTCACGGCTTCGTCGATCGAGCGCATCTGCGCCGTCGTGTTGCCGACGAGACGCGTGCCCTCGGCGATCTCGTTGACGCTGGCGTCCACGACCTGCTTGATCTCCTTGGCCGATGCCGCGCAGCGCTGCGCGAGCATGCGCACCTCGCCCGCCACCACGGCGAACGAGCGGCCGGCCTCGCCCGCGCGCGCGGCTTCGACAGCGGCGTTGAGCGCGAGGATGTTGGGCTGGAACGCGATGCCGTCGATCACGCCGGTGATGTCGCTGATCCGGCGCGATGCGTCGGTGATGCCCGTCATCGTGCGCTCCATCTGCGCGGCGATCGAGCCGCCCTCGGCGGCGGCGGACTGCGCGTCGCGTGCGAGATCGAGCGCGCGGGCGCTGGCTTCGGCGTTGGCCTGCACGGTGGTCGTGAGCTGATCCATCGTGGCCGCGGTTTCTTCGAGCGATGCCGCCTGCATTTCGGTGCGGCGCGAGAGATCGAGATTGCCGCTCGAGATTTCGTGCGCGGCGTCGAGCATGCCGTCGATCTGCGAGCGCACGTCGAACACGATCGCCGTGAGATTGGCCTGCAGCTGATTGAGCGCCTGGAGCACGTCGCCGAGATCGTCGTTCGTGGCGACCGCGAGCGTGGCCGTGAGGTCGCCCGCGGCCATGCGCGTGGAGGCCGTGGTCATCTGCGCGAGCGGTGCGCCGAGGTGGCGCGTGGTCAGACGCCAGGCGCCGAACGCACACAGGCAGGCCGCGCCGAATGCACCCCAGAACGGCAGCGGCGGCAGGCCCTGCCAGGCCGCGAAGCCGGCCGCGGCGAACACGGCGGGCACGGCGCCATAGCCGAAGGCGATACGCGTGGCGATGGGCACGCGCAGGACTGACTGCGATGCGCCCACGAGGCCTGTGCGCACCACCGAGCCGTGGCGCAGCCGCACGCCTTGCAGACGGCCCTCGCGCATTTGCGTGTAGAAGGCTTCAGCCGTGCGGATTTCCTCGCGCGTGGGCTTCACGCGCACGCTCAGATAACCGACCACCGTGCCTTGCTCGGAGACGGGCGTTACGTTCGCGCGCACCCAGTAGTGGTCGCCCGACTTGCGGCGGTTCTTGACGATCGCGGTCCAGGGACGGCCATCGCGCACGGTCTCCCACAAGTCGGCGAACGCTTCGGCCGGCATGTCGGGATGACGAATGATGTTATGTGCCTTGCCGATCAGCTCTTCTTTCGTGAAGCCGGACACCGCGACGAACGCAGGATTGCAGTACTGAATGCGGCCCTTGAGGTCGGTGGCCGAGACGAGCATCTGCGAAGCGGGATAGTCGAATTCCTGCTGCGTGACGGGTTGATTGTTGCGCATGAGATTCCTTCGATGGGGCCGCTTGAGACCCAACAACACAGCGAGGCATAACGGCATTTCCCTTACAAACTTTAGGGGTATGCACGCGTGAGGCAGGTCTGGTCCGATCCGCGCGCAGCGAGAAAATCCGTTGTGCTATCAATGGATTGGCGCGGATGTTGGGGGGTGTATGCACAGACTTTTCCCCGTTAACTGTGGACAAGTCCAGTGCCCCCAAAACGTGCAACTTCTCTGTCGCCTGGCGCATTGACGTTTGCGATCAGGGACTTAGGTTCGCTGTCCAGAAGTTGTGCACAGGGCTGCCAACAAAATCTGTGGAAAAGACGGGTGCGTTTCGAGGCGCTGCGAGACGGTGTTGCCGCGATTGGGACCGCCGTGGGTTAACCGAAGCGCATCAAGGACTTGATGCGGTCTTCCAACGGTTACGCACAGGGCTGCCAACAAAATGTGTGGACAAGTCATGGCGTGCGGAACGGTTCGTGTTGCCAACGAAACCGGCCTCGACGGCGCGCTTCGAACGACGCGCCTTCACCGGCGACTTAACCTTGAGTTATGTCGTCGTAACCGATTTCAATTGCCGCCTCGCTGCAAGGCATGAATACTCGGGTGCGGCGCACGAAGCGCCGACGGACCATCCGGAGGAGACTAAATGAAAAAAGTTGCAACGCTCGCAGCAGTCGTCATGGGATGTACGTATCTCGGGCCGGCTCAGGCGCAGGACGCCACGAGCGCTACTCTGAAAAAAATCCGCGATACAGGCGTGATTGCCCTGGGCGTGCGGGAATCGTCAGTGCCGTTCTCCTACTACGACAGCGAGCAACACACGATCGGCTATGCGCAGGACATCGCGCTGAAGATCGTCGACGAGGTGAAAAAGGAGCTGAAGCTCGACAAGCTCACGGTCAAGGAAATTCCGATCACTTCGCAGAACCGCATTACGCTCGTGCAGAACGGCACGATCGATATCGAGTGCGGTTCGACCACGCACACGAAGGATCGCGACAACCAGGTCGCGTTCACGAACAGCTTCTTTCAGTACGGCGTGCGCCTGATTGCGAAAAAGGATTCCGGCATCAAGGATTTCCCCGATCTCGCAGGCAAGACGGTGGTGACCACGGCGGGCACGTCGGAGGACCGGCTGCTGCGCGAGATGAACAACGACAAGAAGATGGGCATGCAACTCATCGCCGCCAAGGACCACGCGGAGTCGTTTCTCAACGTGAAGACGGGGCGCGCGGTCGCGTTCGTGATGGACGAGCCGCTGTTGTACGGGGCGCGGGCCAAGGAGGCGGACCAGCAGGACTACGTGATCACCGGTACGCCGCCGCTCTCGGAGGTTTATGGCTGCATGGTGCGCAAGGACGATCCCGTCTTCAAGAAACTGGCCGATGGCGTGATCGCTCGCATGCAGACTTCGGGTGAAGCGCAGCGGCTGTACACGAAGTGGTTCACGCAGCCCGTGCCGCCCAAGGGGATGAACCTGAACTATCCGTTGTCCAACGAGAATCGGGCGCTGTTTGCGCATCCGAACGATCGCGCGCTCGACTGATCGCAGGTTTTCAATGCGGCGGCCGCAAGCGCACGGCCGCCACGCATGGCCGCGTAGATGTGAAGGTTCGAAGTCCCGACGACTGCGCCGAGCTTTTCCAGCATGAAGAAAATCGATGTCGCCAGCGGTGTCGCTAAAAGCCAATTCCATTTGAAAGAAAATACAAAATATGGAATGATATCGATTCTCATTACCGTAGGCCCCTCTCCAACCCCAACCAGGTCTATGCGCTGCCCTTGAACCGCTGCGAAGGCGGCATGACGTCCGGCAGTCCCGTGGATGGTGCAGTGCGTATACTGCCCAACGCCGTGAAAACTGCGCGCCGACGTTTCCTGCACGCTCTTTCTCTCGTCGCCGACGAATGCGACGGCGGCGAACCTGGCTTCACATTGCTGCTGCTGTTGATCGGTCTCGGCATGCAGGAACTGCTGGCGCGCCTGCCGTTTCTCACGCGCGCGCTCGAGGGCGGGAGTGACCTTCCTGCTGTACGTTGCGACTCTGGAGTGAAACATGAGCTTTTCCGATACCGCCGAGATCGACGCGCCGGCAACGCCGCGCGCACGTCTCGACGCCGAACGGCGCGACGAGCGCGCGAAGCGCTCGCGCCGTGCGACCTTCATCAAGTGGTTGCGCAAGGTGCACGGCTGGGTGGGCCTGTGGGGCGCTGCGCTCGGCCTGCTGTTCGGCGCAACGGGATTCGTGCTCAACCATCGCGCCGAGCCGCTGCGCATTTCGCCGGGCGCGCCGCAAGTCTCGACGGTGCAGATTGCCGTGCCCGACCCCGCGCCCGAAACGCCGCGCGAGATGGTGAAATGGTTGCGCTCTCAACCGGATCTGAAACTGCCCGCGCGCATGGGCCGCGTGCAGAAGGAGCCCGAGCACAACGTGGCCTGGGGCGATCGCCAGGTCGTACAGCCCGAGCACTGGCAGATCATGTTCACATCGCCCGGCGAGAGCGTGATGGTCGAGTACTGGCTGGGCAACGACAAGCTCACGCTCAAGCGCAACGACAACTCGCTCGTCTCGACGATCACGAACCTCCACAAGGGAACGGGGATGAGCGTCGGCTGGGTGCTGTTCATCGACAGCTTCGCCGGGGCGCTCATTCTGCTTTCGCTTACGGGCGTGCTGCTGTGGACGGAGCTCAACAAGCGCAAGACGGTGGGTGCCGTGCTGTTGTTCGGCTCGATTATCGTGGCGGTATGCGTGGGCCTGGCGTAAGCCTCAACGTGTGAACCCGGCAACGGGCGCGAACGTCGATGTTCGCGCCCCGTTCTTCTTTCAGTCTTTCACGCCGCGCTTGCGCAGCAAGTACGTGTCCATGATCCATCCGTTCGCTTCGCGCGCCTGGCCGCGAACACGGACGATCTCGTCCTTCACGTCTTCGAGCCGGCCCGCCATCAGGATCTCGTCCGGGGTGCCGACATAGGCGCCCCAGTAGATATCGAGTGCTTCGCCCGCGATCTGCGCGTACGCGTTCTGCGCGTCGAGCATGACCACCGCACTGTCCACGTCGTGCGGAAAACCGCCTTCCGCGAGCCGCCTTCCCGTCGTGATGCTCACCGGCTTGCCGATGAAGTTGAGCGGCACGCGATGCTTCGCCGCGAGCGCCTGCACGCTGCTGATGCCGGGAATCACCTCGAAGTCGAACGCGAGCCGGCCATCGGCCAGGATCGAATCGAGAATGCGGATCGTGCTGTCGTAGAGCGACGGGTCGCCCCAGACGAGAAACGCGCCGCATTGGCCGTCGGTCAATTCCTCTTCGATCAGGCGCTCGAATACGCGCTGTTTGTCGCGTTTGAGCTCGTCCACGGCGGCCTTGTAATCGAGACCTTCGTCGCGGCGCCGCTCGGGGCTCGTGGCCTCCACGATGCGATAGTCGTGGTCCTTGATGAAGCGAGCGCAGATTTCCTTGCGCAGCGCGACGAGCTTGTCCTTGGCCGCGCCCTTGTCCATCACGAAGAACACGTCGGCTGCGTTGAGCGCTTCGATTGCCTGCACGGTCAGGTACTTCGGATCGCCCGCGCCGATGCCGATGATGAGGATCTTTTTCACGTTGCAGTTCCGGAATGGGAGTCGTCGGTGCGGCGCAATGATAGCGCGGGTTCGGCGCGGTGCCGCGCTCGCCGGGAGGGCAATTTTCTTCAATACGCCGGCGGCGCGCGCGTCTACCCTCGACGCATATTGATCGCCCATGAGCGTAGCGAGGAAAACCGTGAGCACTGCCTTGTCGATGGCCGCCTTCGCGCTGGCCACTTCCATCACCCCTGGACCCGTCAATATCGTTGCGCTGAGCGCGGGCGCGCGCTACGGGCTGCGCGCGAGCCTGCGCCACGTCACCGGCGCGACCGTGGGCTTCACGTTGCTGCTGCTGCTGATCGGTCTCGGCATGCAGGAGCTGCTGGCGCGCCTGCCGTTTCTCACGCGCGCGCTCGAATGGGCGGGCGTGGCTTTTCTACTGTACGTCGCCTACCGGCTCGCGACCGACGACGGCCGCATCGACTCTCCGAACGCGGCGCGCGGTCCCTCGCTGATGGTGGGCGCCACGATGCAATGGCTCAATCCCAAGGCGTGGCTCGCCTCGGTGGCGGGCATGGGCTTATATGCGGCTTCCGGCGAAAATGCGCTCGTCTGGCAGTTCGCCGCGATCTATTTCGTCGTGTGCTACGTGTCGATTGCGTGCTGGGCGTGGGCGGGTGCGTCTCTGCGCCAGGCTTTGCGCGAACCGTCGCGCGTGCGTTTCGTGAACCGCGCGATGGCGTTGTTGCTGGCGGGCAGTGCGGTTTGGCTCGTGCTTGCCTGAGCGCGCGGCGGCGACGTTAGCCGCGATACTGGCCCGGCGTTGCGGCAACGAACTGGCGGAACGCGCGCTGCAGATGCGCCTGATCGGCAAAACCCGCTTGCGCCGCAACATCGGCAATGGCGTGCCCTTGACGCAGTTGCGCGCGGCTGAACTCGATACGCCGGTTCACGACATACGCGTGCGGCGTCATGCCGTATTGCTCGCGAAACGCGCGAATGAGGTACGAGGGCGAAAGATCGGCGGCGGCGCAGATTTCTTCGAGCTTGAGCGTGCGCGTGTAGTTGCCGTCGATGAATTCTGCTGCGCGCGCGAGGCGCTCGTTCGGTTCGCGTGCGCTGACCGGTGCCGGATTCAGGGACTGCTGGAGCCTCGAGAAATACGCTACGACGGCGCATTCCTTGCGCAGTGCCGACTCATTCGTATCGACGAGCAGCTCGTAAAGCGCGTTGAGCCCGTCGAACAAATCGCGCTCCCAGCTCAAGGTCTGTTCGAACGGGCGAAAGGCCTCGTGCGCGCCGAAGCCCAGGTCGTGCTGCAGATTCGCGAGCCACGCCGTGTCGAGATAGAACATGCGGTAGGCCCAGGGCTCGTCGGCGGCCGGGTTGCAGGCGTGCACGACTTCCGGGTTGATGACCACCACCGCGCCCGCGCTGATATGCGAGAGCGTGCTCCCGTTCAGGTAGGTGCTGCGCCCGCCCGTGACCGCGCCGATCGAGAACGTGCCGTGTGCGTGACGGCCGTAGCGGACCTTGCGGCCGTCGGCGATCGCGCGCACCTCGATGAACGGCAGGTCAGCGTCGCGCCAGAAGTAAGGTTGTGCGTCGGACGTCGTGGCTTGCGGCATGGGAGACCCCGGAGTGATGCTGCGCGCATCGAGCGACGCAGGTGGTCCATCTTAGCGCAATGCGAGCAGGCAGGCGGGACGTGATAGGCTAGTTCGAATCGCAGGGGTCATTCCCTTTCCATGCCAGGCGCTGCACATGAACGAAACGAAGCCGACGAAGCCAACGCATACAGCGATTCGCCCGCTGACCGAGCAGGACGCCGAGGCGTTTCACGCCATGCGTTTGTACGCGACCAGAAATAATCCCGCCGGCATCGTCCCAACCTATGAAGAGGAATCGAAGCGCACGCCCGAAGAAAGCCGCGCCCGGGTGCGTGCCACGGAGAACCAGGTCGTATTCGGCGCATTCGTGGACGACACGCTAGTCGGCATCACCGGCCTCATGCGCGAGCCGCGCCGCAAGCTGGCACACAAGGGGCTCATTTGGGGCGTCTTTGTCGATCCTGCATGGCGAGGCGCGGGCATTGCGAGGCAATTGATGGAGGGCGTCATCGCTCACGCTCGTGCGCTAGGCTTGCTCCAGGTGCAACTGGTGGTGAGCGTGCTGAACCCCCGCGCCCAGGCGTTCTACCGCTCGTGCGGCTTCGTGCGCTACGGAGTCGAGCCCCGCGGCCTGTACCTCGACGGCGAGTACGCCGATGACGAACTGATGGTGCTCTTTCTCGACGACCCGGCCGTGCCCGACTGAGCGCCGCGCGTGGCCGGACAATGCGCAACGCAGAGCGAACGTCAAGTGTGGCGTAACGCACAGTGCGCTCGGGCGAATTATGCGTAGTCATCATTTCGTCATACCTGAACGTCGATAATCCACCGCGAATAATTGGCCGACGTGTCCCGAGCTGCGCAACCATAGCGCAGCCGGCGCGACGAAGGCCCGGGGATTTCGACATGACCATTCGTCACCGCATCACGCTACTCATCGTCCTGATGTTCGTCGCGCTGTCCGCCATCGGCGGCTACGCGGCCTTGCAGGCCCGCCGCAGCGCCACCGACGTCCGCCAGGTTACCCAGGGCGTCGTGCCGAGCGCTCTCGCTTCATCCGACCTCGTGTCGCTCGTGAAAGACGTGCAGCTCGCGACCATGACGCTCGTCTACGCACCCGACGCCACGGTCGCGTCGCTCGCGCAAAACGAACTCAAGGACAAGGAAGCCGCGTTGCGCGCCGCGCTCGACGTGCAGCGCAAGGCCGCCGCGAGCCACGCGCAGGAAGGCCTCGTTTCGCAGGCGCAGGAAAGCCTCGCGAACTACTTCTCCGCGATCGACGACACCGCGAAGATGAAGGCGAGCGGCAAGAACGACCTCGCGCAGGCCTATCTCTTCGCGAACGTCGCGCAGTACCGCGACGAACTCGAAGGCATCGTGACGACGATGCGCGTGGAAAAGAACCGCCAGAAGGACGACGCGATCCGAACGCTCAACGGCACGCTCGACACCACGACGAGCGCGATCGCAGGCGTGACGGGCGGCGCGGTGCTGCTGCTCACGCTCATCGGCGCGCTGCTCTACCGCCAGATCACGCGGCCGCTTTCGCGCATGCAGGCCATGATGAGCGAGATCGCGTCCAGCCAGGACTTTACGCGCCGCGTGCCCGTGGGCCGCATGGACGAAATCGGTCATTCGATCGTCGCCTTCAACGGCATGATCGAGAAGATCCAGCAAAGCTCCGCGCAGCTCAAGCGCAAGACGGCCGACATTCAGGCGATGCTGCAGAACATGCAGCAGGGCATTCTCACGGTGGTCGAAGGCGCGACGATCCACAACGAATATTCGGCGTATCTAGAAGCAATCTTCGAAACGAACGAGATTGCGGGCCGCTCGCTGATGGACCTCGTGTTCTCGCACACGGATCTCGACGCCGACACCCTCGCGCAAATCGACGCCGCCGTGCACGCGTGCCTTGGCGAAGACGACGTGAACTTCGCCTTCAATCAGCATCTGCTCGTGAATGAAATCACGCGCACGCTGCCCGATGGCCGTGCGAAGGTGCTCGACCTGAGCTGGTCGGCCATCACCGACGAAAACGACGTGGTCGTGCGCCTCATGCTGTGCGTGCGCGACGTGACGGAGTTGCGCGAACTCGCGGCCGAAGCGGGCGAGCAGAAGCGCCGCCTCGAAATGATCGGCGAAATTCTCGCGGTGAGCGAAGAGAAGTTCCATCACTTCGTGGAAAGCTCGACGAGCTTCATTCACGAGAACGAGCACATCATTCGCCAGCACGACTGCGCGGACACGAGCGCGATTGCCGCGCTGTTCCGCAACATGCATACGATCAAGGGCAATGCGCGCACGTACAGCCTGCAGCATCTCACGGGCGTGGTGCACGAAGTCGAGCAGCGCTATGACGCGTTGCGCCGCGAGGACACGAGCCACGCGTGGGACCAGCAGGCGCTGATCGCCGATCTGGAGCGCGTGAAGACGGCGCTCGAGCACTATTCGAGCATCAACGAAGTGAGCCTCGGGCGCGGCCCGCGTGCGGCTGGCGCGCAAAACGGCGCGGCGAGTCTCACGGTCACGCGCGAAGCGATCGAAGAGACGCTGCGCATCGTCGATCGCACTGACGACAACGACCTGCCGGCCCTGCGTGCGATGCGCGCCGAACTGCGCGCTACGATGCGCGCCATCGGCACCGAGCGCGTGGCCGATGCGCTCGCGGGCGTGACCGGCTCGCTGCCCTCACTCGCCCAGGAACTCGGCAAGGTGGAACCGGTGGTGCGGATCGCGGACAACGGCTATCGCCTGCGCAGCGAGGCCGCCGGCACGGTGAAGAACGTGTTCATGCACCTGCTGCGCAACTCGCTCGACCACGGCATTGAAATGCCGGCGCAGCGCCGCGCCATCGGCAAGGACGAGTCGGGTCACATCGACATCGACGTGAACGTGCACGACGGTGCGCTGCAACTGACGCTCGCCGACGACGGCCGCGGTCTTGCGCTCGCGCGCATTCGCGGCATTGCGGTGGAGCGCGGGTGGCTGCAGGCCTATGAAGCGGTGAGCGACGACGTGATCGCGGCGTTCATTTTCCGCCCCGGCTTTTCGACGGCGACGAGCGTGACCGAAGTCTCCGGCCGCGGCGTGGGCATGGACGCGGTGCGCGATTTCCTCGAACGCGAGGGTGGCGCCATCGAACTGCGTTTCACCGATGATCGCGCGGGCGCCGATTACCGGCATTTCCAGACCGTCGTGCGTTTGCCGCAGCAGTGGGCCGTAAAGATGGCGGATGCAACACAGGCAAAGCAAGAGGAAGCGCTGGCGGGCTAGCGCATGGCGGGGGTGGAAGTGGTCTTACCGTATTTGATCGAAGGTGCAGCGCTTATCGCGCTGGCGGCCGGCGCGGCTGCCCTGTGGGGCAAGCGTGCGCAAACGCACGCACGTGAGGCAGCGCGCGCGCAGGATGCCGCGCACGCAGCCGCGCTTGCACAGGCTCAAGCGCACCACACGGCGCAGCAGGAAGACGCTGCACGCGAACACGAGTCGCTGGCTGCGCAGATCGAGTCGCTGCGCGCGGAACTCGCGCAGCGCAGGTCCGTGGCCGACGCACTCGAAGCGGCGCTCGCCAGCGAGCGCGCACAGCGTGACGACGCCATGCAGCACGCGGCGCGCATCGCGAGCGAGGCTGCGCGCCTGAAGCTCATGTCGTCGACGTTCGAGCGCTGGCACGAGCAGATGATCTCGCTGATGGCGCAGAACAACGACATGCACAAGAAGAACCAGGAGCTGTCGTCGATCGTGAGCCATGTGCTCATCGTCTCGCTCAACGCTTCGATCGAAGCGGCGCGCGCGGGCGCGGCCGGCCGTGGCTTCTCGATCGTGGCGGGTGAAGTGCGCTCGCTCGCCACGCGTTCGCAGGAACTCTCGAAGAGCTACCGCGACAGCCTGAACCGCAACGACCTCATCACGGCCGCGACGTTCCAGGACATTCAGGCGGGCGGCAAGATGATCGCGGCGACGCTCGCGAGCGTGGAAGCGTCGACGCAGCAGCTGCATCACCAGCTCGAAGCGACGCGCGCCGGGGCGCACGCATGATCGGCACGCAAGCGAAAGACAGCATCGAGCGGATTTTTTTCGCGGCGGCGCGCATGCGTCTCGTGACCGACGCGCAGCACAGCTGTGAAATCGAGCCTCGTGCGGGCGACGCGCCCCAGGGCGAGCACCTGGTCGTGCTGACGATTTCGTCGATGCAGTTCCGCTTGCTGTTGCTGCTGCACTTCGAAGATGACGAGCGCACGCGGCGCTACTACGTGGGCGACGCCGCGCGTGCGCTCACCGAGTGCTTCATGGAGTTCGGCAATCTGTGCTGCGGGGCCATGAACCAGCGGCTGGTCGAGCATTTCCCCGACCTCGGCATGTCCACGCCCTATGCGCTCAGCAGTGGATGTCTGCCGTATCTGCGCGAACTGAAGCCGGATTACGTGCAGTCGTACGCGCTCACGATCGATCACGACGTCCGGCTTGGCGCCACGCTGTGCGTCTGCACGCAGGCGCCGCTCGATTTCGTGGCGAGCACCGCCGCAGTCGAAGTGCACGACAGCGCGGGCGAACTCGAGTTGTTTTGAAGGCAGAGAAAGGAAACATGAACACGAACAAGCCAGTCAGCAAGCTGTTGCTGCTGGAAAGCGATACGGCGCGCGCCGAGGCGATCGCGCAAACCGCAGCCGCACACGATTGCGTGTGCGTGTCGGTGCGACGCGATTCGCTCTCTGCGGCGCTGAAGACGCACTACGACCTGGGCGGCGTGCTGCTCGGCGAGGACTTCGGCGGCTCGCTCGAAGCCGCGGCGGCGGTGGCCGTTGCGCTGGAAGCGGAACGCCCCGAACTGCCCGTCGTGCTGCGCCGCGCAGCGAACGGGCACAGCGATGCGTTGCCCGAGCCGTTGCGCCGCCTGCCGTGCGCGAGCTGGCACGAAAGCGATCCCGAAACGTTGATCGCGGCGCTCGAAGCGCACGTGTTCTCGCACGATTACCCGGACCCGCTCGTGGACGGCATCACCGACATGACGCTCGGGCGCCTGCGTGGCCTCTTTGCCGGACTCGAGGTGAACTGGGACACGCCGAGCATCGTGCGCGACCGCATCATCTTCGGCGAGGTGTTGACGCTGATTCCGATCGAGACCGCATGGTGCCGCGGCTGGCTTCTCATGCAGACCGAGGAGGCGCCGCTGATCGAACTCCTGCCGCCGCGCGCGGGCCGCGATGAAGCGAGCGACTTCCGCGACGTGAACGGCGTGCTCGCCGAACTCACGAATCTCGTGTGGGGTGCGTTCCGTAACCGTTATCTGGGGAACGCACACGCAGCCGGCGAGGCGGGTTGGGGCCGCGCGCAGGTGCAGGTGCCGCTGCTCATCAATCATCGGCGGCGCTATTTGTCGTTTGGCTCCGACAACCCGCAGCTGTGCATCAAGTACCGGCTCACGTGCCCGGATACGGGCCGCGAAGTGGTGATCGACCAGCGGTTCGTGTTCAGCCTCGGCTGGTCGCGCGAAGGGTTTGACGAGACGGCCGCTCAGGCCGCCGCCGCTGCCGTGGAAGAGCAGGCCAGCGGCGAACTCGAATTATTTTGATCAAATGCGCGCCCAACGCGGCGCAACAGAGAGGGACAGCATGGCAAAGATTCTGGTGGTGGACGATTCGAGCACGGTGCGCGACGAAGTGGCCGGCTTTCTGCGCAAGAACGGTCTGGACGTGGACACGGCCGTGGACGGCAAGGACGGCCTGGCGAAGCTGCGCTCGAACCCCGGCGTGAAGCTCGTGGTGAGCGACGTGAACATGCCGAACATGGACGGCCTCACGATGGTCGAGAAGATTCGCAGCGAACTCGCGAATACGGCCGTGAACGTGGTCATGCTGACCACGGAAAGCAGCCCGGCCATGAAGGAGCGCGGCAAGGCGGCCGGCGTGCGCGGCTGGATCGTGAAGCCGTTCAAGGGCGAAGCGGTGCTCGAAACGTTCCGCAAGCTCGCGAGCTAAGCGCAGCGCATGCAAAAAAGCCCCGGCGCGATTGCCGGGGCCTTCGGATCAGACATCACGCCGCGATGGCGTGATCGTTAGCCTTCGCCGGGGTGAGCAGCACCGGAATCGACTTCGAAGTCGGCGTGCCCGCGCCGTCTGCAATGGACGAAAGCGGCACGAGCGGATTGGTCTCGGGATAGTACGCGCCGAGGCAGCCGCGTGGAATGTCGTACTCCACCAGCATGAAGTCCTCGACGTGGCGCTCGACGCCGTCGTCCCACACGCTCGTGATGTCCACGTGCTGGCCCGGCTCGAAGCCGAGCATCGTCATGTCTTCGCGGTTCGCGAACAGCACGCGGCGCAGGCCGTACACGCCGCGATAGCGGTCGTCGAGACCGTAGATCGTCGTGTTGTACTGATCGTGCGAGCGCGTGGTCATGAGCGTCATGAGGCGCGGACCGTGCTCGGCGCGCGCGCGATGAATGGGCGTATCGAGCGCGATGGCGTGCACGACGAACTGTGCCTTGGCGCTCGGCGTTTTCCACACGCGCTCGCGCGAGGCCACACCCAGGTGGAAGCCGCCCGGGTGCTTCAGGCGTTCGTTGTAGTTCTCGAAGCCGTCGAACACTTTTTCGATGCCGTCGCGGATCTTCGCGTAGTCGGCGGCGAGGTCGAGCCAGTCTACCTTGTCGCTGCCGAGCGTGGCGTGCGCCATGCGCGCGACGATCGCGATTTCCGAAAGCAGGTTCGTCGAAGCGGGCCGGTTCATGCCGTAGGAGATGTGCACCATGCTCATCGAGTCCTCGACGCTCACGCCTTGCGGCACGCCGTTCTGCAGGTCGATCTCGGTGCGACCGAGCGTGGGCAGAATGAGCGCGTCGCGGCCGTGAACGAGGTGGCTGCGGTTGAGCTTCGTCGTCACGTGCACCGTGAGCGCGCACGCGCGCATGGCTTCCCACGTGCGCGGCGTGTCGGGCGTGGCGATCGAGAAGTTGCCGCCCAGGCCGATGAACACCTTCACGTGGCCTTCGAGCATCGCGTGAATCGTTTCCACGACGTCGTAGCCGTGCTCGCGCGGCGGCTCGAAGTCGTAGGCCTTGCCGAGACGGTCGAGGAACGCCTGCGTGGGTTTTTCCTCGATGCCCACCGTGCGGTCGCCCTGCACGTTCGAATGGCCTCGCACGGGGCATAGGCCCGCGCCGCGGCGGCCGATATTGCCGCGCATCATCATGAGGTTCGAAAGCAACTGGATCGTCGCCACCGAATTCTTGTGCTGCGTGAGGCCCATGCCCCATGTCGAGATGACGGCTTTGCCCTTCACGTAGATGTCGGCGAGCTTGAGCACCTCGTCGATCGGCACGCCCGCTTCGGCGACGATCGTGTTCCACGATTCGGCGCGCAGGTCGGCGGCGAATGCGTCGAAGCCCACGCAGTGTTCGGCGATGAAATCGACGTCGAGCACGCGCTCCGTGCCTTGCGCGAGCGCTTCGTCGTCGAGTTCGATCACGCGCTTGGCCACGCCCTTGATGAGCGCGAAGTCGCCGCCCACGCGCGGACGGATGAACACCGAGCTGATCTGCACGCCCTTGGGCGAGAGCATGTCGAGCGTGTGCTGCGGGCTCGCGAAACGCTCCAGGCCGCGCTCCTTCAGCGGATTGATCGAGACGATGGTCGCGCCGCGCTTCGCGCATTCGCGCAACTCGCCGAGCATGCGCGGATGGTTCGTTGCCGGGTTCTGGCCGAAGATGAGCAGGGTGTCGGCGTGCTCGAAGTCGTCGAGCGTGACCGTGCCCTTGCCGATGCCCACCGTGCCCGGCAGGCCGCGGCTCGTGGCCTCGTGGCACATGTTCGAGCAGTCGGGGAAATTGTTCGTGCCGTACATGCGCACGAAGAGCTGGTAGAGGAACGCGGCCTCGTTGCTCGCGCGGCCCGAGGTGTAGAACGCGGCGCGGTTCGGGTCGTCGAGCGCGTTGAGGTGCTTCGCGATCAGCTTGAACGCGTCGTCCCACTCGATCGGCACGTAGCGGTCCTGCAGCGCGTCGTACACGAGCGGATCGGTCAGGCGGCCGTGCTGCTCCAGTTCGTAGTCCGACTGCGCCATCAGTTCGCTAACGGTGTGCTCCTGGAAAAACTGCGGCGTCACGCGCTTGCTGGTCGCCTCCGCCGCCACGGCCTTCACGCCGTTCTCACAGAATTCGAACGTGGAAGCGTGCTCGCGGTCGGGCCACGCGCAGCCGGGGCAGTCGAAGCCGTCGGGCTGGTTCTGCTTGAGCAGCGTGCGGTAATTGCCGCCCGTCACCTTCTCCTTGATCAGGTTGATGGCGACCTGCTTGAGCGCGCCCCAGCCGGCGGCGGGATGATGATACGGCTCGATGCGACCTTGCGGCTTCTTCATGATGCGGTTGGCTTTTCGTCTTCCAGGGCGGTCTGCCCGATGACTCAAGGCTACTGTGTTCCTGTGCTCCCGGAGATCACAGAAAAACCAAAAAACAAGGGGTACAGTTGCGGTGTTTTGTCATAGACTTGCCGGGATCGGCATCGGCCTCGCGCGCGTGGCTTTACCCCTTCGCCTGATTGAACATGACCGGAACGACCCGAACGTGACCCGCTACGAGCAACTCGCCGACGATATCGAAGCCGCCGTGCGCCGCGGCGTGTTCGGCCCCGGCGAGCGCATTCTCTCCGTGCGGCGCGCGAGCCAGCAGCACGGCGTGAGCATCAAGACGGTGCTGCGCGCCTATGCGCTGCTGGAAAGCCGCAGCGTGATCGAGTCGCGGCCGCAATCGGGGTATTTCGTGCGTGCGCGAGTGGGGCCGCCGCAAGGGCGCGGCGCGGCGGCCGTACAGGGCGCGCAGGGCAAGGACGCCGTCTCGCCGGGCAAGCCGCGCCGCGTCAGCGCGCCGAGGCAGCCCGTGCCCGCCAACGTGGATGTGAGCCGGCTCGTGCTTTCCACGCTGCGCAGCATCGGCGCGCAGGACGCCGTACCGCTCGGCTCGCCGTACCCGGACCCGGCGCTGTTCCCCTGGCGGCGCATCAACCAGTACGCCAACGCCATTGCGCGCCGCCATGCGAGCTGGAACCTCATCGACGACCTGCCGCCCGGTAACCCGGAACTGATCCGCCAGATCGCGCGGCGCTATGCCGAAAACGGCGTGAGCGTCGACCCCGAGGAAATCGTCATCACCGTGGGCGCGACCGAGGCGATCAACCTGAGCCTGCAAGCCGTGGCCAGGCCGGGCGACACGGTGGCCGTCGAATCGCCCACCTACTACGCCATGCTGCACGCCATCGAGCGTCTGGGCATGCGCGCGATCGAAGTGAGCACGCACGCGGATACCGGCATCGACCTCGACGCGCTGGAGCGCGTGCTGGCGCGCCAGAAGGTCGCGGCCTGCATGGTGATGCCGAACTTCCAGAATCCTTTGGGCTTTCGCATGCCCGACGCAAACAAGGCGCGGCTCGTGGCGCTTGCCGAGGCGCACGACTTGCCCGTGATCGAGAACGACGTCTATCAGGAGCTGTACTTCGGGCAGACGCGTCCTTCGACGCTCAAGCAGTTCGACATGCGCGGCCTCGTGCTGCATTGCGCCTCGTTTTCGAAGAGCCTTTCCGCCTCGTACCGCATCGGCTGGGCGCTGCCGGGGCGCTACCGCGCGCAGGTCGAGAAGCTCAAGTTCCTCAACACGCTCACGACACCCTCGGTTCCCCAGGTGGCGCTGGCCGACTACTTGCGCCACGATGGCTACGACCGGCATCTGCGCCGCGTGCGGCGCTTCTACCGGCAACAGGCGCGGCTCATGCGGGCGATGGTCGAGCGCTTCTTTCCGGTGGGCACGCGCACCTCGGAGCCGCAAGGCGGCTACGTGCTGTGGGTGGAACTGCCGCCGCGCGTCGATTCGATGCGGCTCTATCAGGCGGCGCTCGCGCAGGGCATCACCATCGGGCCAGGCTACATGTTCTCGATGCGCAACGAGTATCACCACTACATCCGGCTGAACTACAGCTACCCATGGAACGCGCAGACCGAAGCCGCGCTGAAGACGCTAGGCGAAATGGCTGCGAAGATGGCATGAGGAGACAGACGATGAACGCAGATAAAGAACGCGAAGACGCCGACGCTGACGAGTTGGGCGTCGACCCGGTGCTGATTGCCGTGCTCGAGCAGTTGTGGCGCGCGGAATGCGAGAAGCACGAGCGGCATGAGACTCAGGGCCGGGCGTGGTCGCTCGCGAAACTCTCGAAGCAGGCCGGCGTGCCGATGAGCGGATTGCGCAGACAATTGACGGCGCTCGTAGACGGCGGCCTCGTGGTGACGACGCAGGCCGAAGATGGGAGCGGCACGGCGAGTTTGTCGGACGAGGGGCGGGCGTTTTGTGCGGAGGTGTTCGGCGAGGGCGACTGAAACGCATTAAGCTACGCCAACACCATTCCCCTCACGACCATGGATTACATCGACAGCCTGCGGATCTTCCGCTCCGTCGTCGAGGCGCGCAGCTTCACGCGCGCCGCGGACATGCACAGCCTCACCACGCCTGTCGTCTCGCGCGCCATCGCGCGCCTCGAAAAGCGCCTTGGCAGCCGGCTCTTTCATCGCAGCACGCGCGCGGTGTCGCTCACCGAGGCGGCCGAGCGCTTCTACGAAGGCTGCTGCCGCGTGCTCGACGATCTCGATGCGCTGGAGGCCGACGCCACCGTGCAAACGCGCGAAGCGAGCGGCGTGCTGCGCCTGGTCGCGCACACCACGGCCACGGTCAATCGCCTCGTGCCGCTCATCGCCAGCTTCAAGCGCACGCATCCCAAGGTGACGCTCGACGTGATCCTCACCGAGCGCCCCGTCGATCTCATCGCGGACGGCTACGATCTCGGCCTCGTGCTGCCGTTCATGCTCAACAACGAATCGACCGTCACGCGCCTGCTCGAGCGCATTCCGCTCGCGCTCGTCACGACGCCCGCGTATCTCGCAGCGCGTGGCACGCCGAAGCATCCTGCCGACCTCGCCAACCACGTGTTCGTGCCGATGCCGCCTTCCATGCGCAAGCCCGCGATCGCGTTTCGCGTGGGCGACGAGGAAGTCGTCGTGCCGTTGCACCACGAAATCGCCTCGAACAATCCCGAGTTCAACCGCGCGATGGTGCTGCAAGGCTTCGGCATCGGCATTCTCCCCACCGCGCTCGTCGGGGAGGAACTGGAGGCAGGCAAGCTCGTGACGGTACTCGACGACTTCCCGCTCGTCGACATGCAGATCGAGATTCGCCTCGCGTATACCACGCGCACGCTGCTGCCGGCGAAGGTGCGCGCGTTCATCGACCACGCCACGGCGTTTTTCGATGACGTGACGCACGACGCGGCCCTGGAGGTGAAGGCCAATTGAAAGAATGGCCGCGATTATTGTCGCCGCGGCCATAATGTGATGCCGTGCGTAAGGCTTGTTCGGGGCCTGATTGCCGCCTACTCTGTGCATATGCACATTTACCAGTCACCCGAGCACGACGATTGTTTTGCCGTACGCCAGGCCGCGCGGCATCTGTCGCAGCTTTACGAGCGGCACTTGAGCGCGGCAGGACTCACGCCCACGCAGTTCAGCATTCTCGGCGCGCTGGGCCGTGCGTCGAGTCTCACGATGGCGGAACTCGGGCGCTCGATGGTGATGGAGCGCACCACGCTCGTGCGCGCCTTGCGGCCGCTCCTGCGAGGCGCGCTCGTGGCCGATGCGCCGGACGGCGGCGAACGACGCCGCCGTCTCGCGCTCACGCAAGCGGGCCGCACGCGCCTCGAAGCGGCGCACGACCACTGGCGCGCGGCGCAGGACGAATTCGAGCGCCGTTTTGGCGCACGACGCGCCGCGTGGCTGCGGCGCGAGCTGTTTCGCATCACACGGGCGGTTTAACGTTTTCGGTTGGATTTGTGGGTTGCGTCGCGCTTGTTCCCATCGCGGCGTTTTTTTCATCTTTAGTAGTGTATATGCACAGGTAAACGTCATGTCGAGTCCTTCCACTTCCGTCGTGGTCGAGCCCACGCAAGCGAGAGAGCGTACGCGCATCTCGCGCATGCGTCTCGCGCTGGGCGCGGTCGCTCTCGTGCTGGCGGCTGCCGCCGGCTATTGGTTCTTTGTGCTGCGCTTCGTCGAGACCACCGACGACGCCTACGTCGGCGGCAATGTCACCGTGATGGCGCCGCGCGTGAGCGGCTTCGTCGCCGAGATTCCCGTGCAGGACAACCAGCGCGTGCACGCAGGCCAGGTGCTGCTGCGTCTCGATTCGCGCGACTATGACGCGAAGCTCGCCCAGGCCAACGCGGAGCTGGCGAGCGCGCGCGCCGCGGTCGACGAGTTGCAGGCGAGGCGCACGTTGCAGGAAGCGGTGATCAACCAGCACCAGGCCGAAGTGCGCGCCTCGAATGCGGAACTCACGCGCAGCGGTCAGGACCAGACGCGCTACCGCGAACTGGTGAAGGACGACGCGGTCTCGAACCAGCTGGTCGAGCGCGCGGATTCCGACTACGCGAAGGCCCAGGCGTCGGTTGCGCAAAGCGGCGCGGCGGTGCTGGCGGCGCAACGCCAGCTCGACGTGCTGGCCGCGCAAATTAACGACGCCCAGGCGCGTGTCGCAACGGCCGAGGCCAACCAGCGCCTCGCGCAACTGAACGTCGAATACACGACCTTGACCGCGCCCGTGGATGGCTACATCGGCAATCGCACGGCGCGGGTGGGCACGCTTGCCAACGTGGGCGCGCCGCTGCTTACGGTGGTGCCCGCCACCGGCCTGTGGGTGGACGCCAACTTCAAGGAAGACCAGTTGAAGAAGATGCACGCGGGCGACCGCGCCGACGTGACGCTCGACGCAGCCAGCGGCACGCTGCACGGCACCGTGGAGAGCCTCGCGCCCGCCACCGGTGCGACCTTCAGCGTGCTGCCGCCCGAGAACGCCACCGGCAACTTCACGAAGATCGTGCAGCGCGTGCCGGTGCGCATTCGCGTCGACGCGAATGCGCCGGCGGACCTGCAAGCCGCGCTGCGGCCCGGTCTTTCGGCGACCGTGAAAGTGCATCTCACGCAAGCGCATTGAAGAGGCTACGACGATGAACGCCACGACCAGCGCCGACCCGACACTCGCTCCCCATCTGCAGCCGATGGCGCAACGCGCCTTCGCGTTCGCGCTGATGTGCATCGGCTTCTTCATGGCCACGCTCGACATCCAGATCGTCGCTTCGTCGCTGCGCGACATCGGCGGCGGTCTTTCCGCGAGCCAGGACGAGCTCTCATGGGTGCAGACGGCTTATCTGATTGCCGAGATCATGGTGATCCCCATGTCGGGCTGGCTCTCGAAGGTGTTCTCCACGCGCTGGCTTTTCGTGGCCTCCGCGGTGGGCTTCACCATCACGAGCATGCTGTGCGGCCTCGCCTGGGACATCAACTCGATGATCGTGTTCCGCGGCCTGCAAGGCGCACTCGGCGCGGCGATGATCCCCACCGTGTTCACCACGGCCTTCGTGCTCTTTCCCGGCAAGCAGCGTCTCGTCGCCTCCACGACCATTGGCGCGCTCGCCTCGCTCGCGCCCACGCTCGGGCCCGTGATCGGCGGCTGGATCACCGATCAATGGTCGTGGCATTGGCTGTTCTATCTGAACCTCGTGCCGGGTATTGCGGTGGCTGCGCTCGTGCCGAAGTACGTGAACATCGACAAGCCCGATCTTTCGCTGCTCAAGCGGGGCGACTATCTCGGCATCGTGCTCATGTGCGGCTTTCTCGGCTGCCTCGAATACGTTCTCGAAGAAGGCCCGCGCAAGAACTGGTTCGGCGACGACGTGATCGTTGCCTGTACGTGGATCTCCGCGATCTGCGGCTTTCTCTTCATCGTTCACGCGCTCACGGCGAAGGACCCCATCGTCGACCTGCGCGCGCTGCTCGTACGCAACTTCGGCATTGGCAGTCTGCTTTCGTTTGTCACGGGCATCGGCATTTTCGTGGCCGTTTATCTCACGCCGCTCTTTCTCGCGGAAGTGCGCGGCTACAGTTCACTGCAGATCGGCTTGTCGCTGCTTTCGGTGGGCGTGTTCCAGTTGCTCGCGCTGGGCGTCTACGCCTTCGCCACGCGCTATTTCAGCATGCGCGCGCTGATGCTGTTCGGGCTGATCTGCTTCGGGTTTGGCTGCTACCTGTATGTGCCGCTCACGCACGACTGGGGCTGGCAGCAGTTCCTGGTGCCGCAGGCGCTGCGCGGCATTGGCCAGCAGTTCGCCATTCCGCCTATCGTCA
The DNA here is from genome assembly GCF_040948855.1 of Paraburkholderia sp. BR10882. Taxonomy (NCBI): domain Bacteria; kingdom Pseudomonadati; phylum Pseudomonadota; class Betaproteobacteria; order Burkholderiales; family Burkholderiaceae; genus Paraburkholderia; species Paraburkholderia sp. BR10882. The sequence continues at coordinate 521,055 of NZ_JBFPKP010000002.1, read as the reverse complement.
CGATGTCGCTCGGTTCGCTGCCGCCTTCGCGGCTCAAGTCGGCCAGCGGTCTCTTCAATCTCATGCGCAACCTGGGCGGCGCGATCGGCATTGCCGTGAGCGCGACGATGCTCAACGACCGGCTCAACTTTCACTATCTGCGCCTGAACGAGAGCGTGACCGGCGGCGCACCGCAGGTGCAGCTGCTGCTGGCGGGCCGTACCGCGTACTGGTCGTCCGTGGCGGGCAATGCACTCGATGCCGCCGAAGCGGGGCTCGCGCAACTGCACGCACTGGTTCTGCGCGAAGCGCTCGTGATGACGTTCTCCGATACGTTCTTCGTGCTCTCGCTTTGCTTCCTGGTCGCCATTGCGAGCGTGGCGTTCTCCAAGCCGATTTCGCTGGGTGGCCCGCCGCCCGACGCCCATTGAGGTGCCCCATGAAAACCCCTGAACGCTCATCGACTCCCATGCGTCTCGTACTCTCGCTGCTTTCGGCCGCCGTGCTCGCCGCATGCGCGGTGCAGCCCGCGCAGCATCCCGACTTGCCCGCCACGGTGCACGAAACGGCGCCGGTGGCATGGCGGATCGACGCGCCGCAGGACGCCATCGAAGCGCGCGCCTGGTGGGCGCAATTCGGCGACCCGACGCTCGATACGCTGCTCGCCACGGTGCTCGAAGGCAATCTCGACTTGCAGGCCGCCGCCGAACGCGTGAAGCAGGCGCAATCGATCACGACGCAAAAGCGCGCGGCGCTGCTGCCGCAACTGGACTTCACCGCGCATGGCGCTTATACGCGGCAGAACACGCCGCCGCCGCTCGGCTATGTGAAGCAGGCAGGCGCGGGCCTCGCGCTGAGCTGGTCGCCCGACGTGTTCGGCGGCGAGCGGCTCGACCTGCTCGCGGCGCAAGCGAACCTCGTGGGCCAGAAGCATGCGCTCGATGCCGTGCGTCTCGCGCTCGCGGCGAATACGGCCTCGGCGTACGTCGATCTGCGCTATGCACAGGCAGAGTTGAAGATCCTTCAGGATAACCTGGAGATTCGCAAACACACCTTGCTGCTCACGCAAGACCGCCTGAAATACGGCCTTTCCACGCAACTGGACGTGGCACGCGCACAAACGCAGCTAAGCGAACTGCAGGCGCGCATTCCGCGGGCGCAGGCGAGCATCGATCATCAGTTGAACCTGATCGCGGTGTACACGGGACGCACGCCGGAGTCGGTGGCGCAGCTCGCGCTCGCGCAAACGGCGCCCATTCCCGGCGTGCCCGCGAGCGTGCCGCAGATGCTGCCTTCCGAGGCGCTGCTGCGCCGCCCCGACGTGCAGGCCGCCTACGCCACGGTGCAGCAGCGCGCGGCGGAAGTGGGCGTGGCGCGCGCCGAGCGTTATCCGAAGTTCACGCTCAATCTCACGGACGGCATTCTCGCGGCATCCTATCTCGGCATGCCCACGCTCACGGATAACCTCTTTAGCGCGGCGATCGGCGCGACGAGTCCGATCTTCAACGCGGGGCGCATCACGGCCGACATCGACCAGAGCGAGAGCCGCATGCGCGAGTCGCAACTGAATCTGCAGGAGACCATGCTGCAGGCTCTGCGCGAAGTGGAAGACAGCCGCAGCGATCTCGTGAGCACGGCGAGCCAGACGCAGCAGTTGAACGACGCGCTGGCTTCGTCGGCGCAATCGCTCAAGCTCGCTAACCAGCTCTACAAGGGCGGCGCCACGGACTTTCTCGATGTGCTGAGCGCGCAGCAAACCTTGCTCGCCGATCAGGATCTGCTCAACGACGCGCAGCGCGAGCGCGCGCACGCGGCGGTGGCGCTCTACCGGTCGCTGGGCGGCGGCTGGAGCCAGAGCGGCGACGTGGTGCTCGCGCAGGAAACGCCGGCGCACGGCGGCTAAACGGCACGGCCAGAACCATGACCTTGCGCTCAAGCGCCCGAAGCCGCCTCGCGCGCCAGCGAGCGCCACTGCGCCGGCGTCATGCCCACGTGGCGCTTGAAGCCGCGCTGGAACGCGGCGTCCGACTGGTAGCCGACGAATTCGCCGATCTCCGCCACGCTGTCGTTGCTCTGCGCGAGCATGCGGCCCGCGAGTGTCATGCGGATATCGGTCAGCACGTCGGCTGCCGAGCGGCCGATGGCCTCGTCGAAGTGCCGCGCGAAGGTCGCGCGCGACATGTGGCAAAGCTCGGCAAGCTCGGGCAGCGTCCAGGGCTTGCTGGGCGCTTCGAACATGGCGTCGATGGCGGGTTGCAGGCGCGGCCGCTGCGCGAGCGCGAGCGGGCCGCGCGGCGGGGCGTCGCCGGCGCTCGCGTAGCGCAGTGTGAGCCCGAAGAGCGCGCCCGACAGATGGTTCACGAGCGACTCGCTGCCCGGCGCCGCCTCATACGCTTCGTCGCGCAACAGCGCGATCAGGCGCACGAGACGTTCGGGCGCCTGCGTGCCGTCGCGCGCGCTATGCACGACGAGGCGCGCCGGCAGATTCTCTCGCAGCAGGCGCTGCGGCACGGCAGGCAGCAGGAAACGGCCGCACAGGACGTCGGCGATGGCGCCGTCGCCCACATTCGTTTCGATGCTCACGCCGTTTTCCATCCGCCTGGCAACTACGGCGGGCGCCGTGCCGCTGCCGTCGTGCAGCACGTGCGCGCTGCCCGAGGGAAACAGCACGATGTCGCCCGCATGGAGCGCGACGGGCGCGCCGTGCGCGTCCTCGACGATGGCGCGCCCTGCAAGCAGCACGTGATAGCGGATTTCACGCTCCTTCGCAGCGGGATCGTCGATGCGCCAGGGCGCGCCGAAATGGCAGCGCACGTCGAGGCGGCCGGCAACGGGCATCAGCGCGAGAAGGCGGCTCAGCAGATCCATGGTGGGCGAGTGAGACGATCGAGCATGAAGTCGCGCCATTCTGGCATTAAAAGCGCGACGGTGCGCGACTACACTGCATCCATGCCATCGACGATGGCAGCGCGACACAGACACCCGCTCGCGACCCGCAACGTTAAAGGAGCAAAACATGTCCCGTCTTTCCGCCATCAAGCCCGAAGCCGCCACCGGCGCCGCCGCAGAAATCTTTGCAAAGATCCGCAAGGCCGTGGGAAAGGTGCCCAACGCCTACGCCACCATCGGCACGCATAGCCCCGAAGCGCTCGGCGCGCTGCTCAACATGGAGGCCGTGATCTCCGCCGGCACGCTGTCGAAGCCCGACATCGAAGCGATCAAGCTCGCGGTGAGCGAAGTGGCGGGTTGTGATTACTGTCTCGCCGCGCACACGCTGGCGGGCAAGTTCGCCGGGCTCGCGCCGGAAACGATGAAGGCGGTCCGCGCAGGCGAAGCCACCGGCGACGCGAAGCGTGACGCGCTCGTGCACTTCGTCCGCCTGTTGGTGAAGACGCACGGCACGGTGCCCGAAGCGGAAGTGAGCGCGATTCGCGAAGCCGGTTATACCGAACGCCAGATCGTGGAAATCGCGCTCGCCGTGACGTCGATCACGTTCACGAACCTCGTGAACCGCGTCAACGATACGACGCTCGATTTCCCGGCCGCACCGTAACGTAGCGGCAACGGTTTTACCACCCCGCGTGCGCTGGACACGACATCAATCGTGCCAGCGCACGCGAGCGCTTGTTCCACAAAATCGTTTGATAGTGTGCATATGCATACATAGAATGGTAGTGGAACAGCGCATATGAAAGGAGAGTCGACCATGAGTACACGCGAGATCGTTTTGTGCCAGCCGGTGCGTACGGCAATTGGCGGATTCAACGGTGCGTTCAAGGGCGTGCCGGCTACGGAGCTAGGCGCGGCGGCGGTGCGCGAAACGCTCGCGCGCGCGAAGCTCGACCCGGCGCGGCTCGGCTCCGTGGTGCTCGGCAACGTGGTCCAGGCGGGCAACAAGATGAATCCCGCGCGTCAGGCCGAGCTTGGCGGCGGCGTGCCGGTTCAGGTGCCCGCGCTCACGGTGAACCGCGTATGCGGCTCCGGTGCGCAAGCCGTTGCGAGCGCCGCGCAGGAAGTGATGCTGGGTCTTGCCGACGTCGCGCTCGCGGGCGGCATGGAGAACATGGACCGCGCGCCGTACTTGCTGGACGGCGGGCGGTGGGGCTATCGCATGGGCAACGCCGAGATTCACGACAGCATGCTGCGCGACGGCCTCGTCGATGCGTTTTCGGGCCAGCATTCGGGCTGGCATACGGAAGACCTCGTGACGCGGGCCGGGCTCACGCGTGCTGAACAGGACAACTGGGCCGCGCGTTCGCAGCAACGCTTTGCTGCCGCACAAGCGGCGGGGCGCTTCAAGGAAGAAATCGTCGCGGTGGAGATCAAGGGCAAGAAGGGCATGGAGCGCATCGATACCGACGAAGCGCCGCGCCCCGACACGACGCTCGAAGGGCTCGCGAAACTGCGTCCCGCGTTTCGACCGGACGGCACGATCACGGCGGGCAACGCGCCCGGCCTGAACAGCGCGGCGAGCGCCATGCTCGTGGCCGAGCGCGGCTTTGCCGAAGCCGAGGGGCTCTCGCCGATGGTCAAGCTCGTGGCGTGGGGCGTCGCGGCGGTGGAGCCGGGCATGTTCGGCCTGGGCCCCGTGCCCGCCGTGCAACTCGCGTTGGGGCGCGCCGGCTGGTCGCTGGCCGACGTCGAACGCTTCGAGATCAACGAGGCATTCGCGGCGGTGCCGCTCGCGGTCATGAAGCAACTCGGCATTCCCGAGGACATCGTGAACGTGGAAGGCGGCGCGATCGCGCACGGCCACCCCATCGGCGCGACGGGCGCGATTCTCACCACGCGCCTCGCATGGTCGATGCAGCGCGACGGGTTGCGTCGCGGCGTCGTGACGCTTTGTATCGGCGGTGGCCAGGGTATCGCGCTCGCGCTCGAGAAAGTATGATGGCCGGGCCACGTGAGGCGCGTGGGGCTGAGATACGAACTGGGACACAGGCGGGGAACACGATGACGAAGCGGATCACACGCGAGGAATGCAACTGTTTTGCGCTGCGGCAGGCCGCGCGTTTCGTCACGCAGCTTTACGAGCGGCACCTCTCGCAGGCCGACGTGACGGCCGCGCAGTTCACCATCCTCTCTCGCCTCGCGGGCCGGCCCGACGCCACGGCCGCCGAACTCTCCGACGACCTCGTGATGGACCGCACGACGCTCGTGCGGGCGCTCAAGCCGTTGCAGCGCGACGGCCTCGTGCTCACGGCGGCGGCCGAGCACGACACCCGCACGCTGGTCTACCGGCTCTCGGCCGCGGGCTTGCGTCGCTACGACAAGGCGCATGCGTTATGGCTCGACGCGCAGGCCGAGTTCGAGCAGCACATGAAGCGCGACCGCGCGAAGGCGCTGCGCACCGAGCTGTTTGCCCTGACGAAGGCTGCGTCGGGCTGACACACCAGTTACGCGCGCACGCGTTTCGTAAGCCCTTGAGGGAAGGCGGCCACGCCAGCAATCAGATCTGGCGCGAAAATGGCATCATGAGAATTCCAGGAGTCTGACGCTCTGCCGCCGGGTTCTCATGAGACGATATCGACCGCCGCCCAACTTTCTGCGTGACCACGCGCATCCAGCCTGGCGCGATATCGCGTTGACCACGCTGCCCGTGGCCCTGTTCTGCGCGATGGTCGTCGGCCTCGTCTTCTGGCTCGTCGATCCCGCGCCGCCGCGCGCGATCACGATCAGCGCGGGCCCCGCCGACAGCTCCTTCATGCAGATGGCCCAAGCCTACCGCGCGATCCTCGTGCGCAACGGCGTGACGCTCAACATCCTCGAATCGGACGGCTCGGTGCAGAACCTGCAGCGCCTGCTCGATCCGAAGCAGCATGTGGATCTCGCGTTCGTGCAGGGCGGTGTCGCCGACGGTATCGACACACGCTCGCTGATGTCGCTCGGCAGCGTTGCCTATTTGCCTATCGTCGTTTTCTATCGCGGCTCGGGCCTCACACGGCTCTCCGAACTCGACGGCCAGCGCATCGCCATTGGCCGCGTGGGCAGCGGCACGCGCGAGCTGGCGCTCAAGCTGCTCTCCGCGAACGGCATCGATCCCGGCGGCGACTCCACGTTCCTGCCGCTCGACGGCATGGATGCGGCCACGGCGCTCGTCTCCGGCCGCGTGGAGGCCGCGATGCTGAGCGGCGACTCGACCACGCGCGCGCTCATGCTGCGTTTGCTCGATATTCCCGGCATCTCGGTGATGAGCTTCGATGAAGCGGCCGCTTATACGCGGCTCTTTCCGTATCTGGAGAACGTCGACCTGCCGCCCGGCGTGCTCGATCTGCGCAGGCGCCAGCCACGCGAAACGGTGCATCTGATCGGCCCGACCGTCGAACTCGTCGCGCGCGATACGCTGCATCCCGCGCTGTCCGATCTGCTCATCGAAGCGGCAGGCGAGGTGAACGGCGCGCCCGGCATCCTGCAGCGCGAGGGCCAGTTTCCGAGCCCGGCGGTGCACGACTTTCGCGTGAGCGAGGACGCCACGCGCTACTACAAGTCGGGCAAGAGCTTTCTCTATCGCGCGCTGCCGTTCTGGCTCGCGAGCGTGACGGACCGTCTGCTCGTGCTGCTGCTGCCGTTGGCCGTGCTCGTGATTCCCGCGTTGCGCACGATACCGGCGCTGTATCGCTGGCGCGTGCGCTCGCGCATTTATCGCTACTATGGCGCGCTCATCGCCATCGAGCGCGACGCGCGCATGCATACGAACGAAGAACAGCGGCGCGCGCTGATCGAAGAACTCGACGAGATCGAGCGATCCCTCAATACGCTGCGCATGCCGCTCGCGTTCGCCGATGCGTTTTACGTGTTGCGCGAACACGTGGGTTTCGTACGTATGCACTTGAATGCCGGCGAGTCGCAATCGCACTCCAGCGCGGTCTAATTCGTATTCACGATATTGTTACGCCCAACATAGTTTCCTTCTCGTTGATGCACGTCGCTTAATCGCCGTGTTGCAACAGATCTTCGGTTGACACTGCGAGTCTCGCGCCTTTATTTTTTGTAGCCACGCCGTCGCGGCGTCGAGACAGTAAGGATCGCTTGAGGTTTGCGAATGTTCGATCCCTGCGCGTATCAGAACCATTGCTCGTAACCGGGAGGACCATAACGTGAAAACATCCGGTGCAAGCCAGCGTCTTGCCTGGCTCGTGTGTGCCACACTCGCGGGCGCGCCGCTCTTCGTGGGGCCGCTCGGGCCCACTGCCGCGCTTGCGCAGAACGCGGCGCATCTTTCGAATCAGCAGCTCGATTCCCTCACCGCGCCCATCGCGCTCTATCCCGACGCGTTGCTCGCGCAGGTCCTCATGGCCGCCACGTTCCCGCAAGACGTGTCCGCTGCCGCCGCGTGGACAAAGTCCAACCCGAACCTCAAGGGCGACGACGCAGTGAAGGCCGTCGCCTCGCAGCCGTGGGACCCGAGCGTGCAATCGCTCGTAGCGTTCCCGCAGGTGCTCGAAACCATGGCTTCGAAGCCCGACTGGGTCCAGCAGATCGGCAAGGCGTTTCTCGCGCAGCCCAACGACGTGATGGACTCGGTGCAGCGCCTGCGCGTGCAGGCGCAGAAGGCGGGCAACCTCAAGTCCAATGAGCAGCAAAAGGTCGTGGTCCAGCCGGCCTCGAGCACTTCGACCACGCAGACCATCGTGATCGAGCCTGCGAATCCGCAGGTGGTGTACGTGCCGACCTATAACCCCACGGTGGTTTTTGGCGTATGGCCGTATCCGGCCTATCCGCCCGTGTATATGCCACCGCCTCCGGGCTACGCCATTGCGTCGGGGTTCGTCGGCGGGCTCGCGTTCGGTGCCGGCATCGCGGTCGCGAATTCGTTGTGGGGCGGCTTCAACTGGAACAACCACGACGTGAACATCAACGTCAATCGCTACAACAACATCAACGTCAACAACCGCATCAACTCGAACAACGGCACGGCGAACTGGAATCGCAACGCCAATGTCGAGCGCCGCCAGAACTACAACAACGCGAACCTGAACGGCCAGCGCAACCAGTACCGGGGCTACGACCAGTCGCGCTCGCAGGCTATGGAGACCCTGCAGAACCGCACCGGCCAGAACATGAGCGGCAATGCCCAGCAAAGACTCCAGGGCATCCAGGAAGGCGGCCGGCCGAATGCCAACGGCGGCAACGGGCTCAACAACCGCGCGCAAAACGGCGCGCAAAACGCCAACCGCGGCAACGAACTGGGTAACCGCGGGCAGAACGGCGCGCAAAACGCGAACCGCGCGAACGACCTCAACAACCGCGCGCAGAGCATGAATCGCGACAGCGCGTTACGCGGCGCGGGCGATGGCTCCAATGCGCGCCTCGAACAACAACGCGGCCAGCAAAGCCGTGAAGCGCTCCAGAGCCATGGCGGCTTCGACGGCGGCGGAGGCGGTGGCGGCTTCCATGGTGGTGGTGGCGGGTTCGGCGGTGGCGGCGGGGGTGGCGGACGTCACTTCGGCCGTCGATAACGTTGAATATCATGAGGAGCCTCGCAATGATCCGCATTTCCGCACGCCGCCTGCAACACGACTACGCGCTCGCGCTCGGTACGGCACTCGCCCTCTTTGGCGCGCCCGCACTGCTGCCCGCCCAGTTCGGCGGCGCCGCCGTCTACGCACAGGCCGTCTTCTCCACGCCCGAAGCCGCGGCGAACGCGTTCACCGATGCACTCGCGACCAACGACCAGGGCGCCATGAAGCGTGTGCTCGGCAACGATTTCACCGAGTTCATCCCCACCCAAAACATCGGTCAGGACGATATCGACGACTACCTTGGCGCCTGGGCGAAGGGTCATCGCGTCGTCCCTGATGCCACGCCGGTTGCCGGCAAGGCGAGCGCTCACGTCGAGGTGGGCGACAGCGGCTGGACGCTGCCCATCCCCATCGTGCAGTCGGGCACGGGCTGGCACTTCGACCCGCGTGAAGGCGCGAGCGAAATTCTCACGCGCCGCATCGGCCGCAACGAGCGTGCTGCCATGCTCACTTCGCTCGCCTACGTCGACGCGCAGAACGACTATCGCAAGCTCACGCAGCACTATGCGCAGCGCCTCGTGAGCACGCCGGGCACGCACGACGGTTTGTACTGGCCGGTCGAACCGGGCGAGACCGAAAGTCCGCTTGGGCCGCTCGCGGCAGCCATGCCGGGCAACGCGAAGATCACGCCGACCGAGGGGTATCACGGCTATCACTTTCGCATTCTCACCGCGCAGGGACCGCACGCCAGTGGCGGCGCGCGCAGCTATCTCGACAACGGGGATCTGAGCGGCGGTTTTGCGCTCGTGGCCTGGCCGGCGCAATACGGCAAAACCGGTGTGATGAGCTTCATCATCAACCAGGACGGCCAGCTTTATCAGAAGAACCTCGGGCCGAACGGCGCGCATACGGCAGCGGCGATCAAGGCATTCGATCCCGACTCGTCCTGGCAGGCCACTAAACCCTGATTGGCGATCCGCGATCCGTCGGTGGGCATGATGTCCAGGTTTGTTCTCCAACGGACGCCTCACACGGAATTCGGGCACAATCAAGCCACGGCGACGTGGCTGTCGCCCGATGCGGGCTTTGGCCAACGGAAGCGGAGAGGTCGGGCATGTAGCTTGCTCAATCTTTCCCGCACTCTCATTCGTGTGGAGATAACCAAATGCAACGACGCAACTTCATGCTGACGGCGGCGGTGACCCTTGCCTCGGGCGGTCTCACGCTCGCGGGCTGCACCACCACGACGAATTCGAATTCCACGGCGTCGCAGAACATGTCCAAGCGGCAGTCGATCGACGCGTCTGTGGACGGCACCCTCTCGCGGCTGTATTCGACCGTGAAAGGCTCGCACGAACTCCTCGCGAAGTCGCGCGGCGTGCTGGTGTTCCCCGAAGTGCTGCAGGCCGGCTTCATCGTCGGCGCGCAATATGGCGAGGGTGCGTTGCGCGTGGGCGGCGCCACGGTCGGCTACTACAGCACCGTGTCGGGCTCGTTCGGCCTGCAGGCCGGCGCTCAGTCGAAGGCGCTCATCTTCGCCTTCATGACGCAGGACGCACTCGACAAATTCCGCGCGACGGACGGTTGGGCGGCGGGGGCCGACGCTTCGGTCGCGCTCGTGACCGTGGGCGCGAACGGTGTCGTCGACACCAACACGGCCACGCACCCGGTCGAAGCCTTCGTGCTGACCAACGCGGGCCTGATGGCCGACGTCTCGCTGGCGGGCACCAAGGTCACGCGTCTGAATATCTGACAAGGCGCGCACCGGTAAAAAGCGCCGGATCATGTAAAAAAGGGCAAGGCGCTCAAGCCTTGCCCTTCGTCATTTCTGCGCGGCTCGAACTGGCGCCGCCGCGTACGTCACCGCGTACGTCACTCAGCAGCCCGTATTCTTCACACGCTCGACTTCGAGGCCGAACCACGGGCGCAGCTTCGTGCCGAGCACATTGCCCGCGAACGCGCACACGAGCCACAGCCAGCCGTGCAGGCTGCCCGAGACGATGCCGCTGAAATACGCGCCGATATTGCAGCCGTAGGCGAGGCGCGCACCATAGCCAAGCAGCAGCCCACCGATCACGGCCGCCACGAGCGAGCGCAGCGGAATGCGCCACACCGGCGCGTAGCGGCCCGCGAGCGAAGCCGCTGCCATTGCACCGAGCACGATGCCGATGTCCATGACCGTGGTGACGTCGTGGCTTGCCGAGGCGGCGAGCGCGGCGGCGTTCGGGCCGGCCATCCAGTACGTCCAGCTCGCCACGTCGATGCCGAGCGTGGCGAAGCCCTTCGCGCCCCACAGCGCGAATGCCGAGGTCACGCCCCAGGGGCGGCCCGAGAGCGCGAGCGTCGCGAAATTCAGGATCGCGAGCGCGACCGCGCCGGCGAGCAGCGGCCACGGGCCATGCAGCCACGGCGAGCTGTGCGGCGCGCGCGGTTCGTTGACGAGGCGGCCGTGGCGGCGCTTCTCGACGAGCACGGTGAGCGCGGCGATGAGCGCAAACACGACGAGGTTGAGCGCAATGGCCGGCGCGGCGCCGAACGCGTTCACGAGCGAGAACGGCTTCAATTGCGGCATCGACGTCCAGAACGGCATGTGCGCCGTGGCGACCACGGAGCCCACGATAAAGGCGATGAGCGTCACGACCATGCGCGTGCTGCCGCCACCCACGGTGTAGAGCGTGCCCGAGGCACAGCCGCCCCCCAGCTGCATGCCGACACCGAACATGAACGCGCCGACGATGACCGATGTGCCCGCGGGCGAAACGAGGCCCGTGACCGGATGGCCGAAGAGCGACCCTGCCGCGAGCGCGGGGAAGAACAGCAGCACGCCGATGGCGAGCATGACCATCTGCGCGCGCAGGCCGGCGCCCCGCCCATCGGCGATGAATACGCGCCATGCCGAGGTGAAGCCGAACGCCGCGTGATAGAGCGTCATGCCGAGCAGCGCGCCGACCACGTAGAGCGCCGCCTGACGCCCGCTCACGGTCTGCGCGAGATATACCGCGCCGAGCGCGACGAGCAACAGCGCGATGCCTAGCGGCCTGGGATTGATGGAGTCGAGTCGGCGCGGCGCGCGCGCGAGCTGCGTGGAGAGGTCGGACATGGGAGCGGGGCAGCCCGGAAAGCCGCCAGGAAAATCAATCGATGAAAGCAAAACGATAGCACGAATCGCAAATCGGTCTGGCCGAGCCCCCGGGCCGGCTTTTCGCGACTCGCGTTGGGCCATGAGACATCGCCACAAACCCCGTCCAGACGGGGCTTTCCCAGACATTGGGACGAACCTGCGCCAAATCCCGCGAAGCCCTGCGCCCATCATGGATTTCCCCTATGCAGCGCCGCGCGCCGTCTGCCGTTAGGCGAGACGAGGTGCGAAGACGCGTGGGCCGCGCAAAGTCGCACTGGCGGGAAGATAGAAAAACGCAACGGAGACCTCATGCTGGGAAATATCACCATTCGCCGTGGGCTAACGCTCGTCATCGGTATCTTCGTCGCGTTTCTGCTGACGGTGATCGGCGTGTCGTATGGCGCGCTCAAGATCACCAACGACAGCCTGCACGACGCCCAGCGCGGCGCGCAGTCGCTCGACGCCCTCAAGAGCAGTTCGGAACGCCTGCTCCAGGTGCGTCTCGCGCTCGGCGGCTACGAGACGCTCTTCAGCGTCGGCAAGGCCACGGACGGCTTGCTCGACAAGGCGCACGAGGTGCTCGTGAATTCGAACAAGGAGTTCGCGCGCTACAGCGCCGGCCCGTTCGACGACCCCGAAGAGGCGCGCCTCGCCCAGGCCGTCAGCAGCGCGCGCGAGGCGCTCGTCTCGCAAGCGCTCGAGCCCGAGTACAAGTCGCTCGTCGACAACGATTTCAACACCTTCCGCACGATCCAGGGCGAAACCGCCGACCGCTACTACGGCGCCTACGCGAAGGCGATCGACGCGCTCGAGACCTGGCAGGCCACGCGCCAGCAGCACGACGCCGATACCGCCGCGCAGCGCTTTCGCCTGTCGCTCATCGTGTTCGGCGTGATCGGCGTGGTGGGCGTGGCGATTGGCGTGTTCGCGCGCGTGGGGCTCGCCGCCGCCGTGGTCAAGCCGGTGAACCATGCGATCCGCCATTTCGAGCGCATCGCCGCGGGCGACCTCACGGTGGACGTGCGGGTGCGCTCGAAGAACGAAATGGGCCAGCTGCTGGGCGCGCTGCAGACCATGCGCGACGGCCTCGTGGGCACCGTCTCGCGCGTGCGCGGCAGCACGCACGAAATCACCCAGGGCGCGAAGCAGATCGCGTCGGGCAACGTCGATCTCTCGGATCGCACGGCGCAGCAGGCGGCGGCGCTCGAAGAAACGGCGGCGAGCATCGAGGAGCTTTCGGCGGCGGTGCGCCAGAACACGGACGGCGCGAAGGAAGCGAGCGGGCTCGCCCAGACCGCGCTCGAAACGGTCACGCGCGGCGCCGACGTGGTGGCCCGCGTGAACGCGACGATGAACGACATCACGGCCTCGTCTCAGAAGGTGGAGGAGATCACCGGCATCATCGAGGGCATCGCGTTCCAGACCAACATCCTCGCGCTCAATGCGGCGGTGGAGGCGGCGCGCGCGGGCGAGCAGGGCCGCGGCTTCGCGGTCGTGGCGAGCGAGGTGCGCAGCCTCGCGCAGCGCTCGGGCACGGCGGCCAAGGAGATCAAGGAGCTGATCGCGGCCTCGGCGGCGACCGTCGGCGCGGGCGCGCGCCTCGTGGAAGACGCGCGCCGCACCATGGAGGAGGCGCGCAGTGCGGTGGCGCGCGTGAGCGGGATCATGAGCGAGATCGAAACCGCGACGCACGAGCAGAGCGGCGGCATCGAACAGGTGAACCGCGCGATTGCGCAGATCGACGAGGTCACGCAGCGTAACGCGGCGCTCGTGGAGGAAGCGGCGGCGGCCGCGCAGTCGCTCGAATCGCAGGCCGATCTGCTGCGCGAGGCCGTAGCGGTGTTCAATCTGGGCAGCGCGGGGCAGGCCGGTACGCGTCCGGCGCAAGCCGCTGCGGCGGACGCGCGCGCGGCCCGCGGGAGTACGCCGGCGCTGGCCTGAGCCAGCCGTGGCGGGTTGTCCTTGCCGTTGCAAGGACAACCTCCGGCCGCTTTAACCTGAGGTTATACCCCGCGCGCAATTCGCAATTGAGTTCCCCATCGTTCCCGGCGAGACTGGCGGCATAGGCCGTCTGGGTTTGGTCGTCAGCGAAAGAGAACAAGGGATCATGCGAGTTTGCGTTTTAGGCGGTGGGGTGATTGGCGTAAGCACGGCGTACGCGCTCGCTCGCGATGGGCACGAAGTCACGCTGGTCGAGCGCCATGCCGATGTGGCGCGCGAAACGAGCCACGCCAATGGCGGGCAGCTCAGTTACAGCTACGTCGCGCCGCTCGCGGACCCCTCCGCGCTGCCCAAGCTGCCGCAATGGCTCTTCTCGCGCGACGCCGCACTGCGTTTCGTGCCGCGGCTCGATCCGCACCAATGGCGCTGGTGCGCCGCGTTCCTGCGTGCGTGCACGCGCGCACGCAGTCGCGCGACCACGGCCGAATTGCTCAGCCTCGGCTTTTTGAGCCAGCGACTCATGCACGAGGTGGTCGAGCGCGAAGCGCTGTCATTCGACTACGTGCGCAACGGCAAGCTCGTGGTGTATCGCGACGAGCAAGGGTTTGCGCTTGCGCGCCGCCAGGCGCATTACCAATCGACGCTGGGCTGCGTGCAACACGCGCTCGACGGCGCGGCGTGCGTCGCGCTCGAACCCGCGCTCGCGCATATCGGCGCGGAGATCGTGGGCGGCATTCACACGCCAGGCGAAGAGGCCGCCGACTGCGATCAGTTCACGCGCGGCCTTGCACAAGCGGCACAGCGCGACGGCGTAAACCTGCAACTGGCGACCGAGTTTTCCGGACTGCGAACGAAAGGGCTGCGGGTGGTCGCCGCGCAGACCTCGCAGGGCGACATCGAAGCCGACGCTTTCGTGGTGTGCCTGGGTTTTCAGAGCCAGCCGATGCTCGCCTCGCTCGGCGTGCACGTGCCCGTGTATCCGCTCAAGGGCTACAGCCTCACGCTCCCCAATGCGAATGCGCAGGGCGCGCCGCGCGTCTCGGTCACGGATGCGCATCACAAGGTCGTCTACGCTCCGCTCGGCGAGCGACTGCGCATTGCAGGCATGGTCGATCTCACAGGCATGAACCCGCACGCCGACGACGCCCGCATCGCGCTGCTCACGCGCCAGGCGCGCGAAACCTTCCCCAACGCCGGCGACTACGACGCCATGCAGACGTGGACCGGCATGCGTCCCGCCACGCCGGACAGCAAGCCGGTGATCGGCGCCACGCACTTTCGCAACCTGTGGCTCAACACGGGGCACGGCGCGCTCGGCTTCACGCTCGCGCTCGGCAGCGCACAGCTGCTCGCCGATCTGCTGGCGGAGCGCGAGTTGCCGATCGACGGCGACGCCTTCGCGCCGGGCCGCTGATCTGGCTCGCTGATTCGCCAACGCGGCGCTACTGCAGCGTCGCGCCTTCCTCGCGCACGACCACGCTCGTGCGTCCGTCGATGCTCACCGGCACTTCGCCGCGCACGGTCGCGCGCCGGACGATGCGGCGCGCGTCGCCGTAGTCGTTGATCGCATAGTGTTGCGTGGCGCGGTTGTCCCAGATCGCGACGTCGCCTTCCTGCCAGTTCCAGCGCACCGTGTTTTCGAGCCGCGTGACGTGCTCGTGGAACACCTGCAGCAGATGCGCCGAATCGGACGACGAGAGACCTTTGAGCCGCTGCACGAAGTGGCCGAGCACGAGCGTGCGTTCGCCCGTTTCCGGATGCACGCGCACCACGGGATGTTCGGTTTCGTACACCTTCGACGTGAAGACTTCGCGGTAACGCTTGAGCTGCGCGCTGTCCGCGTTCGTGTGCGTGGACGCGTAGTCGTAGGCGTTGGTGTGGAGCGCCCAGAGCGTATCGGCGAGCGCGCGCAGGGGCTCGGGTAGTTGCGCGTACGCGGTGGCCGTATTGGCCCACACCGTGTCGCCGCCAAACGGCGGAATCACCACGGCGCGCAGGATCGAGACTTTCGGGTAGGCGTCGACGAAGGTGACGTCGGTGTGCCACGAGTTGGCGCGCGCGCCGTGCAGCGAATCGAGTTCCAGCAGGCTGCCGCCTTCCACCGAGGGCACCGTGGGGTGCGCGACCGTTTCGCCGAAGCGCCGCGCGAAGGCTTCCTGCGCGGTATCGTCGAGATGCTGCTGGCCACGGAAGAACAGCACCTTGTGGCGCAGCAGGGCGGCGTTGATCGCGTCGAACGTGGCGCTGTCGAGATCGGCATGAAGACGCACACCGTCGATGCGCACGCCGATGCGGCCCGCGACCTGATGGAGGTCTAGCGTGGTACTGGCGTGTTGCTGCGTGGAGGAATGCAGATGCGCAGACGGAACGGAAACGGCGGGGCGCTGCGTGTGAACGTCGGACATCGAAAGTCTCCTCGGCTGGACGTGGAACGTCCATTCAAGCAGGCTTGCGCCGCGAGAAGAACTGACGATTTCTGCGAAGCTATGCGAGCGTTAGTGCGCTATGGATAGCTGCGTGTGTGATTAGCGCGCACCAAAAGAAAATGACGCAGACCCGCGAGGGAATGCGTCATTCACAAGATGCTGCAAGGTACAGCTTCTTTACTGCATGTTCGTTGGTAGGCTCGATTGGATTCGAACCAACGACCCCCACCATGTCAAGGTGGTGCTCTAACCAACTGAGCTACGAGCCTGTCGAGGCGCGAATTATAGAGACACTCGCGCGCGCTTGCAAGCGCTTTTCTCGAATCGGGTGAAACGCCGGGTTTTCGGGTGTGCGCCTAAGCGAATTCGCGCGCCAGATTGCGCAGGTTATGCGTGGGATCGGCGAGCGTTTCGCGGGCGATGCGCGCGCGCTTGCCGATCAGCGCTTTGGCGCTGCGCATGTCGCGACCCTGATTCACGGTGATCGCGCCAACCAGCGCGCCTTCGCCGTCGAGGCCGAACAGAACGCAGGGCGGCGCTTGCAGCGAACCACGCGTGAGCCATTCAGGCGCAGTCATGTCGCCCGCGAACTGGATGTTGAGGCCGCATTGATCAGTCCAGAACCAGGGCGCTTGCCAGGCTTCGGGTTCGAGGCCGAGCATCGCGCGCGCCGCCGTTTGCGCCTGACGGTTCGCGTTCTCCCACGTTTCGCGGCGCTGGTGGTGGCCGCTTGCCTCGTCCCACTGGCTGGCGGCGTCGCCGGCTGCGTAGATGTGCGCGTGCGAGGTGCGACACCGCGCGTCGATCACGATGCCGTTGTCGATTTGCAGGCCTGCTTTGCGAGCGAGCGTGGTTTCGGGTTCGACGCCGATGCCGTAGATCACCGCGTCGCCGGTAATGCGCGTGCCGCTTTCGAGCGTCAGCACGAGTTCGCCGTTCTCGCGAGTGGCTGACGCGAGCGGCGAGCCCAGATGCAGTGTCACTCCCCGCGCGCGATGCACGTTGCACAGATGCTCGGTGAGCAGCGGCGGAGCGCAACGCGCCATCGCACGCGGCGCCTGTTCGATCACGGTGACTTCCGCGCCGAGATCGACCGCGCTCGAAGCGAGTTCGAAACCGATCACGCCCGCGCCCACCAGCAGCACGCGCTTGCGCGCTTGAAGCACGGGTATAAGGCGTTGTGCGTCCTCCAGCGTGCGCAGCGTGTAGACGTCCTCGCCCAGCGCGTCGAGCATCGGCAAGCGCCGCACGCGCGCGCCCGTGGCGAGCAGCAGTTCGTCGAAGGCGATCGATTCGCCGTTCGCGAGCGTGACGATGCGCGCCTGTGCGTCGAGCGCGGTCACGGCCACGCCGAGCTTCAACTCGATGTTCTGGTCCGCGTAGTAGCCCTCGCCGTGAATCGCGCAGCGCGCCGTTTGCGGTTGCAGCAGCACGTCCTTCGAAAGCGGCGGCCGTTCATAAGGCGCGTGCGCTTCCTCGCCGATCAGTACGACGCGGCCCGCATAGCCTTGCTGGCGCAATTCGGCGGCGGCGAGCGCGCCCGCCTGGCCCGCACCGACGATGACGATAGTCGAGACGTTCATGATCTGTTTCCCGTTACAGATGCAGGCCGCCCGCCGCGTGACGGATGCCGCGAATGCCGAGGCCGGCGTCCGCATTGATCATCACGCCGCTCAGCACGCGATTGTTCGCGCGCGAAGCGAGCATCACGTAGGGCCCGGTGAAATCCGCAGGCTGCGGGAAGAACTGCAGCGGCAGGATCCCCGCAATCGCTTCGGGCGAACGCGAATCCATGATGCGCAAGTCCTGCTGGCCGAGCGAAGCGGGGCCGCGCAAATCGCTCGCCATACCGCAAGGGCCGACGCCGTTCACACGCACCTTGGGCGCGAGTTCGTAGGCCAGCTGGCGGATGATGCCCACGGCCGCATGCTTGCTCGCCGTGTACAGGGGACCGCCGCCGCCCGGATAGAACGAAGAGTTCGAGAGTGTGAAGATCATGCTGCCTTCGCTCGCGATGAGCGCGCGCGCTGCCGCTTTCGCGCCGAGCAAATAGCCCTTCACATTGATCGAGAAAAGCTCTTCATAACCGCTGTCGAGCTGCGCCGGCGAGAGATCGACGAGGCTCGAAGCATGATCCCAGATCGCTGCGTTGCCGATGAAGATGTCGAGCTTGCCGAACGCTTCGACGGCGGCGCTCACGGCGCGCTCGTTGTCGGCGTACGAGGTCACGTCGCCCTGCACGGCGACGACGTTTTGCGCACTGAAGCGCGCTTGCAGCGCCGCGACTTTCTCTGCCGAACGTTCGAGCACCGCCACGCGCGCGCCTTCGTCGAGAAAGCGTTCGAGGAGTGCAAGGCCGAGTCCCGAGCCACCGCCCGTGATCAGCGCGACTTCGTTATCGAGCCAGCCCATTACGCGGCCTCCGGAACATCGACGAAAACCGCACCGTCAACGCACGTGACAGGGAACGTCTTGAGCGCTTCGGTCGCAGGCTGGCACAGGGCCGTGCCGGTCTTCAGGCAGAAACGTGCGGCATGCAGCGGACATTCGACGGTGCCGTCGTCTTCGATATAGCCTTCGGACATCGAAGCATTGCCGTGCGAGCAGCGGTCGTTCAGCGCGAAGAGTTCGCCGTTCACCTTGAATACGGCGATCGCGGCGGACGGGCCGTCCACCTTGATCGCTTCGCCATCGGACAACGCGTCGTCCTGGCAGACAAAAATATGGGCCATGATCAGAAAAGCACACTCAGGTTATGGGAAGTGAGCACCGCCTGGTCCAGCGTGATCTCACGGTTGCACACCTGCCAGCCTGGCGCGCCCTCCACGCGGCGCACGCGGTCGATGCGGCGGCCCACGTAGAACGTCTCGTCGCGTTCCTTCTGCGAGCGGTAGAGCGCGTAGTTCACGTATGCCTCGTATTCGCCGGGCGTTTCGGTGGTGAACGCTCGCCGGTTCGTCACGAGATGGCGGGTGCGCGAAGGCGGTTCTTCCGCCCACGCCATGCCGGTTTCGAGACGCGCCACGCGGCGCTCGAGCTGGAAATGCGTGTCGTTGAAGATCCACGTGGTGGGCGGCTGCACGCCGCGCCGGCGGTCGCGCGTTTGCGCGTTGACGGTCGTGCGCATGGTGTAGCGAATGTCCTTCGCCATGAGGTCGAGCCATGCGCGAAAGCGCCAGCCGTCGAGCAGCGCCGCTTCGTCAAAGAGGAATTGCTCGATTTCGTGATGCAGTTCGAGACCCACGCGCGTGGGCGTGAAAACCGGTTCGGCGACTTCGCTCATTTGAGCACCTCCGCTTCGTAGCGCGCGGTGCGCTGGTTCACTTCGTCCCACGTTTCGGAGATCAGCAGGTCTGCCCAGCGCCGGTACATGCCGCGCGCCGCCGTCTCCGAAAAAATGTAGTTCGTCATGCCAGGTATGCCGTCTTCGCGTACGCGCTCGTTGCCGAGGCCCATTTCGAGGCATAGCTTCGTTTTGCGCGCGCGGCTGCCGCGCAGCACCTTCTGCACTTCGGCCCAGTTTTCCGAGTCGTCCTGTTCGAGAAAGCCTGCGGGCCCGAACGCGCGCGTCGCGCTGCGCTCGAAGGCGGCCTTGACTTCATCGGACGCTGCCTTGTCGGCAATACAGAACGCCCACACTTCCACCTGGTTCGGCCCGCGCGGGTGCCAGACGCGCAGCGTGGCCGTGCCGTTGAGCCACGAAAGCGTCGGGAACATGTTGTTGTGGCCCGCCAGACGCATCGCGCGCACCTTGCCCAGGCGCGCTTCGGCTTCGGCATAGGTGTCGCGGAAGTACTGCGAGACTTCGCCGTCCACCCACACGTTCGCGTCGGGCTGCTCGGTGAAGAAGAAGCCGCTGCCATGGCCCGCCTGGCCATACTGCAGCGCGTCTTTCGCGGTCTCCCACACGGGGCGCGCCGTTTGACCCGCGCCCAGCGCCTTGTCGGCCGCGCCTTCCTTCGCGCCGAGCACTTCAATGGCGGACGCGTGTGTGAAGAGTGCGTGATACTGATCGCTCGCAAACTGCTCGGCCGGGAATTTCCAGTTGCAGTCGATCACCCACTTGTGCACGCCGCCCACGATCTCGGTCCCGCCTTCGCGTCGGTCGAGCACGCCGTCGAGATACCAGGCGATGTCGCCCATATAGGTTTCGAGGTCGGGCGCGTTCGCGTCCCAGTTGCCGAACGCGAGGCCCTTGTACACGGCCACGCGCGTGACTTCCTGCAAGCCCCATTGCTCCTTGCACAGGCCCTGCGGATAGGCGCGCGATTCGAGCGGCACGTCGATGAGCGCGCCGTCCACGCCGTACGACCAGCCGTGATACGGACACGTGAACGCGCGCGTGTTGCCGCAATCGGCATGGCTCACGCGCATCGAGCGATGGCGGCACTGATTGAGGAAGGCCTTGATCGAGCCGTCCTTCTGGCGCACCACGACGATGGGGTCTTCGCCCATGTAGGTATTGAAAAAGTCGCCCGCTTTCGGTATTTGACTGACGTGGGCGAGAAAGAGCCAACAGCGGCCGAAAATGCGCTCGAGTTCGAGCGCGTAAATGTCGGGGTCGGTATAGATCGACGACGTGACGCGGCCATTTTGCGCGTCGACGAGTGCATCGATGTCGATGATTGCGGACATGCGAGTCTCCTCCGTGGCAGCATTCTCCTTTTGGCGGAGAACGCAGACGGATGATCGTTGCTCGCTTTGCCGATGTGAAATATTTTGTTTGTTGCCACTAAGACTTCAAAACGATAAATCGAGCATGGAACTGAGACACCTGCGCTACTTCATTGCCGTTGCCGACGAGCTGAGCTTCACGCGCGCGGCGCAGCGCCTGCATACGGCGCAGCCATCGCTGAGCCAGCAGATCCGCAATCTGGAAGACGAAGTGGGCACGCCGCTCTTCGAGCGCACGCGCCGCAAGGTGGAATTGACCGACGCGGGCAAGGTGTTTCTCGCCGAGGCGCGTCTCGTGGTGGCGCAGGCCGACCGGGCAGTGGCGCGTGCACGCCAGGTGGGGCAGGGGCGCGCGACGGTGACGATCGGTTTCGTGCCCGCCGCGGAGATCCGGGTTTTCCCGGTGATTTTGCCGCGTTTGCGATTGCGCTTTCCCGAGGTCAATGTCGAGTTGCGCAGCCTGCCGACGGCCGAGCAGGAAGACGCGCTGCTGCGCGGCGATATCGACGTGGCGTTCATGCGGCGGCCCGTTTTGTCGCCTGAATTGCGCAGCGAAGTCGTGCTCACCGAGCCGCTCGTGGTGGTGCTGCCGAGCGGCCATCCGCTCGCGAAGCAAGCGCGCATCGCACCGGCGCAGCTGAGCGGCGAGCCGTTCATCAGCACGCATCCGCAGTTCTCGGGGCAGGTGCACAGCGTGGTCGAGGCGTATTGCGAGGCGCACGGAATCGAGCGCAAGGTGGCTCAGGTCGCGACCAATATTCTGCTCAATCTGAATCTCGTGGGGATGGGGCTCGGCTATGCGCTCCTGCCTGCGTATGTCTCGTCGCTCACGAGCAGCGCGATCTGCACGCGCCCGCTGGAGGGCGAGCCGCCCACCATTGACTTGCTGATGGTGTCGCGCAAAGAACCGCATGCTGCGGAGCTTGAAGCGCTATTCGAACTCGTGCGCGAGAACGAAGCTTAACGCTTCGTGTGGTCCTCCTGCGCCTCGAGCGCCGTCACCATTTCCTGCGCGGCGCGCTGCAACTCGGGCACGAAGCGGCGCACGGCCTCTGCCGGATTGATGGCCTGCTCCAGGTAGATCACGTTCAGGCTCGCGAGCACGCGCCCATGCGCCTCGATGGCCGTTGCGAGCGCACCGATCTTGCGCTGGTCGGCCCAGTCGCCGTGGTTCGAGCCGAAGCCGTCGGCGCGCGTCTGGCGCACGAGATTGCGGATATAGGCCGCGTCGCCGGCGAGTTTTTGCTGCTGCTCGCCGCCCGCCCCCGCGCGTAACAGTTCCAGGATGTCTTCGCGCTCGGCCTCGGGACACATCGCAAAGTACACGCGGCCAGCCGCCGTGAGCAGGATCGGCAGGCGGCGGCCCACCATCGCGCGGTGAAACGAAAGCGGGCTGAAGCGGTGCGTGGTCTCGCGGATCACCATGGAGTCGCCGTCGGGCGTCGTGAGATCCGATGGCCACACGGTGCGCTGGAGCATTTGCGCCATGATCGGCGGCGCGATGGTCGCGATCAGCTCGTCGTCGGTGAAGCCTTCGCTCAGGCCGCGCACGTTCATCGTCAGACGAAAGCTGTCGTCGGAAGCGCTGCGGCGCACGAACTTTTCCTCTACCAGGGTTTCCAGCAGGCGCCTCACCGTCGTGCGATGCAGGCCCGTTGCCTCGCTCAACTGCTGGCTCGTGGCGCGCCCGTTCTCCATGGCGTTGAGCGCCTGGAGGACCTGCAGGCCGCGCGCCAGTCCCCGCACGTTTGCATACTTCGTCATCAAAAACGCCTTAAAAATCAAGTGTGTGCATTCTATGCACATTTCTCTAAAAATGTTGAGCGCGCATCGGGCGGAACCTAGACTCGCTTCCATTCACCGCGCTGTGACAAAACGTCCACCCGGGTGATCCGTTTTCAGGCACCACCTGTCAGCATCCGCAGCGGCTCCATAAGCCGCGCGAGAAGGAGACACATGAACACCCCCCTCGCCCACGAGGCGGATACCGTCCGCCCTCGCCAGATTGCCACCGACGTCGCCATCATCGGCGCGGGTCCGGTCGGCCTCATGATCGCCAATATTCTCGGCCTGCAAGGCGTGAGTGTCACGCTCGTCGAGAAGCTCGACCAGATCATCGACTACCCGCGCGCCATTGGTCTGGATGACGAAGCATTGCGCGTGTTCCAGTCCATCGGCCTTGCCGATGCGCTGCTGCCGCATACCACGCCCGACCACTGGATGCGCTTCGTCACGAAAGACGGCCATTGCTTCGCCTCGATCGAGCCGCGCACCGACGAATTCGGCTGGCCGCGCCGCAACGCGTTCATTCAGCCGCTCGCCGATCGCGTGCTGTATGAAGGGCTCGCGCGCTTCGAGCACGTGGACGTGTTGTTCGGCCACACGGTCAACGCATTCGAGCAGGACACGCAGGGTGTGACGATCGACGTGAGCGACGCGAACGGTGAGCGCCGCACGATCCGCGCAGCGTACCTGGTGGGCGCAGACGGCGGCAACAGCTTCGTGCGCCGTGCGCTGAACGTGCCCTTCGAAGGCCGGACGAAGCCGAATCAATGGATCGTGGTGGACGTGCGCAACGACCCCATCGGCTCGCCGCATATCTATATGCATTGCGATCATCAGCGCCCGTATGTGTCGGCTGCGCTGCCGCACGGCATTCGCCGCTTCGAATTCATGGTGATGCCGGGCGAGACGGAAGAAGAACTCTCGAAGCCCGAGAACATGGCCGCGCTGATCCGCAAGGTGGTGGCGGACCCCGACAAGGTCGACTACATCCGCAAGCGTGTGTACACGCACAACGCGCGTCTTGCCGAAACGTTCCGCGTGGACCGCGTGCTGCTCGCGGGCGACGCGGCGCACATCATGCCGGTGTGGCAGGGCCAAGGTTACAACAGCGGCATTCGCGACGCGAACAACCTGGGCTGGAAGCTCGCGATGGTCGCGAAGGGCCAGGCTGATGGGCGCCTGCTCGACAGCTATACGGTGGAGCGTCGCGCCCACGCGCGCTCGATGATCCACCTCTCCGAAGTGGCGGGCGATATCTTCGCCCCCACCACGCGCTTTGGCGCGCGCTTTCGCGACACGTTCGTGCGCTACATGAATGTGTTCCCTTCGGTGAAGCGTTACTTCGTGGAAATGCGCTTCAAGCCGATGCCGCGCTACGAAGCGGGCATCGTGCTGCTGCCGCCGCCGCAAAAGACGGGCGGCTGGTTCGCCAGCCTGCTAGAGCGCTCGGGCAACTCGGCGCCGGGCCGCCTGCTCGGCCTGATGAGTCAGAAGCGCGACTCGCTGATCGGCCGCCTCGCGTATGGCCGCGATCCGCTCGCGGCGTCGCCCGTGGGCCGCATGTTCATCCAGCCGCGCGTGCGTCTCGCCGATGGCCGCGTGGTGCGCCTCGACGACGCGATCGGCAACGGCTTCGCCGTGCTGGCCTGGGGCGCGGACCCGACCTTCGGCCTCACGCCGCAAGCCCGCGCATTGTGGGAGCGCCTGGGCGCCCGCTTCATCTTCGCGAAGCCCGACGTGCAGCTCGAATACGCCGACGACGTGCCCGAGGGCGTGCTCGCGCTCGGCGACGTGCAGGGCCGCCTGAAAGAGTGGTTCAGCCGTCTGCCCGAATCCGTCGTGCTGCTGCGCCCGGACCGCTTCGTCGCGGGCGTCTGCACGCCGCAACAGGTCTCGGACGCGATCGTCGAACTCGCGGGCAAGCTCGGCATGGCCGAAGCCGCCTTGCATGGGGCGAGCGCCGCTGCCCCGCAAAACCGTCCCGTGCGCGGCGTGGCCGTTGCGCGCACAGCAGGAGCATGAGCATGCCGATTCACCTCGAATGTCTGTCGCATACACCGTTGCATGGCTATTTCGATCCGCTGCCTGACGTGGTGGCGGAAGTCGAACGGGTCGGCCGCGCCGCGCGCGAACGCGTGGAAGCCTTCAACCCGGACGTGATCGTTGCGTTCGCACCGGATCACTTCAACGGTTTCTTCTACGACGTGATGCCGCCGTTCTGCATCGGCGCGCGCGCGGATGCGATCGGCGACTTCAGGAGCATGGCCGGAACGCTGCCGGTGCCCGAAGCACTTGCGCACAAGCTCGCCGAAAGCGTGCTCGCCGCCGATATCGACGTGGCGCTCTCGTACCGCATGCAGGTCGATCACGGCTGCGCGCAGGCGCTGGAAGTGCTCACGGGCGCTCTCGACCGTTACCCGGTGATTCCGGTGTTCATCAACTCCGTGGCGCCGCCCATGGCGACGCTGCGCCGCGCACGACTGCTCGGCGACGCGATTGGCCGCTTCTTCTCGCGAAGCGACACGCGCGTGCTCGTCGTGGGCTCGGGCGGCATTTCGCACGAGCCGCCGGTGCCGGAGCTGTTCGGCGCGACGCCGGAAGTGGCCGAACGTTTGATCGCGGGCCGCAATCCCTCGGCGGATTCGCGCGCGGCACGTCAGGCGCGCACCGTGGCCGCGGCGAAATCGTTCACGGCGGGCGACAGCCATCTGCATCCGCTCAATCCCGAATGGGACCGCGCGTTCCTCGCGCGCCTTGCATCGGGCGAGTTGACTTCCGTGGACGGCATGACGAACGCGGCTATCACGCGTGACGGCGGCAAGTCGGCGCACGAGATTCGCACGTGGGTCGCGGCATTCGGCGTGCTGGCCGCTTACGGCCCGTATCGCGCTTCGCTCGACTACTACCGCGAAATTCCCGAGTGGATTGCGGGTTTCGCCACCATGCATGCCACGCCCGACGCGGCTTGATAGGACAGTACGGACTCCGGAGAATCAACATGTCAGAACCGAAACTCGTCGCGGCGCTGGCCGCGCGCCTCTACGAAGCCGAAGCCTCGCGCAAGGTGATCGAGCCGGTGCGCGGCGAGATCGCCCTGGACGATATCGCCACCGCCTACGCCGTTCAGCAAGCCAACGTCGATCTGCGCGTGGCGACCGGCGAGCGCATCGTGGGCCGCAAGATCGGTCTCACGTCGCTTGCGGTGCAGAAGCAGCTCGGTGTCGATCAGCCTGACTTCGGCGCGCTGTTCGCGTCGATGGCTTACGGCGACGCGCAAGCGATTCCACTCTCGCAACTGATCCAGCCGAAGGTGGAAGCGGAAATCGCGCTCGTGCTGGAGCACGACCTCACGTTCGAAAAGCACACCTTCGTCGATATCCTGCGCGCCAGCGCCTATGCGCTCGCAGCCATCGAGGTGGTGGACAGCCGCATCCAGAACTGGGACATCCGCTTCGTCGATACGGTGGCCGACAACGCCTCGAGCGCGCGCTTCGTGGTGGGCAGCCGCCCGGTGCCGCTCTCGCAGATCGACTTGACAGGGTGCGCGATGGAACTCTCGCGCGACGGCGAAGTGCTCTCGCGCGGCAACGGCGCCGCCTGTCTCGGCAACCCGCTCAACGCCGCCGTGTGGCTCGCCGACCGCATGGTGCAGCTCGGCACGCCGCTGCGTGCGGGCGACGTGGTGCTTACGGGTGCACTCGGACCCATGGTCGCCGTGAAGGAACCCGGCACGTACACCGCGCAGATCGAAGGCCTCGGCAGCGTTCGCGCGACTTTTTCCGCCTGATACAGGAATTCATATGGCTTCCGAAAAACTCAAGGTTGCGATCATCGGCTCCGGCAACATAGGCACGGATCTGATGATCAAGATCATGCGCAACAGCAAGCATCTGGAGATGGCGGCGATGGTCGGCATCGACCCGAACTCCGATGGTCTCGCGCGCGCCGCGCGGCTTGGCGTCGCGACCACGCATGAAGGTGTCGAAGGCCTTACGCGCCTGCCGGTGTTCAACGACATCGACTTCGTGTTCGATGCGACTTCCGCCGGCGCGCATGTGAAGAACGACGCGCTGCTGCGCACGCTCAAGCCGTCGATCCGCATCATCGACCTGACGCCCGCAGCCATTGGCCCGTACTGCGTGCCGGTCGTGAACCTCGACGCACACATCGAAGCGACGAACGTCAACATGGTGACGTGCGGCGGCCAGGCCACGATTCCGATGGTTGCGGCCGTGTCGCGCGTCGCGAAGGTCCACTACGCGGAAATCGTCGCCTCGATCAGCAGCAAGTCGGCGGGCCCCGGCACGCGGGCCAACATCGACGAATTCACCGAGACGACGTCGAAGGCGATCGAAGTGGTTGGGGGCGCGGCGAAGGGCAAGGCCATCATCGTGCTGAATCCGGCCGAGCCGCCCGTCATGATGCGCGACACGGTTTATACGCTTTCTGAGGCGGCCGACCGCGAGAAGGTCGAGCAGTCCATCGAGGAGATGGCCGCGAAGGTGCACGCCTACGTGCCGGGCTATCGCCTGAAGCAGAAGGTGCAGTTCGACGAGATTCCCGCGAACGCGCCCCTGAATATTCCGGGCCTCGGCAAGTTCAGCGGTCTGAAGACCTCGGTGTTCCTCGAAGTGGAAGGCGCCGCGCACTATCTGCCCGCTTACGCAGGCAATCTCGACATCATGACTTCCGCCGCGCTCGCCACCGCCGAACGCATGGCGCAGACGCTTCTGAGCGTGGAGGGATAAGACCGTGAGCAAGAAACTCTATATCTCCGACGTGACGCTGCGCGACGGTAGCCACGCCATCCGCCATCAGTACTCGATCCAGAACGTGCAGGACATCGCCCGCGCGCTGGACAAGGCGAAAGTGGACAGCATCGAAGTCGCGCACGGCGACGGCCTACAAGGCTCCAGCTTCAACTACGGCTTCGGCGCGCACAGCGACCTGGAATGGATCGAGGCGGTGGCCGACGTCGTCACGCACGCGCAGATCGCCACGCTGCTCCTGCCCGGCATCGGCACGATTCACGACCTGAAGGCCGCGTACAACGCGGGAGCGCGCATCGTGCGCGTGGCCACGCACTGCACGGAAGCCGACATTTCGAAGCAGCACATCGAATACGCACGCGAACTGGGAATGGACACGGTTGGCTTCCTGATGATGAGCCATATGACCACGCCGGAAAACCTCGCCGTCGAAGCGAAGAAGATGGAAAGCTACGGCGCGACCTGCATCTACGTGGTGGATTCGGGCGGCGCACTCACGATGAACGACGTGCGAGACCGTTTCCGCGCAGTGAAGGCCGTGCTCAAGCCCGAAACGCAAACGGGCATGCACGCGCACCACAATCTCTCGCTGGGCGTGGCGAACTCGATCGTGGCGGTGGAGGAAGGCTGCGACCGCGTCGATGCCTCGCTCGCGGGCATGGGCGCAGGTGCAGGCAACGCGCCGCTCGAAGTGTTCATTGGCGCTGCGGAACGCATGGGCTGGAACCACGGCACCGACCTCTACACGCTGATGGATGCCGCCGACGACATCGTGCGCCCGCTGCAGGACCGCCCGGTTCGCGTGGACCGCGAAACGCTCGCGCTCGGCTATGCAGGCGTGTATTCGAGCTTCCTGCGCCACTCGGAAGTGGCCGCGAAGAAGTACGACCTGAAGACGGTGGATATTCTCGTCGAACTGGGCAAGCGCCGGATGGTGGGCGGCCAGGAAGACATGATCGTCGACGTGGCGCTCGATCTGAAGAAGCGCCAGCAAGCATTGCAGTCCTGATCAAGCACGCCGCGCATCGCCTTCGGGTGGTGCGCGGCGTTGCCACTTATAGCCGCCGGAAAGAGTGGCTCGCATATACCTATGGAGACTTTTTATGACGTCGCGAAACAGTAGTGCCGGAGGAAGTGGAACGAGCAGCAAGGCAACCATCGCCCTGTGTCTGGCGATTGCGCTGCTCGAAGGGTTGGACCTGCAATCGGCGGGCGTAGCAGGGCCGCGCATGGCGAAAGAGTTTCATCTCGCCGTCGCGCAAATGGGCTGGGCGTTCAGCGCGGGCGCGATCGGCCTGCTGCCGGGCGCGGCGCTGGGCGGGCGCCTTGCCGACCGCTTTGGCCGCAAGCGCGTGCTCATGTGGTCGGTGGCGCTGTTCGGGCTCTTCTCGCTCGCCACGACCATGGTGTGGAATTTCGAGAGCCTGCTCGTCGCGCGTCTGCTCACGGGTCTCGGTCTCGGTGCGGCCATGCCGAACCTGATTGCGCTGTGCTCGGAGGCAGCGGGCGAGCGGCAGCGCAGCACGGCAGTGGGCGCGATGTACTGCGGCATGCCGTTCGGCGCGGCGATTGCCGCCGTCATCGGCATGCTCGGTACGGGGGACGCGAGCTGGCGCCATGTGTTCTACGTTGGCGGTCTCGGCCCGATCGTGATGGTGCCGCTGCTTGGCGTGTTCCTGCGCGAGTCGCAGCAGTTCGTCGCCGCGCAGGCTTCGAAGGTCGTGCAGGAAGGCGCGCCGAGCGTGTCCCAAGCGCTCTGGCAAGAAGGCCGCGCGCGTACCACCATCGCGCTGTGGATCAGCTACCTCGGCACCTTGATCGCGCTGTACTTCCTGATGAACTGGCTGCCCTCGATGGTGCTCGCACGCGGCCTCACGCGCGTGCAGTCGAATCTCGTGTTGATGCTGTTCAACATCGGCGGTGGCATCGGCGCCGTTGCGATCGCAACGATCATGGATCGCTTCGGCCGCCGCGGCACGGTGATCGGCATGTACATCGGCATCGTGGTGGCGCTCACGGTGCTCGCAAGCGCGGGCGGCGCAAGCTCGACGGCCGTAGGCGGCCTGCTGTGCGGCTTCTTTATCGTGGGCGGCCAGTCGGTGCTGTACGCACTCGCGGGCCATGCGTACCCCACTGAAGTGCGCGGCACGGGTGTGGGCGCGGCAGTGGCCGTGGGGCGTCTGGGGTCGATTCTCGGGCCGCTCGTGGCGGGTCAGCTGTTTGCACTCGGCCAGAGCCCGTCGATGCTGGTGGGCTCGAGCATTCCGCTCGTCGTGATCGCGGCGCTTGCCGCGCTCAGCGTGGTGGGTGCTTTCAGGCAGCGCAGCGCGTTGGGCGCACAGGGCGCATGAATGTGAAGGGGAGAAGGCATGCGCCTTCTTCCGCATGGGTTAATACGTTTTAAAGGATGGTCATCGTGACGGATACGGCACAAGCAATCACCGAAGCCTCGACGAGCAGGTTCGCGCGCGTGAAGGACGGCGAGGTCGAGTTCCAGATTCACTACAACGACGCAGGCGCTGGCGCCGAAACCGTCGTGATGCTGCACGGCTCGGGTCCGGGCGCGAGCGGCTGGGCCAACTTCAACCGCAACGTCGAACCGCTCGTCGCGGCCGGCTACCGCGTGATCCTGATGGACTGCCCGGGCTGGAGCAAGAGCGACCCGATCGTCTGCACGAGCTCGCGCTCGGACCTGAACGGCCGCGTGCTCAAGGGCCTGCTCGACGTGCTCGACATCGAGCGCGTGCATATTCTCGGCAATTCGATGGGCGGCCATAGCGCCGTTGCGTTCGCACTGGCGAACCCGCAACGCGTGGGCAAGCTCGTGCTGATGGGCGGCGGCACCGGCGGCCCGAGCAGCTTCATGCCGATGCCCACCGAAGGCATCAAGCTGCTGCAAGGTCTCTATCGCGATCCGACGATCGAGAACCTCAAGCGCATGATGAACGTGTTCGTGTACGACGCGAGCGCGCTCACCGACGAGCTGATGCAAACGCGCCTCGACAACATGCTCGCGCGCCGCGACCACCTGGAAAACTTCGTAAAGAGCCTCGCGGCCTTCCCGAAGCAGTTCAGCGACTACGGCCCGCGCCTTGGCGAAATCGCCGCGCCCACGCTCGTGATCTGGGGCCGCGACGACCGTTTCGTGCCGATGGACATCGGCTTGCGTTTGCTCGCGGGCATGCAGAACGCGCAACTGCACGTGTTCAATCGGTGCGGCCACTGGGCGCAATGGGAGCATGCGGAAGCCTTTAACCGCATGGTGATCGATTTCCTGAAGCACTAAGACACAAAAGCCCTCACGGTAACGAAGCGGCACACCTCGCGGTGTGCCGCTTTTTTATTGGCGCGCGCACATTGCGTTTCGAACCGGCTTTTGTGTGACGAAAGCGTGAGCCGATGCGCCATCAACCGTGTCATGTAAAGACAAACCCGCATTAGCGTAAAACGAACCGATTCGCCATTGACAAATTAAACCTGCCCCACCTATGATCGGCGTCACTGCCTGGAAATTCGCGAACCACGTGTCCGGGCGAGCCGCGCAAGGCGCGCAAGACGCCGCGCATCGACGGTCTGCCCGGGCCCGCCCAGGTGAACCGGAGTCATGTTTGGAGACAGGCAGATGCCCCAATCGATTGCCCCGGACCGCCGGTCCGAAGCCGCGCGCGCGTACGCTACGTCCGCGCAGAATCCCTCGCAGCAGGACGACGCGCTCTATCGGAAAGTCTCCGCGCGCGTCATTCCGTTCCTGTTCGTTTGCTACGTCGTCTCGTTCCTCGACCGCATCAACATCGGCTTCGCGCAGTTGCAGATGAAGCACGATCTCGGCTTCAGCGACGCGATGTACGGCCTCGGCGCCGCCGTGTTCTACGTGGGCTACGTGCTGTGCGAAGTGCCGAGCAACATGCTGCTCGCGCGCTTCGGCGCGCGTCGCACGTTCATGCGCATCATGCTGCTATGGGGCATTGCCTCCACCAGCATGATGTTCGTGTCGAGCCCCGCGCAGTTCTATGCGCTGCGCTTTTTGCTGGGGGTATTCGAGGCGGGCTTCTTTCCCGGCATCGTGCTCTATCTCACGTACTGGTATCCGGCGCGGCGCCGCGCGGCCGTGTTCTCGATCTTCTTCGCGGGCGTGGCGGTGGCGGGCGTGCTGGGCGGCCTCATCTCGGGCTGGATCATGCGCGACATGGCCGGCGTGGCGGGCCTTGCCGGCTGGCGCTGGATGTTCCTGATCGAAGGGCTGCCGGCCGTGCTGCTCGGCCTCATGGCTGCGTTCTGGCTCGTGGACGGGCCTGAGAAGGCGCGCTGGCTGACCGATGCGGAAAAGGCCCACCTCCTCGCGCAACGCGACGGCGAAGGCGATCACGCGCATTCCACGCGTTCGTTCGGGGCGGCGCTTCGCAACCCGCGCGTCTATCTGTTCGCGTTCATCTATTTCTCGCTGACCTGTGCGTCGCTCACGCTGAACTTCTGGATGCCGCTCATGATTCGCGACTTCGGGGTGCATGACGTGCTGGCGATCAGCCTCTACACCGTCATTCCGAATGCGGTGGGCGCGGTGGGCCTCATGGGGATCGCGCGCCGCTCGGACCGGCGTGGCGAACGGCGCTGGCACTTCGCGACGTGCACAGTAGGCGGCGGCATTGCCTTGGCGCTGCTCACGCTGCACCTCGCGAGCTTCGCGGCGATGATGGCGATTCTTTCGATCGCTGCGGTGCTGATCTTTGCCGCGTTGCCGATTTTCTGGGCGGTACCTTCGGCGTATCTCACGGGCAAGGCCGCCGCTGCGGGCATCGCGGTTATCAGCAGTATCGGCATTACGAGCGGCATCGTGAGCCCGTGGGCAATCGGGCTCATCAAGACGCATACGGGCAGCATGGATAACGCGCTGTATCTGCTCGCGGCGTTGCTGGTAGCGAGCGGCGCGGCGCTGGTCGCGGGCGTGCCGGCGGTGAAGGCCGGCCGCTGAACTCATTCACTTGCGCGTCGAAAACGTCGGCGGTGCGCCCGGCCGAGCGTCCGCCAGCAGCAACGGCACGCGTATGCAGCGGCCCCGATGCAACCTTGACGTCACGGCTGCCCGGAAAGCTCCTCCAGCAGCCAGTCGCGAAACGCCACCAGCACGGGGTGGCGCTGAGCACGCTCCGGGTAGACGAGGTAATACGAGCGTGAGCTCGGCACCGCTTCGAATGGGCTGAAAAGCCGGTTTTCCTTCAATTCGTCTTCCACCAGCATGCGCGGCACAAGGCCCACGCCGATACCGGCCACGACTGCCTGGATCAAATGCGAGGTCAGTTCGAAACTCGGGCCCGGCCGCAGCGCGTCGTGAGGCAAACCGAAATGCGCGCACCATTCGCGCCATGCGTCGGGAAAGCTGCGCACGCGCAGCAGCGTGAGTCCTTCGAGGGATTCGATGGTTGGCGCGGCGGCCCTGCGCCTCGGTTTTCGCGCGAGGGGCAACGCGGCAAGGTTGCCGACCAGCACCAGCTCTTCCGCGTAGAGCCGGTGTGCCGTCACCTCAGGCCAGCGGCCGTCGCCCACCACGATGGCAGCGTCGAGGTCCTGGGTCGAAAAATCGGCGGCCTCGATGCGCGAGTCGAGGTCGATCTGCAGATCGGGGTGCGCCTGATAGAAGCGGTGCAGGCGCGGCAGCAGCCACTTGGCGCCGAATGTCGGCAGGGTCGCCACGCGCAACTGCGTTTTTGGCGCGTTCGAGGTGAGCGCCTGCAGCGTCGCGCTGCGGATCAGCGTGAGCGCGTGCGAGATCTCGGCCATATAGGCGCGGCCGATGTCCGTCGGGATGATGCGCTTGCCCTCGCGCGTGAAGAGCGCGAGATCGAGCATCGCTTCGAGCGCCTGAACCTGGCGGCTCACGGCGCTCTGCGTGAGCGACAGCTCCTCGGCGGCACGCGTGAAGCTCTCATGTCGCGCGGATGCCTCGAACGCGAGCAGCAGCGACATGGACGGCGTGAGCTTGCGGAAATTCATTCATAAACCTCATGATCAACCCAACGAATATACGTTTGCCCGGTGCCGGGCGGGGCGCGACAATCCCTGCCAGAAAGGGAATAGTGCGCCCCTAGCGAGACTTCGAGAACGATATGACAATTGCCCCGCTTCCCATCGGCGAATTCAACCATCCGCTGATCCGTCAATTTTTGCATGAATTGGAGAGGTCGGGTTTCGAAGGCGAGGTGGATGCGACTCACGCGACGCGCACGGTGCTGGCCACGGACAATTCGATCTATCAGCGCTATCCGCAAGCGGCGGTGTTTCCGCGCCACGCGGATGACGTCGCGCGCCTCGCGAGCCTGCTCGGACGCGAGGCGTTTCGCGGCGTGGCGGTCGCGGCGCGCGGCGGCGGCACGGGCACGAACGGGCAGTCGCTGACCGAAGGCATCGTGGTCGATATGTCGCGCCATATGAACCGGATCCTCGACATCGATCCGGTTGCGCGCACGGCCAGAGTGGAAGCGGGTATCGTCAAGGATCAGCTCAATGCCGAACTGAAACGGCACGGACTCTTTTTCGCGCCGGAACTGTCGACGTCGAACCGCGCGACCATCGGCGGCATGATCAGCACGGACGCGAGCGGGCAGGGCAGCTGCACCTATGGGAAAACGCGCGACCACGTGCTCGCGCTGGAAACGGTCCTGGTCGGCGGTGAGCGCCTGTCGAGCGCGCCGGTCGATGAGGCCACGCTCGTGGCGCTCTGTGCGCGCAAAGACAAGGTCGGCGAAGTGTTCCGCACCGCGCGAGACATCAGCGAGCGCGAAGCTGACCTGATACGCGAGCGCTTTCCCAAGCTGAACCGCTGCCTGACGGGTTACGACCTCGCCCATTTGCGTGACGGCGAAGAGCGCTTCGACATCAATAGCGTGCTGTGCGGCTCGGAGGGCACGCTCGGCTTTATCGTCGAGGCGACGCTGAACGTGCTGCCGGTTCCGACGCACGCCGCGCTCGTCAATATCCGCTATGAAGGTTTCATGGACGCCCTGCGCGACGCACGCGCGTTGATGGCCCATCGTCCGCTCTCGATCGAAACCGTGGACTCCACGGTGCTGCGGCTGGCGCGCGAAGATAGCGTCTGGCAAAGCGTGGCCGAATTCTTCCCCGACGACGAAGGCGTCGAAGGCGGGGCGAGCGGTATCAACATGGTCGAATTCAGCGGCGACGATGTGGACGAATTGCGCGCGCGCGTGGCCGCGTTCGCCGAGCACCTGGGCGCCGACGCGAGCGTCAAGCGCCTGGGACATACGATCGCCGAGGGCGAGGCGGCGATCCAGCGCGTCTATACGATGCGCAAGCGTGCGGTGGGCCTGCTGGGCAACGCCCGCGGCGCGAGCCGCCCGCAGCCCTTCGTGGAAGACACGGCCGTGCCGCCCGAAAATCTCGCCGACTATATTGCGGAGTTTCGGGCACTGCTAGATGGTTTTGGTTTGCGTTACGGCATGTTCGGCCACGTCGATGCCGGCGTGCTCCATGTGCGCCCTGCACTCGACATGCGCAATCCCGACGAGGCCGCACTCGTGCGCCCCATTTCGGATGCGGTGACCGCCTTGACGATGAAGTATGGCGGCCTGCTGTGGGGCGAGCATGGCAAGGGCGTGCGCTCGGAGTATGTGCCGGAGTATTTCGGGCCTTTGTATCCCGCGCTGCAGCGGCTCAAGGCGGCATTCGATGCGCACAATCAGCTCAATCCCGGCAAGATCGCCACGCCGGCGGGGGCGAGTGCGGCGCTGTTGAAGATCGACGCGACGACGCTGCGCGGCGAACTGGACCGGCGCATAGACGAGCGCGTCTGGCAGGCCAATGCCGACGCCGTTCACTGCAACGGCAACGGCGCCTGCTACAACTTCGACCCGAACGACGCCATGTGTCCGTCGTGGAAAGCCACACGCGAGCGCGTGCATTCGCCGAAGGGCCGGGCTTCGCTGATGCGTGAATGGCTGCGTCGGCAACTGGATGCCGGAGCGGATCTCACGGCGGTGCCGGCCGCGGCGGCGTTGCCCGTGCGCATGTTCAATAGCCTGCGCAAACGCCAGGGTGAGCAGGACTTTTCGCATGAGGTGTATGACGCCATGGCGGGTTGCCTCTCGTGCAAGTCATGCGCGGGGCAGTGCCCTGTGAAAGTGAGCGTGCCCGAGTTCCGCGCTCGCTTTCTGGAGCTGTATCACACGCGCTATTGGCGGCCGCTGCGCGACTATTTGATCGGCGCGCTCGAATTCACGGTGCCGCGCGTAGCGGCGGTGCCTGGAGCGAGACCCGTCTACAACGCGGTGATGGGCGCGGGTCCCGTCAAGTCGTTGCTTGCGCGCTGTCTTGGCCTTGTCGATAGCCCGTTGTTGAGCCCGGTGTCATGGCGTGGCGCGCTGCGCCGCTCGGGAGCGGAGGTCGCAACCGCCGAACGCCTCTCGAAGCTCGCCGTTGCCGAGCGCCAGCGCAGCGTGATCGTGGTGCAGGACGCGTTCACGCGCTACTTTGAAACGCCGGTCGCCGCCGCGTTTCTGGAACTCGCCGCGCGGCTCGGGTTCAAGGTCTTCGTCGCGCCTTATCTGCCGAACGGCAAGCCGCTGCACGTGCAGGGGTTTCTGCCGCAGTTTCGCCGAAGCGCGCAGCGCAATGCGGCGCAACTGACCGCGCTTGCCAGATCGGGTGTGCCGCTGGTGGGCATCGATCCTGCGATGACGCTCGTGTACCGCCAGGAGTACCGCAAGGTGGAAGGCATCGAAACTGTGCCCGACGTTCAGTTGCCGCAGGAATGGCTGATCGGCGCATTGCGCTCGTGCGCAACAACGCCGCGAGTGTCCGGCTCGTTCAGACTGCTGCCGCATTGCACTGAGCGCACCAACGCGAGCGCCGCTACGCTCCTATGGAAAGACGTCTTCGCGGCGGCCGGCCTCGCGCTCGCGACGCCGGCCAGCGGCTGCTGCGGCATGTCGGGCACCTACGGCCACGAGGCGCGCAATCGCGCGACCTCGGAAACGATCTTCGAGCAATCGTGGGCGCGGCATGTCGATGCAGCGTCGACGGCGACGCAGGGCGCGCAAGAACTGCTCGCGACGGGTTATTCGTGCCGCTGCCAGGTGAAGCGCTTGCGCGGGCGCCAGCTGCGCCATCCCGTTCAGGCGCTGCTGGACGCCCTGCGCTGACCGGCGTCAGTAGTTCCAACGGTCGCGGTCGTGCCATTCGCGTTCGCGCCACTGCCGCTCGCGCCATTCGTGCTCACGACGTTCATGCTCGCGCCATTCGTGTTCCCGCCAACGCCGCGCGCGCCAGTCGTCGTCTCCCCGCCAGTCGGTCTGGACGGGAGCCGCCGCATAGGCCGCGCCTGGCACGCCAACGCCCACGGCCACATCCACGTGGGCCAATGCAGCGGTAGAAGCCGCCAACGCCGTTGCGCCCAGGACCAGGCCGAGAATCGTCCTCTTCATATCGCCACTCCTTCGCACGCTGCGTGCGTTTTTTGATGAGCACGGCTCCGAGTCTAGGCGCCCCCCTCTGACACAGGTGCAACGGCGCTGCGAGATTGGTAACAACGAGTTAAGCACTTGCCGCGTTGTCGCTGGGCAAAGCACATTGCTCAGTACAACGAGGAAATTCGCGTGATGGAGCATGCGGGACTCCGACCCTGGCGTGAGATGGCGCGGGCGCTTGTCATAGGCGGAATCCGGGTACACTCGAAGGCGAATCGCGGTGCGGGTTCTGCCTGTGTCGCGCTCACTCTCCTGCCATTTCTTTGTGCCCGATGCCAAAACGAATCTTGCTGGTCGATGACAACCGCGACGTCGCAGATGCGCTCGCGGCGCTCGTCGAGTTCGAAGGTCATCAAGCCCGATGCGCCGCCGATGGACAAGAGGCCCTGCTCGTTGCCGGGTCGTTCCTTCCCGAGCTCGCTCTCGTGGACTGGAAGCTTCCCGACATGAGCGGCGGCGAACTGGTGGTGCAGCTTCGGCTCAACCCCGCTCTGTCACATACCCGGTACGTTCTGCTATCGGGACACGTCGACCCGGATATCACGGCCAGGGCGGCGGCAGCCGGTTTCGAAAAATGTCTGACGAAACCGGTGCGGCTCGAAGACTTGCTGGCCTGCCTGTGACGCCGCTCTGACCGACTGCCGCTTTGGCGCCGGCTACCCTTTGTGGCGGTCCAGGCTCCCGTCGGGAGCCGGAACAATAATTGCGCGCAGCGTCTGACTCGTGCGCAGCCTCGAATTTCCACGAGCCTCGCAGTTCCGATCTCCACCAGCGTCTCCTGGGAGCCGAGTCGCGTCATGAACAAGGAAGTTCCACCGCCGATCGCGCGCCCCTCGACCCGCTGGCCGGGCGAAATGGCCGAGCGCATCGCCGCATTCGACTGGAGCGACACGGCGCTCGGCCCTCGCGAAACGTGGTCGGCGAGCCTCGTCGCCGCGATCAATATGCTCCTCGCCTCGCCATCTCCGCTCGTCATGCTTTGGGGACACGAAGGCACGATGGTCTATAACGACGCCTACGCGGTTTTCGCGGGCAGCCGGCATCCGTTCCTGCTCGGCAAACCGGTCGAAACCGGCTGGCCGGAGGTGGCGGCGTTCAACCGCAATGTCGTCGATACGTGCCTCGCCGGCGGAACGCTGGCCTTCCAGGACAAGCAGCTCGTGCTGTATCGCGAGGGGCACGCCGAAGACGTCTGGATGGACCTGAGCTACAGCCCGGTTTTCGAAGATGACGAGCGGCCGGCCGGCGTCATTGCCATCGTGTTCGAAACGACCGCGAAAATCCTGGCGGAGAGGCAGCGCAAGGTGGCCGAAGACGCGCTGCTGCAACTGACCCAGACACTCGAGCAGCGCGTCGCCGAGGAAGTGGGGGCGCGCGTGGCAATGGAGGAACGGCTGCGTCAGGCGCAAAAGCTGGAAGCGATCGGCAGTCTCACGGGCGGCGTGGCGCACGACTTCAACAACGTCCTGCAGGTCATCTCCGCCAATCTGCAGCTCATCGAGCTTTCGACGCGCGGCAACGCCGCGCTCGAGCGGCGCGTGGCGGCGGTCAGCAACGCAGTGTCGCGCGGCGCGAAACTCGCCGCGCAACTGCTGGCCTTTGCACGCAGACAACCGCTCGCGCCGGCCGTTCTGAATCCCTTCCGGCTGGTCGAAGGCATCGCCGAGATGCTTCACCGTACGTTGCCGGAGACGATCGAACTCGCCATCGTGCCTGCGCAGGAAAGCTGGAATATCTGCGCCGACCGAAGCCAACTGGAAAGTGCGCTGTTGAATCTGGTCATCAACTCGCGCGATGCGATCGACGGACCCGGACGCATCTGCGTTTGTCTCGCGAACATCGATGCGGGCAACGACGAACTGGCGCTGCGCGATGGCGTCCCGGCGGGCGAATATGTACGCCTGCAAGTCTCCGACTCGGGAAGCGGTATGCCCGACCACGTGAAAGCGCGCGTGTTCGAGCCGTTCTTCACCACGAAGGCCGAGGGCCAGGGAACGGGACTGGGCTTGAGCATGGTGCACGGATTCGTGGCGCAGAGTTCCGGCCACGTCTTCATCGAAAGCGAAGAAGGCCAGGGCACGACCGTCAACCTCTATTTCCCGCGAAGCCAGGAAGCGGAATACGACGCTTACAAGCCGACCGTTGCGAGACAGGAGCGAGGCGGCGAGACGATTCTCGTCGTCGAAGACGATGCCGACGTTCGCATTGCCGCGATCGAAATGCTGGCCCAGCTCGGCTACAAGGTGGTCTCCGCGCAAGACGGCGAAAGCGCGCTCAAGCTGATCCAGAGCGGCCAGCGCTTCGACCTGCTGTTCACGGATGTCGTGACGCCGGGCACGGTGCGAAGCAGCGAATTGGCTCGTATCGCGAGCGGGCCGCCGTATTACGCCGAAGTCCTGTTTGCCTCCGGCTATACGCGCGACGTGATTTTCCACGACGGCAAGCTCGACGAAGGTGTCGCGCTCATCAGCAAGCCCTATCGATACGACGAGCTTGCCGTTGCGGTACGCAATGCGCTGAACAAGACCGATTGACCCATGGTCAGGGCTTCAGCCCGATCTGCGCGCGTCCGAGCGGCGTCAGGTCTGCCACCGTCGCACGCCCGACGAAATCGACTTCGAAGTGATCCGTCGGGAAATCCGGCGGGCTCTTGCCTTCGAGGAAGTTCGGTAGCTGCCGCGCGAGATACGCGTCGTTCTTGGCGCAGGACGGCGCCGAAGCGATGTACATCACGTTGCTGTAGCCCTTGCCGCGGTGCGCGTCCTCCACGGCATGAATCACGTCGCTATGCCAGAACACGGTGTCGCCCGGTTGCATCAAGGGAATCGAAGAAAGCGCGTGGAAAAGCGGCGCATGATACTCCGGCTTGATCGAGAGCGCCCGGCCCGGCATCGCGCCGCACAGGTCGTCGTCGGGGATGTCGTCCTGCAGGGCGCGCAGCAGGATGTAGACCATCGCGTTCGCGATGGGCACGAGTTGCAGCGTGCCGTCGCCGGGCCCCTGCTGCGTGAGCGCCGTCCAGCCCTGAAACGTACGGAACATCGAACAAACAGCGGGTGACGGAATCTCCTCGACCGCGGTGCGCCACGCCGCATCGAACGCGTCATAGTCGCGCCAGTTTCCGGTGAACACGTGGCGGTAGACCTTGCGGAAGTTCGCTTCGATCCAGCGCTCGACTGAGCCGCCGTCGCAGTGCGCGGAAAGTCCCAGCGACCCGGAGCCGGGCGGCCGGCGGCGCAGCCGGTCTGCATAAACCGGCACGTGATCCGGGTCGAAATGCACGCGGCCTTCGCTCTCGGTACGCCACAGCCGGTTCAGGAACACGCGCGCCTGTGTGAGCTCCGGCGACTGGCGCGCCAGCACTTGCGGCTTCGACCAGTAGACGCCGTAGATCTGCGGCTTGCTCGAGGCCAACTGGCCGAAGTATTTGTCTTCGGCGCGATGCAGCAGCTTGCGGTCGAGATCGTTGCGCTCGACGTAGTCGGCAATGTCGTTGTCCCACCGCTCCACGAGCGAGCGGTCGAAGACCTTGCGGATGACGCACGCGCCGCGCGCTTTTACGTGCGCGATCTGCTCCGCGCTCACGCGGTTGCCGACGATGTCCGCGAACGCGATTTCGGGTATGACGGGCTCACCCCGGTCGCGAAGCTGGGCGATGCGATGCGCCTCTTCGTGCATGGCCGATTCGACCTCCGCGAACACGGCCTGATAGTTGGGCAGCATTTCCCGCAGTTCCTGCTTGGCCTGGCGGATAGCCGCGGGCAGGTCGTCGATATGCAAAGCCATGTCGTTGTCTCCATCCTGGTGATTTCGAATGATGGGAGCGTACGCCGGCGCAGCCTTGGCCGGTGATATTATCAAGTCAACGTTTTTGTAGATTCGGCCATGAAAGCAGCGTACGAGCACGTCGACTTTGGTAGCCGCTGTTCGGTGCGGGTTTACCACCGGCGCTTGCCGCGCATTCCGTTCGAGTGGCATCACCACCCGGAATACGAACTCACGCTGACGATGAACAGCCAGGGCAAGCGCTATATCGGCGACTCGGTCACCGTTTATGGCGCCGACGATCTCGTCCTGGTCCCGCCGGACATGCCGCACACCTGGTCGTCCAATCGCTCGATCGACCCGGCGGACTCGCAGGTTGCCATCGTCATCTGGTTCGAAGGCGGCTGGGTTCAGCGCCTCGCCGACGTTTGCCCGGAATACGCGAACCTGCGCGACCTGCTGCGCCGCGCGGCCTGCGGACTGGTCTTCGAAGAAGGCGCCGGCGCGCAGATGCGCGGCTATCTGGACCGTCTTTTGTCTGCGGACCCGCGCGGGCGTCTGGCTGCCGTGCTGGAGATCCTCGTCTGGCTGACCGACTTGCCTGCCACCCAGCTGGCGACGCCCAGCGCGTTCGAAGGCCGCGTTGGCGCGTCGTCGGGCTACGAGCCCGAGCAGCTGAACCGGGTGCTTGCGCTGATCGAAACGCAGTTCGCGCAACCCTTGCGGCTGTCGACGCTCGCCAAAGCCGCGGGTCTCTCTGAACGCACGCTGACGAGGCATTTCGTGCAGCACACGGGCGAAAGCGTGGGGCAGTACATCGCGCGGGTGCGAATCGGCCATGCCTGCCGGCTGTTGACCGACACGCAGATGCCCATCTCGGTGATCGCCACCCGCTCGGGGTTTCCCAACGCCGCGAATTTCAACCGGCAGTTCAAGGCCACGAAAGCGTTGACGCCCGTGGCCTATCGACAGCAATTCAAGGGCGCAAAGCTCGACGACGATCATGCTGCGCCGGCCCTGACCGAACGCTCGCCTTCTCTCGAGCCTGCGCGGCGGATGGCGGGTGGCAAGCCCCGGTTGCGACGGGCCTGAGGTCCCGAACGCGCGCTTGGGCGATCGCCAACGGACCCAGGCTAACCGTAAGCCAGTCGCAATGACTCGCTATGCCGGCTCGCGTCAGCGATTTCCCTGGAGTGCTGTCATTAGCGTCTGGAATGTGGTGATATAGCGAAAAATCGCACGGTCGGACAGAAAATTCACGCTCGATAAGCAATGCCCAAACAAAGGAGACAGTCCATGAGGATGTTGCGCTCGTTGCTGGTTGGTGCGGTGGTATCGTCGGCGTTGTTAGCGGGGGCCGCGCAAGCGCAAACGGTCAAGATTGCCTTCATCGATCCGCTGTCAGGCTTGATGGCGTCGCTCGGAACGAATCAGCTGCATAGCTGGCAATACACGGCCGAATACGCCAACGAGCACAACTGGGCAAACGGCACGAAGTTCGAGGTGGTCGGATTCGACAACAAGCTCTCGCCGCAGGAGAGCCTGACCCTGCTCAACCAGGCCGCCGACCAGGGCATCCGCTATATCGTGCAGGGCAACGGCTCGTCGGTCGGCCTCGCGCTGGAGGATGCGGTCGCCAAGTACAACTCGCGCAATCCGGGCAAGGAAATCGTCTACCTGAACTACGCGGCGGTGGACCCGGCCATGACCAACGCGAAGTGCGACTATTGGCACTTCCGCTTCGACGCCAACGCCGACATGAAGATGGATGCGCTCACCACGTTC
The DNA here is from genome assembly GCF_040948855.1 of Paraburkholderia sp. BR10882. Classification (NCBI taxonomy): domain Bacteria; kingdom Pseudomonadati; phylum Pseudomonadota; class Betaproteobacteria; order Burkholderiales; family Burkholderiaceae; genus Paraburkholderia; species Paraburkholderia sp. BR10882. Next base: position 478,872 of record NZ_JBFPKP010000002.1, on the reverse strand, counting down.
CTCGCGCGCGACAAGGACATCAAGAAGGTCTACCTCATCGATCAGGACTACTCGTTTGGCCACGACGTCTCGCGCGTGGCGCGCGAGGACCTGAAGAGCAAGCGCCCGGATATCGTGATCGTCGGCGATGATTTTCATCCGCTCGCGCGCGTGAAGGACTTCTCGCCTTACGCTACCAAGATCAAGGCGTCCGGCGCCGACACGGTGATCACGGGCAACTGGGGCAGCGACCTCGCATTGCTCGTGAAGGCGAGCAAGGACGCGGGCGTGACGGCCAACTTCTATACCTACTACGCGGGCACGACCGGCGTGCCGACCGCCATGGGCGCGTCCGGCGCCGACCACGTGAAGTACGTGGGCGTGTTCGGCCCGAACACGGCGAACAATCCGCCGGTGGTTGGGCAGATCATCGAGGGCTACAAGAAGAAGTACAACGACGACTACTACCTGGCCACGGCCTATGCCGGCATCGAAATGCTGAGCAAGGCGATCAACGCGACGAAGTCGACCGATCCCGTCAAGGTGGCCAAGGCCATGGAGGGCATGACGGTCGACGGCATGAACGGTCCGGTCGCGATGCGTGCCGCCGATCACCAGGCGCAGCAATCGCTCGTGATCGCGACATGGACCAAGGCGGACGGCAAAACGGTAAAGTACGACCAGGAGAACACCGGCTATGGCTGGCGCACCGACGTCCAGCTTGGGCCGACCGCGGCAACGCAGCCGACCACTTGCCAGATGAAGCGCCCGGGCTGAACGTGCTCTCGCTACGACACTTCACAAGGATCATCGGGCAGTGGAATTCCTGACCATCTCTCTGTTGAACGGCATCGGCTACGGGCTGCTGCTGTTCATGCTTTCCTCGGGCCTCACCTTGATCTTCAGCATGATGGGCGTGCTCAATTTCGCGCACGCCAGCTTTTACATGCTCGGGGCCTACTTCGCCTACACCATTGCCAGCAAGATCGGTTTCTGGCCCGCGCTCGTGGCGGCGCCGGTGCTCGTGGCGTGTGCCGGCGCACTCGTCGAGCGTTTCGGCTTGCGCACCGTGCACAAGTACGGGCATGTGGCGGAATTGTTGTTCACCTTCGGCCTGTCGTATCTGATCGTGGAGGGCGTCAAGCTGGTCTGGGGGCTGGCCGCGGTGCCGTACGCCATTCCACCTGAACTGAACGGGGCGCTGTTCAAGGTGTACACGTCGGAGTTTCCGAAGTATCGCGCCTTCATGATGCTCATCTCGATCGCCATGCTCGTGGCGCTGTATCTGGTACTGACGCGCACGCGCATCGGCCTCGTCATTCAGGCGTCGCTCACGCACCCGGAAATGGTCGAGGCGCTCGGGCACAACGTGCAGCGCGTGTTCATGCTCGTGTTCGGCGGCGGCGCCGCGCTGGCGGGCCTCGCCGGCGTGATCGGCGGCAACGCGTTCGTCACGTCGCCTTCGATGGCCGAGTCGGTCGGCACCATCGTATTCGTGATCGCCGTGGTGGGTGGCATGGGCTCGCTGCCGGGCGCGTTCATCGCCTCGCTGCTGATCGGCATCATGCAGACCTTCGCCGTCACGATCGATGCCTCGCTCTCCGATCTGTTCTCACTCGTCGGCGTGACGGTCACGGACAGCACGACGCTCTCGTCGCTGTTGCGCATGCCGGTCTCGCAGGTCGCGCCGATTCTGCCTTATCTGCTCATGGTGCTCATGATGATCCTGCGACCGCGCGGGTTGCTCGGCAAGCGGGAGGGCTGACCGATGAAACCGCTCATTCAGGCCAGCGCCGGTTCGGCCATGCAACGCCACGGATGGCTGCAGTCCGCGCATTCGCTGCGCTGGATCATCTGGGGCGCCACGGTGCTCATCATGCTGGTGCTGCCGCTCGTGTTTTCCAGCGGCTTTGCGATCGCATTGCTCTCGCAGATGGGCATCATGATCATCTTCGCGCTCTCGTACAACATGTTGCTCGGGCAGACCGGAATGCTCTCGTTCGGGCACGCGGTGTACTCCGGGCTCGGCGCATTCGTGGCGGCGCATGTGCTCAACCAGATCGGCGCGAACCATTTCCCGTTGCCCGTTTCGATGTTGCCGCTGGTCGGCGGACTCGGCGGCATGCTGTTCGGCGTGCTGTTCGGCTACGTGACCACGCGCAAGTCGGGCACCACCTTCGCGATGATCACGCTCGGCATCGGCGAAATGGTGGCGGCGAGTTCGCTCATGTTTCCCGGCTTTTTCGGCGGCGAAGGCGGGGTGCCGACCAATCGCACGGTTGGCCATGCGGTGCTCGGCATCACGTACGGCCCGGCGATCCAGGTGTACTACCTGATCGCGGTGTGGTGTCTCGTGTCGATGATCGCCATGTACGCATGGACGCAGACCCCGCTCGGCCGCATCGCCAACGCCGTGCGCGACAATCCCGAGCGTGCGGAATTCGTCGGGTACAACACGCAGCGCGTACGTTTTTTCGTGATGGTCCTCTCGGCGTTCTTCGCCGGCATTGCGGGCGGCCTCTCGGTGATCGACTTCGAAATCGTGACGGCGGAGAATGTCGGCGCCGCACAGTCCGGCGGCGTGCTGCTCGCGACGTTCATCGGCGGCGGGGCGTTCTTCTTCGGGCCGATCATCGGTTCCATCTTGTTCGTGCTATTCGCGGTCGCGTTGTCCAATCTCACGCCGGCATGGTTGCTGTACCTCGGCCTTTTCTTCGTGCTGGTGGTCATGTATGTGCCGGGCGGCGTGTCGAGCCTGCTGATGAAGCAGGTCCCTCTGATCGCGGCTCGCAAGCTGCATCGCATGCTGCCGTCCTATGCGGCGGCGCTGGGCGCCGGGATGATTCTGCTTGCGGCGCTCGTGCTGACGGTCGAACTCGTCTACAAGGTGCAGATCGATAGCGACAACGGCACGGCCATGGCGTTCTTCGGCCTGAACTTCGATGCGGCGTCGTGGAAGCCCTGGGCCGTCGCCGCGGTGCTGTGGGCCGTGGGCGCACAGGCGGGACGCCTCGCGGGCGCGCGGGTGCGCGACGCGTGGGATGGCGTGCAACGAGAAATCGCGGGGAGCAACGTATGACGGCCGCACTGGAATTGCGTGACGTGCGCAAGAATTTCGGGCGCACGGAGATCATTCGCGGCGTCGACCTGAGTATCGCGCAGGGCGAACGTCATGCGCTGATCGGTCCCAACGGCGCCGGCAAGTCGACCACGTTCAACCTGATTTCGGGGCGCATGGCGCCGAGTTCAGGCACGGTCAAACTCAACGGCGTCGAGATCGGCGGGCTGCCGCCGTACAAGATCAACCGCATGGGGCTCTCGCGCAGCTTTCAGGTGACGAACATTTTTCATCGCCTTTCGGTGTTCGAGAATGTGCGCTGCTCCGTGTTGTGGTCGCTCGGCTACCGGTATTCGTTCTGGCATCGGCTCGAGCAATTGCGCGACGCGCGCGAGCGCGCCGAAGAAGTGCTCGAACTGATCGGCCTGCAGGGCCGCCACGACACGCTTGCCGGACTGCTGACCTACGCCGAGCAGCGCGCCCTCGAAATCGGCATCACGATCGCGGGCGGCGCCGAAGTCATCCTGCTCGACGAACCCACGGCGGGCATGAGCCGCTCGGAGTCGGATCATGCGGTGGAGCTGATTCGCCGGGTCACCGTCGGCAAGACGCTGGTGATGGTCGAGCACGACATGAGCGTCGTCTTCGGCCTCGCCGACCGCATCTCGGTGCTCGTGTACGGCGAGGTGATCGCCACGGACACGCCACAAGCCATCCGTAACAACCGCCGGGTGAAGGAAGCCTATCTGGGCACCACGCTGGACGAACCCGCAGGTGCACATTGATGGCGACCGCGAATTCCATGCTTCAGGTGCGCGACCTGCATGCGTACTACGGCAAGAGCCATATCCTGCACGGCGTCGAGATGCAGGTGGGCGAGGGCGAGATCGTCGCCTTGCTCGGACGCAACGGCGTGGGCCGCTCGACGCTCGCCAAAGCCATCATGGGGCTCGTGCGGTGCGAGGGGCAGATTCTGCTGCGCGGCGAGGAAGTGCGCGGACTGCGCACCTTCGAGGTTGCGCACCGGGGCATCGGCTACGTGCCGGAGAACCGCGATATCTTCCCGACGCTCACCGTGCGGCAGAACCTGATGCTCGGCGAAAAGCGCATCCGTTCGCGCCAGAAGCCGCGCTGGCAGTTCGACGACATGTACCGGATGTTCCCGCGCCTGAAGGAGCGCGAGGACACGCCAGCGGGCTTGCTGTCCGGCGGCGAGCAGCAGATGCTGACGCTGTGCCGCACGCTCATGGGCGACCCCGACCTCATCATCATCGACGAGCCGACCGAAGGGCTCGCGCCCCTCGTCGTCGCGCAGGTGGGCGAGTACCTGAAGACGCTGAAGGCGCGCGGTATTTCGGTGCTGCTCGTCGAGCAGAAGCAGGCCATCGCGCTCGATATCTCGCAGCGCGTGTACGTCATGGGGCACGGCCAGATCGTGTTCGAGGGGACGCCGCAGCAGTTGAAGGCCGATGTGCGCGTTCGCCAGGAATGGCTCGAAGTGTAGGGCGCGCTTCGAGCGTTCGGTCTGCGGAAGACATTGCGCTTAGCGTGCGGGCAAGTTACCCGGTGAGTAGTTGGGCTGCTGGCCGTTGGCTCCAAAAAGATCTTCGGGTTGACCGTTCATCCGCTGCCGTATGTTGTCGTTGACGACCATGCCTGCCGGGAACGCCCGCGGTCCCACTCCGGCGGCCAGCCAGGCACGGTCCTCTACCCATTCGCGGTGTCGCGGCCCCAAGGGGTTGGACTGGACGGCAACGGGCGGATGAAGGGCGAACTTCAATCCCACGTCAGTGTGCTGCAACCTGTCGACGATCCAGACCAGCGGGCCGTCGGAGAGGCCGTGATCGGGGTAGCCGCCGCCGACATCGCAATGACCGCCGGGAAAGAGCGCTTGCGTCACGTTCGGGTTGGGATTCCACAAGGTCGGTTCGAACGGTCTGCGTTGCTCGTCGAGCGAAACCGCGTGCACGCCGAGGCCAATGTCCGGGTTCAGCGTCAGATCGCAGAACCGGAACAGATCGATGGCGGAACCCTCGTAGTAGATGGGAATGCCGAGTGAACCGACCGTATCCCAAACCGCCACGGCGGTGACTTTTGCGTTCACGAACGAGTTGGCATCCAAAGGCTTCGGGTCGGAGAAGGCGCGATGGATCGTCAAGAACTCCGTCAGGCCGTCTGCGATCTTCTGGAACGTCGTTTCGTGGCCGTGTCTCCATCGATACCACGCTGCCACTGCGGTGTCGTAACGTTTCTGATCGTCGATCGCGGCGAGATCCGGCCGAAGCAGACCCTGTCCCGCAATCAGTCCCGCAAGGGCTCGCGCGGTGTACGCGCCGCGGCTGAATCCGACGATCACGATGCCGTCGCCGGGCTCGAAATTGCGCGAAATATACGTATAGCCGCGCGCGATTCGAGCGACGACGCCGACCCCGAATGCGCCGCCAGCGACTTTATCGAGCAGTTGCTGGGAATTTCCGACGCCGTGAATGTATTTCGCGATCTGTACGGGTGTGCCGTTGGCGTCTGCAAGCGCCTTTTCCATCTCGAGGCCACCCCAGTTGCTTCCTTCGGGCAGCAGGTTTCCATCGAGCCACGCGAAAAGCTTGCATACGTTGGTCAGTCCCGGCTGGCACCCTGCCGCGGCGTCAGGCGCGGCACCGTCGCCTTTTCCTGCCGGATCTTCGGGGCCGTTCCACGTGCCGTCTGCGCAAAAGACTATCGTTTTGGACATCGCCGGCTCCTCACACGCAATTCAGTCGCTATCCACGGAACATTTGTTCGCTATCCTGATTATTGTCCGGTGCGTTAACTCAGCCGATGCGGCATGGCGTGCGATGCGCGTGCCGAACATCAGGTCTACAAATATAGCTTCTGCGTTCCGGATTGCGAGGTCAGGAATGTACGAAGGCGCACGTACGACAGGGGCGGCAGTGCTGAAGTGGGCCGCAGGGGCCCCGGCAGGTCAGCTGAACTGCTCTGAGGGGGGCTTTCGCATGGGGGAAGCAAGCTTCCGCGCTTCGGGGGAGAATGCATGTCGACGCGCCCTCGCAGACGTGCGAAAGGCGGGAGCGCGGTTTTGGCGGCGAGCTTCGAAAGGCTGAGCAGGAGGCCTGTTCGAAGTCACTAGCCGGAAACGAATGCAGACGTTAGCAGATGTTCTGAACTGACCGACAGTCGCCGTAATCGGCGGCGGCACGAGTCCCCACAGAGTGCCTGGCGGCCGCCAGCGTAGCCGGCATTATCGCAATGCCATTCGCGGTAACCGGTAATCCGTGAGGCGCCGTTGACTGATCTCTCCCCACTACGTCAGGACCTCGCCATCATGCAAGACGAATCGGAAGATGTTGTCGCTCGTCGCGACTTCATGAAGAAGGCCGTTGCGCTGGTCGGCGCAACATCCGCATTGGTCTCGCAAAGCGAGGCCGCAAATGCCCAAGGCGCCAATGCGCCGACCGCCGGGGGCCCGCAAGGGACGGGGACGGTTTATACCGGCGATGTGATCCAGGCAAAGAAGGTCATCAGCGCGCTCGACGTCGGCGACCTCGAGCGTGGCAAGACACACAAGTTCTACTTTCAGGGCGTGCAAATGCCGACGGGGCAGAACTGGTATGTGTCGGTGATCGTTGTCCACGGTGCGAAGCCGGGCAAGCGCGTCGCGCTGATCAGCGGGGTGCATGGCGATGAAATGAGCCCCGTGCATACCATCCACAGCGTGATAAGCCAGCTCGACCCCGCGCAGATGTCAGGCACCGTGCTGGCGGTGCTCGACGTATCGCGCCCCGCGCTCGAGGCCATGGAGCGCAGATGGCCCAATTCCGCACTTGGAATCGGCCTCATCGACATCAACCGCGAATGGCCGGGCAACGAGAATGGCGGCAGCGCGCCGAGCCGGCATGCGGGACTGCTGTTCAACCGGCTGTTGAGGCCGAACACCGACTACGCACTCGATTTTCATACGGCCACGACCGGCATGGATTTGACGTCCTTCAATCTGGCCAGAATGGAATTGCCGGAGGCGCGAGCCATGGCGGAGCTTTTTCCGATCAAGCAAATCTTCGACAACCCCGCCTATCCCACGCTGCTTGCCAATGCATTCATCAACGTGGGGATTCCCGCAATCACGCCCGAGATCGGTTCCGCGCGCGTTTTCGATTTCGACATGATTCCGTCGTTCGTCGAAGGCACGATGAACGTGCTCAAGCGCTACAACATCGTATCGGGTCCGATGGGGCGCACTGGGCGAGACGTCGGGACCTTCGTCGGCAACAGCGGCCACTCAGTCATGTCGACGCACGGTGGATTCGTCGAACTGCTGGTCAAAGTCAATGACAAGGTCAACGCGGGCCAGAAAGTGGCAATCCAGCGCAATACCTTTGGCGAAGTGGTCGCGGAGTATACGACCGAAGTCACGGGCGAGGTGACGGGACGACGAACCGACGCCACGGCAGAGCCCAGAATTCCGCTCGTGATGATTCTTTATCAGAGCGCGGCAAAGGAAATTCCGGAGGACTTTTCTGAATGAAATCGGGTCGGGCAGGGCGGCACGAGTTTGCCGCCCTTGTTTCGGATGATATGGACACGCTGCAACTTGAGTTTCCGTAGAAAGAAAAACTCAAGTTGTTTCACCAGTGCCGCTGCGAGCACCCCACGTCAAACAATCCCCGTCGCATAGTACACAGCGATGACGAAGAAGACGGCCAGCGTCTTGATCACCGTCACCGCAAAAATGTCCCGATACGACTCGCGGTGCGTGAGCCCCGTAACCGCGAGCAGCGTGATGACCGCGCCATTGTGCGGCAGCGTGTCCATGCCGCCGCTGGCCATGGCCACCACGCGGTGCAGCACTTCCATCGGAATATGCGCTGCCTGTGCGTTTTTGATGAAGAGATCCGACATGGCCGCGAGCGCGATGCTCATGCCGCCCGATGCCGACCCCGTGATACCCGCGAGCGCGCTCACCGAAATGGCGGCGTTCACGAGCGGATTCGGAATGCTCTTGAGCGCATCGCTCACGACGATGAATCCGGGCAGCGCCGCAATCACACCGCCGAAGCCGTATTCCGAGGCGGTATTCATCGAAGCCAGCAGCGCCCCGGCCACGGCCGCCTTCGTGCCGTTCGCGAAGCGGTCTTTCACGCGGCCGAACGCCGTGACGATCACGAGCACGATACCCGCGAGCAGCGCGCCCTGAACCGCCCAGATCGCCACGACCTGCTTGACGGTGGCCGTGACCGGCGTATGAATGCCGGGCAGCACTTCGGGCGGCACGGTCACGGTGTCGCCGTACCAGACGGGAATCCAGTGCGTGAGCAGGAAGTTCGCCACGCCCACCAGCACGAGCGGCGCGACGGCGAGCAGCGGGTTGGGCAGGTGCTCGGTTTTCACGTGTTCCGGCTCGTTCACGAGCGAGGTGCCGTAGCCTTCGCCTTTCGACATCGCGCTGCGGCGGCGCCATTCGAGGTACGAGAGGCCCACCACGATGATGAAGAGCGAACCGGTCACGCCGAGCGCAGGCGCGGCCCACGAGGTGGTCTTGAAGAACGTGGTGGGAATGATGTTCTGGATCTGCGGCGTGCCGGGCAGCGAATCCATCGTGAACGAAAAGGCGCCGAGCGCGATGGCGCCCGGCATGAGGCGCTTCGGAATATCGCTCTGGCGATAGAGTTCGGCGGCGAACGGGTAGACGGCGAACACCACTACGAAGAGCGAAACGCCGCCGTAAGTGAGCAGCGCGCAGACGGCGACGATCACGGCGTTGGCGCGCGAGCGGCCGATATAGCGGATGGCGGCGTGCACGATTGCCTCGGAAAATCCCGATAGTTCGATCACCTTGCCAAATACCGCGCCGAGCAGGAACACAGGAAAGTAGAGCTTCACGAAGCCCACCATCTTTTCCATGAAGATGCCCGAGAAGACGGGTGCAACAGCGGCGGGTTCGGTGAGGAGGACCGCGGCGAGCGCGGCGATGGGCGCGAAGAGAATCACGCTGTAGCCGCGGTACGCGGCAAGCATGAGGAACGCGAGGGCGGCGAGAACGATAACAAACGACATGGAGTCTCCTGCGGATCGATCGCGTTGCGCGATTCAGCTTGCTGCGTGTGTGATGGCTTTCGCTGCGTCCTTTCGTGCGGCGAGGCCGTGGTGCGTCGCAGCGATTGTAACGAAAGGATTTATCTCGTTATTGCGAGCGTGGCCGCTCGGTCCTATCGTTGCGCAGAAGAGCGAGCCGCAGAGGTGCCAGTCAATGAGTGCAATCGGTAATGGCGGGCCAGGTGCGTGGCGCGTGCGGGCGGTGCAGACAGCGCGGCTTGCGGCGGCGCTTGTTTGCGTGGGCGCTTTTGCGGGCATCTGGGCGGGCATTTGGGCGGGCATTTGGGCGGGCGCAGCGTTCGCACAATCGCAAGCCGGCGCTTCCGCGCCCGGCTCAAAGGCCGAGAACACGACGAACGCGCCGGATACCCAGCGCAAGAACTGGTACAACGACCCGTTCTTCGCGCTGTCGAACGCGATCAGCGCCTGTCCGCAGCCGCTCGGCCCGCTGATGACGAAAGCCGAAGCCGACGACGACGCCCACTATCGCGTGGAGCGCGGCACGACCTGCTGGCTCGCGCACAAGTGCTCGAAGCCGAACTCGTATCTCTACGATGCGGACATTGCAGCGGCGATTCGCCAGCAACTGCAAGGCGATGCCCTGTTTGCGGGCACGAGCATCTGGATCACGGTGCAGCGCCGTTTCGTCTACGCGGAGGGCTGCGCGGGCCCTGGCTTCGACAGTGCGGCGCTCGAGCGCCGGCTCGCCGCGATTCCCGACGTCGAGCAGGTCTTCGTACGCGTGAGTTCGGACCCGCAAGGCGCGCTGCCGTACAAGACGCTCTCGACCGCGCCCTGAGCGCTTGCACGCGGCGCTCGCGGCGATGCATCGCACATGGCTCGCGGCGTGGCACAATCGCAACGTCGAAAAACTAGAAGCCCGTTGGGGTGCTCCAAATGACTCGTCCTGGTTCGTCGTTGTTCCGTTTGCACAGATTGCCGTTCGCGGCGTGTGCGTTGACCTTGATCGCAGGGCTGGCTGCGTGCAGCAGCGGGCCGCCGCTGTTCCTGTCGGACGGCCGTCCGACGATCCAGGTGCAATGCCCGGCCTCGGGCGATCGCGATTCCTGCGCGCAGCAGGCGCGTGCCCGTTGCGCCGGCGCAGGCTACGACACCGTCGCGACCTCGACCGACAACGGCAACTACACGCTCGTGTTCGCCTGCCGCAAGGCCCAATAAGCCTCTCGCGCGCCGCTCAGCCCTCGGCGGCGGCGCTCGGTCCGCGCGCCGGCAGGTTCAGCAAAAGGCGCAGCAGGTCGGGCTGGCGGCGCGTCGCCGTCTTCTGAAAGATCGATTGCAATTGTTTGCGCACGGTGTCGTGCTTCACGCCGACGTGCGCGGCGATTTCCTTTTGCGTGAGACCTTCCGCAAGCAGCAGCGCAATACGGCATTCGGCCGGCGAGAGATCGAAGGCCGTCGCGAGTACCCGCTCGTCGACCAGCGGCGCGGAGCGCGGGTGATAGAAGGTCAGCGCCGCGAAAGCGCGCAATTCCGCGGCCGAGGCGTCGTCGGCCGTCACCACGTTGTAGAACGCGTAGAGCACCTCCTGCTGGCTCGCCGAGGCCTGCGCGCGGCCCCGCCCATCATGGGTTTGGCCGTGCGGGTCCGTTGCGGCCGCAGCATCGGGCGCATCCGGCGCGAGCGTGCCGTCGGCGGCCCCTACGATACGCAACGCGCGAAAGCGCGCCGCCGCAGCCCGCGCGCCGCTCATGCGGTTGCGCAGGCGCGCCTCGCTCACGGCGATGTCCTCGAGCAGGCGCGCGTGATAGGGCGCCGCGAGCGTGATGCGCCGACCGCGCACCCGCACGAGCGAGGTCGCCTTCAGGAGCCGCTGTGCGGCCTCGTTGCTATGGAGCACCTCGCCCAGCGCGCTCACGAGCATGGCTGGCGGACGTGAGCGGTTTGCAAGCGTGTCGGCGTTCAAGGCAAAGCGGCGCAGGTACAGGCGCACCGCGCGCACGAGGTGCGGCGTGAGCCGCTCGAGCAGCTCGCGGTGCTCGCCCGGGAGCGGCCCGGCCTGGGCGTCCACGCGGCACGCGAGCATAACGGCGAGCCCGTTCTGTTCGATCAGCTTGCACAGCGCCGCGTAGCGATGGCCTGCCTCGAGCGGGCAGAGCTCGAACCCGGCTGCGCAGTCGCCGTCCGCGCAGTCGAGCTCGATGCCGCAATGCAGCCACTTGCCCGGCGGGTAAGCGCGCAGCCATGCCAGGCGCACATCGTCGCGGTACAGCGGCCGGATGCGCTCCAGCGGTTCCGCGGCGGTGAGTGCGAAACCGTCGCTCCAGGAAAATAGATCGCGCTGCCGGTCAAAGGCATACAGATGAACTGACGCCACTCCAGTCGCTTCGCGCAATTGCGCGCAAAAATCCTTCCAGGCGCAAGGATTATCGAGGGTGTCGTAAATAAGGTGCAGCAGGCGATCGTATTGTGATTCGTTTGTTTTCACGCCATTCTCGTTGTTCGTATTGTGAAAGACTGATGGCAGCAAAATGCGCTCCGCATAGCGTTCCACAATTGAGGAATATACAGGCGCAATAGCCCCCGTTAATCTGCCTTTCGATATGGATGCGGATACAACCGCGAGCGTGGACGAGCGGCCTCTGGAATTCCGTGCGGTATCCAACGGATAGCCGGTCGCGCTGGCTTTATTCTGGTCTGACAGTACGAACAAAAGCAGTCAATCCGCTGCGGCGTGCATTTAGCACAGTCAGCCGGCGCGATTACCAAACCGACCGATTATCCGCGGCGTGCGGAAAAGCGGCGATGCGACGAAAGTGAGTGCGCGCTATTTGTGCGCGCTCGATAAAACTTGTCATTACCGGGGGCAGCGATGAATCATCACCAACTCGAAAAGGACATTGAGCATCTCGAACATATCATCGGGCGGCTCTCGGGGCGCGACCGTATTCCGCTCTCTTATTGGCGCGGCCGGCTCGAGTCGGTTTCCGGCGAGAACCTCGTGCCTTCGCAGGTGCAGCGCGTGAAGCGGCTCAACGAAGCGCTGCGCGCGCTCGAAAGCCGTCTGTCGCACGAATCGCTTGGGCAACGCGAACGGTAACGCCAACGTTTGCGATAGCGTTGTAAAAATGCGCGCCTGCATCGTCGCACGGGCTCCAAACCGGTCACAATGGCACTCTCTTGACCGAACTGGAGATGCGTTTTCATGCCGAGCTACAAGCAACTGACCGCCCAGCTGGAGAAGCTTCACAAGGAAGTGGCTGCGGCGCGTGAAAAGGAAATTGACCAGGCGATCGCCGAGATCAAGGAAAAAATCGCGGAGTACGACATCACCGCGGAAGAACTGGGCTTCACGAGCCGACGTGCAGGCCCCGCGCGCAAGAAGGCGCTGCCGGCCCGCTACATGAACCCGAAAACCGGCGATACCTGGAGCGGCCGTGGCCGCGCGCCGGGCTGGCTGGCGGGCAAGAACCGCGAACGCTTCCTCATCAAGGAATAACGGGCCAATTCCTGCCAGGCCGTTGCACCAGGGGATGCGCAGCACCCGCCGTGACGGCCGCACCGTATCGAGTCCCGAAAAAGCTCACCTCAGGTCCCGCGCGGCGCGCAGCGGCATGCCGCAACGAGCGGGACCAGGACGCTCACGCAGCGCTTGCATGTCTGTGGCGAAAGGAAATTCTCGTGAAAACGGGGGCGTCGCGCGAGCGCGGCGGGTGCACGAAGCTGTCGACGGTGCGCTCGCATCGAGGTCCTGTAAAAGCTCACCTTTGCCAACGCGGCGCGAACCAGCGCGTCTAACCCGTTCGAACCCCATCAAACCTTTAGTCGGCGGGGCGAATGCCGTGTATCATTCGGTCCCGGCGCCTTTTCGCTTTTTTGCGCGGGCATCCGCGGGACATTCCCGATCGCTCGTGCTATTTGCCGTGCGTCGCAGGCAGCGCACTGCTCGCCGCACGCGCCGTAAGCGTTGCTTGAAAACGCGCCCGCAAGCGCCGCCGCGCTCGCCGCAACCCCCGCCGCGCGGCCCGGTTGCCCGAATTCATCTGTGATACCCGCCCTATCCATGTCAGTAGCCGAACTCAGACGCCGCCGCACGTTCGCGGTCATTTCTCACCCGGACGCGGGCAAGACCACGCTCACCGAAAAGCTGCTGCTGTTTTCGGGCGCGATCCAGATCGCGGGCACCGTGAAGGGCAAGAAGAGCGGCCGCTTCGCGACCTCCGACTGGATGGAGATCGAAAAGCAGCGTGGCATCTCGGTCGCCAGTTCGGTCATGCAGTTCGAGTACGGCGACGCGGTCATCAATCTGCTCGACACGCCGGGCCACGAGGACTTCTCGGAAGACACGTACCGCGTGCTCACGGCGGTCGACGCCGCCGTGATGGTGATCGACGGCGCGAACGGCGTGGAAGCGCAAACGCTCAAGCTGCTCGAAGTCTGCCGCAGCCGCAAGACGCCCATTCTCACGTTCATCAACAAGCTCGACCGCGAAGTGCGCGAGCCGCTCGACCTGCTCGACGAAATCGAGCAGCACCTGGGCGTGGCCGCCGTGCCGTTCACCTGGCCCATCGGCATGGGCAAGGAGTTCCAGGGCGTGTACGACATCCAGCGCGACCAGGTACGCGTGTTCCGCGCGGGTCAGGAGTCGCTGGGCGGCGCGGTGGAAACGCTGCAGCACATCAGCGACGCCGATGGCGAAGCGCGCTTCGGCTATCACTGGAAGCGCACCAAGGAAGAAGTCGAGCTGATCACGGGCGCGACGCCCACCTTCGATCGCGACGCCTTCCTCGCGGGCGAGCAGTCGCCGGTGCTGTTCGGCTCGGCGATCAACAACTTCGGCGTGAAGGAAATTCTCGACGCGCTGGTCGATCTCGCGCCGCCGCCGTCGCCGCGGATGGCCGTGCAGCGACCGGTCTCGCCAGAAGAGCCGAAGTTCACGGGCGTCGTGTTCAAGGTGCAGGCCAACATGGACCTCGCGCACCGCGACCGCGTGGCGTTCATCCGCGTGTGTTCGGGCCATTTCGAGCGCGGCATGCAGCTGAAGGTCACGCGCAACAACAAGACCTTCCGCGCGAACAACGTGGTGAGCTTCCTGTCGCAGCGCCGCGAGACTGTCGCCGAGGCATACCCTGGCGACATCATCGGTATTCCTAACCACGGCACGCTGAGCCTCGGCGACACGCTCACCGAAGGCGAAGACCTGCAATTCACGGGTCTGCCGTTCTTCGCGCCGGAAATCTTCCAGACCATCGAAGTGGTCGATCCGATGCGCGCGAAGCAACTGGGCGAAGCGCTCAAGCAGCTTGGCGAAGAGGGCGCGATCCAGGTGTTCCGCCCGATCCACGGCGGCGCGACGATCCTGGGCGCGGTCGGCCAGCTGCAGTTCGAAGTGGTGTCGCACCGCCTCGCGGCCGAGTACAAGGTTGCCGTGCGCCTGATGCCCGCGCGCTATCGCCTCTCGCGCTGGGTGACCTGCGACGATCCCGCCGAGCTGCGCCGCTTCACCGATTCGTACGAGGCCCGCATGGCCTACGACGCGTCGAACGCGCCGACCTATCTCGCCTCGCACGTCTCCGAAATCGAGGTCGCGCAAAAGGCGTGGCCGAAGATCGTGTTCAACGAGCTGCGCGAGCATTCGGGCGCGCCGTTCCGCAAGTCGATGTAACACACACGGCGCGCTCGCGCCGCGTTCACAAACCAGGCAAAGTCCTTCTCGCGCATCGTGGTGCCACACGCCCAGGGCGGCGTGCGGCGCCATGCCGCCGCATCTGCGCTCATAGGCGCCGGGCGAAATACGCGCAGCGCCTGCGCGCTTGCCCTATCCTCTTCTCGTAACGGTAAAAGACGACAAACCGGCGTTCGCCTCTATGGCAAGCGCCTGTCCGACCGACGAGGAGTGCCTGTGACCGTACGCAATCTCGATGCAGTGTTCCAGCCGAAATCCGTGGCCGTGATCGGCGCTTCGCAGCGCCCCGGCAGCATCGGCAGCATGGTATGGCGGCGGCTGATCGAAGGCGGCTTCACGAGCCCGCTGTGGGCCGTCAATCCGCGCCATGCGGGCGACTTCGAAGCCTTCGACGGCCGGCCCGTGCTCGCCGACGCAAGCGACCTGCCCGAGGCGCCCGGCGTCGCGATCATCTGCACGCGGCCCGCCACGTGGCCCGCGCTCGTGCATCGCTTGGGCGGCATGGGCACGCGCGCGGCGATCATCGTCGGCGAGGCGAGCGACGAGGCCGATCAGGCCGACCTGCGCCACGCACTGGCGGCGGCGCGCCCGCATCTGCTGCGCATCGTCGGCCCCGGCAGTCTCGGCGCGCTCACGCCCGCGCTCAACGCGCAGCTGGGCGCGGCAGCGTCGATTGCGCGCAAGGGCGGCGTGGCCTGGGTGTCGCAGTCCAACGCGCTCACCAACGCGGTGCTGCGCTGGGCCGCGCCGCGCGGCCTGGGCTTTTCGCACGTGATCGCGCTCGGCGACGAAGCCGACGTCGACGTGGGCGACGTGCTCGACTACCTCGCGAGCGACCCGAGCACGCGCGCGATCCTGCTCGAAGTGGACACGATCCGCGCGGCGCGCAAGTTCATGTCGGCGGCGCGCGCGGCGGCGCGCAACAAGCCTGTGCTCGCGCTGAGAAGCGGCCGCGACGACAAGGGCGATGCGCTCTACACGGCGGCGTTCCGGCGCGCGGGTCTCGTGCGCGTCGACACGCTCGACGACCTGCTCGACGAAATCGAAACGCTCGGCGTGGGCCGCGTGGCCGCGAGCGACACAGCCACGCTCATCACGAGCGACCGCGGCGTGGCGACACTTGCGCGCGACGCCTTCATGAAAGCCGGCGACACGCTCGCCCGCTGGAACGACGAAGCGCTGGCGGCCGTCCAGGCCGCGCTGCCGCACGCGCAGGCCGGCAATCCGCTCGTGCTCGGCGACACCGCGAAGCCCGAGCACTTCGGCCTCGCGCTGCAAACGCTCGCCACGCACCGCTCGAGCGGCACGGCGTTCGTCGTGCACGCGCCCACCCACAGCGCGCCGGTGGACGCGGTGGCGCGCACGCTGATCGAGCAACAGCGTTTCGCGTATCGCGGCATGCTCGCGTGCTTCTTCGGCGGGGTGGACGAAACCACGCGCGACGAACTGCACGCGCACGGCATTCCGGTACACACCACGCCGCGGCGCCTGGCGCGCGCGTTCGCCCGTCTCGTCGATTACCGGCTGGGCCGCGAGCTCTTGATGCAGACGCCGGAGACGATGCCCGCGCAGGGCCCGGCTGCGATCGAGGCCGCGCAGGGCAAAGCGCGCGCGGCGCTGGCGGCCGGGCGCACGGAACTGAAAGGGGAGGAGGCGGGCAGACTGCTGGCCTTGTTCGGGCTTGTCACGCAGGCGCAGGACGAACCGGGTGTGAAGCCCGTGGTGGATGTGTCGGTCGAGTTTCGCGACGACGACAACTTCGGCCCGGTGTTCCGTTTCGCCGCGCCTTCGCCGGACGACTTTTCGCCGCCGCTGCGCGTGTACAGCCTGCCGCCACTGAACCCCGTGCTCTCGCGCGACATCGTCGCGCACTCGCCCTATGCGCGCTACGCGGCGCCCGAGCCGACGCTGGCCGCGCTCACCGAGCTATCGCAGTTCGTGTGCGAGGTGCGGGAAATCGTGGGCTTGCGTCTGACGCTGCGTGTGCTGCCCGAGGCGGTCGTGGTCGTCGCGCCCTGCCTGCAGCTCGCGGAAAAGCGCAGCCGCTTCGCGATCATGCCGTATCCGCGGCGTCTGGAAGAAACCATCGACTGGCACGGCGAGCGCCTCACGATCCGCCCGATCCGTCCCGAAGACGAGGAGATGCACCGCACGTTCGTCGAGTCGATGACACCCGACGACTTGCGCCTGCGCTTCTTCTCGGCGGTGCGCAGCTTCGATCACACGCAACTCGCACGCATGACGCAAATCGACTACGACCGCGAGATGGCGCTGATTGCGGTGGTGCATGGCGAGGACGGCCAGCCGCGCACGCTGGGCGTGGTGCGCGCCGTGGCCGATCCGGACAACGAGACCGCCGAGTTCGCGGTCGCGATTCTGTCGAATCTCAAGCGCGGGGGCCTTGGCCGCTTGCTGATGTCGCGCATCATCGAGTACGTGCGCTCGCGCGGCACGCACTGGCTGCTCGGCGAGGCGCTGCGCGAGAACGCGCCGATGATCGGCCTCGCGCGCGCCTGCGGCTTCACCGTCACGCCCACGGAAGACCCGGGCGTGGTCGGCTTTCGCATGCCGCTCGACTGAGCCGGCGCACCTCGCTGCTTAGGCGGCCAGCTTCGCGAGCGCGTCGTCGATCTGGCCGCGCGTGAGTGCGAGCTCTTCGAGCCAGGCCTCGCCGTACTGCGCGCCGGTTTCCTTCTCCAGCCGCGCGATGGTCGCAGCGCAGCGCGCGGCGTCCTTGGGCGTGGCGATGAACGCCTTCACCGACTGGCCGCCCTGGAACGCCTCGAACAGCGGCATGCGGATTTCGTCGGGCAGCGCGCGCGTGGTCCACTGATGCGTCTTGCCGTTGAAGGTGAGCGACGGCGGCAGCACGCGCTCCTTGCGCGTGGCCGGAATCAGGCCGAAATTGCGCGCGGCTTCGGCGATCTGCTCGGCCGTGAACAGCTCCTCGGGAGCGATCTCGAATTGCGCGATCGCGGTTTCGACGGTCTTCATCGCGTCGGCGCGGTCGTCGCGCTTTTTCTGCGCGCGCGCGACGATATCGCGCAACTCGTCGGCTTCGTCAGCCGAGATCGTGAAGCTCGCCTGTTTCTGCTGAAGCTCGGAAAAGCGCTGGAATTCTTGATCGGTCAGGAGTTTCGCCATGGGTTTCGAATGCGCGTGAGCCGCTTGCCCGCCGGTTTGCGGCAGCGCGTGCGGCGCACAGGTTTTTTTGAGAGGGCCGCCATTCTAACCGTTTTGCGTGGTCGGCTTGAGTCCACCGGGCGTCAGGCTGCGCCGTCCTCGCGAAACATCGACAAGGTCTGCACGGTCGCGCTCAGCATTTGCGTCGCCTCGTCGAGCGAGGGCGCGACATAGTCGTCGATGCGCTTGAGGAACGGGCAGGTGAGCGCCGCGATCGCCTGACCCGAAGGCCCGAGCACCGGAAACGTCACGTCGGTCACGCCGAAAATCTGCTGACTGTCCTTGCGCGAGAAGCCCGCCTCGCGCACCTGCTTGCACGCGGCTTCGAGCGCCGCGTGATCGATCGCCACCTCGCCCTTCACCTTCGTATGCTCCGCGAGCATGTGCGCGCGCTGCTCCGGCGTTTGCCAGGCGAGCAGCGTGCGGCCCGAACTCGTGTCGACGAGACCCACGCGCGAACCCAGCCGCACCGCGATGCCCCATGTGCCCGGCCCGTCCACCTGGGCGATCACGAGCAGGTTGCCGCGGTCGTAGACGGTGAGATGGCACGACTGTTCGGCTTCGTCGGCGAAGCGCTGCATGAGCGGCAGCGCTTCCGAGATCAGGCGCTCCATGGGCGGGTGACGATGCGCGAGCGCGAAGAGTTTCAGGCTCAGCGCATAGCGGTCGCCGCCTTCCGAACGGATAACGTATTGCCGCGCGACGAGCCGCTCCAGCATGCGGTAGATCTCGCTCGCGTTGCGTCCCAGCGCCTTCGTGATCTCGGCGCGCGTGAGGCCGGCGCGCTGTTCCGCAAGCAGTTCGAGGATGTCGAGCCCCTTGTCCAGCGCGGGCGCGCGATAGCGATCGGCGTCGTCTTTCTCGTCGGCTTCCTCGGGCACGTTGTCCATCTGACTCTTCTTCGTGTTCTTTTCCATTCGATCGTCCCCAGGGAAATCACGGACCCATGCTGCACTGCACATCGCTTGACCTTGGGATGTGCGTATATGAATAATGCATTCACTGGTGAATAAACGCCAGCGTCGTCAGGTTGGGAAAAGGCAGTTGCAACAGGTCGCGGGCGCGGCGGCATTTCGCTCGATGGCGACAAGAGCGCAGGATTAAACGCGGAGACGATCTGTGAACGGCAACGCACCCCATACCGACGCACGCCTGATTCTGCTCGCGCCCGAGGACAACTGCCTGATCGCGGCAGCACGTCTGGCAGCGGGCGAAACGGTAGAGATAGAAGGCGAGCGTGTGACGCTCGCCAGGACGATCGAACTCGGTCACAAGGTGGCGCGCCGCGCGCTCGCACAAGACGAGAAGGTGCTGCGCTATGGCGCGCGCATCGGCCACGTAAGCGAGCCGGTGGCGCGCGGCGAGCATCTGCACACGCACAACCTGGAAAGCGATTACTTGCCGACCTACACGCACGACGCGGGGCACGAATTCGTGCCGCACAAGTAACGCCACCATGATGCGGCACGCGCCGCGAGCAGGATTCATGTTATGAGCGATAGCAACGTCACCCCTTCACGAGCCGCCGCGCCCATGCTCCAAGGCTGGCTGCGCAACGACGGACGCAAGGGCATACGCAACGTGGTTGCGGTGGCCTATCTCGTGGAATGCGCGCACCACGTGGCGCAAGAAATCGTCGCGCAGTTCCGCGAGCCCCTTGGCGCGTTCGACGATCCGCCCGCGCTGCAGCAGCCAGAAGCGCAGCCGGTGCATCTGATCGGTTTTCCGGGCTGTTTCCCCAACAGCTACGCCGAGAAGATGATGAAGCAGCTCACCACGCATCCGAACGTGGGCGCGGTGCTGTTCGTTTCGCTCGGCTGCGAGAGCATGAACAAGCACTATCTCGTGGAGCAGGTGCGCGCGAGCGGCCGTCCGGTAGAAGTCCTGACGATCCAGGAAAAGGGCGGCACTCGCAGCACGATTCAGTACGGTCTCGACTGGGTGCGCGAAGCGCGTGCGCAACTCGCCGCGCAACAGAAAGTGCCGATGCGCCTCGATGAACTCGTGGTCGGCACGATTTGCGGCGGCTCGGACGGCACGAGCGGGATCACCGCCAACCCGGCTGTGGGCCGCGCCTTCGATCAGCTGATCGCAGCGGGTTCGGCCTGCATTTTCGAGGAAACCGGCGAGCTGGTGGGCTGCGAATTCCACATGAAAAGCCGCGCCGCAAGACCCGAACTGGGCGAGGCGATCGTCGCGTGCGTGGCCAAGGCGGCGCGCTATTACTCGATTCTGGGCCACGGTTCGTTCGCCGTCGGCAACGCGGACGGCGGCCTCACCACGCAGGAAGAGAAGTCGCTCGGCGCGTATGCAAAAAGCGGCGCCTCGCCGATCGTCGGCATCGTGAAGCCGGGCGACGTGCCGCCCACGGGCGGTCTCTATCTGCTCGACGTGGTGCCCGATGGCGAGCCGCGCTTCGGCTTTCCGAATATCAGCGACAATGCGGAAATCGCGGAGCTGATCGCGTGCGGCGCGCACCTGATCCTGTTTACGACAGGGCGCGGGTCGGTGGTGGGCTCTGCGCTTGCGCCGGTCATCAAGGTGTGCGCGAACCCGCTGACCTACCGCAACCTCGCCGGCGACATGGACGTGGACGCGGGCCGCATTCTCGAAGGGCGCGCGACGCTCGACGAAGTGGGGCGCGAAGTGTTCGACCGCACGCTGGCCGTAGCGGGCGGCGAGCGTTCGAAGTCGGAAACGCTCGGGCACCAGGAGTTTATCCTCACGTACAAGCGCTTCGAGCCCGTCGGCCCCGCATGCCTGCCCGCCAGTGCGCGCGTGCCGATCGTCGAAGCCGCGAACTGAAACGCGCAGTCGGATGATTTCGTTGTGGAAACAACCATCTCCAGGAGGAGACGAGCCATGGCGCAAGAACAGCATCCCAGGGTGGCGCACAGGCGCCGTATCGGCCGCACGGCGCTCGAAGTCAGCGCATTGGGTCTAGGCACCGCGCCGCTCGGCGGCCTGTATCGCGACCTGTCCGAAGAAGAGGCGCAAGCCACCGTCGACGCCGCGTGGGAAGCCGGCATCCGCTTTTTCGATACCGCGCCGCACTACGGCCACACCAAGGCCGAGCACCGGCTGGGCGCGGCGCTGCGGCGCTATCCGCGCAACGAGTACGTGATTTCCACGAAAGTGGGCCGCCATTTCGTGCCGCGCACGCACGAGTACGACGGCAGCGAGGGCTGGCAAAACCCACTGCCCTTCGAAGCGATTTTCGACTACACGCGCGACGGCATTCTGCGTTCGTTCGAGGACAGCCAGCAGCGGCTCGGCTTAGTCGATATCGATATCCTGCTCGTGCACGATATCGGCCGCTACACGCACGGCGAGCGCAACGAGCACTACTGGCGGCAACTGCGCGACAGCGGCTTCAAGGCGCTCGACGAATTGCGCAAGGCGGGCGCGATCAAGGCGATCGGCTTCGGCGTGAACGAGCGCGAAGTGATACGCGAGGCGATGCAGGAATTCGACATCGACTGCGCTTTGCTGGCGGGCCGCTATACGCTGCTCGAACAGGCTCCGCTCGACGACCTGCTGCCCGAGTGCGAGAAGAAGGGCGTGAGCATTCTGCTGGGCGGCGCGTTCAACTCGGGCATTCTCGCGCACGGACTGCTCGGCGAACTCAAATTCAACTACGCCGACGCGCCGCAGGACGTGGTCGAACGCGTGGCGCGGCTCGATACGATCTGCCGGACCTACGACGCCCCGCTCGCGGCGGCGGCGCTGCAGTTTCCCTATGCGCACCCGGCCGTGGCGACGGTGCTCAACGGCGCACGCAGCCCGCAGGAGGTGCGCGAGAACGTCGCCTCGTTCGAGACGAATTTGCCCCGCGAGTTGTGGCTCGCGCTGCGCGACAAAGGTCTCCTCGATCCGCGCGCGCCGCTTCCGCAGGCTTGAGCCATGACTACCATCTCTACGATCGAACGGATCGACGCCCATCAGCACTATTGGGACCCGGCACGCGGCGACTACGGCTGGCTCACGCCTTCGATGACCGCGCTGTATCGCGCGTTCGGACCCGCCGATCTCGCGCCGCTGCGCGCGTCGTGCGGCGTGGCGCGCACGGTGGTCGTGCAGGCCGCGCCGACTATCGAGGAAACACGCTGGCTGCTCGATCTTGCACGCAACGAGCCGTCGATTGCGGGCGTGGTGGGCTGGGTCCCGCTGGACGATCCGCACGTCGCCACGCTGATCGCCGAACTCGCGCGCGAGCCCAAGCTGCGCGGCGTGCGCCCGATGCTGCAGGATCTGCCCGACGACGACTGGATCGCGAAAGCCGATACCGCGCGCGGCGTGCAAGCGCTCATCGCGCACGATCTCGCTTTCGACGCGCTCGTATTCACGCGCCACGCGGATGCGCTCGCGACGTTCCTCGCGCGGCATCCCGCGCTGCGCGTGGTGATCGATCACGGCGCGAAGCCGCCGATCGCGGCGGGCGGCGAGAGCGGCTTTGCGGCGTGGGCGCACGCCATCACGCGCTTCGCGCAGTTTGCGCACGTGCACTGCAAGCTGTCGGGGCTCGCGACCGAAGCCGCGCCCGGCTGGGACGACGCTACGCTGGCGCCGTGGGTCGCGCATCTGCTTGCCGAGTTCGGGCCGCAACGCCTCATGTGGGGCAGCGACTGGCCGGTGCTGAACCTCAATGGCGATTACGCACGCTGGTACGCGAGTGCGCAGCAGCTTACACAAGCACTTTCCGCAGACGAGCGCGCCGCCGTTTTCGGCGGCAACGCTGCGGCTTTCTATCGGCTTGAATCCGGGCTCGGGGACCATCCAGCCGGTTAGAAAAGGTCCGCCGAACGCCACGAGGCGCGCCTGCGTCGCCATAATGGCCGTTTGCGTCATCCCAACTTCTTCCCGCGATTTCTTCGCTCGATCGCGGCATGGGGGCCTGCTGCAATACGGGGTATCGCCGTGCCGCGCTTCCAACTGGAGTGGCAGATGGTACAAAGACTGGCCGGCAAAACGGCCCTGATTACCGCGGCGGGCCAGGGCATCGGCTACGCGGCCGCCGAACTGTTCGCGCGCGAAGGCGCACGCGTGATCGCCACCGATCTGCGCATCGACGCGCTGGCAGCGCTGCCGGTCGAGGCGCGCAAGCTCGACGTGCTCGACGGCGCGGCCATCACGGCGCTCGCGCAGGAACTGGGCGCGATCGACGTGCTGTTCAACTGCGCGGGTTTCGTGCACGCGGGCTCGATCCTGGAAGCGAGCGAAGAAGACTGGGACTTCGCGTTCGATCTGAACGCGAAGGCGATGTACCGGACCATCCGCGCCTTCCTGCCGGGCATGCTGGCGAAGGGCGGCGGGTCGATCATCAACATGTCGTCGGCGGCGTCGAGCGTGAAGGGCGTGCCCAACCGCTTCGTGTACGGCGCCTCGAAAGCCGCTGTGATAGGGTTGACGAAGGCTGTGGCCGCGGACTTCGTGACGCGCGGCGTCCGCTGCAATGCGATTTGCCCGGGCACGGTGTCGTCGCCGTCGCTGGAGGAGCGCATCGCCGCGCAGGCGGCGGCGCAGGGCACGAGCGTGGACGCGGCGCGCGCCGCGTTCGTCGCGCGCCAGCCGATGGGGCGCGTGGGCAAGCCCGAGGAAATCGCGGCGCTCGCGCTCTACCTCGCTTCCGACGAATCCGGATTCACGACCGGCCAGGCGCATGTGATCGACGGCGGATGGTCGAACTAGTTAGCCCGAACCATCGCCCCAGGCGATTCTGACCGACTGCAACGCACAGACACACGAGGAACACAGACGATGAAACTGCTTCGCTACGGCCCGAAGGGCCACGAGAAACCGGGCCTGCTCGACGCCGAAGGCCGCATTCGCGCGCTCTCGGGCAACGTGGCCGACATTGCGGGCGACGTGCTCTCGGACGCCGGCCTCGCGCAACTGCGCACGATCGACCCGGAAACGCTGCCGCTCGTCGAAGGCAATCCGCGTATCGGGCCCTGCGTGGGCCACATCGGCAAGATGGTCTGCATCGGTCTGAACTATGCCGATCACGCCGCCGAGTCGGGCATGCCGGTGCCGAGCGAGCCGGTCGTCTTCAACAAGTGGACGAGCGCCATCGTCGGCCCGAACGACGACATCGAGATCCCGCGCGGCTCGAAGAAGACCGACTGGGAAGTGGAACTGGGCGTGGTGATCGGCAAGCGCGCAAAGAACGTGAGCGAGGCCGATGCGCTCAACTACGTGGCGGGCTACTGCGTGATCAACGACGTGTCCGAGCGCGAATGGCAGATCGAGCGCGGCGGCCAGTGGGACAAGGGCAAGGGCTTCGACACCTTCGGCCCGACCGGCCCGTGGCTCGTCACGCGCGACGAAGTGGCCGATCCGCAGAACCTCTCCATGTGGCTCGAAGTCGACGGCCATCGCTACCAGAACGGCAGCACGCGCACGATGATCTTCACGGTCGCGAAGCTGGTTTCCTATCTCTCGGAGTGCATGAGCCTGCAGCCGGGCGACGTGATCTCCACCGGCACGCCGCCGGGCGTGGGCATGGGCGTGAAGCCGAATCCCGTGTTCCTGAAGGCGGGGCAGACGGTGCGCCTTGGCATCGAGGGCCTGGGCGAGCAGCAGCAGAAAACGCGCGCGGCAGAGTAAGCGCGCCTGACGCACGAAAAAGCGCGCGAGGGGAGGCGGGACAAACCCGCTTCACCTCGCGCGCTTTGTTTTGCGGCGCAGACTTTTCAGTTCGTCGGACTTTTGTCTTCCGGCCCGCTGCCTTCCGCGAGCCGGTTCACCGTCCCCTGCGCCAGCGCCACGAGCTTTTCGTCGCCGTTTTCCATCACGTACACGCTGCACTGGCAGGTGGCCTGGTGGCGCCCCGCGTGCACTACCCGGGCGCGCGCCATCAGCGTGCCCTTGAGCGCCGGGCGCAGATAGTTGATCTTGTATTCCCCCGTCACCACCCGCGGCCCAAGGGCCAGCGCGCCGGCAAAGGTCAGCGCGTTGTCGGCGAGATAGCTGATCACGCCGCCATGCACGTAGCCGTGCTGCTGCTTGAGGTCGTCGCGTACCGGCAGGCGCAGGGTCAGCTCGTCCGCTCCCACGTGTGTCAGTTCCGTTCCGAGCAGCACGCTGAACGGTTGGGCATGCAAAGCGCCGCGTGCGCGGTCCACAAGATCTGTCATCGTCGCATTCCCTGGGTCTATCCCCGAGTGGTTTCCTAACCACTCTAGGAAGCCTTAGCGTCGAGTCAAGGTGAATCGAATCGAGCTGCCAACTTACATTAGTTGCGTATACGAAAAGGGCTCAATTACGTATACGAACGACTCCCCTGTCAGCAAGCATTTGATTGCAAAATGTATACGGAACTAGCCCATTTGGCGCCATTTTCCCATCTTGGTCGTCAATTCTCTGCAAACACGGCGTGATTTTCGCTGGTCGTCAGGCCGTCAGCCCGTCAGCTCAAGCGCTGCCATCCTCCTTGCGAGGAACATGAAGCCCTGCGCCCCAACGCGCTAAGGTGTTGAAAGAGTGGAGACAAAAATGGGACCAGCCGACTTCGGCGCATTCGAGCACGAAGGTTGGGAACGTGTCGCGCAGGCCTATCACACGTATTTCGGCGATTTGACTGCCCAGTCGAACCGCGCGATGCTCGAGACGCTTGGCGTGGGGCGTGGCACGCGCTTTCTCGACGTCGCATGCGGGCCTGGCTACCTCGCTGCCGCAGCCAGGCGCCGTGGTGCGGACGTCGCCGGCGTGGATTTCTCGGTCGCGATGGTCGACAGACGTATCGGCGCGATGCCGGGGAACTTCGAATTCCTATGTGCTGTGTCTTGGCTTCCGCACTCAAGGCTTAGGTGCAAGATTGTTTGCGGGAGGTCCGAGCGACAGCCCATCATCGTCCATCGAGGACGGGGCGCCTTACCGACACTGAGCATACTAGCGGCATGCAACTGCGAGACCGTCGAGTGGGCGAGTGTCATGCCCTCCCATTGACGCGCATAGTGGCTGCCCGCGCTCCATCGCGGACTGCTGACAGCGGCCCGGATAGCGTTGACGAAGATTCGGAAGACTTGCTCGTAGAGCGGCCAGACGCCAGCTCGCCGGCATGCCCGGCACGGGAACCCTGTCGCTCCGCTGTCGCGCTTGTGCGCCGCGGCGGGCGGCAGACCGTTTGCGCAGACAATTCAAGAGTTTCAGTATCCTCTGCTTCCATTGTGCAATGGCCTCGATTCTCCTGGTTGATGACGACCCGAACATCCTTCGTCCGCTTCGGATACTCCTCGAGGAGGGCTATCGTGTGCTCACGGCGCTGAACGGCCTCGCGGCCATGCCTGTCACGGCAGCCGGACGCCCGGACGTCATCGTCACCGACTGGATGATGCCGGCGGTCGATGGCGTTGCCTTCTGCCGGTGGCTGAAGGCCGACCCTGCGACGGCAACCATTCCCGTTGTGATGCTGTCGGCTGCGCTACCGCCCTGTCCGACAGGCAACCTATGGGACGTCCTCCAGATGAAGCACACGCCGATAGGGCGCCTGCTTCATGTCATCGGCCGGCTACTGGACGCGCACGGCACCGCGACCTGACGCCGACGCGCCCGCGATGGGCTAAGGTCCCGGTTACGCGCGGTGCCGGGCTCGTGCAGCTCAGCGCGCAGGGCGAAGTCATGCGCGTGACGACCGCCCCTCGTGCAGAGCCCGACGGGGTCGTGCTGCGCAAGGGTACCGTCATCAAGCTGGCGCCTGACCCGGCGCAGCAGTCCACGAGCCTGTTGCGCCTAGGCGCGAGCGTCGCCGCTATACGCCGCGAAACGTTCTCTTGAGCGCCGCAAGCGCTTGTCTGCACGGGCACACGCTACCCGTGCGAGTCCACCCACGCGCGAGCCTAAGCCAGTCCCGCCACCTGCGCGTCGTCTGGCGTGCCGAAGATGCCAAGTATGACGGAAGCCTCGACCGGTCTGTGCTCCCGAGTAATCGGGCCGCTTGCGGCATAACGCACCGGGGCAAGGAGTTCTGTTGCGCGATGGCGTGCCCCCATAGCACGTAACCTTTGTACTCTTCCTGCTCCATGTGCAAACGGCCTCGCCCGACGTGGTAACCCAACGCCGATTGTATGAGAACCTTCAGCACCGGCTGTCACGCTGCGCAGCTCGGCATACCATCCGCCTCCAATCCACGTCGTCGCGCGTTCGCAGGACTTCAAACACGCGTGCAAACGATTGTCTGCGTATTCGAGCAAGCTAGATGTCTACCGACGCCTCGTCAACTCTATCTGCCACGCATGTGCAATTGCGACCTTGTCGTTTGGCGGCATAGAGAGCCCGGTCCGCTGCAGCCACCAGGAGCGTCGGGTCGTGACCATCGCTCGTGTGGAGGACGGCGACACCGAGGCTGATGGTAACAATCCCGGAATTGCTCCCCCGGTGCGGAAGACGGAGGCTTTCTACCGCCTGTCGGATTCGCTCGGCTACGACTAGTGCGCCATCCCGGTCGGTGTCGCGCAATATCAACGCAAATTCTTCGCCGCCATATCGCGCTACGGTGTCAGTAAAGCGCGCGGCCGACGATGCAATTGTTCCGGCAACGATGCGCAGGCATTCATCGCCGCGTTGATGGCCGTAGAAGTCGTTATAGCTCTTGTACGCGTCAACGTCCGTCATGATGACGGCCAGATATCCCCGCTTGTCGGCACGCGACTCCTGTTGCCAGTGATGCGCCAGCTCGCGGTCGAAATGGCGCCGATTGAACAGTCCAGTCAGTCCATCCCGGAAGGCGAGGCCGCGTAACTCGGCTCTTTCTTCAGCGGCACGTTTCTCCAATAGCGTTCGTTCAGTGATGTCTCTGACCGTAGCGGTCAGAGAATCGGGCTTTCCCGAGAACGGTTCGATTACGCAGCGCAGGTGGGCCTCCATCCATAGAACGCTACCGTTCATGTGTCGGAGGCGACTGGTTTCAGAAGCTTCGACCTCACCCGAGGCTACTTTCGCTATGGCCGCTGCGAGCGCATCGCGGTCATCGGCTAACGCCAGGTCGGTCAGGTGTGTGCCGGTGAGGTGCTCGGGCGAGTGCCCCAACAATGAGGTGATACGCGGGGACACGTAGGTCAGCCTGCCGTCCAACCCGAGACTCATGACGATATCAGTCGCGTTTTCGGCGAGCACCCGATATCGACGTTCGCCGTCACGCAGCATCATGAAGAGCCGGTTGCGCTGGGCCTGGGTGGCGGTGATGGGCAAAGCGATGCCCAATGCGGCGACGAGGAAAAGCTGCAGGCCGAAGATACGACCTTGCATCGTTTCATAGGGGAAGACCCATAGTGGGCCCGTTCCGCGCAGGGTGAAAGAGACGGCGATTGCGAGGCACAGAAGCAGGCCAACCATGACACCTGCGAGGTCTGCCTGAAATGCGAGCAGGACAATGGGCGGGAGCGCCCAATACAGGAGCGGAAAACGGCTTTGGCCGAACACGCCTACCGTGGCAATGCAAACCACCAGTAACAGGAACGCAGTCTTGCGGCGCTGGTCGGCGCGCAGCAAATGAGCCACGTCACCAGTCCAGAAAACAAGCGCGGCAGGCGTGAAGATGGCGAGACTCAGGGCATCCGAAATAAACCAGTTGGCGAGGTCAGGCAGCAGCCGCCCACTTAGTCGTCCATGCAGTAGCGTCATCGCAAGGACGCCCGACACCGCAGGCGCAAGCAGTACGCCGCCCGCCACAAATCTCGTCAGCGGCCTCGCCCGAACCATCTCGGAAACGGTCGAGATGCGTGGTGCAAAGGCAAGGGCGATAAGTACCTCAACGATGTCGGCAGACGAATAGGACGCAGATACGCCGAAACTCTCGCCCACGAAAAGATTGGCAGCCAGATTGCCAAGCACACCACCGGCGAAAACCGAATACCGTCGCCGAGGCGGTGCAACCATCAGTTGTGACAGCAGCACCGCGTTGGTTAGCCATATTGGCGCGATTTCTCCCGCCATGGTTTTGAGCGCTCCGCTGGCGAGACAGGTGAGCGTTGTTACCATGAACGCTAGCAATAGGTGCCAGACGTCCGCAGGGTGGCTGGCAAGACTTGACGACCGCGAATCTGCTCGCAAATCGGGCGAGCGGCGAGCAGCCGAATTCCCCATCTTTATCTCTCTGTATTCTTGGTCTTCGCTTGCATCCCGGATGGATGCGCGGCGCCCATGTGCATGTTCGGAAGGCACGTTAAGCAAGACGCCTTGCTGCCTCACGAATCCATTTATCGGCCAGGAACGGCGAAACTTTACGGGGCACCATGCTGGACGGCTCTAGTTCTGTGGACCGTCTGCGGAAAATACCTGTTTGTGCCGCCAATGCAGGCACCCCCGCAAGCGGACCGCGAGGAGAAGGCCACGGAAGTCCGTTCTGCTCAATCCGAACTCTTCCAAAACTGATTGCGAAAGTGTCTTGAACAATAGTCAGAGTTTATTACGTCGCGCGTGCAACCGATGTAGTTGCGTGAACAACTATTAGGGATTTAATTCTAAAACTTGCACTCGACGACGTTGAGAAACATTTGCGTCCTGGTTCCCCCCGTATGAACGCAGTCTTCGCCGCTGCGCTGGTTCGCTGGGCCGTTTGTGTTCCTCGGTTTGGTGCCCGCGCAAGCATATCCCGCCCGGGGTGCGCGTCTTCGACACGATGAACGCTCGGTCGGAGAGCGTTTCTCACCTTGCTCAGGACACGAGCTTCATTTAAATGGCTTGCCGCCGTCAATTACACAAACTTACACTATTTGGACAAAACGGCCGGGCTCACGCCTGCAGTTGCACAGCTTGCGGTTAAAGTCTGCTGCCACGAGTCTAGGTGCCCACAAGCTCGTCGACCGCGTGAACTGCATGCGCTCTTCGCGTCACGCACCTATTTTGGTCTTGCATATACTGGGGCGCGAAGCATGGCACGAAACTATTGCTGCGGTGCCGACCATAAACCCGGTCATGATGACTCGGATGGCTGTGCCAGGACAGCGAGCCAGCAAACCGCGCCCCAAAGATGCTCGGTAGCCCATCAGAGTCGATAGACGCGCTCTGCATTGTCGTGGAACAGTGCACGACGCTCGGATTCAGAGAAGTCCTTCGTAATTGCCTTGAAGGCATCAAAGACCGCATCGTAACTGCTGAACAACTTGTCGACAGGAAAGTTACTCGAGAACATGCATCGCTCGACGCCGAATGCATCGATTGCATCGAGAACAAACGGCCGAATGCTGTCGACTGTCCACTTCCAGTCCGCCATCCCGAGCCCCGAAATCTTGCACGAAACGTTTGGCGCGGATGCCAGCATCCTCATCCCTTTTCTCCAGCCTTCGACTTCGGCGGGCATACGGTCCACCGGCATGCCAGTATGGTTGAGAATGACAGGAGTATCGGGATAAGCCTGGGCCAGCGCTGTCGCTTCTTCCATCTGCGTGCAGTACAGTTGCAAATCGAAGGACAGGTTGTAGCGTCGCAAGAGGGAGTAGCCCGCTCGCCATTGCGGGTCGCTCATGAGGTGCGGACTGTCAATGAACGTCTTGACTGGGTCACGATGGAAGTTAAGACACTGTCGGATTCCGCGCACGTTCGGATATTCGAGATGTGCCTCCATGACCTCCTGGACCTTCGGTGACGACAAGTCTGCAAAGGCGACGATTCCGTGCGGATAACCGTGCTTGTCTGCCACGCCCTGGAGCCACCGCGTTTCCGCCACCGGGTCATTATGGTCATATTCGACCTGCAGGTGGACCGTCTTGACGACATTCTGGTTCTTGATGTCGGCCAGAAAGTTTCCAATCAGATAGTCCTCACGAATCGCCGAGTAATCACCGAAAACGCGCTCAAGCATGGGCCCCTGAAGCCACGGATAGTCGCCGTTCTTCAGGTCATAAAGATGATGATGCGGGTCAATGATGGGAAGGTTGTCCACAATGTCTCCGAATACGTTTGAATCAAGGCACGTGGCCGCCCGTTCGTCCACAGGCGGCCGTCGCACGAGCAAATGCGCTTAGTAGCTGCCGGCCGACGGCGGATACACGCGCTTCACAGTAGCCTGGGTGGCGGGCTGGTCAATCGTTTCCTTGGTAACGAGCGGCTCTTTAAGCGCCAGCTCCTGAGTCGTTGGCTTCTTGTTCAAAGCGTTGTTCACCTGAGTGGTGGCGTCGATACCCTGGCCAACGGCTTCCTGCAGGAAAATTCCCTGGACGGCACCATCACGCAACAGCTTGATGGTGGTCGGGCTTCCATCCGCCGTCACAACGGCAACCTTACCTGTGAGTCCCCGCGTTTGAAGCGCTTTGGCTGCGCCCGTCGCCGCTTCATCGTACATCCCGTAGATGGCCTTAACGTCGGGGTGGGCGGTCAGAATGTCGTTCGCCTGCGAAACAGCCTCGTTGACGGTCAGACCGTGGGTCTCAAGGACCTGAACCAGGTCGCAACCGTCCGCAGCAAACGATTCCTTTGCGCCCTTCATATATTTTTGCGCGTTCTCGCGGTCTTGCGGAAGCGACAGCATCGCAATTTTGTTACCGCCGCGCTCCTTCGCCAGCTTGCAGACATACGAGCCCTGTGCCTTGCCGGTTTCATAATTATTGGCGGTGACCGCCGACGTATAGTCGGTCTGTCCAGCCTGTGGACCGATGCCAGCAAACGCGATGGGGACAGACTTTTCCTTTAGCAGCCTCAATACCGGAGGCGTGCTCGTCGAACTGACGGGCCCCATGACAATAGCGGAGACGCCTCGCGTCAGCGCCGTCTTTACGTTGTCCATCTGCTTGGCAGGAGAATTCTCGGAGGTGAATTCCACGTAGTTCATGCCCAGTTCTTTCGCGCGCTCTTTCACTCCGTACGCGACCCATTGCCAGTACGAAATGTCCAAGGACGGTGCGATGTACGCAACCGTCTGTTTGGCCTGCGGGAGCGCCGACTGTGATGCCATCGCGACGCAAGCCAGCGCGCTACAGACAGCCATCGTGGTCAACGGCTTCCCAAGGTGGTGAAATTTGGCGAGTCGAAAGACGTTCATCATTGTCTCCTTGCTGAGTGTTGTGCCGCCGGCTTATCGCCGTGCTTTGGTGACGCGGTCGACAAGCACCGCGATGAGAATCACGACACCTGTCACGGTGCCTTGCCAGAAACTGTTCACGCCAATGAGATTCGCGCCGTTCTGGATAATCGTTATCATCAGCGCGCCGAGCAGCGCACCGATGGCCGACCCGGTGCCGCCGAAGAGGCTTGCGCCCCCGATGACCACCGCCGCGATTGCCTGAAGCATCAGGGCGGACCCCGCCGTTGCCTCTGCATTACTGATGTACGAGATGCTCACGATGCCCGCAAATGACGCGAGCAATCCCGAAATTACATACGCGGACAAACGAACGCGGTTAACCGGAATACCGATGACACGAGCGGATGAGCTGCTGCTGCCGACTGCATAAAGCCATCTTCCGGCCACAACCTTTCGCAGGCAAAACTCGATAAGAATCAGCAGCAGCACGCACCAGAGCACGTAGTTGATGACTCCTGGAATCAATGTTCCGGAGTTGAGCAGCCAATAGTTCGGGTCGTTGATAGGAAGCGAGTGGCCGTCGGTGACGATGAACGACAGACTTCCGGCAATGGCATACGTACTAAGCGTGACGACGAATGGCGCGAGACCTACGAAGGTCACGAGTGCGCCATTAATCGAACCGATGATGAAACCGACAGCCAGGCCTGCGATGCTGCTGACGATTGCGCCATAGCCATGTGACATCGCGAGACCGGTGACCATGCCTGTCAGGGAAAAGACTGAGCCGACTGACAGGTCGATACCACCCGTGATAATCACGAGGAGTACACCGAACGCCATGATGACGAGCGGTGCCGCAGCCTGGGTAACATTCGCTAAATTTCCCATCGACAGCGCGGCCGGAACGACCATGCCGACAGCAAGTTCGATGACCACAATGGCAATTGCGATAGCAATTTCGGTCCGATATGCCGACATCATGCGCCGGATACCACCGCCAGAATCCTTCGAGCCGCTCCGTATTGAATGCGTCACTGCTTTCATGCTTTGTCTCCTGACTTAATCTTCGATGTCCGAAACGTTCAATGTTTCAGGCGGCCATTCCTGTAGCGCTAGCAAGGCTCTCTTCACTAACGTCTGTGTGACGAAGAATGCCGGTCGGCCGCCCGGAAAGGTCAAATGCGAGCACCGTGTCACAAAGTTCGACCAGTTCCAGGTACTCAGTCGACCACCAGACGACTGCCGTACCCTGTCTGGCGAGCTTGCGAACGAGTGCGTAGATTTCCCGCTTTGTCCGAATGTCGACTCCGCGCGTGGGTTCCTCGAGCACCAGCAGTTTCGGTTTCAGATTCAGCCAGCGCGCAACGAGGATTTTTTGCTGCGTGCCACCGCTCAAAGTTGAAGGGAGGTGCCATAGGGAACCAGCACGTATCTTGAGCGCGTCGAGGAGGGCTTGCCCCTGCCGAAGCTCTTCGTCACGAGCTATCTTTTTTCGCTCGACGATGCGCCGCGCTGCCATCAGGTTGTCGATGATTGGAAGCGTTGCGAGAATGCCCTTATTTGCGCGGTCGCCAGATATATAGCCGACCCCGGCGCGAGCCGCGCCTGACGGCCCGCGATGCTTGACCGGTTCGCCAGCGCGCTCGATATCCCATCGAGATTTTGGCCCGAGTCCCGTTAGGGCCTCAATGAGAGCCAGAGGACCGGTCGGAGCGCCCGCGAGTCCCACAATGGCCCCCGGACGTATTTCGAGTTCGATATCGTCGAGGCGGACAATGATGGGCCTTTCCGCGGTGCCACCGTTGTCGTGACTTGTGTCGTGACCTTCCCGCAAATCCGATGCAGCTTCCAGGCTGACCTCGGTTTGTTGGTCAGGCTCGACGGATTGCCCCATATAGTCGACGATTTCGCGGTCCGTGATGGCATTGAGAGGCGCACGGTCGACAGCTGTTTTTCCGTCGCGAATGATAGTGCAAACGTCAGCAATCTGACGTATCTCGCGCATGCGATGAGATACGAACAGGACGGCGAGACTTGTCTCCGCTACCAGCCTTCGAATGACCGCAAAAAGACGACCAGTTTCGGCAGCAGTGAGGTTCGCTGTCGGCTCGTCAAGCAGCAGCAGCCTCGCGCCAGACCGGAGTGCTCGAGCGATTTCGACGAGCTGTCGCTCGTGAAGCGATAGCTCACCCACCAGACGGCTAACCGATTCCCGTGCGAACTGCGGGTCAATCAACGATAGAGCATCAATCGCGAGAGCACGTGATGCTCGCTCGCTATAGGTCCCGAGCGCGCGTTGCATCCGGGGCATGGCGATATTTTCCGCGACCGACAGATGCGGCAGCAGTGCCAGCTCCTGGTTCACAACCGCAATCTCCCCTGTGTCAGCGGGCGATGCTGAGGAGCCACCGAGGTCGCGTCCGGCGAATTGAAGCGTGCCCCCGTCCCGTTG
Organism: Paraburkholderia sp. BR10882; assembly: GCF_040948855.1. Taxonomy (NCBI): domain Bacteria; kingdom Pseudomonadati; phylum Pseudomonadota; class Betaproteobacteria; order Burkholderiales; family Burkholderiaceae; genus Paraburkholderia; species Paraburkholderia sp. BR10882. The sequence continues at coordinate 444,506 of NZ_JBFPKP010000002.1, read as the reverse complement.
ATGCTGGCCAGAGATAATCTTGATGAACGTCGACTTCCCGGCTCCGTTCCCACCAAGGAACGCGTGCACCTCTCCTGGACGGACAGACAGGTCGAAGCTCTTGAGGACGCTGGTAGCCCCGAAGCTTTTGACGATTGACTTCGCTAGCAACAACGTAGGTTGTTCAGACATTGCGCATCTCCGTCGCGAAAACAGCGAACGAACGGCTCCAACCGCAGGTTGCGAGAGCCGCCTGCAGTGAGTGACAAATTTCGGAGGCTTAACTGAGTGGCTACAAATGCAGCGAGCCGAACTCAGTGCCGGTCGCGCTCCTTAGCTGGGGGCGACCAAGTAGCGACGGACGCGTCGCTTGCTGGGAGGGGAATTCAGGGTATTCATCTACGTCTCCTGTGCGGTTGCTGCACCGCGCCATATTTATATGAGGCAATGTTTTAGGCCACTTGGGTGACCTGACACGGGGTAACATTTCAACTGTTTTCCTGTCCGTATCGTTGATGTCGAGGATGGCAGCGACCACCGTCCGAAGGCAATGCAGTTTTGTTCAATCGCGACTGAAAAAAATTTGACCATGCGAATTCCTCCGTTGAAGGCCATCATTGCTTTCGAGAGCATTGCACGCACGAAGAGCGTCAACCGGGCAGCGGAAGAGCTTGACCTTACGGCGTCGGCCGTCAGCCATCAGTTAAGCAACCTCGAATCAATGATTGGCCAATCCCTGTTTCAACGGACAGGTCGTGGTCTCGTCCTGACACCGACCGGGGAGCGATATCTTGCCGATGTGACGGGGTCGCTGGCGGACCTCAGCCGGGCAACTGAGCGTGCCTCGAGCCAGAAGGAAGTCGACATCCTGCGCGTGCATTCGAGCCCGAGTTTCGGCCTGATGTGGCTATTGCCGCGGCTATCCTCGTTTCAGGAAGCAAATGGCGACGTTCAGTTGAACGTCGCCTGCTCATACGAGAACGTATCGTTTTCGAACGGGTATTACGACATCGACATTCGTCATGGCTATGGAGAATGGAGCAACCTTGAAGTGCGCACGGTCCGGGGCGAATTCATTGCACCGCTGGCGTCGCCGGCCTATCTTGAGCGGCATCCGGTGAAGACTCCAGATGACCTGCTGGCCCAGCGGCTGGTCTATTCGGAGACGCCTCTCGTTCAGTGGCGGCAATGGTTTGGGCGGGCCGGGGTTGCTGGTGCGAACAAGACGTTCGACTTCTCGTTCGACCGTTCCTACATGTCCATCGAGACAGCTTCGCTAGGGCTCGGAATTGCTCTGGAAAGCGTGATGATGGCTTCGCAAAAGATAAAGGACGGCGCACTTGTGCAGGTCTTCGACAATAGCCATTCGGTCGAGGTTGGCGCACATCATCTCGTTTACCCTAGCCAGAACGCCGAATTGCCCCGAGTTGCAAAATTTTTGACCTGGATTGAAGAGGAAATTGAACGCTGCAAGGTGGGCTCGCAGGGATAACCCTGGGGGCTGAAAATTTCTCAGCTACGGTTGAGGGGAACTGCGTTGATGCAAGGTTCGCCGGCGGACAAACTTCGCCTACACCTAGTTCATCAATGGAGACACCCACATGTTGCTCGGGAATCAAGTCGTTATCGTCACGGGCGCGGCATCGGCACGCGGCATCGGTAAAGCGACGGCAAAGGCGATGGCAGCACACGGCGCGCGCATTGCAATTCTGGACCTGAACCTGGCGGACGCGGAAAGCGCTGCGCGTGACCTCGGGGAAGGTCATCTCGGTCTGGCGTGCGACGTCACCGACAAGGAAGCCTGCGTCGCCGCAGCAGATGGTGTCGCCGCTAAATACGGCCGAATCGACGCGTTGATAAACAACGCGGGGATTACGCAGCCCATCAAGACACTCGAAATCTCGAAGAACAACTTCGACGCAGTCGTCGGCGTGAGCCTGCTGGGGACGCTGTATATGTCACAGGCCGTCATCCCGCACATGAAGAAGCAGCAGCGTGGCAGCATCGTTTGCATGTCTTCCGTTTCCGCGCAACGCGGCGGCGGCATTTTCGGCGGCCCGCACTACAGCGCAGCGAAAGCTGGCGTTCTCGGGCTTGCCAAGGCGATGGCTCGTGAATTCGGCGGCGACCATATCCGCGTCAATTCCATTACGCCCGGCCTTATCCAGACGGACATCACGGGCGACAAGCTGACCCCTGAGATGCGCGCAGACATCATCAAGGGCATCCCACTGGGGCGTCTCGGCGAGGCAAACGACATCGCCAATGCCTGCCTGTTCCTGGCAAGCGACCTCTCCACCTATCTGACCGGCATCACTCTCGACGTCAACGGCGGCATGCTGATTCATTGAAGTGACGTGCCCTCTTTCGCTTCCGACATTGCATAAACATACGACGCACTTGGCCTAGCCGGGGCGTCTTGCCGCCAAAGCGGCACAGAGACATGGCGCTGAGCCCGTCACCGTGACGAGCTCAGATGACAGGAGACAACCCATGAAATCCAGACTGGCCACACCGGGAATCGGTGCAGACCTCTCGGCTTCGAGCGACTCATCAGACTTTGAGGCGCGAACTTACGCAAGAGTCGCCCGTCGCCTCATTCCCTTTCTGATGCTTTGTTACCTCGGCGCGTATCTCGACCGGGTGAACGTGGGCTTTGCAAAGCTGCAGATGCTCAACGACCTGCGCTTCTCTGAAACCATTTATGGCATCGGTGCAGGCATTTTCTTTCTGGGCTACTTCCTCTTCGAAGTCCCGAGCAATCTCATTCTGCACAAAGTCGGCGCGCGAAATTGGCTCGCGCGCATCATGCTGACCTGGGCGGTGATTTCCGCAAGCTTTTTGTTTGTGAAGACGCCGACCACGTTTTATGTACTGCGCTTCCTGCTCGGCGTCGCGGAAGCGGGGTTCGCGCCGGGCGTGATTCTGTACATGACCTACTGGTTCCCGGCCGCCCGGCGCGCAAAAGCGCTCTCGATGTTTTTCATGGCGATTCCAATGGCTGGCATCCTCGGTGGCCCGCTTTCCGGCTGGATTATGCATTCCTTCCAGGGAGCCCAGGGACTTGCAGGATGGAAATGGCTTTTCATGCTGGAGGCACTCCCGTCGTTGCTCCTTGGCATCGCAATTTTTCTGTATCTCGACAACGGAATCGCCAGTGCGAAATGGCTGTCCGATGACGAAAAGGCACTTCTCAAGCGCAACGTGGAAAGCGACCGTACGGCGGCCACCGAGCACGTGTCCATCCGTGCGTTTGTCCGCGACCGTCGTCTCTGGCTAATGGCTGGAATCTACTTCTGTGTAGTTCTCGGTCAATACGGCCTCACCTTCTGGCTGCCGACAATCATCCGTCGCACAGGTGTCGCGGACCCGCTGTGGGTTGGTGTCCTGACCGCGATTCCGTACATTTGCGCCATCATCGCGTTGCCGTTACTCGGAAGTAGCGCCGATAAGCGCCGCGAACGCCGTTTGCATCTGGCGATTCCGATGCTGGTTTCTGCCGCCGCTTTCGCCACACTGCCGATGCTCGGAAGCGTGGGTCCCTCGATTATCTGCGTGAGCATCGCTGCTGCCGGCATCCTCGCGTCGTCGTCATTGTTTTGGGCGCTTCCTACTGCTGTTCTCAGCGGTATGTCCGCTGCGGCCGGAATTGCCGCGGTCAACTGTTTCGCGAATCTGGCCGGCTTTTTCTCGCCCGCCATTGTCGGATGGCTAAATGACTTCACCGGCCACGCGACAGCAGGCCTCATCTTCATTTCGACGGCTGTCGTTCTGGGCGCGGTTCTGGTGTTCTTCGTGCCCGCAAAGACTGTCAATCGCTGAACGAACTCTTTCCAGGAGACGAGTAAATGAGTACAACCGTCATCGAGGATGTGTCGCTCGCTGAGCGCGCATACCGCATCCGCCGTAACGCTTTGCTAATGGGCGAAGTACAGGGCCAGGGTTATATCGGCCAAGCGCTCGACATCGCTGACGTTCTGGCCGTTTCATATTTCGGCGCGATGAACTACCGCGCGGCGGAGCCAGACTGGGAGGACCGGGACCGATTCCTGTTGTCGAATGGTCATTACGCAATCGCGCTGTACGCTGCATTGTTCGAAGCGGGCATTCTTCCCGAAGAAGAACTGGAGACCTACGGCAGCGACGACAGCCGTCTGCCCATGTCCGGAATGGCGAGCTACACCCCGGGGATGGAGATGTCCGGTGGGTCGCTCGGCCAGGGGCTAACGATTGCCGTGGGCCGGTGTCTCGGACTCAAGCGCAAAGGCTCTAAATCGTTCGTGTACACGCTCTTCTCCGACGGCGAACTTGACGAAGGAGCCATCTGGGAAGGTCTCCTCTCGGCGGCGCACTGGAAGCTTGACAACCTGATTGCGATGGTCGACGTCAACAACCAGCAGGCCGACGGCCCGTCGACGCAAATCATGGCTTTCGAGCCGCTCGTACCGAAGCTCGAAGCGTTCGGTTGGTACGTGCAACGCGTAAACGGAAACGACATCAATGCCGTGAAGGCGGCCTTCGACAACGCTCGAAATCTGAAAGAGGCTAAACCGCGAATCATCGTGTGCGACACGAAGATGGGCTGCGGCGTGCCTTTCCTCGAGCAGCGGGAGAAGAACCACTTCATCCGGGTGGACGCTCATGAATGGAAGCTGGCGCTGGACGCACTTGATGAAACTTTTGCAGGGAGCAAAGCATGAACTCGGTCGTCGATAAAAAGCCTCGTCTGAAGACCTCGGCGATGATTGCGTCCATCGCCGGCGAAGGCCAGGTGACACGCTCTGCGCCGTTCGGGCATGCACTTGTCGAATTGGCTCGCGCGAAGACGAATGTCATTGGCATGACGGCCGACCTGGGCAAGTACACCGACCTCCATGTCTTCGCAAAAGAGTTCCCGGACCGGTACTACCAGATGGGCATGGCGGAACAGCTTCTGATGGGCGCTGCCGCCGGCTTCGCCCACGAAGGAGCGCAGCCGTTCGTCACCACCTACGCCGTGTTCGCGACGCGTCGAGCGTATGATTTTATTCATCAGACCATCGCCGAGGACAACCTCGACGTCAAAATCGTCTGCGCGCTGCCTGGCCTGACGACCGGGTACGGCCCGAGCCACCAGGCCGCTGAAGACCTTGCGCTCATGCGCGCAATGCCAAACATGACGGTAATTGACCCGTGCGATGCGCTCGACATTGAACAGATGGTACCGGCCATCGCGGCGCATAAGGGTCCGGTCTATGCGCGCCTTCTGCGTGGCAACGTGCCCGCGGTGCTCGACGAGTACAACTATCAGTTCGAACTCGGCAAAGCCAAGATGCTGCGCGATGGCAACGACGTCCTCATCATTTCGTCGGGCATCATGACAATGCGTGCGCTGGAAACTGCGAAGGCGCTGGCGTCGGACAAGGTGGACGTTGCAGTGCTGCACGTTCCGACCATCAAGCCGCTCGACACGGAGACCATCATCCGCGAGTCAAAGCGGACGGGGCGCATGGTCGTCGTCGCTGAGAACCATACGGTTATAGGCGGTTTGGGTGAAGCTGTCGCAACCACGCTCTTGAGCGCCGGCGTTTCGTGTACGTTCAAACAGGTCGCGCTGCCCGACGAGTTTCTCGACGCCGGTGCACTGCCGACGCTCCACGACCGCTATGGCATTTCGACAAATGTCATGGCGGCCAACATCAAACAGTGGCTGACTTAAACGTCAGCTGGTCAGCAGGCGTTCGCGTGTAGGAGATGCGTACGCTGGCGATACTCGCTTTTCAAGCGTCTCCTCCATGTATCACGTGGAATGGACTAGGCCCACTACCGGTGGGCTATTTTTTATCCAGGTCTCGCGCCGCGGGAAAGCGATGTGACGGCATCTGTAGCCCGTGGTGACCTCGGCGTGTTCTTGCAAGCGTCAGGCACCAGCCAACATGGATTGAACTCAGGGCTCAAGAGACGACCGCGGACTAGCGTATTCGCGGCAGGCTTCGCATACTGCCTTTGACGGGCCGTGCACCGGTTTCTGCACAGCTAGGTTTGGGAAGGCGGTGCCTTGGCTGCGTACTGAGGAGGAGACAAAACGAGCTCCTTTCTCGGTACGCATTCCGCCTCGTTATTTTTTGCCCTTGAGGGTGAACGGAGCGAGGAGCGACTGAATGTCGACCTGTTGTCCCTGAAGCAAAAGCAGACGAGCGTGGAGCACCGTGTTCTCGAGAACAAGCTTCGCGGTGCTCAGCAGGTACATCGCATGGAGGTCCGAGTCCGACATCGCCGCCTCTACAACGTGGTGCCGTTCTACCAGCGAGCACATGACAAGGCGTCGTAGCTCCTGTTCGCCGAACGGTAGGTCCGCATAGTCGATTGGGTCTTCTGCCTCGACTTCACACAGCATCTCAACAAGCGCTTCGGTGCTCACTTCCATGTGCCAGCTCCTTGACGGTGGTCAGACTGTTCATGAAGTGCTTCCAGATTAACGTCTTCCGTGTGGAACGTCCAACGTTCTCTGCAACGCGATAGCTCCTTGTATAAGTCATGATGTAAGCGCTACCGAGCGATTGACCGACGAGCACGAAGGGCGCGCGTTCCCCAGCGACCTGCAATGCGCGATGCAAATCTTCAGCAACCGATTTGGCGCCTTGTGCTTCTGAGCTGCGGTCGCTCCACATGATTCCTGCGCGACTATATGAACAGGCGCGGGTGACCTTCGAAACGGATGGCTGGACGGCCGACCAGTCCAGCGAACCGCTAATGCCCAGGCCGGATTCGAACACCACGGTCGGAGAGCCATTGCCAGTGCAGTTGAGCTGTATGCGCCGGTCGCCGATGTTCACCATCTCACCCGGCGGTTGATGGTTCTCAGTCGCGAGGTGCCGCTGGAGCGCTTCATAGCCTGTTCCCGCAATAAGTAGCGCGGCGAGTATTGACAGCAAGATTAGGCCAATTCGGAAAATCAAGCGCACGGTCCAGTTCCTGGAAGTTAGTTTATGGCTGTGTGGTGGACTTGCAAAGTACGGAGATAGTTGCGCCTCCGCGCGATTATTCAAGAGAGGCGGCCGCTAATGACGAAATTGCTCATCATAGATTTTCTGAAACGCCCGCGAGATGCGTCATCAAACGACTCGCCAGTGGCGATTTTTTTCACGAGGACCGATACGCCGGCGTACCGCCGTATGCCCCAACTCGACTGCTGAGGAATATCAAAAGGAGAACGCCAAGGCCGCTCAGGGCCGCCAGTCATCGCGTGGCACCCAGAGTGAGCACGGCAGTCATGACGTTTTCATCAGGGAATGTTAAATGTCGAGGGCTTCAATCAGACGGAATTGTCGAGCCGGAAAAATCCCCTTATGATTTCGGTCGACTTTAAGGGATGCCCCGACAAGGAAAATCTAAATGGGAGCGCAGGACATTATCTCATTTATGCAGTCTGCATTATTCCAGGCTGACCGGCTCGTAAAACTCGACTCCCCTGCGGGGGCGAATGCGCTATTGCCGCAAACCGTGACGGGTACCTCACGGCTTGGCCGTAACTTCGAATACGTCATCGACGCTGTCTCGACGAACAGCTCGCTCGAGCTGAAGTCTCTTATTGCGCAGCCGGTCACGCTCTGGCTTCAGCGTGCCGACAAGTCCTATCGCCCGCAGCATGGCTACGTCCATACCGCGCGCCGGCTTGGCGCCGACGGGGAGCTAACGAGTTACCAACTGGGCTACTCCTCATGGCTGCATTTCCTGAAGTTCCGTAAGGACGCGCAGATTTTCCAGGACAAGTCAGTAGAGGCTATCCTCGAATCTGTCTTTCAGATGCATCCGCAGGCGGCCGGGGCATTCCGGTTTGACATTCAAAACGCATCGCCGGTTCGGTCATTCTGCGTTCAGTACGAGGACGACTGGACTTTCGTGCACCGGTTGCTCGAGTCCGAAGGCTGGTTCTATTACTTCGAACACGCCGATGACGGAAAGTCACACACGCTTGTCGTGACCGACGACCTCTATTCGCTCAAGGCCATGTCGCCCAAGGAGGTCGACTTCTACCGCGCCGGTACCTCCAGCCAGACGGAAGCGCTTGTGCAGTGGTCCGGCACGCGCACGCTTCAAAGCACGAGCTACAGCTCGCGCACCTTTGACTACAAGACTCCCGGCACCACCAAGGAGACTTCGTTTCCGACGGTCGTGAATCAGGGCGACCTGCCGGAACAGGCGGAGGTCTACGAATACACCGGCGCCTATAGCTGGCAGGAAAGCGACCGTGGCGACAAGCTCACCAAGCTCAAGCTGGAAGAGTGGGAGTCGCGCGCGAAGCGTTTTTTTGGCGTCGGAGGCCTGCGCAGCATCGACGTCGGCCGCTGGTTTTCGCTGGACTACCATCCCGCCCACGAGCAGGACGATGGCGAGGACCGGAAGTTCGCGGTCATCGAAGCCTCGTGGTATATCCGGAACAATATCCCGGTTAGCGAGACTCACGCGTTCCCGCATAGCCTCTCTGAACGTCTGGCGGCGGTTCGCGCTACGTATGAGCAGTGCGCAGCTGCGTTCTCGGTCGAAGATTCCGTCGGCGATGGCAGCGATGGCTTCTTTCTCGTCGAGGTCGAGGCGCAGCGACTGAAGGTTCCGTTTCGCAGCCCGTTCGAACACCGCAAGCCGGTCATGCACCTTCAGACGGCAACGGTGACGGGCCCGGAGAACGAAGAGGTCTACACCGATTCGCTCAACCGCATCCTCGTGCGCATGCACTGGGACCGACGTGAGGCGTCCGCCGCGACGTGCTGGGTGCGCGCCGCGTTCTCGGACACGGGAAGCGGCTATGGTAGCGTCCACGTGCCCCGCATCGGCGAAGAAGTGACCATCGACTGGGTCGGCGGTGATTGCGACCGGCCCATCGCGACAGGGCGCGTCTATAACGGCGCGACGCAGCCGCATTGGCACTCGAATGGCATGCTCTCCGGCTTTCGGTCGCGTGAATACGGTGGCGCGGGCGGCTTCAACCAGTTCCTGATGGACGACGCGACAGCACAGAATCGGCTGCAATTGCTGTCGTCCCAAGGTAACTCCATGCTGCACATGGGTTACCTCATTGCCCAGGACGGGAACACGCGTGGCAGTTATCTCGGCAGCGGCTTCGAACTACGCACCGATGCCTACGGCGCGCTGCGCGCGAACCGCGGGCTGTTCCTCTCGACTCACGCAGCCGCAGGCACGAACGCGCAGCAACTTGACGTAAGCGCCGCACGAGGGCAGTTGTCAGGCGCAGGCAACCTTCTCGAATCGCTCAGCAGCGCGAGCACGACGCATCAGGCCGAAAGCCTGCAAGCAGGCCAGGACGCGCTCAAAGCCTTCACCGCAGCGTCGACTGATAGCGTCCATGGCCAGGCGAGCGGGGGGCGTACTGCCGGCGGCGGCACTGGTTCGGCCAATGCGTTCAAGGAGCCCATTCTCCTGGCGGCAAGCCCGGCGGGAATCGGCGTCTCGACGCAGCAGTCAGTGCACGTGAGCGCCGACGAGCAGCTCACCCTGGTCAGCGGTCAAAGCACGCATATCGCCACAGGCAAGTCGCTGCTTGCGAGCGTGACCGACAAAATCAGCCTCTTCGTCCAGAACGCAGGGATGAAGCTCTTCGCCGCGAAGGGCAAGGTCGAGATTCGCGCGCACTCGGACAACATCGAGCTGACCGCGCAGAAGACAGTGAAGGTGCTGTCGGCCTCCGAAAACGTGGAAGTGGCTGCGAGCCAGGGCGTCCTGCTGACAGCCGGAGGCGCGTACATCCGTATCAAGGATGGCAACATCGAGATTCATGCTCCCGGGCAGATAGACATCAAGGGTGCGCAGCATGCATTCAACGGCCCCACGAGCCGTCCCTACGACCTGCCCACACTGCCGAAGGGCGACCTGCACAACAAGCTCGAGCTCAACCTGATGGACGACAACCTGAAGGCCGTGCCCAATGCGCCCTACAAGGTGGCGTTCGAAAACGGCACGACGATGGCGGGCAAGCTCGACGGCAACGGGCATGCTCTGCTTCGGGACGTGCCCGACGGGCCCGCCAAGGTCTTCTTCGGAGAAGACGCGCGACCCTTCACCCCGCAGCCCGTGCAGGCGGCGAAGGCGCTTGAGCAGGAAGACATCCTCAAGGAACTCCACGCAGGCGGCCATGACGGCATCACGGACGAAAACCTCTTCAGCCTGTTCAACAAATTCTCTGGCCGACCGGACGTGACATGAACGCTAACGACCAGCAGGCAATCGAAGATGCGGCCAAGGAGATTGGGCTGTCGATGGCGTCTAACGCCTTCCCGCTTTTCTACGTCGCGCAGAACGTCTACGACACGACGGAAAGCGTCTGGACGGTCTGGAACGCTCGCGAAAGTGTGGACGAGATAACGAAAATCGAGGCCGGCATCGACCTGGTATTCGCCGTCGTGGGCTGGGTTCCTGTCGTCGGCGCCGGCGTCAAGCGGACGTTTCGCCTGGTCAACCACAAGTCCGAAATATATGGCCCACTGCTGTTCGACATTTTGCGTCTGGTGCTTCAGCGTGCGCACCTCCAGATCAGCCCGGATGCGCTCATCGACAAGCTGTTCGATGCAACGGGCGTCAAGACGTACCTCACGGAGGCTCGTGAACATATCCAGAAGTCCTGGCTGTATCGCGAGATGCCTACGAGTGTTCAAGCCACGTTCATGCAGGCACTGGCCTTTGTAGAAACTAACCTGCCATACTGGCTCGCGCAGTTCGTCCAGCGCAAGCTGCTTCATTGGCGCAAAAAGCAGCCGAACTCGTCAGCCGTCAGCACGCTCGAGGAGCACCGAACGACTGACAAGCCAGGTGCAAAGGGCGAAGAAGCCAAAACAGGCCAGGACCGACCTGTGCCGACGCCCTCGCGCGGCGTCGTCAATGCCAAGCTCGCTGTCACCGACATCACGACGAATATCACGGGCATTCTGGGTGAGCACATCGGCGACTATTACTGCTATGAAAAGCTTAAATGGGGAAATGGCTGGAAGGACCACGACAAAGGCCTGAGCGGCAAGTGGAGTGAGCAGCCGGGGCTGCGGGTTATGGGCAAGCTCAACGATAAGGGCAAGCTGAACAAGCTTTTCGACGTCAAGGCACGTGGTCACGGCATCGACGGTGTTTGGCGTGCCGCCCCTTTTAGCAACCAGATGAAGGACTTCGCCATCGTCGAAATGAAATCGTCGACGACAACGCGAAAGCTGCAAGACCCAAACGCAAAGCACAATATCTCCAGCAAGCTCGGAACGATTAAGGAGGCGGTGCGCCCTCCTGCCCAGGACCTGCTTGAGCCGCCGGACGACGCAGGGCCAGCGTTGCCGACCAGAGGTAGCGGCAAGCCTGGCGGCGGGAAGCCTGCATCTGGCGGTGGAAAACCAACACCAGGTGGCTCCGCAAATGAGAGCAGTCCTGCGAGAAAGCAGCAGGCCGACTCCGCAACGCCGACAGCGGACACAACGCCGAAGGACAAGACCACCGCGACCGGACCGAGCAGTGCAAAAATCGCCCGGGTCCAGATGAGTCACGAGTGGATTGAAGCCAAACTCTCCGGAGCCGTTTCGGACCAAGGCCTGGTCAACACGATTTTGAGGTCCGGGTACTCGCGACATCTGCTGTACGTCCCGTTCTACCTTCCGTCCGCCGTGCAACACGTCGAAGCGCTCACGACGGGCGCTGAACACGACCATACTGACCACGACCTTCCCTTCACCCATCACTACAAGGAGGGAGAGGTTGAAGAAGCGGTCAAGCTGAAAGCGAGCAGGATAAGATAGCCTAGGGCTAAGAGATTATGGATATGAACGAAGACTTCGATTCGACACGGCGGCAACGCTTTCTTGGCGAGGACTACTTCAAGTGGCGTTTGGACCTCCTTGATGACGGCATCGCGTACTGGTCCGAAAATACTGCGCCAACCGGCAGCAATGAGAACGAGCGGAAGGCGCTGACGCAGCGCTACCTCGTTTCCGATGTCTATCGACGCTTCCTACTCCTGTATACAGGTGGAGCGGACCTCAAGCTGCTGCGTGGTGAACTTGAGCCGGTTCTCGAAGCCTTTGAACGGTACGCGAAAGCTCAACGGCTGAATCGACAGGATGCCGGCGAACCGCCATTGGTCTTTGAAGAAATTGGCGAATATGAAACGGCGATGCAGCTCATCGGCTTTTGCTACCTGCTGCATCGACGTGACCTGCTGCCGCGCATCGTCGAGATGTTTGACCCCTCCTATCGGGGGAAGGACACGTTGTATGAGGACCTGCTGGCTTACGAACTCGATGGTCGAATCAACGTAGATAGCTGGTATCACGACGTGCCGTATCGGCCCCTCGTGTTCAGTCTCTATCGCGAGACGAAGAAGGAATCTGTCGACGACATGACGGAATACCTCGAAGCCTGGTATCCGGGAATGGCCGCAGCTCCATGGCACGACGGACATCTGGAAGCCCAGAAGAATGGCAAGGGTACCTACGTCGGCTACTGGGCAGTTGAGGCGGCAGCGGTCGCATTTCTGCTGCAGCTGGACGACAGCTCTTTCCGCGACCATCTGCTGTATCCGAAGGACCTCGCTGATTTCGCGCGCAACTTCGATGCAGCGGAAGACGGCGCGCCAATACGCCGGGATAGTGGACCAATGACGGTACGAACGGGGCAGACGTGTCCGGAAACCGGCGTTTGGAAAGCACAAGGCCACAACGTACCTGGTGTGCTGGTAAATCAGGGGGATGCGATGCCGGATGTCTTCGCACCCGACCGGAATGGCGCGTACCGACCACAGCCGGCGCTGTGGGAGTTCGAACGTAAAGCCTGAGGTCTAGGTGAGTTCAGTCAGCAAGGGCACGCTGCGTACGGAAGTAGATTTCTGGGCGCGTCAGCAAATCAACGGAAGATTATTCGCCTGCTGACTGCGTGAAATCGCAGACACCCCGCCCACGCGCGAGCGGGAAGCGATTCAAAAATGACCCGAATCCTGATACAGAGGACTGTCTCGACCCTCGCCGTGGCGGTCCCGGCACTTGCGTGCGCCGTTGGCACGAGCCAAGCCAAACCTGTCAAGTACCGATGCACGGCGGACCGGAATATTGTTAGCCATTACCTGCATGTGACCGTCGACGACGAGAAGGTGAGCAAGTTCAGCTACACGGCAGGCACTCCGGCCGAGGAGAGCATCAACTCGTGCTCTGTCGACTCCAATGTAGCGACGGTGTCTGACACTGCACCGGGCGTTCAGTCTTTCTCCACGAGCGCTGGCGAGATTCTGGTGACAAGGAAGGGGAAAAAGTTCGTCTTCGACCTTCCCAAGCTCAAGGTGACCGACCTCTGCGGGCAATCCTCGACCATTGCGAAGCACATCGCTATTACACCGGCCTCCCGTCGTTGCTCAGACGTCGTCAACGTCGAATAGCCAACGGGTCGACTGTGAAACACTCCGTGCACGTCGCGACCAAAGAAGTTTGGATGCACGAGCGTCCACTCAAGAGGAGGTTGGAAGAGTTCTTCGAGACTACCGATTTCCTCTCCGAACGATGAGCGCGCTCCGGTCACGAGACGCTATGCACAGCTTTTTACGCGTGAAGTGGCTCAGGCCGGACTGTGGCCAGTCTGGTACCAGCAAACGGGTCCCGTCGCCAGTCCACGTCAGCGCGCTTGCCCGATTGTGGTTCTGCTGGCACACGGATTGCAAAATGCTCGAGCGATTGGCCCGCGCTCGTCGCCTGCACGACCCACTGAGGGGTATTGCCCTTGCCGTCCCAGGTATTTCCAAAGGCGTCGCGGTACTTTGCCGCGCGCAGTCGTTCTTGGTCCGCGGCGATAGAAGCGGCGACATCCTCTGGGTCGATTTCGAGCTCAGCCATCCTGCGCCGAAGATAGGCCACTATGCTTTCGCGTTTCCGTTCGTCCATCTAGTTGTGCTCGCCCTGAATGCAATCCTTGAGCAGGTTATCGCAGGTCGCCAGGATAACACAGGCTGATTACGACGCGCTCAGGGAGTCACCTGAGACATGAACGCGCTCGCCGACCTGGACCGGCGGCTGCGTTGAATAGTTGAAGTTCCGGTAGCTACCGTCCTGCATTCTGACCTGCACCTGGTAACTCGTCGCCTTGCGAACAGCATGCTCAATGCCATTGCCTGCAAGGCCACCGCCGACGGCGCCGGCAATCGTTGCCAGAACGCGACCGCGCCCCCCGCCGACCTGATTTCCCAACAGCCCGCCGGCGACTGCACCGCCTACGGCTCCGAGACCCGTTGTCGGCTCGGGTTCCTGGACCGTATTGACTGCGACGACTTCTCCGGCGTTCGGGTCAACGGCGACTGGTCTCGGAGCCGGTTGTGCCGACGATTGATATGTGTCGTTGTTTGCATACCGCGGGGGCTGCTCAACTGGCACGCTATGGTGATGATGGACGCGCGGCTGGGCGGGCGCTTCCTCCCTGGTCACGCGCTGCTCCGCGCTCGATTGCGGTGAAGCGACCGGTGTGCTCGCGACTTGTGCAGCGACCGGAATAGCTTGCGTCGGAGGAGCGGTCACAGCTCGGGATGTCGGAAGCACGCCTGTCATCGCCGCGATACCTGTAGCGCTGGCCAGGATGACTGCCACGGCTGCGCCGGCAACCAAAGGATGAATGCGACTACGCTGCGGTGAACCGGAATTCAGATTGGTGCTCATGTCGCGCTCCGTTGAGGTGTGTCAGCAAGAACGCCGCAATCGACACAGCGGTGCACCGGGCCAGTGTGAGATTTGTAAGCAGTTGTAGTGCTCTACGGAGGGGCAAGGGAAAGCGTCTTCGAGGGCGGACCGTTAAAGCGTCAAGGACGTCAGCTCTGTCTCCGAGTCCTGATAATTCTCTGGTTGCGTCGCCCGTCCGTGGTACTAATCGTCCAAAGAGGTGACTTGGCTGGGTACGTGCCTCGCACTGCCCCAAGTGAATTGCGGCCAGAGAGTAGCCCAGTCGCTCGACTCACGCCGAACGACTGGCGCTAACACAGCGATGCAAGTTACCTTTGCGAGGAAACACCAGGTCGCTTTTCTCCGATACGGCGAAAATTTTTCGACCGTGGTCCGCTCGATTCCGACCTGAAGCGTTCATTCCGAGCTTCCAGGCTGATGGTTTCGATTGCGCAGCAAAGTCGCGATGATGCTCATATAGCCAACGGCTCACGCCCTCATTGCTGAGGAGTGTTGCAATATAAGCGGCTGACACCGTGAGATGTAGCTGCTCGATGCCATGGCGTTCATCGGTCTGTGCTACACCAGTTTGAAGCGTTGCGAGTTCACGGTCGAGATGAGCGAGCTGCTCTGACACTTCGTTGCCCAGTTTCCCACGAGTACCAGCATCAATTTCGAGTTGCTCCGGCGGAGTGGCAGCAACAATCGCCCGCGCAAGGCCGCCGTGAAGTTTCCCTGCCCACACATGAGCTCGACAACCTCCATTTGCCGAGAAGGCTTCATCTGCTTCAGCGCCTTAAAGGTGTCGCCGGGCAGGCTTTGTCGGCAGGCAGCACGGCGGCCTCATCCGATATGCCGTAAGGGTCCAGCCGGCATTCTATTGTTGCGAGAAATGCGTGGAATGACCGTGTAACCATTGCCGAAATGATCCGTTGCGCATTTTGGGGCATTTTTTCACGGTTTAGGGCTCAAAAATCGGGTTTGCGTGGCCGTAAACGCAGTGCGGGCCCGAGCGATCACATGCTCGCGCCTCACTCATTCACTGCCATCCAGGTGTCCCGATGTTCAGCAAGATCAAGGTCGCATCCGGCCTGTTGTGTGTCCTCGTCGCGTTCTGCGTACTACAGCTCGTGACCGCAGGACTTGGTTACTGGTCGCTTACGCGCACGCACGACGACGTGGCCGACCTCTCGAAGGTGGCGTTGCGGCAGGCGAGCGCCGCCAACGTCATCACCCAGCAGTTGATGGACGCCCGTATCAATCTCTCGCGCGCGGGCACGCGCATGGTCCGCGGCGGCACGGTGCCGACCGACATGGTCAATCACGCGCGCGACCAGCTGGCCGCCGCCGACACCACGTTCGCGGCGCTCATGGCCGTCCCGCCGATCAACGACGACAATCGCGCGCGCGTCGCCGCGCTCGGCGAGCGCTATCAGGTGTACCGCAAGGCGCTCGGCGAGCTGATCGACGACCTCAACGGCAACAATCTGCAGGCCTTCCTCGACCAGCCGACGCAGTCGTACCAGGACGCCTATCTCGCCGAACTGCACGCCTTTGCGCAGTTCAACGCCGCGGCGAGCCGCGCTTCGCTCGATTCGATCGACGCGCGCCTCGCGCTCTTCCAGATCGTCGGCATCGTCATCCTGGTCCTGCTGATCGCACTCGCGACCGGCGTGCACCTCGCGCTGCGCCGCGGCGTAGTGGAGCCGCTCGAGGAAGCGGGCCGCCATTTCGAGCGCATCGCGCGCGGGCGCCTCGACGAGCGCATCGCCGCGCGCGGCGAGAACGAGATCGGCCGGCTGTTCCAGGGCCTTGCGCTGATGCAGTCGAGCCTGGCGCGCACGGTCCACACCGTGCGCGAAACGGCGGGCTCGATCAACGTGGGCGCCGACGAGATCGCCACCGGCAACGCCGATCTTTCGGCGCGCACCGAATCGCAGGCGGCGTCGCTGGAGCAGACGGCGGCGAGCATGGAGGAACTGACGGGCACGGTGCGCAACACGGCCGACAACGCGCGCGAGGCGAACGCGCTGGCCGAGGCGGCGCTCGACGCGACCGCACGCGGCGGCGCCGTGGTGGGCGAGGTGGTCGAGCGCATGCGCGGCATCGCGCAAAGCTCGGACAAGATCGCGGAAATCATCGGCGTGATCGACGGCATCGCGTTCCAGACCAACATTCTCGCGCTCAACGCGGCCGTGGAAGCGGCGCGGGCAGGCGAGCAGGGCCGCGGTTTCGCGGTCGTGGCGGGCGAGGTGCGCGGGCTCGCGCAGCGCAGCGCGCAGTCGGCCAAGGAGATCAAGACGCTGATCAGCGAGTCGGTTTCGCAGATCCGCGGCGGCTCGGAGCTGGTGGAGCGCGCGGGCGAGTCGATGCGCGAGGTGTCGAACTCGATTTCGCGCGCCACGCAGATGATGGCGGGTATCAGCGCCTCGTCGCTCGAGCAGAGCACGGGCATTGATCAGGTGAATCAGGCCGTCTCGCAGATGGACCAGATGACCCAGCAGAATGCGGCGCTCGTCGAGGAGGCCGCGGCTGCCGCGGCTTCGCTGCATCAGCAGACGCGCCAGCTTTCCGAGGCCGTGGCGGCGTTCGAGATTTCGCCGGCGGTGCTGGCGGCCTAAGCGACTCGAGCGGTCTGGGCGCCTTGGCGGCGGGCTTGCGCCCGTCTGCCTCGGCGCTTCGCGTGGTTGTGCCTCAAACGCCCATGCCCTGATAGGCCGTCAAGAGGTGATACGGCGTCGTGGACGGCATGTCCGCGCGCGCCACGTCACCGTTTGCGCTACGGCATTCCACCCAGCCCTGCGGCGTGAGAAAGCGCGGCGCGAAGCGCCCGATCTGCGGCGCGAGCGCGGCGCGCACCGCGGCGTCGCCGTGCGTGGCGAGCGCGCGCAAGTATTCCGTTTGCGCCCAGATACGCTGCGTCGCATCGATCACCCGGCCCTGCTCGTCGAGCGCGGCCGCCACGGCGCCCGTTTCCGGGTCGACGCCGTGCTTCTGTGCAAAGACGAAGGCGCGCGCGAGCGCTTCGTCCAGTCCCGACGCGCCCAACCGGGCGCCCGCACGCGAAGCCAGCCAGAACCATTCGAACTGATGACCGGGCTCGAGGCGGTTGTCCGCCGCGCCGACCGGCAATTCGGCGATGCAGCCCGTCGGCGCGTGCAGGAAGCCGCGCGCGAGGGCCTCGACAAGCCGCGTGATCGCCGTGTCGAACGCGCTGTCGCCGGTCGCCTCGCTCGCCGCGAGCCAGGCCTCGGTGAGGTGCATGAGCGGATTCTGCAGCGGGCCGCCGGTAACGCTCGCGAAGGACGCGTCGAGCGCCGCGTTGAGCAGGCCGTCGCGGGCCGCGAAGCGGTCGACGATCAGCGAGGACGTTTCGCGCGCGACGTCGAGCGCCTCGGTCGCGCCGAAGCGCTGGCCGTAGGCCGCAGTGGCGAACACCACGAAGGCGTGCGTGTAGAGGTCCTTGGTGGTGTCGAGCGGCGCGCCGGCTGCGTCGACGCTATAGAACCATCCGCCGTGCTGCGGGTCCCGATATGTGTGGCGCAGCGTTTCGAAGAGCGTTTGCGCGTGCGCGGCGTCGCCGGCCTGGGAGAAAACGAAGAGCTGGCGGGCACACGCCATCGCGCGGTAGCGCGTGACGGGCAGCGGGGTCGCGCCGGCCGCATCGAGCGCCTCGTAGGGCAGGCGCAGTTCGGCATTGAAGCCGGGGCCGCGCCACATCGGCAGGACGACGCGGTCGAAATGCTCGCGCAGGCTGGCTGCGCTCGTAGGTGTGTTCATGGCGAAAAGTTGCGGCGAAGCGCGTCACATCGAAAGAGCAATGCCGGCGATTGTACGCATTCGCAAACTACGCGGGACATTCCAGGCGGCGCAGCACGCTCGCCCACGACTGCGCACCTGCTGACCTGCGCGGGGTGTTGGTCGATGCCGGCTGGGTAAGTCGGGGAAGAGCCCCTGGCCGTGCGTTCCGGCATGCGACAATGCGCGTTCGAACCAGAACACGAGGACGTCGCCAAGCGGCCGTGACCGGCCGGCGCGCGACGCGAACCGCATCGCTGACACATGGCTGATTACGCAGATACCGCATCCTTGAGCTCTTCGCATCCCGAACGCAACGCGCCGTGGCAGCCCCACGCGACGTCCGCGCCGTCCGACGTGACTGAATCCCCGCTTGCTGTCGAATCCGATGCTCCGCACGCGCTTGCCGTCGACGGGCCCGCGGCCGTTGCCGAAGCGGATGCCGCCGTGCGTCAGGGCACGCTGAGCGGCTTCGAAAGCCCGGAGTCGGCTCAAGCGGTGGCAATGCCCGTCGACGAAGCCAGCGCGACGAGCCCTGTTGCGGCTGCAACGACTGCGCGCCGCGCGCCGCGGGCGAAACGAGTTGCTGCTCCTGCCGTGGCCGAAGCGGTGGAGCCGGGCATTGGAGTGGTGCAGGAACCGGGTCCCGCAGCCTTTGTCGCCGAGCCGTCGTTTGCCGCCGGCCCCGCCGAGGGCGTGGAGCCCATCGGGTTCGCGTCCGAAGCGGCTCACGCGGCCCCCGAGCCGGACGCGCTGACGCAGCGCCTCGACGCGCTCCAGGGCGCGCTCGCCGAGCAGCGCCGTATGGCGGTCGCCTCGTCGCGGCAACAAAAGTGGATGCTCGCCGCCGCGTCGATGGCGGTGCTCGCATCGGTCGGGTTCGGGATCGCGCAGTCGGTGCGGCTCGACAGCCTCGCAAACGAATCCCGCGCCGACGAGGCGCGCCTCGAGCAATTCATCCTGAAGCAGCAGTCCACGCTCGACGACCTGTCGCAGCGCGTGGCCGCGCAAACCGCCGCCGCGGAAACCCCGGCGCCGCCGCCCGCACGTATGTCTTCCAGGGCGGTGGCCGCCAAGGCCTCGCCCGCGCCCGCGCACCGCGCAGCGGCCCATTCCACGCGTGCGGCTCACGCGAAAAGCGCCCAGAAAGCCACGCGCTGACCGGCTTCGCCCCGCGATCCTGCCCCTGTACCCGAAATTTCGATGCGTTGTATTGCTGCAACGCATCGATTGCGCTCGACCCCGTGCGACGGCGCGTCGCAGTTTTTTTGCTGCGCTGCACTAGCGCTGCCCTAGGGAAAACCCTATAATTCGTTCTGTCTTAGGGAAAACCCTGAACCGCAGCCTAACTGGGAGTCGCCATGAGCTTCATCTTTGCCCTGTTCCAAAAGGTAAGCGACCTCTTCGCGTCGCCGTATCTGCCGATGGATTCGGAATACTCGTACGAAGCGCGCCACCGCGAAGCCGAGCGCGTTCGCCGTTCGCACTACATGCCGTTCGGCATGCCGCGTGACTGATCGAAGCTGAAACGCTTCGGGCGGCGCGCGCCGTCCAACGCGTTTCTCCGGTCAGACCGCGAGGTCTTCAGCAAGGCCGGCTCTCGCAAGAGAGCCGGCCTTGCTGCGTTTTGGGGCGGCTGCAAGCCACTGGCTTGTCGGCAGCCGCGCGCGGCTCGTGTCATAGTGATGCCGCCTCGAAATCGCTAAGCCTCATCATGTCCAATACCTACTTCTACGACCCCGCCCAGGGCCATGGCCTGCCGCACGATCCATTCAAGGCGATCGTCGCGCCGCGCGTGATCGGCTGGATTTCCAGCCGCGCAAAAAGCGGCGCGCTCAATCTCGCGCCCTACAGCTTCTTCGGCGCGTTCGCCACGTTTCCGCCGATCATTGGGTTCTGCAGCGAAGGCCGCAAGGACAGCATCAGCAACATCGAAGAGACCGGTGAGTTCGTCTGGAATCTCACGTCGAAGGCGCTGGCGCCGCAGATGAACCGCACCTCCGCGCCGGTCGCCGCCGACGTCGACGAATTCGCGCTCGCGGGCCTCACGGCCGCGCCGGGCCGCAGCGTGGCGGTGCCGCATGTGGCCGAGTCGCCTGCCGCGCTCGAATGCAAGCTGCTGAAGGTCGTGCGGCTCAACACGCTGGACGGCGCGCCCATGGACAACTGGCTCGCGCTGGGGCAGGTGGTGGGTGTGCACATTCGCGAGGAATTCCTGAAGGACGGCCTGTTCGATACGCAAGCGGCCCAGCCCGTGATGCGCGCGGGCTATCGCGCCGACTACGCGCAGATCGGCGAGATGTTCCAGATGGTGCGGCCGAGCGCGTAAGCCGCTGCGGGCGTGCGCTTCGGGATGAACGGGTCGCGGCGTTGCCGCGTGCTGCCCGCCCGCCGATAATGGCCCGACAGCGCGAAGCGCGCAGGGAGGCAATCCATGCAATCTCCGACGGGATCGGTGGTGGCGCTCAGTTCTGCCGCCTCGACGATGTTTTCGATCGGCCTGATCGCGCTGGGCTACTGGGGACTGCACGAGCCGTCTGCCTGGCGCATCGGCGACCGGGTGGTCGTCGGCATCGCGCTCGCGGGCTTCGCGTGCCTCGGCAGCGTGCCCTGGCTCGCCACCTCGCCCGCGAAGCCCAACGACGAGTCGCGCTTTCTGATGGCGCGCCGCGCCTTTCTCTGCGGCGCGGCTGCCGTGTGGGTGTCGATCGCGCTGTCGCTCGTGTTGTGACGAGAAGCGCGATCAGAAGCGGGCGCGCAACCCCACCGTGCCCACCACTTGATTGGCCGTCGTCGACGCGCCGCCCGCCGTGTTGATGAACGCCACATAGTTGTGTCCCGAGGCGTGCTGGTACATGGCCTCGCCGTAGAGGTCGGTGCGCTTCGAGAGGCGGTACACGACCTGCGCGTCCACCTGATTCCACTTCGGATCGGCGCCGTAGGTCGTCGTGTTGCTCACGTGGCCGTCCGTGAAGGTGTAGGCGAGACCGAGACTCCACGCCGGGTTCAACTGATACTTCCCGTTCACTTCGTAGTTGTTGAAGCTCATGTCGCCGCCCTGCGAGCCGAACGAGCTGGTGCCCGCATACTCGCTGCGCGTGAAGACGAAGCCCGCCGTCGCCGGCCCGAAGGTGTAGTTGATACCGCCGCCGAACGAACGCAGGCGGTCGGCGCCGAGCGCGAAGCCGCCCTTGCCGTTGGCCGTCGATTCCGCGAGATCCACCGCGCCCGGGCTGCTTGCCGTCGCGCCCTGGGTGCCGTTCAGCTGCAGATAACCGGCCGCGATGGCGAGCGGCCCGTTGATGTAGCTGGCGCCGAAGCTGTAGGCGCGGTTCACGGCGAAGTCGGTCTGGTTCGAGAACGCGTACAACGCGCCGAATTTCAGGCCGCTATACGTGTTGCTCGTGAACTTGACGGCGTTGCTCATGCGCAGCGAGTGGTTCAGGTTGTCGTTGTCGAACGGATGCGCGAAGCCCGTGTCGCCGAAGGTGCCCGCCGTGGCCGAGAGCGGCGCGACGAAGTCGACGAGCGAGTCGTACTGGCGGCCGAGCGTGAGCGAGCCGAACTGGTCGCTCGCGAGGCCCACGTAGGCCTGACGGCCGAACATGCGGCCGTCCTGGCCGAGCTTGCCGTTCTGCACGTTGAAGCCGTTTTCGAGCACGAAGACCGCATGCAGGCCGCCGCCCAGGTCCTCGCTGCCGCGCACGCCGAAGCGGCTGCCGTTCACGTTGCCGCTCGTTGCCTGCCAGAGCGCGCCGCCCGACTTGCCGCTCGCGACGTTGTTCGTGTACATGATGCCGGCGTCGATCAGGCCGTAGAGCGTGACCGAGCTTTGCGCGTGGACGGCGGGCGCGGCGAGCGTGCCGAGGGCGCCGATCACGGCGGCAGCGGTGGTGAGCGAGAGGGTGTTCTTCATTCGAGGTTCCTGTAGCGTTGTTGTTTCGCGGCGTATGCAAAAGCGGGTTTGCAACAGCGACAGGAGTGTAGGCAGTGACAGGCGCCGGAAAAACCGGCTGTGACTGGAGAGGATTCTTCCTCGATCTGGAAGGATGATTTCATCTCTCTGTCATAAATCGACTCGGGCATCGACTTGGGCGATGCTGGGCTTGCGCCCGGCCCGAAGCAGGAGCGGCCTTGCGAGTTTGGTACGATTCACGCTTTGCCAGCCGACCCTACCTGCCGCGTGAAGCGTTACGTGCCGTTGATCCGCGATCGAATCGCGATGTCGTTGTCCCGCCTGAGGCCTGCCGCCGCGCGGCTGGGCGGGTTTGTCCGTCCCGCATTCGCGCGTGCGCTCCACCATGTGCGGCACCCCACGCGGCGCGGTGTGCTCATGACGATTGGCGCGTTGCCGGCGCTCGTCGTGCTCTACGTGCTCGTGCTGATTCCGTTCACGCCGGGCATTGGCGACATCCGCAAGGCGCGGGTGGACGAACCGGCCCAGATTCTGTCCGCCGACGGCAAGGTGCTCGCCGAGTTCAAGCCATCGAACCGCGAATGGGTGCCGCTCGCGCAGATCTCGCCGCACATGGTCGATGCGCTGATTTCCACCGAGGATCACCGCTTCTACGAGCACCACGGCATCGACTTCAAGCGCACGGCGGGCGCGGCGCTGCACACGTTCTCGGGCGAGCGCCAGGGCGGCTCGACCATTACGCAGCAGCTCGCGCGCAATCTATATCCCGATGAAATCGGCCGCGCGCCCACGCTCACGCGCAAGATCAAGGAAGCGATCACGGCGTTCAAGATCGAGGCGGTGTACAGCAAGCAGCAGATTCTCGAGACGTATCTGAACACGGTGCCGTTCCTCTACAACGCCTATGGCATCGAGATGGCGGCGCGCACCTACTTCGGCGTGTCGGCGGATCAGCTCGACATCCTGCAAGCCGCGACGCTCACCGGCATGCTCAAGGGCAACGCCTACTACAACCCGGTGATCAACCCCGAGCGCGCGCTCGCGCGGCGCAACACCGTGCTCGGCCAGATGGTGAAGTACGGCAAGCTCAGCGAGGCGCAGTACGCCACGCTTTCGAAGAAGCCGCTGCGCCTCGACTTCGAGCGTCAGACCGAGCCGCCCGGCCCCGCGCCGCACTTTGCGCTGCAACTGCGCAAGTGGCTGATTTCGTGGGCCGACCGCAACGACTACAACATCTATTCGGATGGCCTCGTGGTGCGCACCACGATAGATTCGCGCCTCCAGCAAATGGCCACCGCCGCGCTGCGCCAGCACACGAACCAGCTCCAGGGCATCGCCAACGGCGCATGGAGCGGACGCAACGGCTGCGTGGCCGGCAACGACCTGTTCGCGACGTTCATGCGCGAAACGCAGGACTACAAGAGCGCACGCGACGCCGGTGCGAACGACGCCGACGCGCTCAAGCGGCTCGCTGGCGACCGCACCTTCATGCGCAACCTCTGCAAGAGCAAGACCGCGGTGGAGGCGGGCTTCCTCGCCATCGACCCGCGCAGCGGGCAGATCAAGGCGTGGGTGGGCAGCCGCGACTTTACCGACGAACCGTTCGACCACGTGCAGCAGGCACGCCGTCAGCCGGGCTCGACGTTCAAGCCGTTCGTGTACGGCGCGGCCTACGCGGCGGGCGCAAAGCCGAGCGACACGTTCATCGATCAGCCGGTGGAAATCCCGCTGGCGGGAGGCGAAATCTGGAAGCCGACCGACGACGTGCCGCCGAGCAATCGCCCGATGACGCTGCGCGACGCGATCGCGTTCTCGCGCAACCGCATCACCGCGCAGCTCATGCAGACGGTGGGCCCGGACAAGGTCGCGCGGCTCGCGCGCGCGATGGGCGTGCGCGACAGCCAGCTCGCCCCGGTGCCGTCGCTCGCGCTCGGCACGAGCCCGGTCACGTTGAAGGAGATGGTCTCCGCGTACAGCACCATCGCCAACGACGGCGAGTACCTCGAACCGCGCATGGTCACGAGTATCGAGGACCACAAGGGCAACGTGCTCGCGCAGTTCGAGAGCGCTTCGCCCGAGCGGGCGCTTTCGGCAGAGGCGGACCGCACGCTGCTCGACACGATGCGCGACGTCGTGAACCGCGGCACGGGCTCGGCCATCCGCACGCGCTTCGGCATACGCGGCGACGTGGCAGGCAAGACCGGCACGACCCAGGGCAACACGGACGGCTGGTTCATCCTGATGGACCCGCAACTCGTGGCGGGCGCGTGGGTGGGCTTCGACGACGGCCGCGTGACGCTCGACGACTACTGGGGGCAGGGCGCACGCAGCGCACTGCCGATCGTCGGCGACTTCTTCCAGCGTGCGTTGCGCTCGCGCCTCGTCGATCCGCGTGCGCGCTTCGACACCGAGGTGACGCCGGGCGCGTTCGAAACCTTCCGCGAGAACCTGCGGGCGTGGATGGACAAACTGTTCGGCAAGCACGAAGCGCCGCCTCCCGCCCCGCCGGTGCGGCATGCGCCGCCGCCGCGCGTGAGCGCGCCGGCACCTGCATCCGTGCCGGCTGCGGCTTCGGAGGCGGGGGCATCGGTGCCAGCGGAGGCATCGGCACCGTCTGCTGCTTCGGCGGCGGCCGCCGAATCCGCCGCGCGCGCGATCATGGGCCTGCCGCCGATCATCGGGCCGTCCAGCGCGCCGGCGGCGCAAGCCCCGCAGCCTTCGTATCCGGCACAGGCGCCGGCGCTCGCACCGACCCCGACGCCCGACGAGGCGGACCCTGACACGCCGGGCGCGAGCGCGAGCTACACGCCGCCCGTGGCCCAGCCTCAGCAGGGGCAATGAGCGGGGCGTCGCGCGGCCGGCTCAGCGAGTCGCGCGCGCTTCTCCCGCGCCGGTAGCGACAGGGCGCGCCGCGTGCCGGGCGCGCAGGTGAGTGAGCAGCGCCCGGCGCACGGGCGCGTCGTAGTAGCGACTGGCGACCCACGCAAGCAGCACGATGCCCGGTACGAACACGGCGGCGATGACCCGAGACGGATGGCTCAGTGTGTGAATGCGCGACACGAGGTCCTGAACGATGAATCCGAGCGGCACATGAAGAACATAGATGCCGTAGGAAACGAGGCCGGAAAAGGCGACAAGCGGGAGCAGGCGCGCCGGCGGCTCCACGCGGGACGCCACCCAGACGATTCCAGGAAGGACCACCAGCGAGAGAAACAGATCGATCGCGTTTTGATGCGCTGCTGGCCAGGGGATGCAGAGCAGTGCGATCGCCAGCACGATGACCGCGAGCGCCGCAGGATGTCTGCGCTCGCGCACGGGGCGGCCGAATCGATAGAGCAGCAAGCCAGCGGGAAAGGCGTAGCCAAGGCGGGCGAAGCCCGAATCGAAGGTGTCCCAGGCCACTCCGCCGCTGATGGAGGACGTGCAGGCCAGGTACACGAGACAGAGGCCGGATACGCACATGATGGCGACGAGCGTGCGCGTCGTCAGATCGCGAAAGAACACACCGTAGGCAAGGCTCGCCACCAACTCGAAGAACAGCGACCAGGCCGGAAAGTCGAGCGGGTAAATAAAACTCCAGACCGTCGGCCCGGGATAGAACGTAGGCAAGCCGACGTGTGACGGCAGCATCAGCACGCTTGCCGGCAGCGCCGAAGCGATCTCGCTCCAGTTCGATACGGGCAGACGCAGCCCCATGGCAACGAGACCGAGCACGAGGCCGGCGCCGTAAAGCGGGTACAGGCGAACCAGTCGCAGTTGAGTGTATTGACGGCAACTCAAGGCGCCCGACGCGAGTTTACAGTCGTAAGCACTCCCAATGACGAAGCCGCTCATGATGAAAAAGAGATCGACCGCCAGATAGCCGTGCTCGATGGCACGCACGTGGCACAGCATTGGAAAGTGTACGAAGACGACAAGCAGCGCAGCAGCGCCGCGCAGGCCATCTAGCGTGGCGTATCTCGATCCCGGCTGGGTACCCTGCATGACTCGTTCCCCTTGCGATTTTCTTATCGCTTGTGCTCGCAAGGGTATCTGCCCTGGGGATGGGGGGTGTGTTCGGTAACGAGCATATCCAGTGGAAACCGGGCTCAACGATTTCCGCCGACTCAGCGCGCATTGGGGTCAGGTATCTATTCGAGCGCGGTCGAACGCATTGAGCCGCGTTACAGACCGCGCCGAAGCATACGCGTGCGTTACTCGCGCACCTTGAACACGGAGACGAGTTCGGCGAGCGCCGCTGCATGATCGTTGAGCGCGGCGGCGGCGCGCTCGGCGTCGCCCACCAGCGCGGCGCTCTGCTGCGTCGCCGCGCCGATCTGCGAAACCGCGATATTGACCTGCTCGATACCGCCCGATTGTTCGCGAGAGGCCACGCTGATCTCGCCGATGATCGAGCGCACTTCATCCACGCGCGCGACGATGCCGCGCATGGTCGTGCTCGCTTCGCCGGCGATCCGGTAGCCCGTTTCGACCGTCGACGACGATTCGGTGATCAGCGCCGAGATTTCCTTCGCGGCCGCCGCGCTGCGCTGCGCGAGCGCGCGCACTTCGCTCGCGACCACCGCGAAGCCCTTGCCGTGCTCGCCCGCACGCGCGGCTTCCACGGCCGCGTTGAGCGCGAGGATGTTGGTCTGGAACGCGATGCCGTCGATCACACCCGTGATCTCGGCGATCTTCTGCGATGCGCGGCTGATGTCGTTCATCGTTTCCACGACGCGGCTCACGGCGCGCCCGCCGTCGAGCGCGGCTTCGGCTGCGCTCGTCACCACGGTGTTGGCGCGCGTCGCGTGATCGGCATTCTGCTGCACGGTGGACGTGAGCTCTTCCATGCTCGCCGCCGTCTCCTCCAGGCTGCTCGCCTGGCTCGCGATGCGCGAAGCGATCTCGCCGCTGCCTTGCGCGATGCGCGAGGTGTCCTCGCTCATCTGCGCGGTGGCGCTGCGCACCTGCGCGACGATCTGCGCGAGGCCCACGCCGATGCCGTCGATGGCGCGCGTGAGGCGGCCGATCTCGTCGGCACCCGCCGTGCCTTGCGCGTGCGCTGCATCGCCTTGTCCGATGCCGTTGCGGCTGTCGTTGCCGATGCGCACCGTGAGGTCGCCCGCGGCGAGCTGGCCGGCGGCGTGCGCGGCGGCGTCGAGCGGCCGGCTCACGAGGCGGCGCGCCGCGTAGATCGACAGCGCGGCGAACAGCGCGACCAGCACGAGGCCGATGGCCGCGAAGCGGTCGCGCGTGGCGTTCACGTCGGCCATGATTTCGTCGCGCACGGCGACGCCGCCCACGAGCCATTGCCACTGCGGCACGCTCACGAACGAGACGAACTTGGCGCGCGCGTCGCCTTCACCTCGCGTCGAGTCGGCGGAGGTGTAGTCGAGCGTGCCTTCGCGCGTTTCGAGCATGCGCGACCAGGGCGCGTCGGCGTCGTCGTAGTGTTTGCCGACGGCGCTCGGGTGGACGAGGAAGGTGCCGCGCGTCGGGCCGTTCGAAGCGTCCATCACGAAGTAGTAGCCGCTCTCGCCGATCTTGAGCTTGGCGATCTCGCTCTTGAGCGCATCGATCTGCGCGCCCACATCCACGCCGACGAACAGCGCGCCGATCACGTGGCCGCTGGCGTCGAGAATCGGCTTGTACTGCGTGATGTACTGCTTGCCGAACAATTGGGCGAGGCCGGTAAAGGTGCGGTTGGCCATCACCGGGCCATACGCCGGGCCCTTGCGGTCGAGCAGCGTGCCGATCGCGCGCGAGCCGTCCTGCTTCTTGAGCGACGTGGTCACGCGCACGAAGTCGTCGCCGCTGCGCGCGAAAACGGTGGCGATTTCGCCGCTGCGCGCGAGAAACTGGTCGGGGATCGTGAAGTCCAGATTCAGCACGTGATCGCCGGACTTGAAGACCGGCGTGGCCTTGCCGGCAATGTCGACCGTTTGCGTGGGGTCGAGCGTGAAGGCGCCGGGCAGGAAGCTCTCGAAGAGCTGCATGGCACGGTCGACTTCGGTTTCGAGCGCGCCGTTGATGAGCGAGATCGACGAGGCGACCGCCTGATCCTTTTCGGCAATGCGCGAGCGCACCTGGTGGCCGACCTGCGTCGCCGCCGAATGCGTGATCGCCCACGTGAAGGCGGCAAATATGGCTGCGACGAGCACGCACGATAGCAAGGCGAGGCGCACGCCGACACTCGCGCGGCTTGATAAGCGTGAAAGCATGGATTCGGTTCCGGAAAGAGCTTGTGAAGAAGGAACCTGCGCCTTCGAGGCGCTGGCATGACGCATTACGGCGCGCGCGCGCGATCCTTTAGGGCTAGAACCGAAAAACCTTACAATCGCATAAAGATTACCGATGGGTTACGCCATTTTCGGTGTGCAGATTGTGGGATATTTCGGAACCCAAAATAACGCCACCACAAAGAAAGGGCGCATGAAGCGCCCTTTCGTTATGTTTCTCGCGATACGTCGCTCGCGCTGTGCAATCCTCTGCGCGGCCGTCAGCGGCGGGCTCGCCACGTTCTGAGCAAGAGCGCGTTGGTCACGACGCTCACGCTGGAAAACGCCATGGCCGCGCCCGCGAGCATGGGGTTGAGCAGGCCGAAGGCGGCGAGCGGAATCCCGATCAGGTTGTAGAAGAATGCCCAGAACAGGTTCTGCTGGATCTTGCGCCACGTGCGCCGCGAAATATCGATTGCGGCGGCAACGAGCGCGGGGTCGCCGCGCATCAGCGTGATGCCTGCCGCGTGCATGGCGACGTCGGTGCCCGTGGCCATGGCGATGCCGATGTCGGCGGCGGCGAGCGCCGGCGCGTCGTTGATGCCGTCGCCGGCCATCGCGACGATACCGCCGCTCCTGATCTTGAGGTCGCGGATCGTGCGCGCCTTGTCGTCGGGCAGCACGTGCGCATGGACTTCGCGGATACCGAGCTGCGCGGCCACGGCCGCCGCGCTGCCCGCGTTGTCGCCGGTCACGAGCACGCTGCGGATGTCCATCGCCTCGAGGCTCGCAATGGCTTCGCGCGCCGTGGGCTTCACGGTGTCGCCGAAAGCGAGCAGGGCGAGCACCCCGCCGTGCGGCTCGAAGAGCCACGACACCGTATTGCCCGCCTCTTCGAGCGAACGCGCGCGGTCCGCGAGCGCGGGCGGTACGGCGAGCGCCAGTTCGTCGAGCCAGCGGCCGCTGCCGATGGCGAGGCGCCGGCCGTTCACTTCGGCCTCCACGCCGCGCCCCGGCACCGCGCGCGCATGGGCGGCGACAGCCAAAGCCGCTGACGCCTGGGCTTCGGCCTGGGCGTCATACGCCTGCACCACGGCCTTCGCGAGCGGGTGATCGCTGTGCCGCTGCACGGCGGCGGCGAGCGCGAGCGCCTCGCCATGCTCGAGGCCTTCGGCCGCATCGAACGCGGTGAGCGAGGGCTGGCCGAGCGTGAGCGTGCCGGTCTTGTCGAAGGCGACCACGCTCACGTTGTGGGCGGTCTCCAATGCTTCGGCATCCTTGATGAGCACGCCGTGGCGCGCGGCCACGCCGGTCCCGGCCATGATCGCGGCGGGCGTGGCGAGGCCGAGCGCGCACGGGCAGGCGATCACGAGCACGGCTACAGCGTTGAGGATCGCCGTTTCGGCGCTCGCGCCCGCGAACAGCCAGCCGCCCAGCGTGATGGCCGCGATCACGAGAATCGCCGGGACGAACACGGCGCTCACGCGGTCGACGAGACGCTGGATCGGCGCCTTTTCGGCCTGCGCGCTTTCCACGAGGCGAATGATGCGTGCAAGCGTGGTTTCCGCGCCGATGGCCGTGGTGCGCACGGCGATCGCGCCTTCGCCGTTGATCGAGCCGGCTGTGACGGGATCGTCGGGCGCTTTCGGCACGGGCAGGCTTTCGCCCGTGATGAGCGATTCGTCGATGTGGCTGCGGCCTTCGAGCACGACCCCGTCCACGGGCACACGCTCGCCGGGGCGCACGACCACCGCGGTGCCCACGCGAACCTGGGCGAGCGGCACTTCGCGCTCCTCTGCGTTGGCGCCATTTGCGCCAACGACGCGGATGCGCGCGCGATCGGGCCGCAGCGCGTTGAGGGCGCGGATTGCGTCGGTGGTCTGGCGCTTCGCGCGCGCTTCGAGCCACTTGCCGAAGCGCACCAGCGTGATGACCACCGCCGAGGCCTCGAAATACAGATGGGCCATGTCGCCGGGGTGCGCGAGCATCGCATAGACGCTCACGCCATACGCGGCCGATGTGCCGAGCGCGACCAGCAGATCCATGTTGCCCGCACCGGCGCGCACGGCCTTCCACGCGGCGCGGTAGAAGCGCGCGCCGAACACGAACTGGACGACGCTCGCCAGCGCCAGCTGTGCCGCGGCGGGCAGCATCCAGTCGAGGCCGAGCCAGTGGCCGAACATCGGCAGCACGAGCGGGGCCGTGAGCACGGCCGAAATCAGCACGGCGCGCCATTCGCGGCGCGCTTCGTCGCTGGCGGCGGCGCCTTTCTGCGGGGCGGCGGCGCCTTCGTCGGCGGCGAGTGGCGTGGCTTCATAGCCGGCCTTTTTGACGGCGGCGACGAGCAGGTCCTGCAATTCGCCCGTGAGCGGCGAGCGGGTGTTGACGGTGGCCTGCTCGGTGGCGAGGTTCACGCTTACGCCAGCCACGCCGGGCACGCGCGCGAGTGCCTTCTCGACGCGGTTCGCGCACGACGCGCAAGTCATCCCGCCGATGGCGAGCGTCGTGGCTTCCGTGGCGACGGGCACGGCTTCATAGCCGGCCTTTTCGACGGCGGCGACGAGCGCGGCGGGCGCGACGCCGCCGCTGGCCTCGACGGTGGCCTTTTCCGTGGCGAGGTTGACCGAGGCGCGCGTGACGCCCGGCACCTTGGCAAGCGCTTTCTCGACGCGCATGGCGCACGAGGCGCACGTCATGCCGTGGACTTCGAGTTCGGCCACGGCGGTATCGGTGCGTTCTGCTACGAGGGGTTCATTCATGATGGGGTGCGAGCACTGGCTGTCATCGATGTTACGCAGTATCTACGTTCCCATCATGGGAAGGTCAAGGGGCGCGACACTACGCCCCTTTCGTTTCAGAGGGAAGTCCTGAGCGCAAGCTCTCCGCCTGTAAGGCAATATTCCACGCCACAGTCTTTTCAGGCCCATGCGCGAGCGATACGATACCAACCGGCGGCATTGGCGCCTTGCCGCGTGCATTTCACTACGGCCCTGGGGGGGCCGCGCGGAGTGGCCAGCCGGTCGACGTCACTTCATGGACCGCCCGCACCGAATACAACCAACAAATGACAACAATACATCGAGCATTCTCTACGTACCGTAGCTGCTCCGCGCTCGCCTGCCTTGCCCTGATTGCCGGATGCGCCTCGGCGCCGGGCGACGTTGCGCCGAAGAGCAACGGCTGGATGAAGGACGAAGTCTCCGACTCCTATGTGTTTGGCTATCCGCTCGTGCTGATGGACGTGGCGCGCGAATCCGCCACCGGCAGCGGGCCCGGCCAGGCCGCGCCGAACACGCTGCGCCACGCGCAGTCGCTGCCGCCCGTCGGGGCCTCGAGCCCGCTCGAACCCAACCTCGACACGCTGACTTCCAGCGGCTGGCTCGACGTATCGAGCGAGCCGGTGCTCGTCACGCTGCCCGACACGCACGGCCGCTACATGGACGCACGCGCGCTCGACATGTGGACGAACGTCGTCTGGTCGACCGCCGGCGCGCAGTCGGGTGAACGTGTCAGCGGACTGAAAGCGCAAACGATTGCATTTGTTCCGGCCGGCTGGAAGGGCACGCTGCCCGCGCGCGTGAAGCGCGTCGACGTGTCGACGCGCTACGTGTGGTTCCTCGCGCGCATCCAGACACGCGGCGGCGCCGACATCGCGGCCGTGCGGCGGCTGCAGCACGGGCTGCAGGTCACAGCGCTGTCCGGGTGGGACGAGCGCGGCGCGCGCGGCAAGGCCGGCGCTCGCGGCGGCCGCGGCAACGAGCCGACCGGCGCCACGCAGAGCGGCGATCCGGTGGCGCCGGGCACACCGTCCGCCCAGGTCGCGGCGCTCGACGCGCACGGTTTCTTCGACCGGCTCGCCCTGGCGCTGGAAGACAACCCGCCCACGGCAGACGACGCGCACGCGCTCAAGATTCTCGGCGACATTGGCGTACACCCGGGCGACCCGGCGCAGCTGCCCTCGGGCGCGAAGGACGCCGCGGTCATCAAGGCGGGTCTCGCCGATGGCCGCACGCGCGCCGCGACGCCGCCGTCCAACCTGCTGGCGGGCAACGGCTGGCTCTGGGTGGGCGACGACGCAGGCAACTACGGCCCCGACTACTCGCTGCGCGCCTACGCGGCGTACACGTCGCCGGGTCTGCCGACGACCCGCGACGAAGTGCGCGCCCGCGTGAGCCAGGACAGCGACGGGCATGCGCTCAACGGCGCGAACCGCTACACGATTCACTTCACGGCGAAGCAGCTGCCGCCGGTGCGCGGCTTCTGGTCGATCACGGCCTATACCACCGACGGCGCGCTCGACGCCGACGCGCCCGTGCGCGTAGCGTTCGGCGACCGCAGCGGCGCACGGCGCAACCGCGACGGCTCGCTCGACGTGCAGGTGAGCGCCGAGCGGCCGCGCGGCGGCGCGAACTGGGTGCCGGCGCCGCATGGCGACTTCCGGCTCGTGATGCGCCTCTACGCGGCGAAGCCGCAAGCGACCGACGGCAGCTGGCAGCCGCCCGCCGTCGAGCGGCAGTAATCGCTGAACCGGCCTGAACGAAGCGTTGGCGGGGCGCTGTCCCGCCAACGTTTTTTTGCGCCGTATAAGCCCGTTCGAGCGCGCCACGCCCGGCTTGTCCGCCCGCGTTTTCATGCATCGCGCAATACGCGCGGCGCACGTTACGCAATCGCCGGGCCATCGCCTTTGCGCTGTTACTTCTTGTTGCGCAATACCTGCGCCGCGGGCGGCGTTTTCCCGTCGTCCGATCTTCTATCGGACCTATACTTCCGGCTGTCGGCATCCCCGGATTTCCGACATCAGACCCACATCCCGCGGCGGGCCTGTTGCCGCCTCATCCGCAAGCAAGCATGGCAAGCCTCAACAAAGCGTCGCTCAACTCTTCCTTGCAGTCGGTGCGCGCGGTCGCGCGTGCGCCCCGCACCCGGCACATCCTTACCGGTGTCGTCATCTTTCTGATTGTGTTCGGTCTGGTCGGCTTCTTTGCCGCGCCGCCGATCATTCGCCATGTTGCCGAGCAGCAGTTGAGCAAGCAGCTCGACCGGCCCGTCACGATCGGCCGCATCGCGCTCAATCCGTACACGCTGCGCCTCGAAGCGGACCGTGTGCATATCGGCGAGCGCGGCGGCAACGGCGACTTCTTCGATGTCTCGCGCGCCGTCGTGCAGGCGTCGTGGTCGTCGATCTTTCGCGCGGCACCCATCGTCGACGAACTGCGGCTCGACTCTCCGCGCGCCACGATCGTGCGGCTCGACGCCCAGCACTTCAACTTCTCGGACCTCATCGAGAAGTTCTCGACGCCCTCGAAACCCGGCAGCAAGCCGACGCAGTTTTCGGTTTCAAACATCCGCATCGAGAACGGCCAGATCACCTTCGACGATCGCCTGCTCAACGAAAAGCACGTGATCGACCGCTGGTCGCTCGGCATTCCGTTCATCGCCACGCTGCCTTCCAAGACCGATATCTTCGTTCAGCCGATGCTGCGCGCGCGCATCGACGGGGCGAGCACGCTCGCCATCGACGGCAGAACCAAGCCCTTTTCCGCGACGCGCGAGTCGGAAGTGGAGCTGCGCCTGACCGACCTCGATGTGCCGAAGCTCCTCACCTACGCGCCGACGAAGCTGCCTGTCACAGTGAAGAGCGGCAAGCTCTCGACCAACCTCAAGCTCGATTTCGTGATGTCGGGCGAGAAGCCCACGCTGCGTGTGGCGGGCACGACCGACCTGAACGACTTCGACTCGACCGACAACGCCAATGCGCCGTTCTTCAGCGCGCGCAGTCTGCACGTGGCGGCAGCCTCGCTCGAACCGTTCAGCAACGTCTATCGTTTCGACGACATCCATCTCGACGCGCCCACCGTGTGGGTCGCACGTGACAAGCAAGGCGTGCTGAGCATCGAGAAGCTGATGGGCGCGCCGGCCGCGCAAAACGCGCCGGCCGCGAACGAGGCCGCGAACAAGGCCGCGAGCGCCGCGCCGGCCTCGGGCGCCTCGGGTGCCCAGCGCGCGCAGGCGGCGCCCGAGGAAGCGAAGCCCGCGCCGCTCGATGTCTCGATCCGCCAGTTCGCGCTCACGAACGGCACCGTGCACATTGCTGACGATCTGCCCGCGCGCCCGGTGAACGTCGAACTCACGCAGCTTTCCACCACGCTTACGAACTTCTCGACGACTGCCAAAGCCGGCGCGCCGTTCACGTTTGCGACGAATGCGACCGACGGCGGCACGATCAAGGCGTCGGGCACGGTGAGCCTCGCGGGCAAGAACGCCGAAGCCAACATCGCGCTCGAGCGCGTGGGTCTGCCGCAAGCGCAGCCGTATATCGACAACCTCAGCAGCGCGCAGATTCTGGACGGCAGGCTCAATCTCACGTCCACGCTCAAGGCCGACTGGGCGCAGCAGCCTGCCGTCGTGCAGGTCGGCCAGAGCACGCTCGGCCTCGAATCGCTCAAGCTCGCTGCGCGCGGCGCGAAGGCGCCTGCCATCGCGCTCGACCGCGGCACGGTGCAGGTAAGCGGCATCGACCTCAATGCGCGCAAGGCGCAGATTGCATCGGTCGACGTGACCGGCCTCGTGGTGAACGCCGAGCGCCAGAAGGACGGCAAGGTCGACCTGGCGCAACTCGCCTCCACGCAGCAGGCGGTGCCCGAGCGCACGGCGATTCGCGCCGCGCAGAAGTCGGTGCAGGAAGGGCCGGCCTGGCGCTACACGATCGACGCTTTCACGCTGAACAACGGCACGATCAACTTTACGGACAATTCGACGCCGCGGCCGGTAAAGCTCGCCATCACGCCGTTCGACCTGAAGATCCAGCAGATCAGCGACGACCTGAGGCACCCGCTGCCGATCGACCTGAAGGCGACCGTCAACCGTAAGGGCACGCTCGCGCTGAGCGGCAAGATCAACCCGACGCCGCTCACGGCGCAGCTGAAAATCGACGCGAACCGGCTCGACGCCGCCGCGTTCGAGCCTTATTTCGGCAATCAGCTCAACGCGGTGATCGCGAGCGCGCTGCTCAACATGAACGGGCAACTTTCTGTGGAGCAGGGCAAGGCGCTCAAGGCGAACTATCGCGGCGATGCGGCGCTCGTGGACGTGCGCATGCTCGACAAGGCCACATCCGGCCCGTTCGCGGGCTGGCGCTCGCTCGCGCTCACGAACCTGAAGGCGAACTACGACGACGCGCGCGGCACCGACGTGGACGCGAGCCGCGTGACGTTCGCAGGCTTCTATGGCCGCGTGCTGCTCGACGCGCAAGGCAAGCTCAATCTCAAGGACGTAGTCGCGCATCAAACGGGCACCGCGCAGTCGCTCACGCAGGACAAGAGCGGCAAGCCTGGCGAGCGCGAGCCGGTGCCGCTCACGCCGCAGGCGGCGAGCGCGCCCGTGCAGACGGCTTCCGCACCGGCGTCGGCTTCCGCGCCGGCAACGGTCGTGGCCGCGCAGCCGCCGAAGAACCCCGTGCGCCTGCACTTCGGTGAGCTCGTGCTGCAGGACGGCCGCGTGAACTATACCGACAACTTCATCAAGCCGAACTACTCCGCCGATCTCGTGCAGATCCACGGCACGGTGGGCGCGTTCGGCACGCAGTCGACCACGCCTGCGCCCGTGGATGTCTCCGCGAAGCTCGCGGCGAACGGTCCGCTCTCGATCAAGGGCACGGTGAATCCGCTCATCGACAAGCCGTCGCTCGACCTCACGGCCAGCGCGCACGATATCGAGCTCACGAACCTCACGCCGTATTCGGCGAAGTACGCGGGCTACCCGATCACGAAGGGCAAGCTCAACGTCGATCTGCACTACCAGCTCGCGAACGACGAGCTCACGGCGAACAACCATATCTTCATCGACCAGCTCACGTTCGGCGATCACATCGACAACGACACGGCCACCAAGCTGCCGGTGCGGCTCGCGATTTCGCTGCTCAAGAACCGCAGGGGCGAAATCGATGTGAACATCCCGGTGTCAGGCTCGCTCTCCAACCCTGAGTTCAGCCTGGGCGGCCTGATCTGGAAGGCGGTGCTCAACCTCATCGCGAAGGCGGTGACCGCGCCGTTCACGCTGCTCGCCAATGCGTTCGGGGGTGGCGGCGAAGACCTGGGCTATGTCGAGTTCGCGGCCGGCACGGCAACGCTCACCGATGCCGACCAGAAGAAGCTCGACACGATCGTGAAGGCGCTCGACGACAAACCTTCGATCAAGATCGATCTGATCGGCCGCGTCGATCCGGCCGTGGACACGCCCGCACTGCGCGAGCAGTACGTGGATCGCCTCGTGCGGCTCCAGAAGGTGAAGGACACGGTGGGTAACGGCGAGAGCGTCGATACCTCGCAGGTCAAGGTGGACGACAAGGAGTACGAGAAGTACCTCGCCAAGGCCTATAAGGATGCGGACTTCAAGAAGCCGCACAACATGATCGGCCTCACGAAGACGCTGCCCGTGGACGACATGAAGCAGGCGCTGGCCGACCACGCACCCGTTGACGACGCCACCTTGCGCAATCTCGCTCAGGATCGTGCGCAGGCGGTGCAGCAGTACTTCGAAGGCAAGGTCGATCCGAGCCGCGTGTTCATCGTGGCGCCGAAGCTGGACGCCAAGGGCATCGACGACAAGGGCGCGACGACGCGCGTGGATTTCGGGCTGAAATAAGCCGTGGTTTGGTGATTCGATGCAGCGGCGCGTTTCGGTCTAACCGGCGCGCCGCAGCTTTTTCGGGCTCGCAAAAGCGTGTTCTTCGATGACCTGCGCGAGCGTCGCAAAGGCCGGCGCGATCTCCTCGTGCGGCACGCACGCATAACCCGTTAGCAATCCTTTGCGGTCCTGGCGCACGCTATAGTAGGCCGCAAGCGGCCGCACGATCACGCCTGCGTCGTAGGCGGCCGCAGCGACGGCGCGGTCGTCGGCATGGTCGGGCAGGCCGAGCACGAAGTGCAGGCCCGCTTCGTCGCCCATAACGGGCAGCGCATCGCCGAAGTGGCGCGTGACCGCGTCGATCAGCAACTGGCGCCGCTCGCCATAGAGCGTGCGCATGCGGCGCACGTGCGAAGTGAGATAGCCATCCATGATGAACTCGGCGAGCACGGCCTGCTGCATGAGCTGGCCTTCGCGATACAGCTCCGCCACGCCCGTGCGGAATGTGGCGGCGAGCCGCTCGGGCACGACCATGTAGCCGATGCGCAGGCCGGGAAACAGCAGCTTGCCAAGGCTGCCCACGTAGATCACGCGGTCCGATTCGTCGAGACCCTGCAACGAGGCGAGCGGCCGGCTGCCGTAGCGGAACTCGCTGTCGTAGTCGTCCTCGATGATCCACACCTTGTGCTGGCGCGCGTATTCGAGCAGCGTGCGGCGGCGCGCGAGGCTCATGACCATGCCGAGCGGATATTGATGCGAAGGCGTGACGAGCGCGATGCGCGGCGGGTCGCGCAGGTCCTGCTCACGCGGATTGAGCCCTTCGTCGTCGACGGGAATCGGTGCGAGCTTCAATCCCGAGGACTGCAACACACTGCGCGCGCCCCAGTAGCACGGTTCTTCGACCCACGCCGTGTCGCCGTGGTCGGCGAGCAGCCTCACGGCGAGATCGATGGATTGGTGAATACCCGTAGTGATGATGATCTGGTCCGGCGTGCAGCGCACCGAGCGTGCCACGCGCAGGTAGTCCGAAAGCGCGCGCCGCAGCGGACGGTAGCCGCCGCCGGGAGCGTAGGTAAGCAAACCATGATTCGCCGATTTCCACAGGCGGGCCTGCAGGCGGCTCCACGTGCGCGCCGGAAACTCGGCCACGTCGGGCACGCCCGGCATGAAGGCGCCCCACTGCCTGGCGGACACGCCCGCCTCGTCGATGAGCCGTTGGCCGCGCATCGACATGTCGCCGCGCGGGGAGGCGCCGTTCTCCTCGTCGTCCTCGTCGGCGGGGGCGGCCGCTGGCGTCGGCGTGCTCACGGCGGCCGAGTCGGGGCGCGTGTCGGCGACATAGGTGCCGCTGCCCGTGGTCGAGATCACGTAGCCCTCGGCGCTCAGCTGGTCGTAGACGTGCAGCACGGTGTTGCGCGCCACGCCGAGGTCGACCGCGAGCGTGCGCGAGCTGGGCAGCTTGGTGCCGGGCGCGAGCCGACCCGTCAGGATGGCCTGCTGCATGAGCTGGAGCAGCTGACGGTAGGCGGGCTCGGCGCTTTCCTTGTCGAGTTGCGCAGCGAGCCATTCGGACAGGATGACCATGGCCAAGTGGTTCCATCGATAATAATGAAATGGCTCCATTGAATAGAGCCGGGACCATCTATAGTAATTCGCACGTCAGGTTCGGTTAATGCCTGTGACGTATTTATTTAATCGCGTCAGAAGGCCGGCCGGGAAAAGAGCAAGCAAAGGAGACAGGGCGAATGAAGACCTCGGATGTGATCGTCAGCTTTCGCGGCGTGCGCAAGACCTACGACGGCGAAACTCTGGTCGTCAAACAACTTGACCTTGATATCTACCAGGGAGAGTTTCTGACGCTGCTCGGGCCGTCCGGCTCCGGCAAGACCACCTGCCTGATGATGCTCGCCGGCTTCGAGTTTCCCACCGGCGGCGAGATCCGTCTCGAAGGCAAACTTCTCAACAACGTGCCGCCGCACAAGCGCGACATCGGCATGGTGTTCCAGAACTACGCGCTCTTCCCGCATCTCACGGTCGAGCAGAACGTGGCCTATCCGCTGGGCGTGCGCAAGGTGCCGACCGCCGAGCGGGCGCAGCGCGTGAACGACGCGCTCAAGATGGTGCGTATGGAAGGTTTCGCCAGGCGCTATCCCGCGCAGCTCTCGGGCGGCCAGCAGCAGCGCATCGCGCTTGCCCGCGCGCTCGTCTTCCAGCCCAAGCTCGTGCTGATGGACGAACCGCTCGGCGCGCTCGACAAGCAGTTGCGTGAACATATGCAGTACGAACTGAAGTCGCTGCACGAGAAGCTTGGCGTCACATTCGTCTACGTCACGCACGATCAGGGCGAGGCGCTCACGATGTCGGACCGCGTGGCGGTGTTCGACAAGGGCATCGTGCAGCAGCTTGACAGCGTGGACCGGCTCTACGAGTCGCCGTGCAACGAGTTCGTGGCGAACTTCATCGGCGACAGCAACCGGCTGCGCGGCACCATTGCCGCCGTGGATGGCGAGTACTGCGAAATGCATCTCGCCGACGGCACGCGCCTGAAGGGCCGCAATGTGGCGGGTGCGCAGGCGGGCGCCTCAGCCATCGCCTGCATTCGCCCCGAGCGCATGAAGCTCGCGAACGGCTCGAGGGGTAACGGTGCGAACGCGCTGGCGGGCGAAGCGCGCGGCCTGATCTATTTCGGCGACCACGTGCGCATGCGCTGTGGCTTGCCCCAGCAGGACGAGTGCTTCGTGAAGGTGCCGCTCGGCACCGAGGCGCTCGACGGTTTCGCGCCCGGTCAGCCGGTCGCACTCGAATTCGCGCCGGAGCATCTGCGCGTGTTCGCTTGAGGCGTGCGGGCGCGGCGCGCAATCTCGCGCGCCGTCGCCTCGCGAAGCAGGCGTCTCGACGATCGGGCCACGTTTCTCGCATCGAAGGGCCCGGCAAGACAAACCACCAAGGAGAAGGGACTCAACCATGAAGCAGATCGGCAACATGCGCGTTGCAGCGGTCGCGGCCGCGCTCGCACTCTCGTTCGGCGTGGCGAATGCCGCGGAGCTCACCGTCGTGAACTTTGGCGGCGCCAATGGCAATGCGCAGAAGGCGGCGTTCAACGAGCCGTTCCAGTCGCAGACGGGCAACAAGATCACCGCCGTCGAATACAACGGCGAGCAGGCCAAGGTGAAGGCCATGGTCGACGCGAAGCACGTGGACTGGGACGTGGTGGAAGTCGAAACCGGCGACATCGCGCGCGGTTGCGACGAAGGTCTCTACGAGAAGCTCGACTGGGCCAAGCTCGGCAACAAGGGCGACTTCATGAAGGCCGCGCAGCAGCCCTGCGGCGCAGGCTTCTTCGTGTGGTCCACGGCACTCGCCTATAACGCCGACAAGCTCAAGACCGCGCCCACGAACTGGGCCGACTTCTGGGACGTGAAGAAATTCCCGGGCAAGCGCGGCATGCGCAAGGGCGCACGGTACAACATGGAATTCGCCCTGATGGCCGACGGCGTAGAGCCGCAGGACGTCTACAAGGTGCTCTCGACGAAGGCCGGTCAGGACCGCGCGTTCAAGAAGCTCGATGAGCTGAAGCCGAACATCCAGTGGTGGGAAGCCGGCGCGCAGCCGCCGCAGTTCCTGGTCGCGGGCGACGTGGTGATGTCCACGGCGTACAACGGCCGTATCGACGCCGCGCAGCGCGAAGGCAAGAACCTCAAGGTAGTGTGGACCGGCAGCATCTACGACCTCGACTACTGGGCGATCCCGAAGGG
The DNA here is from genome assembly GCF_040948855.1 of Paraburkholderia sp. BR10882. Taxonomy (NCBI): domain Bacteria; kingdom Pseudomonadati; phylum Pseudomonadota; class Betaproteobacteria; order Burkholderiales; family Burkholderiaceae; genus Paraburkholderia; species Paraburkholderia sp. BR10882. The sequence goes on along the minus strand of NZ_JBFPKP010000002.1, from coordinate 403,579 downwards.
CGCGCCGAACAAGGCGCTGGCCGAGCAGTACATCGCTTACACGCTTTCGCCGAAACCGCAGCAGGAGTATGCGCAGCACATCGCGTATGGCCCGGTGAACGCGAACGCGATCAAGGCGCTCGATGCGAAGACGCTCGCCAACCTGCCGAATTCGCCGGCCAACGGCAAGAACGCCATCCAGGAGAACCTCACGTTCTGGACCGACCACGGCGACGAACTGGAGCAGCGTTTCTCCTCGTGGGCCGCGAAGTAAGGGTGGGCTAGACGCTCCGGCGTGCGAGCGCCGGAGCGTTTTGTAGCATGGCAGGGGGAGACCAGGTGTGACTACGATGACGACCGTGACCAACGTTGCCGGCGCGGCACGCGAGGAGACCGCGCGGCTGAAGCGCGAACTGCGCGTGGCGCAAGCGAAGAAGCGCACGATGGCGCTCATGCTGATCGCGCCGCTCGCGATCTTTCTGCTGCTGATTTTCGTGGTGCCGATCGCGGCACTGCTCACGCGTGCGGTGCAGAACCCCGAAGTGGCGACAGCGCTGCCGCATACCATCGCGGCGCTGCGCGGCTGGGACCGCAAGAGCGCGCCACCCGACGCGGCTTACGCTGCGCTTGCGCAGGACCTCACCGTCGTAAAGGAAGGTGATGCGATGGGCGCGCTGGCGCGCCGCCTGAACGTGGAAATCGCGGGCTTCCGCTCGCTCGTCGCGAAGACGGCGCGCGCCATGCCGCTCGCCGACGACGACGGCAAACCGCTTACGCTCACTCCCGCGCAAACGCGCGCCAAAATTGTCGAGCTCGACGACCGCTGGGGCGACGTGACCTACTGGCAAGCCATTGCGAAGAACAGCTCGCGCATCTCGCCGTTCTATCTGCTCGCCTCGCTCGATCATCGTCAGGATGCGTTCGGCCGCATCGTGGCCGCCGATCCCGAGCAGCAGATCTATCTCGACGTGTTCGCGCGCACCTTCGTCATCAGCGTGTTCGTCACGGTGTTCGCGCTGCTGCTCGGTTACCCGCTCGCTTACTGGATCTCGACGCTCTCCGAGCGCCGCGCGAATCTCGTGATGATCCTCGTGCTGATTCCGTTCTGGACGTCGATTCTCGTGCGCGTGGCGGCGTGGATCGTGATCTTGCAGGGCGAGGGCCTCGTCAACAAGGCGCTGATGGGCTCGGGCCTCATCTCGCATCCGCTCGCGCTGCTGTTCAACCGCGTGGGCGTCTACATTTCGATGACGCACATCCTGCTGCCGTTCATGGTGCTGCCGCTCTACAGCGTGATGAAGTCGATTCCGCCGACTTACCAGCGCGCGGCCGTATCGCTCGGCAGCCATCCGTTCGCGGCCTTCTGGCGCGTGTATGTGCCGCAGACGTACCCCGGCGTGGGCGCGGGCGTGCTGCTCGTGTTCATTCTCTCGATCGGCTACTACATCACGCCGGCGCTGCTCGGCGGCCCGGGCGACCAGATGGTCAGCTACTACGTGGCGTACTTCACCAACGTGTCGATCAACTGGGGCATGGCCTGCGCGCTCGGCGCGCTGCTGCTCGCGGCGACCACGGTGCTCTATTTCGTCTACGGGCGCTTCACGCGCACGCAACTGAGCCTTGGCTAAGGGAGGCGCGATCATGAAATTTGCCAAGCCGCTGTTTGCGCCGCATACGTCGGCCGTCGAACGCGTGTGGTACTTCGCGCTGCGCGCGCTCGTCGTGCTCACGCTGCTGTATCTGATCCTGCCCGTGCTCGCGATCGTGCCGCTGTCGTTTTCGTCGAGCACGTTCCTCGTCTACCCGATTCCGGGCTGGTCGCTGCGCTGGTATGAAAACCTCGTGATGTCCGACGAATGGCGCATGGCCGCGAAAAACAGCTTCATCGTGGGCCCCGCCGCCACAGTCGTGGCGACCGTGCTCGGCACACTCGCGGCCATCGGCATCACCAAGGCCGATTTCCGCGGCAAGACACTGCTCATGGCCGTGCTCATTTCGCCGATGATCGTGCCCGTGGTGGTGGTGGGCGTGGGCATGTATCTGTTCTTCGCGCCGCTCGGCCTCGCCAATACGTATCTCGGCCTGATCCTCGCGCACGCGTCGCTGGGCGTGCCGTTCGTCGTGACGACGGTGGCGGCAACGCTGCAGGGGTTCAATCACAATCTCGTGCGTGCGAGCCTTTCGCTCGGGGCCAATCCGGTCACGACGTTCTTCCGCATCACGCTGCCCGTCATCGCGCCGGGCGTGATTTCGGGCGCGCTGTTCGCGTTCGCCACGTCGTTCGACGAAGTCGTCGTGACGCTCTTCCTCGCGGGCGCCGACCAGACCACCTTGCCGCGTCAGATGTTCACGGGCATCCGCGAGAACATCAGCCCGACGATCGCTGCGCTTGCCACGATCCTGATCGTGTTCTCCACGTGTCTGCTGCTCGCGCTCGAATGGCTGCGCGGCAGGAATGCAGCGCGCGCGGTGAAGGCGTGATGGCTTGAGATGTCGATGAAAAAAAGGCAGCGCCGTGGCGCTGCCTTTTTTTGCCTCTGCGCACTACGCCTGCAGCAGCGGCGGCACACGCCGCTTGACCCACTGCGTGGCCTGATCGTACGCGTGGGCGAGTTGCAGCACCGAGAGGTCCGCCTGCGGCTTGCCGATCACCTGCAGCCCCATCGGCAGGCCTTGCGCATTGAAGCCCGCAGGCACGCTGATGACAGGCAGCCCCGCGAGACTGCCGCCGATTACGACTTCCATCCAGCGGTGATAGGTATCCATCGTGCGGCCCGCGATCGACTTCGGCCAATGCTCGCTCGCGTCGAACGGGAAGAGTTGGGCGCTGGGCAGCACGAGGTAGTCGTAACGCTCGAAAAGCGCGAGCAGCGCGTTGTACCACTGGCTGCGCGTGACCGAGGCGTTCCACACGTCTTCGCCCGAGAGCTTCAGGCCGCCTTCCACTTCCCATTGCGCTTCCGGCTTGAGCAGCGCGCGCTTTTCCGGGTCGCGATAGAGCGCGCCCAGCGTGCCCGCGCACGAGAAATGGCGCAGCGTGACCCACGTTTGCCACACGCGCTCCATGGCGAAGTCGGGGCGCGCGGCTTCGACCTTGCAGCCTATCGACTCGAAGTCCTTGAGCGCCGTTTCGCAGAGTGCGAGCACGCCGTCTTCCATGGGCAGATAGCCGTCGTAATCGCCTAGCCAACCGATGCGCGCGCAACCAAAGTCGCGCTCGAGCGAGCCCGCGAACTGCGCGGGATCTTCGGCAATGGAAAGCGGCGCACGCGCGTCGTAGCCCGCCTGGGTAGAAAGCAGCATCGCGAGGTCGGGCACAGTGCGGGCCATCGGTCCCGCGTAGCCGAGCTGGTGGAAGAACAGCTCGTGCGCCGGCACGGAGGGCACGCGGCCCTGCGACGGACGAAAGCCGAACACGTTATTCCAGCCCGCGGGATTGCGCAGCGACCCCATCATGTCGCTGCCGTCCGCCACGGGCAGCATGCGCAGCGCCAACGCCACGGCCGTGCCGCCGCTGCTGCCGCCCGCGCTGCGCGTGGGATCGTAAGCGTTGCGCGTGGTACCGAAGACCGTGTTGTAGGTGTTCGAGCCCAGGCCGAACTCCGGCGTATTCGTCTTGCCGATGAAAATTGCGCCCTGTGCGCGCATGCGCGCGGCCATCAGGGAATCCGCTGCGGGCACTTCGTTGCGGAACAACGGCGAGCCTTGCGTGTACGGGATGCCGGCCGTAGGCGTGAGATCCTTCGGCGCTTGCGGCATGCCGTGCATCCAGCCAAGGTACTCGCCTCGCGCGAGCTGGGCGTCGCGTTCGCCTGCTTCAGCGAGCAATGTGGCGCGCTCGCGTAGCGAGACGATGGCGTTCGCCGGCGTATTCACGCGCTCGATATGGTCGAGAAACGCCGTCATCACTTCGCGGCAGGACACCTTGCGCAGGCGTATCCATTCCGAAAGCTCAAGCGCGTCGGCCGCGACGAGATCGTTGGGGGACAGACTTGCGGGGGACAGCGATGCCTGGTTCATACGTGTCTCTCGTTTGCGGATGGAGCAGGGGGAGGGTCATTGTCGCGCAGGCGCGGTGCAAGCGAAAGGAAACGAATGGTTGCCGCCGCGGGTTGATGGTTGCCGCGTGGGGCGGCCAGGTTACCGGACGGTCGCGGCAGGCGCCGATGTGTCGTTGCCTTGCCCTCGCGGCGCGGTGCCGGGGAGCGGGGCGCCACCGAGGGCTTGATAGAGCGCCGCGGTGTCGGTCAGGCGATCCGCATGAACGCGCGAGCGGTCGAGCGTGGTCTGGAGTGCCTGGCGTTGCGCATCGATCAGCGAAAACTCGCTCACGCCGCCTGCGTTGTAGCGCGTTTGTGCGATCGCCGCGTTGGCCTGGGCCTCGCGAGCGGCGTCGTCGCGCGCCTGCAGTTCGGTCGCATCGTTCTGGAGCGCCTGCAGCGAGTCGGCGACCTGCTGCAGCGCCTGCAGAACGGTCTGCCGATAGTCGGCGAAAGCGGCTTCATAGGCGGCTTCTGACGCGCGTTTCTTCGCGCGCAATTCGCCGCCATGGAACAGCGGCTGCGTGAGGCCGAGCCCGACGTTCCAGATGTTCAGTCCGCTGATGACGTCCTCGATACGCGTGCGCTCCGACCCGATACTTGCCGAGAGCGAGATCTGCGGAAAAAGATTCGCCGTCGCTACGCCCACGTTCGCGCCGGCCTGGTGCAGCAGCGCCTCGGCGGCGCGTATGTCGGGACGCTCGCGGGCCAGCGTGGAAGGCACAGTGAGCGAAACCGTATCGGGAAGATGCAGCGTATCGAGAGAAAGGGCATCGAGCGGCGCGGCGAACCGCGCGGGCGCGACGCCCAGCAGGGTGGCGAGCTGATGCTCGGCAGCCGCGCGCTGCGTTTCGAGCGGCGGCAGCGAGGCGCGCGTTTGCGCGAGCAGGGTGCGCTGGCTGCGCAGGTCGATCTGCGCGACGCCGCCGGCCGCGTAGCGTGCCTGCATGATCGCGAGCTGGCGCGCCTGCGTCTGCGCGAGTTGCGTGGTGAGATCGATCTGGCGTTGCAGCGATGCGCGGCGGATGGCGGTGGACACCACGTTGGCGGCCACCGAAAGTCGCGCCGCCTCCATTTCGTACGCCTGATAATCGACCTGCGCGAACGTGGATTCCAGCGCGCGACGGTTGGCGCCGAACAAGTCGAATACGTACGAGACGCTGACCGAAGCGTTGTAGAGCGTAAAGGGCGGCGGATTCGGCACTTGCGTAATGCCGAAAGCGGCGAGATCGACTTTCTGGCGCGTGCCGGAAAGTTTCAGATCGACAGAGGGAAAGTTCGTCGCGCCTGCCTGCGCGTTGTAGTTTTCGCGCGCCTCCACGAGCCTGGCGCGCGCCGAGTCGAGCGTGGGACTCGCGCGCAAGGCCTGATCGACGAGTTCATTCAACTGCGCGCTGCCATATTGTTTCCACCAATCGTTTGAGGCGTGTTCCGCGGCCGTGAAGGTCTGCGCGCCGCCGCCGGGGCCGGTGGCGCTGGCGGTGGATGCCGGCACGGGCTCGCGCGTCCAGCCCGTGGCATCGGGCGCGGCAGGCGGGTGGAAATCGGGGCCCACGGTGCAGCCCGCGAGCATGAGCACAAGCAGGAGGGCAACGGTGGCGTCGCGCGTCATGGTCGTGTGCCTCGCGCTAGTCGAGCGTGCGCCGGTAAAAGCGCACGGCGATCGCCATGACCGCGACCGTAAAGACGGCGAGCGGCCAGACCGCCGGCCACAAGTCGGTCCAGCCGTTGCCCTTGAGCAGGATGCCGCGCACGAGCCGGTTGAAATACGTGAGCGGCAGCAGATTGCCGAGCCATTGCGCCCAGCGCGGCATGCCGCCGAACGGGAACATGAAGCCGGAGAGCAGCAGGCTCGGCAGGAAATAGAACATCGTCAGCTGCATGGCCTGCAACTGGTTTTGCGCGAGCGACGACAGCGTGATGCCCACCGTGAGATTCGCGGCAATGAACAGCAGCGCCGAAAGATAGAGCGTGACGAGACCGCCCGCGAACGGCACGTGAAAGACGTAGCGCGCGGCGAGCACAATGATGGTCGCCTGGATCAGCCCGATCGCCACGTACGGAATGATCTTGCCCGTCATCACCTCGATGGGCAGCACAGGCGTCGCGAGCAGGTTCTCCATCGTGCCGCGCTCGCGCTCTCGCGTGATGGCGAGACCCGTCATCATCACCATTGTCATCGTGAGGATCACGCCCATGAGCCCGGGCACGACGTTGTATTGCGTGATGCCCTCGGGGTTGTAGAGCCGGTGCACCTGCACGTCGAACGCGGCGGGGGTGCCGTTCAGATGCGCGAGCGGGCCGGTGAGGTCCTTCGCGGCCACCGGCGCGACAAGCCCGGGCAGCGCCGCGAGCGCGGTGGTGATGGCGGTGGGATCGCTCGCGTCGGCTTCGACGAGCAGCGAAGGGCGCTCGCCGCGCAGCAGGCGCCGCGAGAAATCGACAGGAATGCTGAGCACGAACTGCACCGTGCCGCGCGCGAGCGCATGACGCGCCGAGGCATCGTCAGGCAGCGTTTCGATCACGTCGAAATAGGCGGAGTTACGCATGCCCGCGACGAAGCTGCGCGCGAACACGCTGTCTTCGCGCACGACGATGGCCGTGGGCAGGTGCTTGGGGTCGGTGTTGATTGCATAGCCGAACAGCGTGAGCTGAATGATCGGCAGGCCCACGATCATCGCGAATGTGATGCGGTCGCGCTTGAGCTGCAGGAACTCCTTGAGCACGATGCTCCACCAGCGCGCCACGGAAAACGGGAACGAGGCGCTCACGACGTGACCCCGTAATTGTCCTGAGCATGGCTCATCAGGTAGATGAAGACATCTTCGAGACCGGTGTCGATGCGTTCCGCGCGCAGCGGCTGGCCTTCTACGGCACGCTCGACCGCCTTGGCGAGCGCTGCGTGATCGCGTCCGCTCGCATGCAGCGCGGAGCCGAACACCACCGTCTGGTCGATTCCCGGCGCGTCGCGCAACTGCGCGGCGAGTGCGCTGAGCCGCTCGCCATGAATCGCCCACGTTTCGAGGTTCTGTTCAGCGATCACCTCGGCCGCGGTGCCTTGCGTGAGCAGCTTGCCGTAGGCGATATAGGCGAGCTTGTGGCAGCGCTCGGCTTCGTCCATGTAATGCGTGCTCACGAGCACCGAAATGCCCCGCGCGGCGAGCCGGTGCAACTCCTCCCAGAAGTCGCGGCGTGCGGTGGGATCGACGCCCGCTGTCGGTTCGTCGAGCAGCAGCAATTCGGGCTCGTGCAGCATGCAGGCCGCGAGCGCGAGCCGCTGCTTCCAGCCGCCCGAAAGCGCACCCGTGAGCTGGCTCGCGCGGCTGGCGAGCCCGAGCGATTCGAGCGCGCGGTCGACGGCTTCGCGCCGGTTCGGCATCTCGTAGATGCGCGCGACGAAGTCGAGGTTCTCGCGGATCGTCAGGTCTTCCCAGTACGAGAATCGCTGCGTCATGTAGCCGACGTGACGCTTGATCTGCGCGCTCTCGCGCAGGATGTCGTAGCCAAGGCAGGTGCCCGAACCCGAGTCGGGCGTGAGCAGCCCGCACATGAGCCGGATCGACGTGGTTTTGCCGCTGCCGTTCGGGCCGAGAAAGCCGAAGATCTCGCCGCGCGCCACCCGCAGCGACACGTCGTTGACGACATGCTTGCTGCCGAAACGCTTGTTGAGATTGCGCACGTCGATGGCGTAGTCGCCGGCGGATCGAACTGGTGTGCTCATTGAAGCGTCACCTCGACCGGCTGGCCCGGATGCAGCTTCACGGCGTCTTCTGCGGAAGGCCGCGCCTCGATCATGAAAACGAGCTTCGCGCGGTTCTCGTTGCTGTAGATGACGGGCGGCGTATATTCGGCGGCGTTCGAAATCCACGTGATGGTGGCGGGCACCAGGGCGGCGCAGCCGTCGCAGCGCACGTTCACCTTGCGACCTGGCGCGAGCGATCCGACGATCGTTTCCGGCACGAAGAAGCGCACCTTCACGTTCTGAGGCGGCAACATCTGCACGACGGGGTTGCCCGCCTGCACCCACTCGCCTACACGAAATAGCGTGTCGTAGACGAGGCCGCCGCTCGGCACACTCACGCGCTTCTGGTCGAGCCGCCACTGCGCCTGTGCGAGCGAGGCGCGCGCGGCCTCGACGTCGGCGGCCTGGGCGGCGATTTGCGCGCTACGTCCCGGCAGATTCGCCACGCGCACCTGGTTTTGCAACTCGCGCACCTGGGCGGCCGTGGAGGCAGCCTGCGCGCGCGAATCGTCGAGCTGTGCCTGCGCAATACCGCCCGCGCGAAGCTGTGTTTCGTCGCGCGTGAGCTGGAGCGCGGCCTTGCGCGCGTTCGCCTCGGCCTGCGCGAGCTGTGCCTCGGTCACGCGCACTTCGGGCGGACGCTTGCCCGTCTGGAGGTCGGCGAGCTGCTGCTGTGCGGCCGTCAGCCGATGCTGCGCCTCGTCGCGCGCAGCCGCTTCCTCGACGGAGTCGAGCGCGAAGGCGGGCGCATTGGCGGCGACAGTCTGCCCGCGTTGCACTTCGAGGTGTGTGAGCGTGCCCGGCTGCGAAGAAGCGAGATAGACGTACTCGCCTTCGGCATAGCCCTGCCAGCCAGCCGGTCCATGCCTGGAACACGCGGCTAACACGAGCAACGCAGTGCATATGACGGCAATGAGGCGCTTCATGACGCGTCCCCCTTGCGGCTCCCCGTCGAGCCCGTCGCGCGGCGCGCACGCGTGGCCTGCGGCGCGGGCCGCAAGGCCGCGCTCAACAGCGCGCTCACATGCCGATGCAGTGCCTCGCGCTCGATCTTCGGAAAGCCGCGCACACTTTGCCAGAGCTTCGAAGTGGCGAGCGGCAGCATGACGAGCGCGAGAATCGAGATGAACAGCAGCGGAGCTTCGAGTTCGGCGTTGACGCTGCCATCGCGCTGCGCCTCGTTGACGCGCGCGGCAAAACGTTGCAACTGCTCGGTGGGCAGACGCTTGAGCATGCGCTCGCGCAGCAGGCCGCCTTCGTTGACGATTTCGCGCAGCCAGAGCGGCGACAGCCAGGGCATGCGCGCGGTGACGTCGAAGAGCCGCGCGACCAGTTCCTCCACGAGCGCGTGAGGATCTTGCGAGAGATCACTGTCAGCGCTATCCACACTCTCCCACACGAAGGCAATGGAGCGCGCAATGCGCTCCTCGACCACGGCGTCGAGCAGCTTTTCGCGATTCGTGAAGTAGTAGTGAACCATCGCGGACGTCACGCCGGCGGCCTCGGCGATCTGCGCCATGGTGGTGGCCGCGATGCCTTGCTCGCCGAACAGTTGCGTGGCGCTGGCGAGCAGCCGCTCGCGCATGTCGAGGTCGGCGGCGGCGGGGCGCCGGCCTCGCGGGCGGGCCGCAGCAGCAGCGGTGCGGGTGCGCGTGATCATTGTTCTACTTTAATTCACGCGTTAGTTAAATTCAAACTATGAGAGCAATGGGTTAACCCTGCGACAGTTTCTTGCGGGTTCTTTCAGAACTTTCCTATACACAATTGCCGCCAGGTCGTTCAGGCTGTGAGATTCACGCTGAAGGGTCAAACGAATACGCCACCATGGAACAAAAAATGAAACGCGTCGTCGTCATCGACGACCATCCGATCGTGCTGAAGATGCTCGCCAACGTGCTCAATACGGAGTACGAACTGGTCGGCGAGTGCAGCGACGGCGAAGCGGGCCTGCGCCTCGTCCAGCAACTGCATCCCGATCTGGTCATTCTCGACCTCGAGTTGCCGAAGCTCGACGGCCTTTCCGTGATCCGCGGCGTTCGCACGACGCAGCCCGGCGCACGCATTCTCGTGCTCTCTGCGAAGCCCGAGCTGGTCATGGCCAATCACACGCGCGTCGCGGGCGCGAACGGCTATGTCAACAAGAATCGCGGTGTGGAGGAACTGTGCGGTGTGGTCAAGGCGGTCTTGCTCGGCTACGACTGCTTCCCGGCGGGTAGCTGCGGTGGCGGACGCGACGTCGCGCTCAACGGGCTGTCGCCTCGCGAAGTCGAAGTCCTGCAGTATCTAGCGCGCGGTTTGAGCAACAAGGGTATCGCGGCACGGCTTGGGCTTTCCGATAAAACCGTCAGCACCTACAAGACCCGCGTACTGGACAAGCTCGGCGTGTCGTCGCTTGCGGCGCTGATCGAGTTTGCGACGTTGAACAAGCTGATCGAATAGCTCGACCCGGAGCCCAGTCGAAAAAAAAGCCCGACTTGCGTCGGGCTCCAAGTGTGACCGCACCCGTTGCCGGGCGCGGCACCTGCAAAAAACTGCGTACTTACGCCGCGAGCAGCGAGCGCAGCACGAACGGCAGAATACCGCCGTGCTTGTAGTAGTCGACTTCGATCGGCGTGTCGATGCGCAGCAGCACCTGCACGCGCTGGTCCTTGCCGTCCTTGTGGTGGATCACGAGCGTCAGGTCCTGTTGCGGCTTGAAGTCGTCCGTCAGGCCTTCGATGTCGAACGTTTCTTCGCCGGTCAGGCCGAGCGACTGAACGCTGTCCGAACCCTTGAACTGCAGCGGCAGAACGCCCATGCCAACGAGGTTCGAGCGGTGGATACGCTCGAAGCTGCGTGCGACCACGGCCTTCACGCCCAGCAGCTGCGTGCCCTTGGCTGCCCAGTCACGCGACGAACCGGTACCGTACTCTTCGCCTGCGAACACCATGGTCGGCGTGCCGGCGTCGATGTACTTCATCGCTGCGTCATAGATCGAGAGCTGTTCGCCGCTCGGCTGATGGATCGTCAGGCCGCCTTCCACGCGCGTGCCGTCGGCCTTCGCCGGGATCATCAGGTTCTTGATACGCACGTTCGCGAAGGTGCCGCGCATCATCACGTCGTGGTTGCCGCGGCGCGAGCCGTAGCTGTTGAAGTCGGCCTTCTGCACGCCGTTTTCCTTCAGCCACTTGCCTGCGGGCGAGTCTTCCTTGATCGAGCCAGCCGGGCTGATGTGGTCGGTCGTGACCGAGTCACCGAAGATGCCCAGTGCGCGCGCGCCCTTGATTTCGGGCACGCCCGAGGACGGCGTCATCGAAAAATCGCTGCCGAAGAACGGCGGCTCGGCGATGTAGGTCGACTTCGGCCAGTCGTAGACCTGACCTTCTTCGCCTTCGATCTTGCTCCACAGGTCGCCCTTCTTCGTGAGCTGGCTGTAGTTCTTCTGGAACGCGTCCGGATCGAGCGCGAACTTGAGCAGCGCGTTGACTTCGTCGCTCGTCGGCCAGATGTCGCCGAGGTAGATGTCACGGCCGCCGTTGCCCTTGCCCACCGGTTCCGTCATCAGGTCGCGCGTGATGTTGCCCGCGATCGCGTATGCGACCACCAGCGGCGGCGAGGCCAGGAAGTTCGCGCGGATGTTCGGGTGGATACGCGCTTCGAAGTTGCGGTTGCCCGAGAGCACCGCAGCCGCGACGACGTCGTTCTTGACGATCGATTCGTTCAGTTCGGGCGTCAGGTCGCCGGCGTTGCCGATGCAGGTCGTGCAGCCGTATGCCGCGAGTTCGAAGCCGAGCTTCGAGAGGTACGGCAGCAGGCCCGTTTTCGTCAGGTATTCGGTGACGATGCGCGATCCCGGCGCGAGCGACGTCTTGATGTGCGGCGCGACCGTCAGGCCCGCTTCCACGGCCTTCTTCGCGAGCAGACCGGCGGCCAGCAGCACGCTCGGGTTCGACGTGTTCGTACACGACGTGATCGCGGCGATCAGCACGTCGCCGTTGTGCAGCTTGACCTTGTCGCCCGCCGCGTATTCGGCGGAGAGGTCGGCGGCCTTCTTGTTGAAGCCGTTTTCCGCGACCGGCTTCGAGAACAGGTCCGTGAAGGTCGACTTCACGTTGCCGATTTCGATGCGGTCTTGCGGGCGCTTCGGACCGGCCAGCGACGGTGCGACCGTGCCGAGGTCGAGGACGAGCGTCTTCGTGTAGTCGATGTCGCCGGCCTTCGGCACACCGAAGAGGTCCTGCGCCTTGAAGTAGTTCGCGAACGCCTCGATTTCGGCTGGCGTGCGGCCCGTGCCCTTGAAGTAGTCGATCGTCTTTTCGTCGACGGGGAAGAAGCCCATCGTCGCGCCGTATTCCGGCGCCATGTTGCCGATCGTCGCGCGGTCGGGCACGCCGATCGACGCCGTGCCTTCGCCGAAGAACTCGACGAACTTGCCGACGACCTTCTCCTTGCGCAGCATTTCGGTGATGGTCAGCACGAGGTCGGTTGCCGTGCAGCCTTCGCGCAGCTTGCCCTTGAGCTCGACGCCCACCACGTCAGGCGTGAGGAAGTACACCGGCTGGCCGAGCATGCCGGCTTCCGCTTCGATGCCGCCCACGCCCCAGCCCACCACGCCGATACCGTTGATCATCGTGGTGTGGCTGTCGGTGCCGACGAGCGTGTCCGGGTAGTAGACGGTATCGCCGCCTTCGGCCTTCTTGTGCACGCCGCGCGCGAGGTATTCCAGGTTCACCTGGTGGACGATGCCGATGCCCGGCGGCACGACCTTGAACGTGTCGAACGCCTGCATGCCCCACTTCATGAACTGGTAGCGCTCGTTGTTGCGCTGGAATTCCAGTTTCATGTTCAGGTCGAGCGCGTCCTTCTGGCGGAAGTAGTCGATCTGGACCGAGTGGTCGACGACGAGATCCACCGGCACGAGCGGCTCGATGACCTTCGGGTCCTTTCCGACCTGCTTGGCCACGCCGCGCATGGCGGCGATGTCGGCGAGCAGCGGCACGCCGGTGAAGTCCTGCAACACGACGCGGGCGACCACGAACGGGATCTCGTCGACGCGCGTGGCGTTCGGCTTCCAGTTCGCGAGTTGCTCGATGTGCTCTTCCGCGATCTTCTTGCCGTCGTAGTTACGCAGCACAGACTCGAGCACCAGACGAATCGAGACCGGCAGACGATTGATCTTCACGCCAAGCTGCTTGCCGAGTTGCGGCAGCGAGTAGAACTTGCCTTTGCCGGAACCGCTGTCGAATTCTTTTAGCGTTTTGTGGAGATTGTGGGCCATAGTGTTTTCCTTCGTTTAATCGCGGAAATAACGCTTACTGCTCGTTTGCTGCTGTCACTGATACCTGCCTGATTGCTCAGATCACATACATGTCGACGTACTCGTTGACGGGCAGGGCGCAAAGCCGCGCCTCGTCGAGCGAGACATCGAGAATCGCCTGCTGCTGCTTCGCGGGGAAGCGGCGCACGAGGTTGATTCGAAACTTCTCGATCAGCAGCGGAATGCCTTCTTCGCGGCGCCGCTTGTGGCCGATCGGGTACTCGACTACGACCTCGTCGAGCGTCGTGCCGTCGATGAGCTCTATGGTGAGCGCATTCGCGATCGAGCGCTTGTCCGGATCGTGATAATCCTTCGTAAATTGCGGGTCTTCCACGCATACCGTCTTCGCGCGCAGCGCGTCGATGCGCGGGTCGCTCGCGACGTCGTCTTCGTAGTCGGAGGCGGTGAGGCGGCCGAAGATCAGCGGCACGGCGACCATGTACTGGATACAGTGGTCGCGATCGGCCGGGTTGGCAAGCGGGCCGCTCTTGTCGATGATGCGGATGGCCGCTTCATGCGTGCGGATGATGATGCGTTTGATGTCCCCAGCCGTCTTGCCGCGTTGCGCCAGCATGCCGTGCAGCGTCATCGCGGCTTCGGCAGCGGTCTGCGCGTGGAATTCGGCGGGGAACGAAATCTTGAACAGCACGTTTTCCATGACATACGTGCCGTAGGGGCGCTGAAACCTGAACGGCTGTCCCTTGAACGAGACGTCGTAGAAGCCCCACGTTTTTGCCGTGAGCGCCGAGGGATAGCCCATCTCGCCCGTTTTCGCCATGAGCGCTAGGCGCACGGCGCGCGAGGTGGCGTCGCCTGCGGCCCACGACTTGCGCGAGCCCGTATTGGGCGCGTGGCGGTAGGTGCGCAGCGACTGGCCGTCGACCATCGCGAGCGAAACGGCGTTGATCAGCTCGTCGCGCGTGAGCCCGAGCATTTGTCCGACCACGGCGGTGGAGGCGAGCTTCACCAGTAGCACATGGTCGAGACCGACCTGGTTGAACGAGTTTTCCAGCGCAATGCAGCCCTGGATCTCGTGCGCCTTCACCATGCCTTCGAGCACGTGCTTCATGGTGAGTGGTGGCTTGCCGTGGGCGACGGCGGTGCGCGAGAGCCAGTCGGCGGTCGCGAGGATGCCGCCCAGGTTGTCTGACGGATGGCCCCATTCGGCGGCGAGCCAGGTGTCGTTGAAGTCGAGCCAGCGGATCATCGCGCCGATGTTGAACGCGGCCTGAACCGGATCGAGCTGGAATGGCGTGCCCGGCACTTTCGCACCGTGCGGGACGATCGTGCCCGGCACGATCGGTCCCAGCAACTTGGTGCAGGCGGGGTAGGAGAGCGCCTCGAGTCCGCAGCCGAGGGTATCGATCAGGCAATGCCGGGCCGTCGTCAGCGCGAGCGCGCTGTCAACCCCGTCTTTGGCAAACCCGCCCAGCACGTAGTCGACGATATCGACCAGTACCTGGTCCGGATGCGGCCTGACGTTGGAGATCAGGGCGGACATCGAGGCGATCCTGCGGTCCTTACTGGCCCGCGGCGCCGCTGGCGGCTGCCGGAGCGCGGTTAGCCGGGTTCAGCGCTTGAGCCTGGGTCGGCGCCATTGCGCCTTGCTGCATTGCAACAGTCTTGCACTCGTCGGCCAGACGCGAACTGTCCTTGTCCGAGAACAGCATGGCCTTCGTCGGGATCACGACGAGGTCGAGGCCGGTAGCGGCGTCGTGGAAGCGGTCGGCGCCCGTGGTCGTGACCTGACGCGGCAGGTTGTAGTTCTTGTTCGCCCAGTGAACGGTGACGATCTGGTCACGCGCCATGTCGCCCTTCAGGTCGAATTGTGCGCCTTCAGCGCAGCTCCAGTGCTCCGAGCCTTCCGGGACCGGATCCATCTTCGCTTCCTTGGCCGGGTTGGCCTTGCGCTTGATGATGCGATGCTTCGGAGCCGGCTTCTTGGCGGTCGTGGTCGACGTGCCTTGTGCGGCGGCATCGGTGGCGGCCAGCATCAGCGTCGAGGACAGCGTGCCGATGACAGCGGCGATCAGCAGTTTCTTCATGAGTGTCAAACCTTTATCTATCTAAAAGCGGTTGATCAGTGCGCGGTTGAACAGGCAACCGCCGTTTGCACTGCGCGCGCCCCGAAAGCGCGCAGCGGACGCTATTTTCACCTATTTATCGCCATGAACTTCAATTTCTCCGGCCCGGTGTTGTTTGCGCCGTGGTTCGCAAGTAACTGCCTGTAACTGTCCGTGACTGCCGTCGCTGCGCCAGGTGGCGCGCGATGCGCCTGTTTGCCTTGGCGCAGTAGGTTGAAAACGTTTTCTGCGCCTTCCCGGCGCGCATTCATGCCGACTCCCGCGTCGGCTCCCCGCTCGCGAACAGCGGCGCCGCTTCGGCCGGCACGGCGCGGCCCGTGGCGCGCGCGCGCCGCAGCACCGACCAGTAATAGCGATAGCTCGCGCGGTCGTGCAGCGTGTCGCCGTGGCGCGTCGGACCCCATTGTGTATGTTGCGCGGCCAGCAGGATTTCGGCTGCCAGCGCGATTTCTTCGTCGCGCGGCGCGAAAGCGGCCACGATTGCGGGAATCTGCGCCGGGTGAATGCTCCACATGCGCGTGTAGCCGAACTCGTTGCGTGCGCGGCGCGCGTCGTTCGCCACCACGTCCATGTCGCGCACTTCCGTACTGACGTTGTGCGAGGGCACGCGGCCGAACGCGTGGCACGCGGCTGCGATTTCGAGCTTCGCGCGGCGCACGAGCGGGTGGTCGAACTGGCCGGGCGAGCGCATCGCCGTGTCGGGAATCGCGCCGTCGTGCGCGGAGACGAAGTCCATCAGCCCGAAGCTCAGCGACTCGACGCCGCGCAGCGCGGCGAGGTCGAACACGCGCGCGAGTGCGCCATGCGTTTCGACCAGCAATTGAACGGGAATGGGCTTGTCGATCCCCATCTCGACGCGCGTGGCCTCGATGAACGCCGTCATTTCGGCGGCGTCGCCCACGGCGCGGATCTTCGGCAGAGTAATGAAGGCCGGCGCGCGCTTCGCGGCGCGCAGGATCATGCGCACGTCGTCGCGCCAGTGGGGGTGATGGAAATCGTGGATGCGCACGCCGATGCGGCCGAAGCGGTCGTGTTCGCCGCCGATGAACGACGCCACGAGTTCGGCGTGTTCGGCTTCGCGGCCGACCTGCGCGCCGTCTTCGCAATCGAGCGTGATGTCGAATACCGGGCCCAACTGCTGCTGCAGCGCGAGCGATTTGAGCATCAGCTTCTCACTGCCCGCGTAGTGGTCGCATGCGGGCAGGATGGCGGGCGGCGCTTCGCCGTCAAACAGCACTTCGGCTGGCAGAATGGCGCGCATCTTCGGCGTCGGGAGTCGAGTTTTGGAGGAGATACCGGATCCGCATGCGCCCTGCCGGCAAGGCGCATGCGGATCGGGTCGAGGCGGGCCGCGGAGGCTGCCCCGCGTGCCCATAAAGCAGAACGGAACGGGCGTCAAACGCGCGTTCCGTTCGTCCAGCTGGCTTACTTGCCGAGCAGGTGAGCGACGCCTTCGCGCTCTTCGAGCAGCTCAGCCAGCGTGCCGTCCATCTTCTCGCGCGAGAACGCGTCGATTTCGAGGCCTTCCACGCGCTTGTATTCGCCGTTTTCGCAGGTCACCGGCACGCCGTAGATGATGTCTTCGGGGATGCCGTACGAGCCGTCCGACGGGATACCCATCGTGACCCACTTGCCGTTCGTGCCGAGGACCCAGTCACGCACGTGGTCGATTGCAGCGTTGGCGGCCGAAGCTGCCGACGAGAGGCCGCGCGCTTCGATGATCGCCGCGCCGCGCTTGCCGACCGTCGGGATGAACGTGTTGCGGTTCCATTCGTCGTCGTTGATCAGCTTGGTCAGCGACTGGCCTTCCGCCGTTGCGACACGGAAGTCGGGGTACATCGTCGGCGAGTGGTTGCCCCACACGGCGAGCTTCTCGATCGAAGCTACCGGCTTGCCCGACTTGGCGGCCAGTTGCGAGAGCGCGCGGTTGTGGTCCAGACGCAGCATGGCGGTGAAGTTCTTCTTCGGCAGGTCCGGAGCCGACTTCATGGCGATGTAGGCGTTCGTGTTGGCCGGGTTGCCGACGACCAGCACCTTCACGTCGCGGCTGGCGACGTCGTTCAGCGCCTTGCCTTGAACCGTGAAGATTTCGGCGTTGGCCGAGAGCAGGTCCTTACGCTCCATGCCCTTCGAGCGCGGACGTGCGCCAACCAGCAGGGCGACGTCGGCGTCCTTGAACGCGACCTTCGGGTCGTCGGTGATGACCACGCCCGCGAGCAGCGGGAATGCGCAGTCGTCCAGTTCCATCACGACGCCCTTGACGGCGGCTTGCGCTTGCGGCAGGTCGAGCAGTTGCAGGATGACGGGCTGATCCTTGCCGAGCAGGTCGCCATTCGCAATGCGGAACAGCAGGGAGTAAGCGATCTGACCTGCGGCGCCGGTGACGGCAACGCGCTTTGCGGGCTTAGCCATTGAAAATCTCCAGGAAGATGCGTTAGACGCCAGGGTAAAACGCCATTCTATATGCGCGATACACGAAGCGTAGGTGAAACAGGCGGTCTTGATCGCCGGCGTGCGCGCTTCACTGGAACGACCATGACTGACAAGCCGTGAAGCGTGCGCCGCCGGCACGGACCGCCGTGCCGGTAACCTGTGCAACATGGCAAGAGGTGAACGGGGCGCCCTTCGAGGGACACCAGACGCTGGCCGCTTCGCGTGTGCCGACTCCTGCAACAGCTCGCTCGGGCTCTACCACAGACGCGCGGCGCGCAACGACTCACGCGTGCCGGCTGGGCGGATCGAAACCTTTACTGCGTTTACTGCGTGAGGGAACAGCATCGTGCAAGGCGGATCGCGGCGCATTCGCCACGAGGTGGATGCAGCCGGCGGCGCCTCTTCGTCATGCCGTTTTCATGTCCTGAAATTAGCATGCAGGCCGCCCGCAAACCCTTGCTCGATCGGGAGTGTAGGAGTCGTCAGGGTCAAAGTCAACAGTATCTTATGTCTTATATAAGACATAACTATTGCAGGCAAAATGCTTGATGCGTAGGGGGCTTTATGTTGAAATGCGCGCCATGAGTGCAAACCCGGCCAGCAACGCGAATTCCACCGCTCCCGAGAGCGGGGCTCAAGCGTCTGCGCCCGCGGTTCCGCCGTCCCCGACCTTCAGTCCGCTGTACCAGCAGATCAAGGGGCTCATTACCCAGAGCCTCGAGTCCGGCGAATGGAAGCCCGGCGAAATCATCCCCAGCGAAGTCGAACTGGCCGCCCGTTACAAGGTGAGCCAGGGGACCGTGCGCAAGGCGATCGACGAGCTGGCTGCCGACAATCTGCTGGTGCGCCGCCAGGGCAAGGGCACGTTTGTTGCAACGCACAACGAAGAGCGCGCCCAGTTTCGCTTTCTTAGATTACTCGCCGATGACGGCGCGGAGCACCCGCACGTGAGCAAGCTGCTCGAGTGCCGGCGCCTGCGCGCTTCGGCCGAGATCGCGCGGCAGCTCGACCTCAAGCCCTCGGACCCGGTGGTGCTGATCCGGCGTCTCTTGCAGTTCGACGGCGAGAGCACCGTGCTCGACGAAATCTGGCTGCCCGGCGGGGTGTTCCGCGGGCTCACGAGCGAGCGCCTCGCCGAGTACAAAGGCCCGCTCTACGCCATGTTCGAAGCGGAATTCGGCACGCGCATGATTCGTGCAACCGAGAAGATCCGCGCCGTGGCCGCGGAGCCCTCGGTGGCCGATCTTCTCAAGGTGCCCGCAGGTTTTCCTTTGCTGTCGGTCGAGCGCGTGTCCTATACCTATGGAGACCGGCCGGTCGAGGTCCGCCGCGGATGGTATGTCACAACCGGGTACTACTATCAGAACGATTTGAGTTGACGGGCGACCGCGCAAGAGGCGCGGAGCCTTCCCCAGAGTGCCTTTGCTTGCGCGCACCACCAGCCGTACCCGACGTGGATTTCGCTGCAGCGCGATATGAAAAGGCGCTAAAATTGCGAATTAGTGTTAACACATAGTAGGGGTCTAGCATGGCAGAAGCCGCAAAAAAACCGAGGCCGGAATACCGGAACATCGGGCTTGGGCAGATATTGTTCGCATACCGCCTGCCTCTGGCCGGTCGTGTGTCGATCGGCCACCGCGTCAGCGGTGCGTTGTTGTTCCTGTTCCTGCCTTTCATCTTGTTCCTGTTGGACCAGAGCCTCACTTCGGAGCTTAGCTTCGAGGTATTCAAGGGCTTCCTCTCCAATATCATCGTCAAGCTCATCGTGCTGGTCCTCGGGTGGGCGTTCCTGTTTCACTTCTGCGCTGGCGTGCGTCACCTGTGCATGGACTTCAACCATGGCCTCGTGAGCAAGGAAAAAGGCAAGTCGACCTCCCTCGTCGTCGTGATCATCTCCACGGTCCTCACGATCGCCTTTGCGGCAAAACTCTTCGGAGCGTTCTAAAAAATGTCGGCTAATAACGGTATCGGTCCGAAGCGCCTTGTCGTCGGCGCTCACTACGGCATTCGCGACTGGATCGCGCAACGCGCCACCGCCGTGATCATGGCGATCTACACGATCGTGCTGCTCGTGCTGTTCTTCGGCGCGCACGACTTCTCGTATGACGGCTGGGCCTCCATCTTCGCCGCGCAGTGGATGAAGCTCGCGACGTTCGTCACCCTGATCGCGCTGTTCCTGCACGCGTGGGTCGGTGTGCGTGACATCTGGATGGACTACATCAAGCCGGTCGGCCTGCGCATCACGCTGGACGTCCTCACGATCGCATGGCTGCTGGGCAGCCTCGGCTACGCCGCTCAGATTCTCTGGAGAGTGTAAAAGAATGGCTGCAATCAAGAATTCATTGCCGCGTCGCAAGTTCGACGTGGTCATCGTCGGTGCTGGCGGCTCGGGGATGCGCGCTTCGCTGCAACTCGCGCGCGCTGGCCTGTCGGTTTGTGTGCTCTCGAAGGTATTCCCCACGCGTTCGCACACGGTGGCGGCCCAGGGCGGCATCGGCGCCTCGCTCGGCAACATGAGCGAAGACAACTGGCACTACCACTTCTACGACACGATCAAGGGCTCCGACTGGCTCGGCGATCAGGACGCGATCGAGTTCATGTGCCGTGAAGCGCCGAACGCCGTGTACGAGCTCGAACACATGGGCATGCCGTTCGACCGTAACGCCGACGGCACGATCTACCAGCGCCCGTTCGGCGGCCACACGGCCAACTACGGCGAGAAGCCGGTCCAGCGCGCCTGTGCTGCTGCTGACCGTACCGGCCACGCGCTGCTGCACACGCTGTACCAGCAGAACGTCGCGGCGAAGACCACGTTCTTCGTCGAATGGATGGCGCTCGACCTGATCCGCGACGCCGACGGCGACGTGCTCGGCGTGACCGCGCTCGAAATGGAAACGGGCGACGTCTACATCCTCGAAGGCAAGACCACGCTGTTCGCCACGGGCGGCGCGGGCCGGATCTTCGCGGCATCGACCAACGCGTTCATCAATACCGGTGACGGCCTCGGCATGGCGGCCCGTTCGGGCATCGCGCTGCAGGACATGGAGTTCTGGCAGTTCCACCCGACCGGCGTGGCCGGCGCGGGCGTGCTGATCACGGAAGGCGTGCGCGGCGAAGGCGGCATTCTGCGTAACTCGAACGGCGAGCGCTTCATGGAGCGTTACGCGCCGACCCTGAAGGACCTGGCGCCGCGCGACTTCGTTTCGCGTTCGATGGACCAGGAAATCAAGGAAGGCCGCGGCGTGGGTCCGCACAAGGACCACGTGCTGCTCGACCTTTCGCACATCGGCGCCGAGACGATCATGAAGCGTCTGCCGTCGATCCGCGAAATCGCGCTCAAGTTCGCGAACGTGGACTGTATCAAGGAGCCGATCCCGGTCGTGCCGACCATCCACTACCAGATGGGCGGCATCCCGACGAACATCAACGGCCAGGTCGTTGGCACGCCCAAGGGTCACGAAGAAGTCGTCAACGGCTTCTACGCCGTGGGCGAATGCTCGTGCGTCTCGGTGCACGGCGCAAACCGTCTCGGCACGAACTCGCTGCTCGACCTCGTGGTGTTCGGCCGTGCGGCTGGCAACCACATCGTCAAGCACGTCAAGGAGCTCAAGGACCACAAGCCGCTGCCGGCCGACGCCGCCGACTTCGCGCTCTCGCGCCTTGCCGAGCTCGACAAGTCGACCTCGGGCGAGTACGCGCAAAGCGTCGCGAACGACATCCGCGGCTCGATGCAGAAGCACGCAGGCGTGTTCCGCACGTCGAAGCTGCTGGCAGACGGCGTGAAGGACATCGCGGAGATCGCTGAGCGCGCGAAGCACATTCACCTGAAGGACAAGTCGAAGGTGTTCAACACGGCGCGCGTGGAAGCGCTCGAAGTGGCGAACCTTATCGAAGTTGCACGCGCAACGATGGTTTCGGCTGAAGCCCGTAAGGAAAGCCGTGGTGCACACGCACAGAGCGACTTCGAACACCGCGACGACGAAAACTGGCTGCGCCATACGCTCTGGTTCAGCGAAGGCGACCGACTCGATTACAAGCCGGTCCACATGCAACCGCTGACCGTCGAGTCCGTGCCGCCGAAGGCGCGTACGTTCTAAGGCACACGCCAGTCAAAAGGAATTGGAAATGGCCAAACGCATTTTTGAAGTCTATCGCTACGACCCGGACAAGGACGCGGCGCCGCGCATGCAAACGTACGAGCTGGAACTCACGCACGAGCGCATGCTGCTCGACGCGCTGGTCAAGCTCAAGGAACTGGACGAGACGCTGTCGTTCCGCCGTTCGTGCCGTGAAGGCGTGTGCGGTTCGGACGCCATGAACATCAACGGCAAGAACGGTCTCGCGTGCCTCACGAACCTGAACGACCTGCCGGCGAAGATCGTGCTGCGTCCGCTGCCGGGCCTGCCCGTCGTGCGCGACCTGATCTGCGACTTCACGCAGTTCTTCAACCAGTACCACTCGATCAAGCCGTACCTGATCAACGACACGCCGCCGCCCGAGAAGGAGCGTCTGCAGTCGCCTGAGCAGCGTGACGAACTCGATGGCCTGTACGAGTGTATTCTGTGCGCAAGCTGCTCGACTTCGTGCCCGAGCTTCTGGTGGAACCCGGACAAGTTCGTCGGCCCGGCAGGTCTGCTGCAGGCTTACCGCTTCATCGCGGACAGCCGCGACGAAGCGACCGGCGAGCGCCTCGACAACCTCGAGGACCCGTACCGTCTGTTCCGCTGCCATACGATCATGAACTGCGTCGACGTTTGCCCGAAGGGCCTGAACCCGACGAAGGCGATCGGCAAGATCAAGGAACTGATGTTCCGCCGCGCGGTTTGATGTTGTTGTTCTGAAATGGAATCGCACCAGTCTGACCCCCATCGTCGCGCGCGCCTTCGCTGGCGCGCGCGGCGCGGCCTGCTCGAAAACGATCTGATTTTTGAGCGGTTTTTCGAGCGCTATGAGCATGAACTCAGCGACGCCGACGTGGGCGCTCTCACGCGCCTGCTCGAGCTGAGCGATAACGACCTGATGGACTTGCTGCTCGCGCGCAAGGAACCAGAAGGCGACCTTGCCGACCCGGACGTGAAGCGGGTGCTGGAGCTGCTTCGGAACGTCTGAGCGCGGCGGCAATATGGAGGCGCCGCGCCCGACGTACAAAATTATCGAATCCCGTGTTTATCTTCGATTGAGGATGTGCTATGACCCCGTCTGATGTAAAAGCCACGCTATCGTTCAGCGACAATTCGCCGAGCGTCGAACTGCCGATCTACAAGGGCACGATGGGCCCGGATGTGATCGACATCCGCAAACTGTACGGTCAGACCGGCAAGTTCACGTATGACCCGGGCTTCATGTCGACGGCGTCGTGCAACTCGGCGATCACGTACATCGACGGGGACAAGGGCGAGCTGCTTTACCGCGGCTACCCGATCGACAACCTCGCGCAAAACGCCGACTTCCTCGAAACCTGCTACCTGCTGTACCGCGGCGAACTGCCGAACGCGGCGCAGAAGGAAGAGTTCGTGAAGACCGTCACGCAGCACACGATGGTTCACGAGCAAATGCAGTTCTTCTTCCGCGGCTTCCGTCGCGACGCGCACCCGATGGCGATTCTGGTCGCCGCAGTCGGCGCGCTGTCGGCGTTCTATCACGACTCGCTCGACATCAATAACCCGAAGCATCGTGAAGTTTCGGCGATCCGTATGATCGCGAAGCTGCCGACGCTCGTCGCCATGGCGTACAAGTACTCGATCGGCCAGCCGTTCGTGTATCCGCAGAACAATCTGTCGTACAGCGCGAACTTCATGCGCATGATGTTCTCGAACCCGTGCGAAGAGTACAAGGTCAACGACGTGCTCGTGCGCGCCCTCGACCGTATCCTCATCCTGCACGCCGACCACGAGCAGAACGCTTCGACGTCTACCGTACGTCTGGCCGGTTCGTCGGGTGCGAATCCGTTCGCGTGTATCGCTGCGGGTATCGCCTGTCTGTGGGGCCCGGCGCACGGTGGTGCGAACGAAGCCGCACTGAACATGCTGGAAGAAATCGGCTCGCCGGACAAGATTCCTGAGTTCATCAAGCAGGTGAAGGACAAGAACTCGGGCGTGAAGCTGATGGGCTTCGGCCACCGCGTGTACAAGAACTACGATCCGCGTGCGAAGCTCATGCGCGAAACGTGCTACGAAGTGCTCAACGAACTGGGCCTGCACGACGATCCGCTCTTCAAGCTCGCCATGCAGCTCGAAAAGATCGCGCTGGAAGACGAATACTTCGTGTCGCGCAAGCTGTACCCGAACGTCGACTTCTACTCGGGCATCGTGCAGCGCGCACTGGGCATCCCGACCTCGATGTTCACGTGTATCTTCGCGATGGCACGTACGGTGGGCTGGATTGCGCAGTGGAACGAAATGATCGCCGACCCCGAGCAGAAGATCGGCCGTCCGCGTCAGCTGTTCATCGGCGAAACGCCGCGCGAAGCGAAGCCGATCTCGCAACGCTAAGCAGTTTCGCTTTGCCACGCCGCGCGCTCGATGGCGCGCCGCGTGCGAGCTCTCATGCAAACGCCCCGACGGGTTATCGCCCGTCGGGGCGTTTTCTATTTGAGGCCGCGGCCGCGCTCAAATCCAGCCGTCGATCTTCAGCCCGCTCGCCGCTTCCGCCTCCTCGCGCGTGACCTCGCGCACCGTCTCGCCGAAGCTCCATACGTGGCCTTCGGGGTCGCACGCCACATAGACGCGGTCGCCGTAGAACTGGTCCGCCGGCTCGCGGATGATCTTTGCCCCGGCGGCGCGGGCGCGTTCGCAATGCGCGTCGAGGCCGCTTTTCAGCTGCACGTGGACCGACTGCGTGTTCCTGCCTTCCAGTTCGGCGGGGCTCGTGTAGGGCATGCCGGCCCAGCCGCCGCAAATCATCACGTAGCCGTCGCCAAAGCGCATTTCCGAGTGACCGAGCTTCCCGTCCGGCGACGTGACGACGAACTGGCGCGTAAAGCCGAACGCCTTTTCGAGCCAGTCGAGCGCGGCGAACGGATCGCGATAGTAGATGGCAGACCCGAAGGCCGGACGCGGCGAGAGGTTGCTCATGCTTGTCTCCCAGGCAGTACGTGTGACGAATCTAGCACCAGCGTGGTGCGATTGCGCGCAGCGCGCTCACGCCCGGCCTTTACCTCCCACGTAATCGTCAGCTCGCACGGCATCGACGACGATGTCGCTCATCGGCACACCCCACCCGCAAGGAGCGACGACCATGGCAACTCTCAACGCCCGCCAACCCGGCTACATCCGCATCGACGACGATACCGCGCTGCACTATCGCGACTGGGGCGACGGCGCACCGCTCGTGTTCCTCTCGGGCTGGACGCTCAACGCCGACATGTGGAACTACCAGTGCGCGCCGCTCGCGGCCGCGGGGTTTCGCTGCGTGGCCTACGACCGCCGCGGGCATGGCCGCTCGAGCGACCCGGGCCGCGGCTACGACTACGACACGCTCGCCGACGATCTCGAAGCTGTCCTTGCCGCCCGAGGTCTGGAACGCGCCACGCTGGTCGGCCATTCGTTCGCGAGCGGCGAGATCGTGCGCTATTTGAGCCGCTACGGCTCGCGCCGCGTGGCAGGCATTGTGCTGCTTTCGCCGGCGTCGACGCCGTGCTTGCTCAAGACTGCTGACAATCCTGGCGGCCTCGATGCGAGTCTTTTCGAAGCGTCCATCGAAGAGATGCTCACGTCGTTTCCCGACTGGATCTCGCGGCGCGCCGAGGCTTACTTCAGCCCCGGTACATCGCACGCGGTCATTCAGTGGACGGCCGACATGATGCTGAACGCGTCGCTGTACGGCGCGGCGCAGCTGTCGCGCGTGCAGATGGTCACCGACTTTCGCCGCGAACTGGCCGCGATCGACGTGCCGGCGCTCGTGCTGCACGGCGACTGCGATGCCTCGGCGCCGCTCGAGATAACCGGACGTCCCACGGCGGCCGCGCTCGAGCACGCGACGCTGAAGGTCTATGAGGGCGGCACGCACGGCATGTACTTCAACCACGCCGCGCGTGTGAACGACGATATCCGGGAGTTCGTCAAGCGGTGGCAGGCATGAAACGCGACACGTCCAGTTCGCGGAACCACGTCGCGGATACAAGTCGTAATCAGGGCCTGGCCGCTCGCGCCGGGCGCAACGGAATAGTGCCCCCGCGCCCCTCGTTTTGCAGATGACACGCGGCCGGCGCGAGCCCGCTCACGCGCTGCGTGCCAGGCGTACCGATGGAGTCTTCACGGCCAAGGCGCACAGCCCGTGCGCTGCGAGGCCGGTCCGTCGAGAGGGGCGACATCATGCGCAAACTTCTCGTCTTCACGGCGCTGGCCTGTCTGGGCGCCTGCACGACGTCGGCCACGTCGCAGCAGCCCGCGGACGCGTCGTCTTACCCGCCGCCCGACTGCCGCACCGTCACCGGCACTGCCGAGATCGACGGCGCGCCGCAGGTGATCAGCGGTCTCGCCTGCCTGCAGCCCGACGGCACCTGGCAGATCGTGCAGGGTAACGACGGCACGCTGGTCTACCCGGTGGCATGGACCGACGCGACGACCTGGTACGCCGGTCCATGGTACGGCTGGTGGCCGCCGGTGTTCGTGGGCGGCTCGTTCGTGTTCGTCGATCACTTCCATCACTTTCATCACATGGATCACGTCTTTCCTGGCGGCCCACATATGCATCCGGGGCCAGGCATGCACGGCGGATTTCATGGCGGTTTCCACGGTGGTCACGGCGGCGTCTGGAGCGGGGCGGGTGGCATGCATGGCGGCTCGCATCGCTGAAACCCACCGCACGGCCTGATTTGCGCACGGCGAATCCTTTATGATGGAGCGCGCCTTCCCACCCGAGACGCTCCATGTTTTTTGCCGCGCATTCCCTGCATCGCCGCCTGAGCATTGTGATCGGCACGCTCGCGATCCTCGTCGGCATGCTGGGTGCGCTCGGCACCTTCCTCGTCGTGCGCAGTCTCGCCGCCGAGTTCAACACGACGCTGCGCGATGCTGCCGCGCACGTGCAGACCGGCGTGCCGCATCGCGCGATCGAGCCGCGCGGCGACAGCGACGCCGCCGACAATTTCGTCGTGCAGATCTGGTCCGCCGACGACGGCGAAGTCCCGAGCCGCACGAGCAACGCGCGTATCGCGCTGCCGCGCGCGCCAAGCGGCTTCTCGTCGGTCGAGTACGACGGCGAGTCATGGGACGTGTTCGCACTCGCCGCCGGCGACGAATACATTCAGGTAGCCGAATCGCGCAGCATGCGCAATCGCAACGCCTTGCGCGTGGCGTTCTGGAGCCTGTTGCCGGTACTCGCGCTGCTGCCACTGCTCGCGCTCACGATCGCGGTGACGGTGCGCGTTTCACTGCGGCCGCTGGAGCGCGTCGGTCGGCGTGCGGCGAAGGTCGATCTGCACGACCTCAAGCCGCTCGAAGTGCGGCAGGCACCCGTCGAGCTGCGACCCTTCGTCGAGTCGATCAATCGTATGATCGAGCGCCTTTCCGTGCTCGTGAATGCCGAGCGCATGTTCATCGCCGATGCCGCGCACGAACTGCGCTCGCCGATCTCCGCCATGCAGTTGCAGATCGACAACCTGCACAACGCGCCGCCCGAACAGTACCCGGAGCGCTTCGAGGAACTGCGCCGCGGCATCGTGCGCACCGGGGCGCTCGTTTCGCAGCTGCTCGGTCTCGCGCGCGCCGAAATCGGCAGCACGCAACGCGTGCTGGCGGAGGTGCCGCTCGCGCAAGTCGTCACTGACGTGCTGGCCGACCTGCTGCCGCTCGCCGACGCGCGCGGCGTCGATCTGGGCGTGACGCGCCTCGACGACGTGACGGTGCGCGCAACCGAAACAGACATGCGCGTGCTCGTGCGCAACCTCGTGGACAACGCGATTCGCTATAGCCACGCAGGCGCGAACGTGGACGTGGCGGTGCGTCGCGAGGACAAAAGTGTCGTCATCGACGTGATCGACAACGGACCCGGCATCGCCGAGGCCGATTTGCCGCGCGTGTTCGACCGGTTTTTTCGCGCGGGTGGTCATCGGGGTGACCCGCGTGGTAAGCACGACTCGCACGGCAGCGGCCTTGGTCTCGCCATCGCGCAGGCGGTAGCGCGCAGCTATCGCGGGTGCGTGACGCTCGCGAACCGGCGCGATGGGCAAAGCGGAATCGTCGCGCGTATCGAATTACCGCGCGAGCTGCCGCGCGCGTGAGCACCGCGTCGATCTAGCGAGCACAGGTCAGGCAAAATCCGGGGAAGCATGCGAAACAAGGGACGGACACGATGCGCATTCTGCTGATCGAAGACGATCTGCTGATCGGCCCAGCGCTGCTGCGCGCGTTGAAGGACGCGTCATACAGCGTCGACTGGGTGCGCACGGGCGAGAGCGGTCGCGACGCCATTCGCGACGGCTCGTATACGGCGGTGCTGCTCGACCTCGGTCTCGGCGATATGAGCGGGCTCGACGTGCTGCGCACGCTGCGCGAGTCGCAGGACGCCACGCCCGTGCTCATCATCACCGCGCGCGACGACGTGGACACGCGCGTGGAAGGCCTCGATCTCGGCGCCGACGACTATCTCGTGAAGCCATTCGAGAGCAAGGAGCTGCTCGCGCGCATCCGCGCCGTGGTGCGACGCAAGTCGGGCTTTGCCTCGCCGACCATGGGCAGCGGCCGCGTCACACTCGACATGAACGCGCGCCGCCTCACGTTCGACGGTCAGTCCGACGATCTCTCCGCGCGCGAATACGCGCTCATGCTCGCGTTGCTCGAGCGGCCGGGCGCGATCCTGTCGCGACAGCAAATCGAGGAGCGGCTCTATGGCTGGGGTGAGGAAGTGGAAAGCAACGCGGTCGACGCCGTAATCTACAGCGTGCGCCGCAAGTTCGGTCACGCGGTGATCCGCAATGTGCGCGGGCTCGGCTGGGCCGTGTGCGTGTGAGCGTCGGCGCAATCGAAGAAAAAAGCGCGCAAAAAGCTGCGCGCTGTAAAAACCGCGGCGGGCGCGGGGCTCGCCGCGTGGCGCGATGCGCGGGGGAAGGTCACGCATCGCGCTCGAACTTACGCCAGCAGGCGCTGCCAGGGTTCCTTCTGCCACGCACGGCTAAGCGAGGCGAGCAGCGCGACTTCGCTTTCGGACACGTGCCGGTCCGAATACACGGCCACATGGCACAGATTCAGCACTTCGGCACGCAGCGCGGGATCGTCGAGCTCGCGCATCACCTGCTGCATCACGTCGGAGTCGAGCTTGCACGCATCGCTCCAGTTCAGGTGCGAAGTGGTCTGCAAGTCTTCGCAGAGGCCCTTGAGGATGTCGCCGAATTCGCCGGGCGCAAGGCCGAGCCGGTCGGCCAGGCGCGCGCGATGGACGGCTGCAAGCTCCTCGCTGCTCAGGTGGCCGTCTGCGAGCAGCGCGACGGCGACGATGCGGCCCGCGGCTTGCGGGCTGTTGCAGGTATAGGTACGCATGGTCAGGAATCCTCTTCAAACGTGATGTCGATAAAACGGCAGGCGCAGCAGCGGCTCAGTCGAAGATGTCCTGCAGCCACGACTTGCGACGGTGGCTGTTGCCGCGGTAGCTTTCGTGAGCGCGGCGCGGGGCATAGTCGCCGTGTTGCGCGCTGTGCTTCGAGCCGTGCTGGCGGAATGCCTGTGCATCGCCTTCGTTGCGGTAGTGCCGGTTGCCGCTGCGTTCGATCAGCTTGTCGAGTTCGCCGCGATCGAGCCAGACGCCGCGACACTGCGGGCAGTAGTCGAGTTCGACGCCCTGACGCTCAGTGAGCGAGAGGGTGACGTCAGGGCAGTTGGGGCATTTCATGATGCGCTCCGTGATGAGTGACAGGTCATCGAGGCCCGTGCCGTCTTGCCTGAAGGGCAACGCGGCCTCGATGGAAACCATCCTGACAGAGCAAAATGAGCGAAGAATGAGGAGCGCGCCGGCCCGACGCCGGTCAGGCGGCCGGCCACGCTAGAACTGGTAATTGATCGAGACGTCGCAAACGCCGCCCGTCTTCGACTGGATGATCGGGCTTTGCGAGGCGCTGCCGAGCAGGCGCTTGATGGCGCCGTCCGCGCTCACGAACCAATGTTTGTTGACGAAGTAGACCATCGTGATGCCGAAGCCGGCCGACTTGAGGCCCGCGCTCGCGTCGTACTGACGGTAACCCGACGCGGCCGCCTGCTGCGGCGTCACGCCAAACCAGCTCTGCATGTAGTTCGAGTCGGCGAATGTGA
Source organism: Paraburkholderia sp. BR10882 (assembly GCF_040948855.1). Classification (NCBI taxonomy): domain Bacteria; kingdom Pseudomonadati; phylum Pseudomonadota; class Betaproteobacteria; order Burkholderiales; family Burkholderiaceae; genus Paraburkholderia; species Paraburkholderia sp. BR10882. The sequence goes on along the minus strand of NZ_JBFPKP010000002.1, from coordinate 373,763 downwards.
CCGAGGGGCCGGCGAACCAGTAGAAGTTCTGGTTGCTGCCGGGCAGCGGCATATAGGCGCCGAGATCCGCGGTCCAGCCGTTCGAACCGCCGAAACTGCGCGTGAAGGCGGTGCGGAACACGAGCGGAAAGTCCTTCGAAATCACGTACTCGCCGGCGATCTTCAATTCGGGCGCCGGGTTGATGTTGCCCATGCCGTGCAGCCGCGTCGGGTCGTCCTGGCCGCGCCGTCCGAGGTCGTAGGCCCCGGCGACGCTCACGCGCCAGTTCGGGCCCTGCAGAACGTTGACGCCGAAGCCTTCGCCCGTCGAACCGAACAGGATGTCCTTGTAGCGCAGATCGATGCTCGGCCCGACCAGCGTGTGATAGCGGTCCGAGCCGTCGTAGCGCGGTTCGAAGGTGGCGCCCACGCCGAGCCGCGCCTCGAAGTCGGGACGGTTCGGCTGAAACATCTTTTCCAGCGGAATGCCCGCGGAATATTGCCATTCGCCGAGCGGCGAGGGGGTCTGCGCCTCGGCACGCGGGGCGAGCGCGGCGAGAGCGCATGCCGCAGCGGCGAGAGACACACGCTGCGTGGCCCGCGAGCGGCGCGGCGCCGATGGTTTTATTCTGTTTTTTCGTTGTTGCGCAGTGCGGATTGCGAGTGGCATGAAGCCTCCGGGTTTGCCTGGTGAGCCGCGGCGTCGTTCGTTGAGTGCGACGCACTCACAATGGAACTCCGCGCGGCCGGGCTCGTCGAGCAAACCTCGTGCCTGGCTTGTCCATGACCGGGCGGCGTCCGCCCCGGCGACTCGCCGCGCCCCCCGGTGGCGATGGCCGTCGAAAGCGTGAAACGAGTCTTGATGATCAGGAAACCTAATTGAATTGCGGAGGCTCCGCGCACCGTTCTGGAGCGCCGCAATCACCCGATTAAACCTTGGCGCCGATTTGCCGTTAGACAGCTATGGACCTCGGCGATGCGGCCCCCCTGTGTCGCGGAACCCGAAGCCCATGTTGCACCGTTCTCACAGCGGTCACCAACTTGCGCCGGTCGTGGTCGGGCCGGCGCATCCCCTTTTTTGTATCCCCGAACCCTTTTGACGCACGGCCGAGCGGCGCCCGCTACGGCGTGGCGCCCCTGCGCGCCGATGACGCGCGCGCCGGGTAACGCTGATACAGGTATCGCGACTACCACCCAACTCCCTGTTTTTTATCGCTTTTTTTCGGAAGGGGTCCTGTGGTGAGCGGGTTTCGCGTGGCATAATCGATTCACACTGTATTGCCCCGCAGTCAAACATTTCCCCGCACATCATGGCAAAGACGCTCTACGACAAATTGTGGGACACCCATGTGGTCCACACGGAAGACGATGGCACGACGATTCTCTACATCGACCGTCATCTGTTGCACGAAGTCACCAGTCCGCAGGCTTTCGAAGGCCTGAAACTGCACGAGCGCCCGGTGTGGCGCATCAGCGCGAATCTGGCCGTTTCCGACCACAACGTGCCGACCACGGATCGCAGCCACGGCATTGCCGATCCGGTCTCGAAGCTGCAGGTGGACACGCTCGATTCGAACTGCGACGCCTTCGGCATCACGCAGTTCAAGATGGCCGACCAGCGCCAGGGCATCGTGCACATCGTCGGTCCGGAGCAGGGCGCGACGCTGCCCGGCATGACCATCGTCTGCGGCGACTCGCACACGTCCACGCACGGCGCGTTCGGTGCGCTCGCGCACGGCATTGGCACGTCTGAAGTCGAGCACGTGCTGGCCACGCAAACGCTCCTGCAAAAGAAGAGCAAGAACATGCTCGTGAAGGTCGAGGGCCAGCTGCCGCGCGGTTGCACCGCGAAGGACATCGTGCTCGCCATCATCGGCAAGATCGGCACGGCGGGCGGCACGGGCTACGCCATGGAGTTCGGCGGCTCGATGATCCGCAGCCTCACGATGGAAGGCCGCATGACCGTTTGCAACATGGCGATCGAAGGCGGCGCGCGCGCCGGCATGGTCGCCGTGGACGACACCACGATCGAATACCTCAAGGGCCGTCCGTACTCGCCGCAAGGCGCGGAGTGGGATCAGGCCGTCGAATACTGGAAGAACTTCCGCACCGACGAAGGCGCGCATTTCGACCGCGTGGTCGAACTGAGCGCGGCCGACATCGTGCCGCAGGTCACGTGGGGCACGTCGCCGGAAATGGTCACGGCAGTCGACAGCCGTGTGCCGGACCCCGAGCGGGAGAAGGACCCGGTCAAGCGCGACGCGATGGAACGCGCGCTGCAATACATGGCGCTCGAACCGAATACACCGATCGAGTCGATCAAGCCGGACAAGATTTTCATCGGCTCGTGCACGCACGCACGCATCGAAGACCTGCGCTCCGCCGCTTACGTCGTGAAGAAGCTCGGCCGCCGCGTGGCGCCGAACATCCGCCTCGCGATGGTCGTGCCGGGCTCGGGTCTCGTGAAGGCGCAAGCCGAGCGCGAAGGCCTCGACAAGGTGTTCACCGAAGCCGGTTTCGAATGGCGCGAGCCGGGCTGCTCGATGTGTCTCGCGATGAACGCCGACCGGCTGGAGCCGGGCGAGCGCTGCGCGTCCACGTCGAACCGCAACTTCGAAGGCCGTCAGGGCGCGGGCGGTCGCACGCACCTCGTGAGCCCGGCCATGGCAGCCGCCGCGGCAATCGAAGGCCATTTCGTCGACATTCGCAAGCTGGGCTGAGCAGAGGCTACACGGATCATGGAAAAATTCATCGTACACACCGGCGTCGTGGCGCCGCTCGATCGCGAGAATGTCGATACCGACGCGATCATTCCCAAGCAGTTCCTCAAGTCGATCAAGCGCACCGGCTTCGGCCCGAACGCCTTCGACGAATGGCGTTACCTCGACCACGGCGAGCCTGGCCAGGACAACTCGAAGCGCCCGCTCAACCCGGACTTCGTGCTGAACCAGCCGCGTTATCAGGGCGCCTCGGTGCTGCTCACGCGCAAGAACTTCGGCTGCGGCAGCTCGCGCGAACACGCGCCGTGGGCGCTCGACCAGTACGGCTTCCGCGCGATCATCGCGCCGAGCTTCGCGGACATCTTCTATAACAACTGCTTCAAGAACGGCCTGCTGCCGATCGTGCTTTCCGAAGCGGATGTGGATCACCTGTTCAACGAGACGTATGCGTTCAACGGCTTCCAGCTCACGGTCGATCTGGACAAGCAGGTCGTGCGCACGACCGACGGCTCGAAGGAATATCCGTTCGAAGTGGCCGCGTTCCGCCGCTACTGTCTGCTGAACGGCTTCGACGACATCGGCCTCACGCTGCGTCACGCCGACAAGATCCGCCAGTACGAAGCCGAGCGCCTCGCGCGCCAGCCGTGGCTGAACAACCGCGTGCTCTGATAACTGCACATACGCACACTGAACAAACAGCGAGGAATCACAGGATGAAGATTGCAGTGCTGCCGGGCGACGGCATCGGTCCCGAGATCGTCAAGGAAGCCGTCAAGGTGCTCAATGCACTCGGCGAAAAGTTCGAGCTGGAAGAGGCGCCGGTTGGCGGCGCGGGCTACGAGGCTAGCGGCCATCCGCTGCCCGAGGCAACGCTCGCGCTGGCGAAGTCGGCCGACGCGATCCTGTTCGGCGCCGTGGGCGACTGGAAGTACGACAAGCTCGAGCGCGCGCTGCGTCCCGAGCAGGCCATTCTCGGCCTGCGCAAGCATCTGGAACTGTTCGCGAACTTCCGCCCGGCGATCTGCTATCCGCAGCTCACGGGAGCGTCGTCGCTGAAGCCGGAAATCGTTTCGGGCCTCGACATCCTCATCGTGCGCGAACTGAACGGCGACATCTATTTCGGCCAGCCGCGCGGTACGCGCGAAGCGCCGGACGGCAACTTCAAGGGCGCGCGCGAAGGCTTCGACACGATGCGCTATGCAGAGCCCGAAGTGCGCCGCATCGCTCACGTGGCGTTCCAGGCCGCGCAAAAGCGCCAGAAGAAGCTCACTTCTGTCGACAAGGCCAACGTGCTCGAAACGTCGCAGTTCTGGAAGGACATCATGATCGATGTCTCGAAGGAATATCCGGACGTCGAGCTGTCGCATATGTACGTCGACAACGCGGCCATGCAGCTCGTGAAGGCGCCGAAGGCGTTCGACGTGGTGGTGACCGGCAACATGTTCGGCGACATTCTCTCGGACGAAGCCGCGATGCTCACGGGCTCGATCGGCATGCTGCCCTCGGCCTCGCTCGACAAGAACAACAAGGGTCTGTACGAGCCGTCGCACGGTTCGGCACCGGATATCGCGGGCAAGGGCATCGCCAATCCGCTCGCCACGATCCTTTCGGCTGCCATGATGCTGCGTTACTCGCTGGGCCGCCCGGAACAGGCGGACCGCATCGAGAGCGCGGTGAAGAAGGTGCTGGAACAAGGCTATCGCACCGCCGACATCGTCACGCCGGACTGCAAGCAGGTCGGCACGGTGGCAATGGGCGATGCGGTGATCGCAGCGCTGTAAAGCCGCACGAAGGGCATGCCGTTTCAGGCGTGCCCTTTTTTGTTTCGCGCGCCTGAACGGGCGTCCAAATAGCGGAAAGCATGGTTTTTCCGCGCAAATTAACTGTTTCGTGTATATTGCTTCGATGGCGAAAATCTCCCAGATCACGACTGTTACGAACATCCACGGCATGAAAGCCCGTGCGATTTCGATCGCCATCACCACGAAAACGACGATTATCAAAACGATCACCATTCGTTGATCGCTCGTCGTGCCCGCTCATCTTCCCCGCGCGGCCACGCCGGGCGAGCGAAGCGGGGAAGTGTCCATCTCAAGGGTTAGTCATGAACGTAGGTCTCGTAGGTTGGCGCGGCATGGTCGGCAGCGTGCTGATGCAGCGCATGCAGGAAGAACGCGATTTCGACCTGATCGAACCGGTGTTTTTCAGCACCAGCAACGCAGGCGGCGCGGCTCCGTCGTTCGCCAAAAACGAGACGAAGCTCAAGGACGCGAACAGCGTCGACGAGCTCAAGAAGTGCGACATCATCATCACTGCCCAAGGCGGCGACTACACCAACGAGGTGTATCCGAAGCTGCGCGCGGCAGGCTGGAACGGCTACTGGATCGACGCCGCCTCGGCGCTGCGCATGAAGGACGACGCCGTCATCATCCTCGACCCGGTCAACCTCGACGTCATCAAGGACGCGCTGGTCAAGGGTCAGAAGGACTTCGTCGGCGGCAACTGCACGGTCAGCCTCATGCTGATGGCGCTGGGCGGCCTGTTCCGCGAGAACCTCGTCGACTGGATGACGGCCATGACCTACCAGGCCGCTTCGGGCGCGGGCGCGCAGAACATGCGCGAACTGCTCTCGCAGATGGGCGCGCTCAACGCATCGGTTGCGGGCGATCTGGCGAATCCGTCGTCGGCGATCCTCGACATCGACCGCAAGGTGCTGGCCACCATGAACAGCGACGCCATGCCGACCGAACACTTCGGCGTGCCGCTCGCGGGCTCGCTGATTCCGTGGATCGACAAGGATCTCGGCAACGGCATGTCGAAGGAAGAGTGGAAGGGCGGCGCGGAAACCAACAAGATTCTCGGCAAGCCGGCCATGGGCCAGCCGGGCTCGATTCCGGTCGACGGCCTGTGCGTGCGTATCGGCGCGATGCGCTGCCACTCGCAGGCGCTCACGATCAAGCTGAAGAAGGACGTGCCGCTCGACGAGATCGACGGCATCCTCGCTTCGGCCAACGACTGGGTCAAGGTCGTGCCGAATCAGCGCGAGGCGTCGATGCGCGATCTGTCGCCGGCCGTGGTGACGGGCACGCTGTCGGTGCCGGTTGGCCGTCTGCGCAAGCTGGCCATGGGCGGCGAGTATCTGTCGGCCTTCACGGTGGGCGACCAGCTGCTGTGGGGCGCGGCTGAACCGCTGCGCCGCATGCTGCGCATTCTGCTCGACAAGTGAATGAATTAAACTACGCGGCTAATGACGCGTAGACAGGGTGAAAAGCGCCGCGCCAGTCGCGGCGCTTTTTTATTGCATGCTTTTTATTGCATGCATCGATGCAATCGCCCCGAAGCACACACCTATTTGATCGACAGCCGCAAGAGCGGTATGCCAGGGCAACTGATGATCGTTCGATTTGATTCTGTTTCCGCCGCGCCTCGCGCGAAGCGCGCCCAAGGGCGGCGCGCCATCCGCGCCACCGTGGCGGCGGCGAGCTTCCTGTTCTGCGGCCTCGCCGCTGCGCAGGGCGGCGCGAGTGCGGCGCAAGGCGCGGCAGGTGCCAGTGCCCCCAGTGCTGCATCGTCCGTCGCGGCGGCGGTGAGCATCGCGGGGCAATACACCGTTCGTCCCGGCCAGTCGTTGCATGACGTGGCCGTCGACCTCACGCAGTCGCACGACAAGGGCACGCTCGCACGCATGAGCCACGCGCTCTTCGATGCGAACCCCAGTGCGTTCATCAAGCAGGATCCCAGCCGCATGCGCGTGGGTGCGACGCTGAACGTGCCGGCCACGCCGGACGTTTCGAGTGCGCCGCAGGGCATGACGGCGGCATCGGGTGGGGCTGCAGCTTCGGCTGCCGCCAGCGCTGCCGCCACGGCGGCCGCACCTGCTGCACCTGCCAGCACCCCGGCCGCTGCTTCGAGCGGCGCTGCCGAGGCGGTAGCGGCTGCATCGTCGGCGGCTGCTGCCGCAACGGGCGGCGCGAGTTCGGCAAGTGCTGCCGCGACGACTGCGGGGACTACCTCGGCAGTCGCAGCGAGCGGCCCCGAAGCGCCGGCGCCAGGCGCTTCTGGTGCCGCTGCCATGGGCGCCAGCGCCGCGGCGCCGGCGTCGGCGGCCAGCGACTCGCACGTATGGAGCGGTGCGGTTCAGCAGGCCCCGGCCAGCGGCGCATCGGCACAAGGCGCGAAGGCGCCCGTGACCGTCTCCAGCCTGCAGCAGCTCCTCGCACTGAAGAACCGCGTGCTGATGGCGTTGCAGCAGCACGGCATCGGCAAGCCGGCGCAAACGGCGGGCGGCGCGTCCGCGGGTGCGCCTGCTACCCAAGGCGGCGCGCCTGTGCAGAACGGTGCGGCGAACGCCGGCCCGGCCGGCGGCCAACCAGAAGTCTCGCCGAGCGCCATGGGTGCCGTGGCGGCGATCGTCGTCGCGCTGCTGGCGTTGTTCGTGCGCCTGCTTACGCGCAAACGCAAGAAACCGGCTAAGCAGGCGCCTGCGGTTTCGCCCGAAGCGCACGAGCCGACACCGTCTGGGTCGGCTGCTGCCGCCGTTGCCGCCGCGCCTGTGGCCGACGAGCCGCCGGTGTTGCACGAGCCGATTTCGCGCGCCGGGGATGAGCCGGGCGTGAACGAAGTCGCGCCTCTCGAGGAAGCGGAGTTTGTGCCGCCGGTTGCGCCGGCTGAACCCGCTGCGAACGAAGTCGCGATCACGCCGGTGCCCACCCCAGCCGTGACTGCCGCGCCGCTCGAACACGACGAAGCGCTGCCGCCGACGCTCATCGACACACTGCACCCGGCCCCTGCGCAAGCGCCTTCGGCAGCGCAGGAAGCTCACGCGGCCCCCGAACTGCCGCACGACGTCGAACCGGCGGAGCCGCAGACGCTTGCGGACGCGACCAACGCGGCCAGCCTCGCCGCAGCGGCGGAGTTGGGCGCGGATGCGCTGCCGCCCGAAAGTCTCGGCGCGCCGCGCACAGCCGAAGACGCCGAAGCGCTGGCGCGCACGCTGGAGGAACCGGCGCACGCCCAAAAGCCTGCTACGCCCGATCTCGCGCTCGACTTCGGCGACGGCGCACCGCAAGCCGCGCAACCGCAGCAAGCCGCGCAGGCGCCGCAGGCCAAACCGCCCGTCGCGACACCGCCCATCACCGAAGCCTTCGAGCGCCCGCCGGCGCCGCTTACCGCACCTGAAACCCCATCAGTACCCGCAGTCACCGCAGAGGACATGAGCTACGCCGAAGTCCCGATCGCGTTCCCGCAAGATGCAGTAGACGCGCTGGGTGGCCTCGACCTGCCCCTGCCGCCGCGTATCGGGGAGCCGGTCATGCCCACGGCGCCGCTCTCGACCGAGCCGGCCGCCACACCCGAGGCGTCGGCGCGTCTTTCTTCGCCGTTCTTCGACCCGCCTCCGCCGCTGGCGGGCCAGGCCATCGAAGCGGGTACGGCGGGCGCCGGCGCGCTCGCGGGCCTCGGCGCGCCGCGCTTTGGCGCGCTCACGCTCGACTTCGACCTGAACCTGCCGCCCGATTCGGCCGAGCCGCTGCCGGTCTTCACACCCGAGCAGCTCGCGCGCATCGCGCGCAACAAGCTCGACCTCGCGCACGAGTACATCGCGCTTGGCGACGTGTCCGGCGCCCGCTCGCTCATCAACGAAGTGATCGAGTCGAACGACCCCGCCACGCGCAGCGACGCGCAGGCGCTGCTGTCGACGCTCGCTCCGCTTTCGTGACGCTGCTGCAAGCCGTATGCGTATCGCGCTAGGAATCCAGTACGACGGCGCCGCGTTCTGCGGCTGGCAGTCGCAGCCGCACGGCAAGACGGTGCAGGACGCGCTCGAACGCGCACTGCGCGAGTTCGCCACCGTGCCGCTGTCCACCATCGTCGCGGGCCGCACCGACACGGGCGTGCACGGACTCGGCCAGGTGGTGCACTTCGACACTGACCTCGACCGCACGCCGTTCTCGTGGGTGCGCGGCACCAACGCGTTCCTGCCCTCGACGGTGGCCGTGCAGTGGGCCAAGCCGATGCCCGACGCATTCCACGCGCGCTTCGCGGCGTTCGAGCGCACCTACTACTACGTGCTCTACGTGAACCCGGTGCGATCGCCGATGCTGGCGGCCCGCGCGGGCTGGATCCATGCGTCGCTCGACGTCGATGCCATGCGGGAGGCGGCGGCATGCCTCATCGGCGAGCACGATTTTTCGTCGTTCCGCTCGTCGGAATGCCAGGCGAAGACGCCGGTCAAGCATCTGTACCAGATCGACATCCGGCCGCAGGGCGACTTCATCCACTTCCGCTTTCGCGCCAACGCGTTCCTGCACCATATGGTGCGCAACCTCATGGGTTGCCTCGTGGCCGTGGGGCGAGGGCGCTATCCGGCCGCGTGGATGGCCGAGGTGCTGGCGGGCCGCGACCGCACCGCCGCCGCGCCGACCTTCATGCCCGATGGCCTCTATCTCGCCCAGGTAGGCTATCCTGATGAGTTCGCGGTACCCGCGCCGCATACTGCGAGCGTGCCGTGGAGCGCGATCTGGAGCGACGCGCCCGAAGGCCGTGCCTGAAGCGGCCCGCACCGCAAATCGCCCCAGTCAATCACGTTGCGATTGAAGCATCGAGACCAACACCGCATCCAGAACCATGACGTCAGCCGAGCAACTCGCCCCCGCGCACCGCACCCGCATCAAGCTGTGCGGACTTTCGACGCCCGAGGCGGTTGCGCACGCCATCGACCTGGGCGCCGACGCCGTCGGTTTCGTGTTCTATCCGCCCAGCCCGCGTTCGGTGAGCGTGGCGCAGGCGGTCGAGCTCACGCGCGACCTGCCGCCGTTCGTCTCGGTCGTGGGCCTCTTCGTGAACGCCACGCCGCAGTGGATGAGCGAAGTGGCCAGCAATGTCTCGCTCACCATGCTGCAGTTCCACGGCGACGAAACGCCCGAGCAGTGCGAGTCGCTGGCTTCCGTTGCCGGTTTGCCCTGGTTGCGCGCGCTGCGAGTCGCGGCCGATACTCGGCAGGCCGATTTGATAGAATCGGCTAATCGTTATTCATCAGCCAGCGGCCTGTTGTTCGACACCCATGTCGAAGGTTACGGCGGCGGCGGAAAGGTCTTCGATTGGTCACTTATTCCCGCAGGGCTCGCGCGTCGGGCCGTTTTGAGTGGTGGCTTGAACGCGCAAAACGTCAGTGATGCGATACGCCAGGTGCGTCCGTTCGCTGTCGATGTCTCCAGTGGCATCGAAGTGCCGGGCGCAAAGGGCGTGAAGGATCACGCCCGCATGGCGGCGTTCGTACGCGCGGTGCGCGAAGCGGACGCGGGATGAAATCCGGGGCGCATGCCCCTTTGGCCGGGACGGCCCGCGCAACGCGGGTCCTTCCAAGCCCGGCCGAGCGAGTGACTTATGTACAATTTGCCAGATGAACGCGGCCACTTCGGCCCTTATGGTGGCGTATTCGCTGCCGAAACCCTCATGCAGGCGATCGACGAACTGCGCGACGCCTACGCGAAATTCAAGGACGATCCCGACTTCCGTGCCGAATATGAGCGCGAGTTGAAGCATTTTGTCGGCCGTCCGTCGCCGATTTATCACGCACAGCGGTGGAGCGAGCTGCTGGGCGGCGCGCAGATCTATCTCAAGCGCGAAGACCTGAATCACACCGGCGCGCACAAGGTGAACAACGTGATCGGCCAGGCGCTGCTCGCCAGGCGCATGGGCAAGCCGCGCGTGATCGCCGAAACCGGTGCAGGCCAGCACGGCGTGGCCACCGCAACGATCGCGGCGCGCTTCGGCATGGAGTGCGTGGTCTATATGGGCGCCGAGGACGTGCGCCGTCAGGCCGCCAACGTCTATCGCATGAAGCTGCTGGGCGCCACTGTGGTGCCGGTCGAGTCGGGCTCGCGTACGCTCAAGGACGCGCTCAACGAAGCCATGCGCGACTGGGTCACCAACGTCGAAAACACCTTCTACATCATCGGCACCGTGGCGGGCCCGCACCCGTACCCGATGATGGTGCGCGACTTCCAGCGCGTGATCGGGGACGAATGCCGCGTGCAGATGCCCGAAATGACGGGCCGCCAGCCCGACTCCGTGATCGCCTGCGTGGGCGGCGGATCGAACGCGATGGGGATCTTTTACCCGTATATCGACGACACTTCGGTGCAGTTGATCGGCGTCGAGCCTGCCGGCGACGGCATGGACACGGGCCGTCACGCCGCCTCGCTCGCGGCGGGCACCGTGGGCGTGCTGCACGGCAACCGCACGTACCTGCTGCAAGACGAGAACGGGCAGATCATCGAGACGCATTCGGTTTCGGCGGGCCTCGACTACCCGGGCGTCGGTCCTGAGCACGCGTGGCTCAAGGACAGCGGCCGCGCGCAGTATGTCACCATCGACGACGAGGAAGCGCTCAAGGGCTTCCACGACTGCTGCCGCATCGAAGGCATCATCCCCGCGCTCGAATCGAGCCACGCGCTCGCGTACGCGGCGAAGCTCGCACCGACGTTGCCGAAGGAGAAAATCCTGCTGGTGAACCTGTCGGGCCGCGGCGACAAGGACATGCACACGGTCGCTGAGCGATCGGGCATCCAGTTCTGAGCGCCCGGAGCGACACAAGCGATGCGTGACGAGTTCGACGAGCCGCAGATGCCGGCGCCCGTGGCCGAGGTGAACGCCGAAGCGGCTGCTCTGGAGGCCGCAGAGGCGGTCGCCAACGCGGCCGCCGAGTTACCCATACTCGCCACGGTGCCGGAGACCATCCGGCTCCTGAACCGCGATTTTCTGACCGATGCAGCCAACCTGCCCGACGCCTCGATCGATCTGATCGTCGCCGACCCGCCCTATGGGCTCGGCAAGGACTACGGCAACGACTCCGACATGCGCTCGGGCGAGAACTTCCTCGCCTGGACGTATGAATGGCTCGACCTGGCGATTCCGAAGCTCAAGCCCACGGGCTCGCTCTACGTGTTCTGCACGTGGCAGTACGCGCCCGAGATCTTCGTCTATCTCAAGTCGAAACTCACGATGATCAACGAGATCGTCTGGGATCGTCGCGTACCCAGCATGGGTGGCACGACGCGCCGCTTTACCTCGGTGCACGACAACATCGGTTTCTTCGCGGTGTCGAAGAATTACTACTTCGATCTCGATCCTGTCCGCATCCCGTATGATGCCGCCACGAAGAAGGCGCGTTCGCGGAAAATATTCGAAGGTAGCAGGTGGCTGGAGCTCGGCTATAACCCCAAGGACGTCTGGTCCGTCTCGCGGCTGCATCGCCAGCACGCGGAGCGCGTGGATCATCCCACCCAGAAGCCCTTGGAGATCGTCGAGCGCATGGTGCTCGCGAGCTGCCCGCCGGGCGGCCGCGTGCTCGACCCGTTCATGGGCAGCGGCACCACGGCAGTCGCTTGCGCACGTCAGCAGCGCGAATTCGTCGGCTATGAAATTAACGAAAGTTACTGCGCGATCGCGCGCGAACGCGTCAGCGCGGCCGCCGCAAGCGCCGTTGCGGCCGGCGCCTGATGCGCCGCCGCCGGACCCACGCGCAGTAACGCCTAAAAGCTGAGGACCCTGAAATGTCCCGTATCAAGACCACGTTCGAGGCGCTTGCCGCCCATGGCCGCAAAGGCCTGATCCCGTTCATGACGGCCGGCGACCCCGACCCCGCGCGCACCGTCGAGTTCATGCATGCGCTGGCCGCAGGCGGCGCCGACGTCATCGAGCTGGGCGTGCCGTTTTCCGATCCGATGGCCGACGGCCCCGTGATCCAGCAATCTTCCGAGCGCGCGCTCGAGAAGGGCGTGACGCTCAAGAGCGTATTCGCCGACGTGAAGCGCTTCCGCGAAACCGACGACAAGACGCCCGTCGTGCTCATGGGCTACGCGAACCCCATCGAGCGCATGGGCGCCGATGCGTTCGCGCAGGCCGCGAAGGAAGCGGGGGTGGACGGCGTGCTCGTGGTGGACTACCCGCCCGAGGAGTCGGTCGAGTTCGCGGCGAAGATGAAGGCCGCCGACATCGATCCGATCTTCCTGCTCGCGCCGACTTCGACCGATGAGCGCATCGCCGAAGTAGGACGCGCCGCGAGCGGCTATGTTTACTACGTCTCGCTCAAGGGCGTGACGGGCGCCGCGAATCTGGACGTTTCGAGCATCGCGGGTAAAATCCCGGCGATCAAGAAGCATGTCTCGCTGCCCGTGGGCGTGGGCTTCGGCATTCGCGACGCGCAAACGGCCGCTGCCGTCGCGCAGGTTTCGGACGCCGTGGTGATCGGCAGCCGAATCGTTCAACTGCTCGAACAGGCCGCGCCGGAGACGGCCGCCGATACCCTCACGGAGTTCATCACGGGCATTCGGTCGGCGCTGGACGAAGTCTCCGCCGGGTAGAGCTGGCAGGCTAGCGTAGTTGGCTAGATTCGAGACTGCTGTAAAATCCACTTTTCGCCATGCGCGGTCGGGGTCGGAACCCGGTCGGTTTTACCGATCGGGCGATGAAACGGTCCGCCGCGCCCGCGCATCACGAAGGTCAAGGAAGGAACATCAATGAGCTGGCTCGATAAACTGCTGCCGCCCAAGATCAAGCAAACCGATCCGAAGAGCCGCAAGAGCATTCCGGAAGGGTTGTGGATCAAGTGCCCGTCGTGCGAAGCGGTTCTGTACCGCAACGATGTCGAGGCAAATCTCCACGTTTGCCCGAAATGCGATCACCACATGCGCATCAATGCGCGCGAGCGTCTTGACGGCCTGCTCGATCCGGAAGGCCGCTACGAGATTGGCCAGGAGATCCTGCCGGTCGACGCGCTCAAGTTCAAGGACAGCCGCAAGTACCCGGACCGCCTGAAAGAGGCGATGGACGAAACCGGCGAAACCGACGCCATGGTGGTGATGGGCGGCGCGATCCGCACGCTGCCCGTGGTGGTGGCCTGCTTCGAGTTCTCGTTCATGGGCGGCTCGATGGGTTCGGTGGTGGGCGAGCGCTTCGCGCGCGGCGCGCAAAACGCGCTCGAGCAGCAAGTGCCGTTCATCTGCTTCACGGCGTCGGGCGGCGCGCGCATGCAGGAAAGCCTGCTTTCGCTCATGCAGATGGCCAAGACCACGGCCATGCTTACCAGGCTGGCCGAAGCCAAACTGCCGTTCATCTCCGTGCTGACCGACCCGACGATGGGCGGCGTTTCGGCGAGCTTCGCGTTCCTTGGCGACGTGGTGATCGCCGAGCCGAAGGCGCTGATCGGCTTTGCCGGCCCGCGCGTGATCGAGCAGACCGTGCGAGAAAAGCTGCCGGAAGGCTTCCAGCGCGCGGAATTCCTGCTGCAGAAGGGCGCGATCGACATGATCCTGGACCGCCGCAAGCTGCGCGACGAAATCGCGCAAATGCTGGCGCTGCTGCAGCGTCAGCCTGCCGACGCGGTGGCTTGAACCCGGCTTTGAGCGATCTGCGGCGCTGCGTGCGCCGCAAGCCGCAACGCTTTACCCGACGCGCCGCGAGCGAAAGCAAGCGGCGCGTTGTCATTTCCGCGATAATGCCGTTCTTTCGAAGCGGATCATTCGCGTGAACCCTCCGCCGTTGGCGGCGTCTCACGCGCAGCACCTGGCAATTTCTATCCTGATGAGTACCTTTCCCACCCTCGACGCGTGGCTCACGCACCTCGAAACTGCGCATCCGGTCGGCATCGACATGGGGCTGGACCGCATCCGTCAGGTGAAGGACGCGCTGGACCTCAAGTTCGACTGCCCGATCATCACGGTGGGTGGCACGAACGGGAAGGGCTCGACCTGCGCGATCCTCGAAACGATTCTGCTCAAGGCGGGCTATCACGTGGGCTGCCACACCTCGCCGCATCTGCTCGAGTTCAACGAGCGCGCGCGCGTGGACGGCCAGCAGGCCAGCGACGCCGAGCTGCTGCCGCACTTCGAGGCCGTGGAAGCCGCGCGCAATTCGCTCGCCACGCCCGTTACGCTCACGTACTTCGAGTTCACGACGCTCGCGATCATGCATCTGTTCGCCTCGCGCGGGCTCGATGCCGTGATCTTCGAGGTGGGTCTGGGCGGGCGTCTGGACGCCGTCAACGTGCTCGACACCGACTGCGCGATCATCACGAGCATCGACCTCGATCACACGGAATATCTCGGCGACACGCGCGAGAAGATCGCGTTCGAGAAGGCCGGCATCTTCCGTGCGGGCAAGCCTGCGATCTGCGCCGATCCGATGGCGCCGCAGTCGCTCATCGACCATGCCGAGGCGATCGGTGCCGAACTTTGGCTCTTCGGCCGCGATTTCCGCTACGAAGGGCAGCCCGGCAACGAGCGCCAGCAGTGGAGCTACGTGGGCCCGACGATGCGGCGCTCGGCGCTCGCCTATCCGGCGCTGCGCGGCGCGAACCAGCTGATCAACACCTCGGCCGCGCTCGCGGGCCTCGAGTCGCTGCGCGACCGCCTGCCGGTTTCCGCGCAGGACATCCGCCTCGGCCTCGCCAACGTCGAACTGCCTGGGCGCTTCCAGGTGCTGCCAGGCAAGCCTTCGATCATCCTCGACGTCGGCCACAACCCGCACGCGGCGGCCGTGCTCGCGCAAAACCTCGGCAGCATGGGCTATTTCCCGTACACCTACGCGGTGTTCGGCGCGATGCGCGACAAGGACATTGCGGGCGTGATCGAGCACCTGAAGGGCGAGATCGACCACTGGTGTGTGACCGACCTGCCGCTGCCGCGGGCGGCCACGGCCGAACAGCTCGAAGAAGTGCTGCGCGATGCGGGCGTGACGGACGGCGCCGACAGCAGCGTCACACGCTATGAAAATCCCGCTGCCGCGTTCCAAGATGCGCTAAAACGTGCAACCGAAAATGATAGAATTATTGTTTTCGGAAGTTTTCTGACGGTTGCCGGGGTGATGGCCTGGCGAAAGTCGCAGCAACACTGACCGCCCGGCACCGTACGCCGCCCACGTAAGACAGGCCAGGTAGGCCAACAGCAAGCCATACATGGGAATTTTCTCGTTCGGCAAGAAAGATGACGCTGACGCGCCCCGCCGGCGCGGCACCGAGTCCGGCTCCAGCCGGCGCAGCAACCAGAGCACGCGCGTGGAACGGCGCAGCCGCCGGCCGGACCGGTCGGGCGACGCCGAGGCGATGCTGCTCGACCCCACACTCCCTGAAAAGCAACGCGCGCGCCGGCGTCTCGTCGGCGCGATCGCGCTCGTGCTCGCGGCCATCGTGATCCTGCCGATGGTGCTCGATTCGCACCCGAAGCCCGTCACCGACGACATCGCCATCGACATTCCAAGCCGCCCGGTCGACAAGGCCGCCGCGCGCCAGCACGACGCCGAAGACACGCAGGCCGGCGTCGCGCCCGACAATCCCGCAGCCGCTGAAGCGTCGCCAGGTGCGTCGGGCCTCGCGGCCGCTTCGGGCGCCGCGGCCACGCAGAGCGCCCAAAGCACGGTCAACACGCCGGCACCGGCTGCCAAAAGGCCCGCACAGGCGGCAGCCGCTCCCGCCCAGTCGACGCAAACCGCCCAAACGCAAAAGCCCGCTGCCAAGCCGGCCGCGTCGGCCAGCGCGACCGTCGCCGCGAACAGCAAGCCAACGACTGCCGCAAACGACGCCGCCGACACCGGCGGCGCAAATGACGCGAAGGCCGAGTCCAGCGCCCCGGCGACGCCCCCGGGCGCGCGTTTCGCGGTACAGCTCGGCGCGTTCTCGAACGGCACGACGGCGAACAATTGGGTAACGAAGTTGAAAGCGGCGGGAGTACCCGCATATACCGAACAGCGTAAGGAAGCAGACGGCACGACGCGCACGCTGCTGCGCGCGGGCCCGTTCCCGGACCGCGCCTCGGCCACGGCGGCGATTGCCAAGGTGCGTGGCGCCGGCCTGATGGCGGGCTCGAACGCCAACGCGGAATAAGCCGTCGATGTTCACCGCATTCGACTACGCTGTAATGGCGGTGATGGGCCTGTCGGCGCTGCGCGGCGCATGGCGGGGCTTGATCGGCGAGATTTTTGGATTGATTGGCTGGATCGCGGCGTTGCTCGTGGCCTGCCGCTACGTGGATCACGTAGTGCCCTGGATTCCGGCGAACTGGCCGGGCGGGGCGCTGACCCAGTGGCTGATCGCCTTCGCGCTGATCGTCATTGCCGTGGTGCTCGTGGCCGGCGTGGGCAACGCATTGATCGGCCGTCTGGTGCAGGTGAGCGGATTGTCCGGCGTGGACCGTTCGCTCGGGATGATGTTCGGCCTCGTGCGAGGCGTCGTGCTGGTGCTGATCCTCGTCGTCCTCGGCGGGCTGACCGAGCTGCCCCAGCAGGACTTCTGGCGCCACGCGCTGCTTCGGCCTTATGCCGTGCAGGGCGTGCTCGAACTGAAACCGTTGTTGCCCGAGGCGCTCGCGGCCTACGTTCACGTCTGATCAGAAACTGATCGGACGCGATGCGAGGCGCAGCTTCCCGGCAACACTGCCCATTTGCGGCGCTCGACCGGTGTGAATGAAGCCGGGTGACCCGCGACCGATTTCGCTTTTTTGAAGGACCTGCCATGTGCGGCATCGTAGGCGTAGTTTCCCGCTCTCCCGTCAACCAGCTCCTCTATGACGCGCTGCTGCTGCTGCAGCACCGCGGTCAGGACGCGGCCGGCATTGCCACCGCGAACGGCAGCACGTTCCACATGCACAAGGCCAACGGCATGGTGCGCGACGTGTTCCGCACGCGCAACATGCGCAGCCTCCCCGGCACCAGCGGCATCGGCCAGGTGCGCTACCCGACGGCCGGCTCGGCGTCGAGCGAAGAAGAAGCCCAGCCGTTCTACGTGAACGCGCCGTTCGGCATCGTCCTCGCTCACAACGGCAATCTCACGAATTGGCAACAGTTGAAGGAAGAGATGTTCCGTGTGGATCGCCGCCACATCAACACGCATTCCGACACCGAAGTGCTGCTCAACGTGCTCGCGCACGAAGTGCAGCTCGCGACCTCGGGCCTCGAGCTCGACCCGGCCGCGCTCTTCAAGGCGGTTGCGGGTGTGCACCGCCGCCTGCGTGGCTCGTACGCGATCGTCTCGCTGATCTCCGGCTACGGCCTGCTCGCGTTCCGCGACCCGTTCGGCATTCGCCCGCTGTGCATCGGCAAGATGGAAACGCCGGAAGGCACCGAATGGATGCTCGCATCGGAATCGGTGGCGCTCGAAGGCATCGGTTTCGAGTTCGTGCGCGACGTTCGCCCGGGCGAAGCGGTGTTCATCGATTTCGACGGCAACCTCTACTCGCAGCAATGCGCCACGGCGCCGACGCTCAACCCCTGCATCTTCGAACTCGTGTATCTCGCGCGTCCGGACTCGGTCCTCGACGGCGTGCCCGTGTACAACGCGCGTCTGCGCATGGGCGACTATCTCGCCGAGAAGATCAAGCGCGAGCTGCCCGACGTGAAGATCGACGTGGTGATGCCGATTCCCGATTCGTCGCGCCCTGCGGCCATGCAGGTCGCGAACAAGCTCGGCGTGGAATATCGCGAAGGCTTCTTCAAGAACCGCTACGTGGGCCGCACCTTCATCATGCCGGGCCAGGCCATGCGCAAGAAGTCGGTGCGCCAGAAGCTCAACGCCATGGGCATCGAGTTCAAGGGCAAGAACGTGCTGATCATCGACGACTCGATCGTGCGCGGCACCACCTCTCAGGAAATCGTGCAGATGGCGCGTGACGCCGGCGCGACCAAGGTGATCTTCGCTTCGGCGGCGCCGCCCGTGAAGTACCCGAACGTCTACGGCATCGACATGCCCACGCGCGGCGAGCTCGTAGCGCACGGCCGCACCGATGACGAAGTGGCGCGCATCATCGGCGCCGATTACCTCGTGTATCAGGACGTGGACTCGCTCAAGCAGGCAGTGCGCGACATCAATCCGGAGTTGAAGCAGTTCGAGGCTTCGTGCTTCGACGGCGACTACATCACCGGCGACATCACGAGCACTTACCTCGACAACATCGAGACCGCGCGCCTCGCGCCCCAGGCGCAATCGGACCGCGACGCCGCGAGCGACGCGATGGACGGCGGCTCCCGCTCGCAATTGCACCTGCAGCTCTCGGTGGAGTGATCCCTTGGGCAAACGCGAGCGTGAGGCTCGCGTTTCCGCCGATTCCGAAAGCCCGCTTTCTGCCGACGCAAAAGCGGGCTTTTTTGCGCCTGCGCGTGCAGGATCGAAGCCTGATTGTTCAGCACACGGAGAACACGAACATCGACGACACCTTGGCTCGCGGACGATCTCGCACGCGGGCTCGATGCGGCACAGTAAGTAGTTTTAAGCAGGGGTTGTATCATCGTGGGTCGGGCGCTGCCCGGCCCATTTCCTTTTTTCTTTCCCGTGAGTTCACCATGCCCATTGTCCGTGCGTTGTTCGTCTATCCCGTGAAGTCATGCGGCGCGATCGCGCTCGACGATGCGCAGCTCGGCCTGAAGGGCATCGAGTGGGACCGCCACTGGATGGTCGCCGACGAGAACGGCCGGTTCGTCACGCAGCGCCAGTACGCCGCCATGGCGCGCATCGTGCCCGCGTTCGTCGAAGACGGCGTGCGCCTCACCATGGAAGGCGTGAGCGAAGCGCTCCATCTGCCGTTCGCGCCGCGCGGCGGCGAGTTGCGCGTGCCGGCGACGGTCTGGGACGACGATTTCGAGGCGCTCGACGAAGGCGATCACGCGGCGCAGTGGTTCACGCAGGCGATAGGCGTGCCGGTGCGGCTGCTGCGCTTCGCGCATGACGTGACGCGTCTCGCGAGCAAGAAGTGGACGAACGGCGAAGACGCGCCCACGCAATTTGCCGACGGCTTTCCGATTCTCGTGACGAGCGAGGCGTCGCTCGCGCAACTCAACGAGCGCCTCGCGGCGAAGGGCGCGCCGCCCGTGCCGATGGCGCGCTTTCGTCCGAACATCGTCGTCGGTGACATTGGCGACGCATTCGAGGAAGACTTCATCGACACGCTCACCATCGAATCGGCTACAGGCGGCGATGAGGTCGTGCTGCGCTTCGTGAAGCCGTGCGCGCGCTGCCCGATCACGACGATCGATCAGCTATCGGGCGAGCGCGACGCGCAATGGCCCACCGAACCGCTCGACACGCTGGCCGTGTTCCGCGCCGATCCGCGCGTGGACGGCGGCCTCACATTCGGCCAGAACGCGATGGTCGTGACGGGCGCGGGCAAGCACGTGACGGTGGGCGCACGCGCCGAGTGGGAATACCGCTTCGACGATTGAGGCGCGCTTGCGCGCTCAGTGTGACGGCAGCGCGCGCCACTGGCCGGGCGCGAGCCCAAAGCGGCGCGTGAATGCGTGCGTGAACGCGCTTTGGTCGCCGAAGCCGACTTCGAGCGCGATGTCGGTGAGCGATGCGCGCGGGTCGGCGAGCAGCGTGAGCGCCGTGTCGAGCCGCAGCCGCTGTAAATAGCGATGCGGCGTCTCGCCGAACGCTTCGATAAAAAGCTGATGAAAGCGCCGCATGCCGAAGCCGCAATGCGCGGCGAGATCGGCAATACGCAGCGGCTGGGCGAGATGCGCGCGCAGCCACCGGTCGATGCGCGCGAAGTCCAGCCCGGCAGCCGCGCTGAACTGGGCGCTGGCCGCCACGCCGGTTTGTGCAATGAAAGCCGCGCACAGACGCGCCGAAGCGTCCCAGTGAAAGCGGCGCGCGCGCAGGTCGGCACTGTCGCGCGGCGGCGTGGCTGCGGCGGCGCGGTGCGCGATCTGATTCACGAGCTGCGTGAGCGCGGGGTCGAGGCGCACGGCGCGCGCGGTGTCGAACAGCCGTTCGGGCACCGCGAGCGTTGCCGCGGGCAGGTCGAGCACGAGCTGGCGGTTATCGCCAATACCCATGTAGTCATGCCGTGCGCCCGCCGGAATGAGCCACGCGGAACAACTGTCGATGCGCTCGCCCCGGCCGTTCACGGTCATCTCCATTTCGCCGTCGAGACCGAGCACGATCTGGTGAAAATCGTGCAGATCGGTTTCCTCGATCGCGCCGTAGCGGCGCAGTTCGACGCCGGGCGCGGTGACGGGAGCGTGGTGATGCGGATTCATGATGACCGGTTGCGATTGCAAATAAGGCGAGCGCCGTGAAGCGTCAAGCGGGCATCAGACGTCGAGCAGTTCGACTTCGAACACGAGCGTCGCGTTCGGCGGAATCACGCCGCCCGCGCCGCGCACGCCGTAGCCCAGTTGCGGCGGAATCGTCAGCTTGCGCACGCCGCCCACCTTCATGCCCTGCACGCCTTCGTCCCAGCCCTTGATGACCATGCCGCCGCCCAGCACGAACGCGAACGGGTCGTTGCGGTCCTTGCTCGAATCGAACTTCTGGCCGTCCGTCAGCCAGCCGGTGTAGTGCACGCTGACGGTCTGGCCGGCCTTGGCTTCGGCGCCGGTGCCTTCGGTCAGGTCCTCGTACTTGAGCCCGGATTCGGTGGTCACGATAGACATGGAAAAACTCCTGATTCGGATAGGTTGGACCCGTTATTGTAGGCGCTTTGCAGGGCCGGGCGGGCGGCGGCTCCTCGGGCATGCCGGTTGCTCACTACGCGCTGCCTATAATGGGGACCGCTCGCCCGGCTTGTGGCGAAACACGAGGAATCAGATGTCGACTTCGCAAAACCGTACCGAGCGCACGGCGCGCCTGTGCGCCGAAGCAGCGCTGTTCATGCGCGACCACGTGCTCTCGCGCGTCTCGCATGATCTGCGCAGTCCGCTCAATGCAATTCATAGCTGGGCTTACGTGCTCGAACGCAAGATCGACAACGCCGACGCCTCCGCGCAACGTGCGCTCGGCGGCATTCGCACGGGCGTGGAGCAGCAGGTCCGGCTGCTCGAAACGCTCGTCGATACCACGCGCGCCGAGACGCGCAAGCTGCGTATCGAGCGCGCGCCGTTCGCCGTCGCGGCGCTGCTCGGCGCAGCCGTGGATGACGCCCGCGCCGCGCTCGGCGATGCGCGCGGCGTGACATTCGCCGTGCAGGACGCGACAGGCGCGGCGACTCTCGACGGCGACCGGGAGCGCATTGCGCAGGCGCTGTGGCTGATGCTGGTGTTCGCGGCGGAAACGAGTGCTCAGGGAGCCAGCGTGACGCTCGCGGCGAGCGCGAGCGCCACTGCCGCCCAACTCGAAGTGCAATGGCGCGCCACGCGTGCGGCGCTCACCGACGGCGCGCTGGCGCACGTGCTGGAACCGTTCGCGCGCGCCCAGGCGAGCGAGCAGCAGGAAGCGGGTCGCTACGCCTGGGTGCTGGCGCTGTGCCATCGCGTGGCCGAGGCGCATGGCGGACGCTTCGAGGCGCCGGCTCTCGTGGGCGAGGGCGAGGAGATGGTGCTCGTACTGAATGTGCCGCTGAGCGGCGCGTGAGCAGGGGCGAGCCGGATCGCACCTGACCGACTGCCGCGTGAGCGGCGGACCGGCTTGAGCCCGCCGCATCTTTCATCCACCTTGCACCCTTATACTGAGCGCTTCGTCCCTCGGAGCCTTGTGTCTTGATCCAGCTTCTCGCCCTCATCGGGGCGTTCCTGCTCGTTGCCCTCAACGGTTTCTTCGTCGCGGCCGAGTTCGGCCTCGTCAAGCTGCGCGCCACGCGCGTGCAGGCCCTCGCTCAGCAGCACGGCTTGCGCGGCCGACTGCTCGCCAAGGTCCACGGCCAGCTCGATGCCTATCTTTCCGCGTGCCAGCTCGGCATCACGCTCGCTTCGCTCGGCCTCGGCTGGATCGGCGAGCCGGCGTTCGCGCAGTTGCTCGCGCCGGTGTTCGAACTGCTCGGCGTGCAATCGGCGGAACTCGTGCACGCCATCTCGCTGGTGTTCGCGTTCACGGTCATTTCGTTCCTGCACATCGTGGTGGGCGAGCTTGCGCCGAAATCGCTCGCCATCCGCCAGTCCGAGAAGATTTCGCTGTGGACGGCCATGCCGCTCTACGGCTTCTACTGGACCATGTATCCCGCGATCTGGGTGCTCAATACGAGCGCGAACGCGGTGCTGCGTCTCGCGGGCCTGTCGTCGGAGCACGGCCACGACACGCACTATTCGACCGACGAACTCAAGCTGATCCTGCGCAGCCGCCGCGCCGCCGCCCAGGCCGAGGCCGAGGCGCATGACGCGACGCACGAGCCGCGCGGCGCAAAGAGTGCAAACGGCGCGGTGCCGCTGCTGCCCGCACCCGCCGCGAACGCCTATAGCGCCGACGAATGGAACACGCTTGCCCATTCGCTCGACTTCTCGCGCCTCACCATTTCCGACCTCATGCGGCCGACGCACGAGATGGTGGGCCTGCGCCGCGACCTGTCGCTGCGCGAGAACATGCAGATCGTGGCGCGCCATCGTTTCAGCCGCTACCCGCTGTTCGAAGACGCCGCGGGCGAGCGCGTGGCAGGCCTCATCCACCTGAAGGACCTGCTGCTCGCCCGAGAGGCGGGCAACGCCCTCAGCGATCTCGGCAAGTTCGTGCGCCCCGTGCAATACGTGCGGCCCGAGACGCCCGCACTGGCATTGTTTCGCCGCTTTCGCAAGGGCGCGCCGCATTTCGCGCTGGTGGGGCACAAGAACGCGCGCCCCGTCGGCTTTCTCACGCTCGACAACCTGCTCGGCGCGCTCGTGGGCCAGATTCACGACGAGTTTCACCAGGCCGACACCGACTGGACCCGCATGGACGACGGCACGCTGATGGGCCGCGGCAGCCTGCCGGTGGTGTCGCTGGAGCAGGCGCTCGGCATCGATATCGACGAAGGGCGCGCGGAGTCGGTGGGCGGCCTCGTGATTCATGCGCTCAACGACCTGCCCACCGAAGGGCAGCGCGTCGGGTTCGACCGCTTCGATATCGTCGTGAAGAAAATGAAGGGGCCGCGCATCGTGCTCGTGCGCGTGTATCCGAAAGATCTCGAGGACGAGGGCGGCTGAGCGCGCCTCGCGTGCAGCCTAGCTGCGCGCGAGTGTGGCGAGCACCGCGACGGGCATTGCGCCCAGGATGTCGCGCAGTGCGAGCGTCCCGCCTTCGCGCACCGTGTGCGTGGCGTCGCTGAGCCAGTCGTGCAGCGTGGCTGGCGCGCATCCTTTGGGCAACTCGACGGTCGTATCTTCCCAGCATTCGGGCGCGACGAGCGGGGTGTCGCCATCCAGCAAGCCCGCCGCGAAGCGTGTGCCGATCACGATGGCCCACGCGTCGCCGTGATGGCGCGCGAAAGCGATCACATGCGAGGCCTGCGCGCCGCTCACCGTAAGCGGCAGATAGTCGCCTTCGCGCAGCAGTTCGGGTGCGCGCGCTCGCAGCGCGAGCAGGCGGTGCACGGTGGCCAGCTTCACCTGGGCGTTGCGCCAGTCCTTCAGCTTCGCGGCGGGCGCCTGCTCATCGAGCGCGACCGCGCGGGCGGCGTAATCGACGGGCCGCCGGTTATCCGGATCGACGAGGCTAAAGTCCCAGAGTTCGGTGCCCTGATAGAGGTCGGGCACGCCCGGCGAGGTGAGCCGCAGCACCGTTTGCAGCAGCGTATTGAGTGCGCCAGCGGGCGCCACACGCGCGACGAATTCGGCCAGCGCCTGCAGGAAGCCGTCGCGCCGTTGCGGGGCGAGGATATCGAAGAGAAATGCCTGGCACTCCGACTCATAGGTTTCGTCGGGCGAGAGCCAGTTCGTGCGCAGCTTCGCTTCGCGCAACGCCTTGAGCAGCCACGTCGAGACGCGCTCCGCCAGCGCATGCACGCCCGCTTCGTCGCCCGGGTCCAGTTCGGGCGGCCAGCAGCCCACCAGCGTTTGATACAGCATCGCCTCGGCGGCCGGTCCCGGCGACCATGCCGCGCCGGCCGTCCCTTCGTTGCGGCGATGCGTCTGGTTCAGCGTCGACCAAGCGCGCAGCGTGGCACTCCAGTCGAGCGCCATCTCGCTCAATACGGCGAGCCGCGCCCGCACGTCCTCGCCGCGCTTGTGGTCGTGCGTGGCCGTGGCGAGCAGCCCATAAGGACGACGCTGGCGCAGCCGGTTCGTCGCGTGAAAGTCATGCAGCGTGCGCGCGAAATCGTCGGGGTCCGCGCCCACTTCGTTACGCGAGAGCAGGCGGCCGTAGCGATAGAGCGCCGTGTCCTCCGTGGCCTTCGCCGCGAGCGGCGCGGTGAGCTGGGAGAACAGCGCGAGCGCTGTGCGCTGCGCGATGAGCGCGTGGCTGAGCGGCGTATTCCCCTGGTTGCCGCCCGCACCCGCGTTCGCCCCGGCTGGCGCGGCGCGTGGCGTCCTGGCGGCGCTGCCTCCACTGTTGCCGCCGCCGCCGCTGGCGTTGTTCGCGGCAGGTTCGGGGGCGCGACCGCCGAGCCAGCCGTCGACGAGGTCGAGCGCCGCGAGGCTCGCGCGCGGCAGTGCACGGCGCGCGGCGTCGAGCGCAACGTCGAAATAACGGTTGTCGAGCGCGCTGCGCAAACCGTTCGCCGGATAGATCCGGTAGATCGGGAAGTACATGGCCAGATGGGCAGCCACGCGATGCACCGACGCATAGGTGGTGTCGCGCGTGCCCGGGAGTTCGCGCGCGATGCGGTGCAGCGCACGCGTCACGTGGTCGAGTTCCGCGGGCAGATAGGCGGCCAGCATCTCGCGGCGCGCGTCGAGCGCGTAGGCCGCGAACGGCCGGTCGTCGCCGGAGATGGCGGCCCACGCCTCGGCGAGCGGCGCTGCGCCTGCAGGATCGTGCAGCAAGGCGCCCACGTCGTTCATGAAGTCGTAGCCGGTCGTGCCTTGCACGGGCCAGTCGTCGCGCAGCGTTTCGCCTTGCCCGAGGATCTTCTCGACCACGATGTAGGGCGGCGTGGCGCGCAGCGAGGCGAGCCGCTGCCGCAGGCGTTCGCAGTACTCGCGCGGGTCCGCGAGCCCGTCGATATGGTCGATGCGCAGGCCGTCGATCACGCCGTCGGCGTAAAGGCGAAACACGAGCTTGTGCACGGCCTCGAACACGTCGTGACGTTCCACGCGCACGCCGGCGAGCGCGGTGATGTCGAAGAAGCGCCGCCAGTTGATCTCGTCGGTGGCCGTGCGCCACCACGCGAGCCGGAAGTGCTGGCGCTCCAGCAGGCGGTGCAGCCGCTCGCGCGGCACCGGGTCGCCGCTTGCATAGGATTCCAGAACGAAGTCGATGGGGTCCGTGCCGACCCGCTCGACGAACGCGCGCAGCGCGTCGCGACCGGCGCTGGCGCGCGCCTGGTCGTCGGGCTGGGTCGTGAGGCCCTGGAATGGTCCGGCGAGCGTGTTGAGATCGGCGCGGTTCGCGGACTGCAGGAGCGTCGCGTAATCGGTCGGGCAGATCGGGCACACGTGCGGCCCGTACTGCACGTAAAAGCGCGCGGCGGCGGGATCGAACTTCAGCTCGATGCGGCCTGCGGCGAGTTCTTCGCCGTACTGGGCGCCGAGAAACGGCATCAGCACCTTGCCGCGCAGGGCGGGGTCGGGCGAGTGCCAGTCCACGTCGAAGTGGCGCGCGTACGCGCTGTGACGTCCCCATTCGAGGATGTCGAGCCACCAGGCGTTGTGGCCGCCGCCCACGCCCATGTGATTCGGCACGAAGTCGGCGATGATGCCCATGCCGCGCTCGTGCACTTTCGCGGCGAAGCGGCGCAGCGCGCCTTCGCCGCCCAGTTCCGCGCTCACCGTGCCGTAGTCGACGGTGTCGTAGCCGTGCATCGAGCCGGGCTGCGCGGTCGTGACGGGGGAAAGGTAGAGATGGCTCACGCCGAGCGCGGCGAAGTAGTCGAGCTGCGCGAGCGCGTCGGCGAACGTGAAGCCGTGATGGAGCTGCAGGCGCAGCGTCGCGCGAGGGTGTGTCATGGCGTCGGCTTCTTTTCGGTCGCACCTGGCGCCGAGCTGGCGGTTGAGTTCGCGGTTGAGTTGGCGTCGCTCGCGCCTGCACCGGCGCTCGGCTCGGCGCGCGTGCGCGCAACGGCCTCGCGTGCGCGTACGACGGCTTCGACGCGCGCGGCGACGGCCGGATCGGCGAACAGCGTCTCGACGGGCAGCGGCAGGCGGCGGCGCCAGTTCGGATGCTCGTCGATCGAGCCGGGCAGATTCGGCTGGTCGGACAACGCGAGCAGGTCTTCGAGCGGGCAGGTGACGAGCGGGCTATGCGTTGCCGCGACATAGGCGAGCGCGGCATTCACGGGCGGCTCGTCGGCCGGCGGCGGTTCGGTGTCGCGCGGCGCGAGCCCGCTGTGCTGCAACGCATGCCAGAGTGCGACGCGATCCGTCGCGCGCCGCGCGCGGTCGAGCGCGACGGGGTCGCGTCCATCGGCACGCGGGAGCGTCTGGCCGATGCGGTTGCGCCAGTCGATGTCCGCGCCGCTCCACCAGCCCGCGACGGTCGGCAGATCGTGTGTGGTGGTCGTCGCGACGCCGTGCGGGTCCCAGCGCGCGGGCGCGAGAAAGCCCTTGCCGTCGTGCTCGAACCACAGCACGCGAATGCCATACAGGCCGTGCGCGGCGAGCCGCTCGCGCAGCCCCGGCGGCACGGTGCCGAGGTCTTCGCCGATCACGATCGCGCGATGCCGCCACGATTCGAGCGCGATGAGCCGCACGAGGTCGTCGAACGGATAGCGCAGATACGCGCCGTGGCGCGCGCTTTCGCCTTCGGGCACGAGCCAGAGCCTGCGCAGCCCGAGAATATGGTCGATGCGCACACCGCCCGCATGGGCGAAGGCCGCGCGCAGCATGTCGATGAACGCGCGGAAGCCGTTGTTGTGCATGGCGCGCGGCGAGAACGTCGTGAGCCCCCAGCTTTGCCCGGCCTGGTTGAAGATGTCGGGCGGCGCGCCGACCGAAACGCGTTGCAGCATGTCCTGCGGCAGCGACCACGCGTGCGAGCCCGCGCCGTCGCAGCCCACGGCGAGATCGGCGACGAGGCCGATCGCCATGCCGGCCTCGTGCGCGCTGCGCTGCGCGCCCGAGAGCCCGAGCGCTGCGAGCCATTGCAGGAAGCGGTGAAAGTCGACTTCGCGCCGGTGCTCCTGCGCAAACGTCGCCACGTCGGCGCTGCGCGGGTCGCGCAGCGGCTCGGGCCAGTCGCGCCAGTGGCGCTCGCCGCCGGGACCATGCAGCATGGCTTCCTGCAGCGCCTCGAAACGCGCGTGGTCTTCGAGCGCCTCGCCGCCCTGCGCACAGAACGCGGCGAAAGCGGCGGCACGCGGCGAGCCGCTCGCGCGCTCGTCGGCGTCGAAGCGCTCGAACAGCGCGCGCAGCACCTTGAGCTTGAGCGGCAACGCACGCTGCCAGTCCACGAGCGGCGCGGCTTCGAGTTCGCGCCACGCGTCGAGCGCATTCGCGGCCGCGCTCGCGTCGTGCGCGGCCTTGGCGCCGAATTCCGCAGCGGGGTCGATGTGCGCGACATTGACCCACAGGCGCGACGACGGCGAATAGGGGCTGAAGTGACCCGGCTCGGCGCTGAACATCGCGTGGGTCGGGCTCACCGCGAGTGCCTGCGCGCCGCGCCGCGCGCTTTGCGCGGCGAGCGCGGCGAGCGCGGTGTAGTCGCCGACGCCGCCGTCGCCGTTGCGTCGGAGTCCGTACAATTGCGCGGCGAGGCCCCACAGCGGCGGCACTGTGCCGCTGTCGCCGTGACGTGCGCGCCAGGCGTCGGCGACGGTATGGCAGTGCGGCGGCGCGACCGCGATCGTCAGGCGATGGTCATTGACGGTGAGCGTGTGATAGCCCGGCTCCGCAAGCGGCGCGAGCAACGCGCTCTCGCCGCGCGGCGAGGTGAAGCGGCCCTCGATGTGCTCGCCGCTTTCGAGGTCGATCCGATAGTGGCTGCCCGCGCGTACGGCAGAAGGCGGCAGTTCGATCGCGCTGTCGTATTCGGCGGTGATGAGCGGCGGCAGTCGCCGCGTCGACTGTTCCGCATTGAGTGCGGAGGTGCTCTGGCGGATTTGCGTGGCGTTGGCGCAAGGCAGGCCCGCGCATTCCAGCAGAGCGGAGAGCGTGCTGTCGGGCACGCGCTGCACGGCGCCGTGTGCGTCGGTCCATTCGACCTCGAAGCCCGCGCGTGCGGCGAGTGTCGCGAGCGTGTCGCTGCGGCGCGCCGTGCTCATGCGTTGGGCTCCTCGCGATGCACGATGCGCGCGTCGTGTTCGCTCGAGTACTCGGGCACGTTGCCGGTGAGCCATGCAATGCACGCGCTCTCGGGCAGCACGCCATTGTCGGCAAGGTCGCGCGCACGTGGCGGCGTTTCGAAGATCACCATGCCATCGGGTCGTGCATCGAGCGGGACGCCGTCGCGGCCCAGGTTCAGCGCGATCGTGAGCGTTTCGCCATCGTCGAGGCGCCAGCGCGCGACGAGCGCGGCGAGACCGTTCGCAGCGTCGTCGGCGAGCACGGTTGCGCCGAGCGCGCGCGCGTGGCGCAGGCGCGGCATGAGCAGGTGCGCCCGCACGCATAGCGCCGACTTATAGAAGTGCATCCATTCGAGCCGTTCGCCGTCGAGCGGCGCGTCGGCCAGCGGCGACGAATTCACGAAGGTCTGCAGATCGTTCGGATCGGGAATGCGCGCCCGGCTCGCTTCGTCGTTGAACGCGCTGAATGCCTTGAATTCGCTGCGGCGGCCTTCGCGTACCGCATCGGCCAACTGGCCGGTGAAGGCGGTGAAAAACTGGAACGGCTGCGTCGAGCCGTATTCCTCCTCCATGAAGAGCAGCGGAATTTGCGGCGAAAGCAGCAGCATTGCCGTGGCCGCGCGCAGGGCGTCGTCATCGGCCAGCGTGCGCAGCCGGTCGCCCATTGCGCGGTTGCCGATCTGGTCGTGGTTCTGCAGGAACATCACGAACGCGGTGGGCGGCAGGTGCGCGCTCGGTTCGCCGCGCGGCTTGCCCCCGTGCACGGGCGACGGGTCGCCCTGGTACACGAAACCTTCGCCGAGCACGCGCGCGAGTTTGCCGATGGGCGAATCCTCGAAGGCGCGATAGTAGCCTTCCGACTCGCCGGTGAGCAGCACGTGAAAGCAGTGATGCGCGTCGTCGTTCCATTGCGCGCTGAAGTGCGATTCGAGCAGATTGGCTTCGTTGTGCTCGTTTTCGAGCACCAGGTGCACATGGCGGCCGGACTCGACACGCGCCTTCACGTGGTCGGCCAGCTCGCGCAACCAGTCGGTGTTGCCGATCGCATGTGCAGCGTCGATGCGCAGACCGTCGAAGCGATATTCCGTGAGCCAATAGAGCGCGTTGTCGCAGTAGAAGTCGCGCACTTCGAAGCGGTCGAAGTCGAGCGCTTCGCCCCACGGCGTCTTCACGTCCTGGCGGAAAAACGGTTTGGCGTAGAGGCCGAGCCAGTTCCCGTCGGGGCCGAAGTGGTTGTACACGACGTCGATGAACATCTGCAGCCCCAGCCCATGCGCGGCATCGACGAGCGCTTTCAGTTCGTCAGGACTGCCATAGGCCGCGTGCGGCGCGTAGGGCAGCACGACGTCGTAGCCCCAGCCGCGCTCGCCCGGATAGTCGTTGAGCGGCATGAGTTCGACGGCCGTCACGCCGAGCGCCGCCAGCGCGGGCAGACGTTTCATTACACCCTGATAGCCGCCCAGCGCGCCCACGTGCAGCTCGTAGATCACGGTCTCTTCCCAAGGGCGTCCTTGCCAGTGCGCATGCTGCCAGGCGTACGCGCGCGGGTCCAGCACTTCGCTCGGCCCATGCACGCCCTGCGGCTGGAAGCGCGATGCGGGGTCGGGTACGCGTTGCTGGCCGTCGAGGCAGTAGCGGTACAGCGTGCCCGGCCCGCACGACGCCTGCGCTTCGAACCAGCCGTTACCGGTCGGCGTCATGTCGAGCGGCGGCGCGTCTCTCACGTTCTCGAACACGACCTGCACCGTTTGACACGACGGCGCCCAGAAACGAAAGCGCGTATGCGGCTGCGAGTGCGCCGCGCCGATCAGCTGCGCGCCGAACGGCAGGCAATGCATGTACTGGCGGGCGTGCGGATCGTGCGAAAGCGGGGACATGGTGGATTCCTGGTTGCGTCCTGTTCCTATCCAGCGGCGGCTTGGTCCGGGCCCGCGGGGGCGCCCGACCCGGAGGCGCCCGGCGTGCGGCGCGGGTCCGGCGTGGCCGCGTCGCCGCGCGTGCCCGCTGGCCGGTGCGTGTCGGCACGCGCCGGACGGGCGCAGAGCACGGCGAGCGCGCGCGCGGCCAGTTCGTACGTCGTGTCGGGCAGCGCGTAGGGCACTGCGTCGGGCCGCGCGGTATCGAGCAGCACCTCCCATGCCATGCGCGGCGCGGGCGCGACGAACGTCACCGCGCCCTGCGAGGCGTTCAGCATCATTAACAATACTTCCATTTGGCCGTGGAGTCCCGCTCCGGCGCGTCGCATGGTGAACGCGCTCGCTTCCGGGTCGTGCCAGGCCTCGGGCGAGAGCGGCTCGCCGCGTTCGTCGAACCAGTCGATGTCGTGCACGCCGGGCATCAGCTCGCGCTCGCCGAACAGAAAGCGCGTTTCATGCAGCAGCGGATGTTCGCGGCGCAGCGCGATCACGCGCGCGGTGAAACGCGTCATGGCCTTGCCCTGGGGCGTTTCGGCGAGCGCCCAGTCGAACCACGAAATGTCGTTGTCCTGGCAGTACGCGTTGTTGTTGCCGCGTTGGGTGCGGCAAGCCTCGTCGCCCGCGAGCAGCATGGGTGTGCCGAGCGCGATGAGGAGTGTGGCCATCATCGAGCGGCCCACGCGTGCGCGCGTGGCGAGGATGGCGGGGTCGTCGGTCGGGCCTTCCACACCCCAGTTCGCGCTCCAGTTTTCATTGTGGCCGTCGCGGTTCTCTTCGCCGTTCGCTTCGTTGTGCTTGCGCTCGTACGAAACGAGATCGGCGAGCGTGAAGCCGTCGTGCGAGGTGACGAAATTGATCGACGCCCAGGGCCGGCGCTTGCGTTTGTCGAACAGATCCGCGCTGCCGGTCAGGCGCGCCGCGAGGTCGGCGCGCTGGCCCGGCGCGCCGCGCCAGTAGCGCCGCACGCTGTCGCGAAAGCGATCGTTCCATTCGGAAAAGCCGGGCGGGTGGTTGCCAAGCTGATAGCCGCCCGGGCCCACGTCCCACGGCTCGGAAATCAGCTTGCATTGCGAAAGCACGGGGTCCTGGCGCAGTACGTCGAAGAAGCCGCCGTTCGGGTCGAAGCCCGCCGGCTCGCGCCCGAGCGTGACGCCCAGGTCGAAGCGAAAGCCGTCGATGCCATATGACGTGACCCAGTGGCGCAGCGAATCGGCGACCATCTGCAGCACGCGCGGATGCGAAAAGTCGAGCGTGTTGCCGCAGCCGGTGTCGTTGATGAAGTGGCGCTCGTCGCCAGGCACGCAGCGGTAATAGCTGGCGTTGTCGAGGCCGCGCCACGAGACGGTGGGGCCCATTTCGCCGCCTTCGCAGGTGTGGTTGTAGACCACGTCGAGAATGACTTCGATACCCGCCGCATGAAGCTGGCGCACGGCAATGCGCATTTCGTCGGTGTCATAGCCCACGAGGTAGCTGGGCTCGGGCGCGAAGAACGCGGCCGAGTTGTATCCCCAGTAGTTGCGCAGTCCGCGGTCGATCAGAAAGCGCTCGGAGAGAAACGCGTGTACCGGCAGGATCTCGATGGCCGTCACGCCGAGGTTGTGCAGATGGTCAATGAAACGCGGCGCGGCCAGCCCGGCAAAGGTGCCCCGCATGTGCGTGCGCAAATCGTAACGCTGCATCGACAGACCGCGCAGATGCGCCTCGTAGATGATGGTGTCGCCCCACGGTGTGTTGGGCCGCCGGTCGCGCGACCAGTCGAAGTTGTCGTTCACGACCACGCACTTGGGCATGGCCGGCGCGGAATCGCGCCGGTCGATCGAGAGGTCCACGCGGTTCGAATGCGCGCGGTAGCCATAGAGCGTGTCCGACCAGCGGAACTGCCCGATGAGCTGCTTCGCGTAAGGGTCCAGCAGCAGCTTGTGCGGATTGAAGCGGTGCCCCAGATGCGGCTGATAGGGCCCATGCGCGCGCAGGCCATAGACGGTGCCGGGATGCGCGCCCGGCAGATAGCCGTGCCACACCTCATCGGTGCATTCGGGCAAGGTGTAGCGAATGCGCTCCTTGCGGCCGGTGGGGTCGAAGAGGCACAGCTCGATGCGCCACGCGTGGGCCGAGAACACGGCGAAGTTGGTGCCGAGTCCGTCCCACGTCGCCCCGAGCGGCCAGGGGGAGCCGGGCAGCAGGCGCTCAGGCGGACCGTTTGCCATGACGATGCTCCATCTGTTGTTCTTCGTTTTGCATCGGGTTCCTGATCAAATCCCGCCGCTGCGCCGGCTTAGCGGCGCAGGCGCAGGATCAGCGTGCCGAGCGGCGGCAGGACGAGTGCGGCCGACTGCGGCTTGCCGTGGCTCACCACGCTCTCCGTGCTGACGAGGCCCCCGTTGCCTATGTTCGAGCCGCCGTACACTTCGGCGTCGGTGTTGAGCGCCTCTTCCCACTGTCCCGGCTGCGGCATGCCGATGCGGTAGCCGTGGCGCGGCACCGGCGTGAAGTTGCAGATCACCACGATCTCGCGGCCCGATCCGTCCACGCGGCGCCACGCGAGCACGCTGTTTTCGCTGTCGTCGGACACCAGCCATTCGAAGCCGCCGGGTTCCGAGTCGAGCGTGTAGAGCGCGGGCTCGCTCGCGTAGAGGTGGTTCAGGTCGCGCACGAGCGTTTGCACGCCGCGGTGCAGCGGATCGTCGAGCAGGTTCCAGTGCGGCGTGCCGTCGTGATCGAATTCGGCCATCTGCCCGAACTCGCCGCCCATGAACAACAGCTTCTTGCCGGGGTGCGCCCACATGAAGCCGAAATACGCGCGCAGGTTCGCGAACTTCTGCCAGCGGTCGCCCGGCATCTTGCCGAGCAGCGACCCCTTGCCGTGCACCACTTCGTCGTGCGACAGCGGCAGCACGAAGCGTTCGGACCACGCGTAGACCATTGCGAACGTCATCAGGTGATGGTGATAGCGGCGATAGACAGGGTCTTCGTGCATATAGTGCAGCGTGTCGTGCATCCAGCCCATGTTCCACTTGAACTGGAAGCCGAGGCCGCCATCCTCGGGGCGCGCCGTGACGCCCGGCCATGCTGTGGATTCCTCAGCAATGGTGATGACGCCGGGGCGTTGCGGAACATATTGCGTTTCGTGATTGAGGCGCTTGAGAAACGCAATCGATTCGAGATTTTCGCGACCGCCGTAGATGTTGGGTACCCATTCGCCTTGCGCACGCGAATAGTCGCGGTAGAGCATCGAGGCGACCGCGTCCACGCGCAGCGCATCCACGTGATAGCGCATGAGCCACGCAAGGCCCGAAGCGACGAGGAACGCGCTCACCTCGCGGCGTCCCAGGTTGTAGATCATCGTGTTCCAGTCGGGGTGATAGCCCTCGCGCGGGTCGGCATGCTCGTAGAGCGCCGTGCCGTCGAAATCGATTAGACCGTGCGCGTCGTTCGGGAAATGCGCGGGCACCCAGTCGAGAATCACGCCCAGCCCCGCTTCGTGCGCGCGGTCGACGAACGCCGCGAAGTCCACCGGCGCGCCAAGGCGCGCGGTGGGCGCGAACTGCGAGAGCGGCTGATAGCCCCACGAGCCGCCAAACGGGTGTTCCGCCACGGGCAGCAATTCGATGTGCGTGAAGCCCATGCCCTGCGCGTAGGGGATCAGGCGCTCGGCGAGCGCGCCCCAGTCGGGCGCGGGGGCATCGGCGCCTTGCGTGGGCAGCCAGGAAGGCGCATGGACCTCGTAGACCGACATGGCCGCGCGTGCGTTCTGCCGTTCGGCGCGCGTTTGCAGCCACTCGTGATCGCGCCACGCGTAGTGGTCGATCGCCTCGACGGGCGCCACGATCGAAGCCGTGCCCGGCGGGCACTCCGTCTGCAGCGCACAGGGATCGGCCTTGAGCGGCAGGACCGCGCCGCGCGCGCCGAGTATCTCGTACTTGTAACGCGCACCGGCCGCCACACGCGGAATGAACAGCTCCCATACGCCGGCTTCGTGGCGCAGCCGCATGGGGTGACGCCGCCCGTCCCACGCGTTGAAGTCGCCCACCACGGAGACGCGCTTCGCATTCGGCGCCCAAACCGCGAAGCGCACGCCGGGGATGCCGTCGCAGGTCAAGGGCCGCGCGCCAAGGCATTCGAGCACCGCGTAGGGGTCCCCGTCTGCGAGACGCACCAGCGCTTCGTGCGATAGCTGCGGGCCGAATGAATAGGTATCTTCGATTTCCTGGCTCACGCCATGCCAGTCGACCACGAGCCGGTAGGGCACCGCTTCCGCGAGTGGTCCCGCATAGAGGCCTGCCGGATGCACGAGCGAGAGTTCGCCGAGCGTGTGGGCGCGGTCGCGCGCCACCACGCTTGCGCCCGAGGCGTTCGGCAGCCATGCGCGCACGTAAGGGGCGCCGTCCACCCAGTGCAGCCCGAGCACGGAGAAAGGATCGGAGTGGTACGCGCCGGCGAGTGCGTCGGCGTCGTGGAGATTCAGCCCGGCTTGGGCCGCGCGCTCAACCATGGCCACCTCCGCCGGAATGCGATTGCGTGGACTGCGTAGGGGTGAGTCCGAGCACGCGTGCCGCCAGCGCCGCGAGACCGCGTACCGGCAACGCGAGCCAGGTGGGGCGGTTGGCCGCCTCGTAGCGGATCTCGTAAGCCGCTTTCTCGATCAGGAACAGGTCGAGCAGCGCCTGCTCGTGCGAAGCGCTGACGAGCGTGAGCGGTCCTTCTGCCACGGCCGCGCGGTACTGGCTCAGGAATGCTTCGGCCGCATAGCCGCGGAAGCGCTCGAACAGGGCGCGCTTGCGATCGACGACTTGCTGCGGCGCGTTTTCGAGCGTCGATTGCGCGGCGGCGCCCGCATACGAGAGCGAGCGCAACAGGCCCGCCACGTCGCGCAGCGGCGAGGTCTTGGCGCGCCGGTAGTCGAGCGCTCGCGCGGGCTCGCCTTCGAAGTCGATCAAATACGCGTCGCCCTGGGAAAGCAGGACCTGGCCCAGGTGGAAATCGCCGTGGATGCGGATGCGCGCGGCCTTGGTGTCGTCGGGCACGAGTTCGTCGATCTTCGCGACGAGCGCCTTGCGGCGATCGATCAGGCTGCGCGCGAGGTCGCGCGCGTCTTCGTCGAGCGTTTGCTCGTCTTCGCCCGTATGCTGCGCGACGATGTCGAGTGCTTCGTTGAGCATGGTCTTGGTGTCGGCAATCCAGTTGCGCACGTCGTCGGGGGTGGCGGCAACGGGCGCGAAGGCTTCGTCGTCGCTGGGTTGGGAGAGCATCGCGTGCAACTCGCCCAGGCGCTTGCCGATGGCGCCGATCACCGCGCAATAGCCGTGCACGGCTTCCTCCTCGTGCGCCTGGTCGACGCTCGTGTCGTCGTCCACGGCGAGCGCGAGTTCGTCGATCGTGCGGCGCAGATAGTCGAGCGCCCAGTCCCACGCATTGCCCTGATTGTCGATGAAACCCTGCACGATGATGAGCGTATGCGGTACGCCCGCGGGATCGACACGCACCACTTCGCCATAGAGCGGCGCCGTGTTCGCGTAGCCGAGCTTCGTGAGGTAGCGGCTCATTTCCGCTTCGGGGTGCACGCCCGCCATCAGCCGGCGCACGATCTTGAGCACGAGGGTTTCCGCGATCACGAGCGAACTGTTGCTCTGCTCAGCCGCGAGCCAGCGCACCTCCGGCGTCTCGCCAAGGTCGAGTTCGTCGAGTCGCTCGGTCGGCTCGAAGCGGATCGTGCTCTGCTGCACGGTGGGTACCGTGGCGCGCTCGCGCAGCTTGCGCAGCACGCCATAGGCGAACCACGGCAGCGAGAACGCATCCGTGAGATAGCCCACCGTGCGGCCGCGCCGCACGCGCGAGAGCGCCAGCTGAATATGCAGCGGCGTGGTGATTTCGGTGCCCCAGGTAATCGCGATCGGCAGGACGTAGCGCTCGCTCGTGCCGTCCGCCAGCTCGGCCTCGATTTCTGTGAACGCGAAGCCCGCGCCGTAAATCGTCGTGAGCGCCGCGAGGCGCACGGAGCGCAGCGGCTTGTCCTTGGAGGCGAACCAGCGGCGACGCGAGAGCCACGAAGGCAGCACTTCCGATTCGAGCAGCCGCACGTTTTCGGGCGTCGCACCGGTTTGCCCTTCGCGGATCACCACGGTCACGAACTCGGGCAATTGCTCCGAAGTCGGCTGGCTCCACGAAGGCCGCTGATCGCCGGCGCTCAGGAGGAACCACAGGAAGCCGTAGGGCGGGAAAGTCAGCAGATAAGGCAGTTGCCCGATGGCCGGAAACACGGAGTCGGCCGTCATTTCGACGGGGGACATGCCCGCGAATTCGGAAAGATCGAGTTCCACCGCCTGTGGCGCGCGTGAGAGGTTCGCCACACAGAGGATCGGCGCTTCGCCGGGCATCTCGCGCAGGTACGCGAGAATCTTGCGGTTCGCGGGCCGCAGGAAGCGGATCGTGCCGCGCCCGAACGCCTGCTTTGCGCGGCGCGTGGCGAGCATGCGACGCGTCCAGTTGAGCAGCGAATGCGGATCGCGGCTTTGCGCTTCGACGTTGATGGCGTCGTACCCATAGAGCGAGCCCATGAGCGGCGGCAACACGAGCTGTTCGGGGTCGGCGCGCGAGAAGCCGCCATTGCGGTCCGACGACCACTGCATCGGCGTGCGCACGCCGTCGCGGTCGCCCAGGTGGATGTTGTCGCCCATGCCGAGTTCGTCGCCGTAATAGATCACGGGCGTGCCGGGCATGGAGAGCAGCAGCGAGTTGATGAGTTCGATGCGGCGGCGGTCGCGCTCCATGAGCGGCGCGAGACGCCGGCGAATGCCGAGGTTCAGGCGCGCGCGCCGGTCGCTCGCGTAGGTGTTCCAGAGGTAATCGCGCTCGGAGTCCGTCACCATTTCGAGCGTGAGTTCGTCGTGATTGCGCAGGAAGATCGCCCACTGGCAGCTCGGCAGCAAGTCCGGCGTCTGCTTCATGATGTCGAGAATCGGGAAGCGGTCCTCGCTCGCAATCGCCATGTAGAGGCGCGGCATGAGCGGGAAGTGGAACGCCATGTGGCATTCGTCTTCGTTGCCGAAGTACTCCTGCACATCTTCCGGCCACTGGTTCGCTTCGGCCAGCAGCATGCGGTTCGGGTAGTGCTCGTCGATGGCCGCGCGGATCCGTTTGAGAATGCCGTGCGTTTCGGGCAGGTTCTCGTTGTTCGTGCCTTCGCGCTCCACGAGATAGGGCACGGCGTCCAGACGCAGCCCGTCGATACCCATGTCGAGCCAGAAGCGCATGACCTGCAGCACTTCGCGCAGCACGGCCGGATTGTCGAAGTTCAGGTCGGGCTGGTGCGAATAGAAGCGGTGCCAGTAGTACGCGCCGGCCACGGGGTCGTGCGTCCAGTTGGACGGCTCCGTGTCGATGAAGATGATGCGCGTGCCCAGGTACTTCTGGTCGGTGTCGGACCACACGTAGTAGTTGCGATGATTCGAGCCGGGCTTGGCGCGCCGCGCGCGCTGGAACCACGG
The DNA here is from genome assembly GCF_040948855.1 of Paraburkholderia sp. BR10882. Classification (NCBI taxonomy): domain Bacteria; kingdom Pseudomonadati; phylum Pseudomonadota; class Betaproteobacteria; order Burkholderiales; family Burkholderiaceae; genus Paraburkholderia; species Paraburkholderia sp. BR10882. The sequence goes on along the minus strand of NZ_JBFPKP010000002.1, from coordinate 335,616 downwards.
GTGCTGGTCCGAGGTATGGTTGATGACCAGTTCGGTGATCACGCGCATGCCGCGCGCATGCGCTTCCTGAATGAAGCGGCGCACGTCGGCGAGCTGGCCGTAGTCGGGGTGCACGTTGCGATAGTCGGCGATGTCGTAGCCGTCGTCGCGGCGCGGCGAGGGGTAGAACGGCAGCAGCCAGATCGCCGTGACGCCGAGGCTGGCAATGTAATCGAGTTTCGCGAGCAGGCCAGGGAAGTCGCCCACGCCGTCATTGTTCGCGTCGAAGAACGATTTCACGTGCACCTGATAGATGATCGCGTCCTTGTACCAGAGCGGGTCGTCGGACAGCATCGACGCCTTGCCGCGCCGTTGCGTGCCGCGTTCCTCATGGTGTGGATCGTGTGCGGTCGAGTCTCGCGTGACGGTCTGCACGTTCGTTGCGACAGGCTCGTGGGTAGCGGGGTCGCGTTTCATGTCGCTCCTCCGGGCGGGAAGTCCGCGTCCAGTTCGGGATGGCCCTCGATGTGCTCATCGGCGTGTTCAGGCAGCGGTTCTTCGCGCGGCAGGCCCGTCGCGGGCTCGATGCGCCAGATCGCGAACGGGCGCGCATGCGGGTCGAGCCGCACGTGCTGCCAGCGCCCACGCCATTCGAAGCGCTCGCCCGTCGTTTCGTCGATCACATTGAGGGGGGCGTGGTCGTCGAGGTGCCAGCGCTGGAATGTCGCCCACGAAAGTTCGAAGTCGGCGCCCTGCTCGTTGAAGGCATCGAGGTTGATGGCCACGACGAGCACGTTGTCGCGCGCGGGCGTGGCCTTCTCGAAGCAGAGCAGCGAGTCGTTGCGCGCGTCGAGGAACGTGATGCCGAGATGCGTGTGCAGCGCCGGGTTGGCGCGCCGGATGCGGTTGAGCGTGGCGATCTCCGCGACGATGTTGCCGGGGCGATGCCAGTCCCATGCGCGCAGCTGATATTTTTCGGAGTCCAGATATTCCTCCGAATTGGGCATGGCGCGCCCTTCGCACAGTTCGAAGCCGCAGTAAACGCCCCACAGCCCGGAAAGCGTCGCAGCCAGCGCGGCGCGGATCAGGAAGCTCGAACGCGCGCCAGTCTGCAGATGGCGCGGATTGATGTCGGGCGTGTTGACGAAGAAGTTAGGCCGATAGAAGTCGCGCACCTCGGTTTGTGTGAGTTCCGTGAGGTACTCGGTGAAATCGCGTTTCGATTCGCGCCACGTGAAGTAGGTGTATGACTGCGAGAAGCCGAGCTTGGCGAGCCGGTACATGAGGCGCGGCCGCGTGAAGGCTTCGGAGAGGAAGATCACGTCGGGGTGGCGCGCGCGCACGTCGGCGATCATCCATTCCCAGAACGGCAACGGCTTCGTGTGCGGATTGTCCACGCGGAAAATGCGCACGCCCGTGTCCACCCAGAACAGGATCGCGTCGCGCAGCGCGAGCCACAAATCAGGCTTCGCGTCGTGCGCGTAGAACTCGGGGTTCACGATGTCCTGGTACTTCTTCGGCGGATTTTCGGCGTAGCGCAGCGTGCCGTCGGGCCGCCATGCGAACCAGGTGGGATGCGCCTTCAGCCACGGGTGGTCGGGCGAGCATTGAATCGCGAAGTCGAGCGCGATTTCGAGGCCTTGTTCGCGCGCCGCGGCGAGCATGCGGCAGAAGTCCTCGAGCGTGCCCAGTTGCGGATGCACCGCGGTATGGCCGCCTTCGGCCGCGCCGATCGCGTAGGGGCTGCCCACGTCGCCGGGCTGCGCATTGAGCGTGTTGTTGCGCCCCTTGCGGTTGGCGAGGCCGATGGGGTGGATCGGCGGGAAGTACAGCACGTCGAAGCCCATTTCGCGGATGCGCGGCATCTTCGCGATCACGTCGTCGAAGGTGCCGTGGCGCGATTCGTCGTCGCTCATCGAGCGCGGGAAGATCTCGTACCAGCTCGCGAAGCGTGCGGCGCCGCGCTCCGCATCCACGCGATTGACGATTGTGTCGCGCGAGAGAAACGGGCGGTGGCGCGCGGCGCGCACGGCCGCTGCGGTCGCAGGCGCGGCGATGATCGCGCAGCGTGTTTCGGTGTCCGCAGCAATGAAGCGCTTGACGATGGCGTCGAGCGTTTCGTTGTTGCGCTTCTGGTCGTCGTCGCCCGAGCCCGATGTTTCCGCAGTGGCGAGCACGAGCGCGAACAGGCGGCTCGCTTCTTCCAGTTCGAGATCGACGGGCTGGTTCGCCGCGCGCTTCTTGTGCAGATGTTCCGCAAGCGAGGCGAAGTCGTCGCGCCAGGCAATCACGACGTATTCGTAGCGTCCGATGCGATCGAGCGGAATGTGGCCCGCCCACAGGTCGGTGCCCGCGGGCGGCACGGGCGTCATCGGCGACTCGTGCCAGGCGGTTTCGTCGGCGGCGCGCCAGAGCACGGCGGCGTCGATGCGGTCGTGGCCCTCGGCGAAGATGGCCGCGCGCACTTCGCAGCGCTCGCCGACGGTGCGCTTCGCGGCGAAGCGGCCGTGATCGACCGAGGGCTGCGCGCTCTCGATGGCAATACGCGGCGCGGCGATCGCTTCGAGCACGCTCTTGTGTCCACTCGTGTCGGTCTTGCCGCGATCTTCGGGCGGCGCGAGCACTACGAGCGGACTCGCGAGCGCGCGGAACATCCAGCATGCACCCGCGGGCAGCGTGAACGCATCGGGAATAGCGCTCGCGTCGCGCGGCGCGGGCAGGCGCGCGCCGCGCAGCGTTTCGGCGTCGAGCGGCGCGAAGCGCGTGAAGCCGCCGGGCACGCCGTCGAGCAGGCGCGCGAGATCCACGCGCACAGGCGCGGCGAGCGCGGGATTGATGAGCGTGAGGATGGCGTCTTGCGCGTCGCGCAGGTCCGCGCGGTCGCCGCGCAAGAGCGCCGCGACGCTGGCGCCAGGGCCACTGAGTGCGCGCAGTTCACCGTTGGTCTGCAGCGCCCACGTTTCGCGTTGCAGCGCGTTGGCGTGCGCGACATCGGCGCTCAGATCGAAGGGCGCGCGGGCTTTCGCTGCTTCCCACGTCTGCGTGCTGTTGCCGCTGTGCGAGGTCGCTTCGTCCACGCCATATTCGAAACCCATCGGCATGAGCCAGCCGGTGCCTATCGCCGCTGCCGCGCGCAGCATGCGGCGATAGGCGCGCTCGACCGCGCGCGCATCGGCGGCGCCTTCCTGATCGTGCGCGTAGCGCGCACCATAGGGCGCTTCTGGAAACGTTATCGGTGAGCCTACGCGGCGCAATGCGGCGTGCTCCTCGACCATCCAGCTCGACGAGAAGTCCCACCAGCGCAGCGAGGAGAAGGCGGCGTCGAAGCCCGCACCTTCGAGGTGCGTGATCGCTTCGCGCGGCAGGCCTGGTGTCGCGGCGAGCCAGCGCGCTTGCGGAAAGCGTGCGCGTACGGCATCGAAGATCGCGCGTAGCACGTGGGGCGGCGTGCGGTGCGGCGAGTCCACGCGAAAGCCGCCGATGCCCGCTTCGACGAGCGCGATGGCGCGCGCCGTCCACCATGCGATGAGCGGCGCGCTCGCGCGCTCGAAATCGGCATAGGCCACGTTGGCTTCGCTGTGGCCGTGGCGTGGGTCGAGGCGCGCGTCTTCGGGCTCGAAGGGATGGAACCATTCGGGATGCGCAGCGTAGAGCACGCCATCAGCGGCGCTGCGGTCGAGCACGAGATCGGCGAGCAGCGTGACGCCGCGCGATTGCGCCGCGAGCGCGAGTTCGCGCACGGCGTCGTCGGCGGAGAGCTGGCTGCCGAAGGCTGCGTTCAGGCGCGCGTGGTCGGCGACAATGCGGTCGTCGCCCGACGCGCCCGAGGCGAACAGCGCGCCGATCAGGACGTGATCGAAGCCAAGCGACGCCGCGCGGGCGATGTGCGCCGGCCACGCGTCGAGTGGTCCTGCCAGGACGGAATGGACGAAGTAGATCCGCGGCGCATAGGCGTGGGGGGGTTCCATCGGTCGTATTCCAGGTACGTCAGGCGAAGGGGATGCAAGTCGGGGTTAGCCGAAATGCGATCGCGCCGCCCGGGGGCTGCCGGAGCGTGCCGCGCTGCGCGTGGTGGACAGGCACCTGTTCAGAGTAGTGCAAGAGCAGGCCGGAACCAAACCGCTTGCGCCGCGTGGCGACTTGCGGGGGAATCGAGCAAGGCACATGCCCATGAGCACACAGGCGCGCGGCGCCGCGTGCAAGGCGCATGTTCGCAAAGCCTGGGCGCAAAGGCGGCCGAGTCGAGCGGAGAACCCGGCGGCGATTGCCGGTATCGGTTGCAGCGGAGAAAAACGGATCAGCTACCGACCATGCTCGCGGCGATGTTCACGCACAGGCCTAGCACAGAAACGTTGAAATAGAACGACAAAATCGATTGCGCGAGCACGCCGCGCCGCGCGCTGCGCCCGCGCAGGCCGATATCGGCGGTTTGCGACGCGCAGGCGATGGTGAACGAGAAGTAGAGAAAGTCCCAGTAATTCGGCGTGAGCTTTTTGTCGGGAAACGCGAGAGCGGGCTCGTTGGGATCGGAACCGTAGTAGAGGCGCGCGTAATGCAGCGTGAAGATGGTGGGAATGAGGAACCACGCCCCGATGAGCGTGAGCCCCGTGAGCAGCGAATGCAGCACTTTCGAGGCCGTGCCGAGATCCTTCGTCGTACCCAGCTCGATGACGATGGCGACGATGCTCGCCACCGTTGCGATGCAGATGAGAAACAGCACGGTCCCCGCGTTTTCGTCTTCGCGGCGGGCGTTCGCGCGCACGCTCTCTTCGTTTGCTAACACCATGTGTAGCCAGATCAGCACGAGGTAGGTCCATACCGTGGCGTCCCAGCCGAGCAGGACGCGCGCGGAAGTATGGATCGAGGCGGGCGAGAGCAAGCCGAGCACGACGCCCACGGCGATGGCGATCATCAAGTGCGGCCGGTTGCGCAGTACCAGCGGTATGAAGTTCATGGCGTGGCCCGGGGTCGCGCGGGTTAGCAATCAATTGCGGCGATTCTACCGTGCGCGGTCCGCCGGAGTGACGCGCTGTTCACTGTTATGCCGGGCATGCAAGCTTTCGGTTTGTCTTATCGGGCCATAAGGGGCTATATTGCTTGCGCAACGCGCAAGCGCGCTCTCGCAGTCAGCGCAACGACGGTGCATATGCATTGATCCGCGTTGAATGACGATAGCAAACGTTTTTCGCATGGCCTGTTTTCAGGCGCCGCCCGCGCCGGCGGCAAGCGTGTTTCGCCCCCCGCCAGGGGAACCTGGCGGGATCGACCTCATCTGGAGTGCCCATGACAGAGGTGACACAACACGGGATGTCTCAGGCGCCGCACGATCTTCCTGCTGTATTTGAGCGCCTCGGCCGTCCTGGCCGCAGGCGTTTCGTCTCGGGAGCGTGCGCAGCGGCGCTGCTCGCCTTCGCGGCTGCCGGGCGCTCGCGCGCGCCTTTCGGCGTGGGCCGCGCTTTCGCGGCCACCTCGGCGAGCGCATCCGGTACCGGCTATGACGCCTTCATCGAGCTATCGCAGCGCCTCACTGGCCGCACGAGCTTCGACGCCGTGCTCGGCAAGCGCGTCTATGCCGCGCTCGGCCACGCGAGCAGTCAGTTCGACGCGAATGTCGCCACGCTCAACACCTGGATTCAAGGTCATGGCGGCGTGCCCTCCGATACCGTGACCGCCGCGCTCAAGCCCGATCAGCCGGAACTCGCATCGATGGTGGGCGACATCATGCGCGCGTGGTATCTCGGTCTCGTGGGCGAGATGCCGAAGGTGCAGGTGGTGGCCTTCGAAAAGGCGTTGATGTTCGACCCCGTCAACGACGTGCTCACGATTCCCTCGTATTGCCGCGACGTGCCGTTCCACTGGAAGCACAAACCCGCAGGCGAATAGCGGAGCAACCGGCACATACATCACGGCCGCGCCAGGCCCCCACAACGAAAGCCAAAGGATGAGGTCGACAATGGCGACAGGACGTTGCGCCGACGTGGTCGTCGTCGGTTCCGGCGTGGCGGGCAGTCTGGTGGCGCACCAGCTCGCCCGGGCCGGCGCTTGCGTGGTGCTGCTCGAAGCGGGGCCGCGCGTTGCGCGCTGGCAGATCGTGGAGAACTTCCGCAATTCGCCCGCCAAGGCCGATTTCGCCACGCCGTATCCGTCTGTGAGCTACGCGCCGCATCCCGAATACGCGCCGCCCAACGAGTATCTCGTGCAGAAGGGCGATTATCCGTACAACTCACAATATTTGCGTCTCGTGGGCGGAACCACGTGGCACTGGGCCGCCGCCGCGTGGCGCTTGCTGCCGGCGGACTTTCGTTTGAAAACCCAGTACGGCGTGGGTCGCGACTGGCCCTATCCCTACGAGACGCTGGAGCCGTGGTATCAGCTCGCGGAAGAGGCACTGGGCGTGTCCGGTCCGGACGCGACGTACGATCTCGGCTCGCCGCGGGCAAAGCCGTATCCAATGAGCATGCTGCCGCTTTCCTGGATGGATCAGCGCTTCTCGCAAGTACTGAATGCGAATGGCTTTCACGTGGTGCCCGAGCCGGTCGCGCGCAATAGCCGCCCGTTCGATGCGCGGCCCACCTGCTGCGGCAACAACAACTGCATGCCGATTTGCCCGATCGGTGCGATGTACAACGGCGTGGTTCACGCGGACAAGGCCGAGCGCGCGGGCGCGAAGCTCGTGCCCCAGGCCGTGGTCTATCACATCGAGGCCGACAACAAAGGGCTCGTTACTGCCGTTCACTACAAGGATCCAGGCGGCAGAAGCACGCGCGTGACCGGCAAGCTCTTCGTGCTCGCCGCGAACGGCATCGAGACGCCCAAGCTCATGCTGATGTCGAAGAGCGACGCGTTTGCGCACGGCATTGGCAATAGCTCCGGGCAGGTGGGCCGCAATCTCATGGATCATCCGGGCACGGGCATCACGTTCATGGCCAACGAACCACTGTGGCCGGGGCGCGGGCCCATGGAAATGACCTCGGTCGTGAACTTCCGCGACGGTGCGTTCCGCTCCGCGTATGCCGCGAAGAAACTGCATCTGTCGAACGGGGTGCCCACCATGGCCGTGACGGCCGCGCTCATCGCGAACGGCTTGACCGGCGCGGAACTGGACCGGGAGATACGCGAGCGCACGTCGCGCACGCTCACCATCAACAGTTTCCACGAGCATTTGCCCGAGCCGCAGAACCGCGTGCTGCCCTCGAGCGAACACAAGGACGGACTCGGCATTCCACAGCCCGAGATCTATTACTCGATCAACGATTACGTCAAGAAGAGCGCGGCGAACACGCATGAACTCTATGCGCAGATCGCGCAGCTTTTCGGCGGCACGGACATCGCATTCGACGATACCTTCGCGCCCAACAATCACATCATGGGCACGACGATCATGGGCGCGAACGCCGCCGATTCGGTCGTCGATGCCGATTGCCGCACGCACGATCATGCGAATCTGTTCGTCGCCAGCAGCGCGGTGATGCCCTCGGCCGCCTCGGTGAACTGCACGCTGACGATTGCCGCGCTGTCGCTGAAGCTGGCCGACAAGCTGCGCCACGAGCTTTGATACGAGCCAGACGATGAAAACAGCGAAGTCCTCCACAGCGGCCACCACGAATCACGAGCGAGAGCGACGCGCGCGTGCCGCTCTCGCGGCCGCGCTTTTCTGTGCCTTCGCGCTCTATATCGCGTGGCACGCCTCGCACGAGTCGAACTCGCGTCCCGTCGACGAACTGCCGATGTCCACGGCGCGCGGCGACGACACGTCGACGCCCATTGCGGACGCCGACAAGCCCGAGCTCATCAAGCGCGGCGCCTATCTAGCGCGCATTGGCGACTGCGTTGCGTGCCATACCGCCGATCCAGGCCGGCCGTTTGCGGGCGGCCTGCCCATCAGCACGCCGCTTGGAAAAATCTACACGCCGAACATCACGCCGGACCCCGATACCGGCATCGGCCAGTGGAGCGATACCGACTTCATACGCGCGTTGCATGAAGGCATCGGCAAGGGCGGCGAACGGCTGTACCCCGCGTTTCCCTACGTCGAATTCACGCGGATGACTGAGCAGGACATGCTTGCGATCCGCGCCTATCTGAATACGATCGCGCCGGTGCATTACACGCCGCCCGCGAACGAGCTGCGCTTTCCATTCAATCAGCGCTGGCTGATGATCTTGTGGAATCTCTTCAACTTCAACGAAGGCCGCTTCGTGCCGGACCCGAAGCAAAGCGCCGAATTCAACCGCGGCGCCTATCTCGTCGAAGGCCTCGCGCATTGCGAGGAATGCCACACGCCGCGCAACTTCATGCAGGGTCTCAAGACGACAGAGCGTTTCTCGGGCGCGACGCAAGCAGGCTGGCAGGCCTACAACATCACGCCCGACCGCACGAGCGGCATTGGCAACTGGAGCGACGACGCGCTGATCGCCTATCTCTCCACGGGCATTGCCGCGGGGCATGCGAGCGCAGCCGGTCCGATGGCCGACGTGGTCCAGCACTCGACGCAATATCTGACGCATGAGGACCTGCGCTCGATCGTGGCGTATCTGCGCGCGCTGCCGCCGGTTTCGGGCGGCGTGACGCGGCCGCGCGATGCCTGGGGCAAGCCCGCTGTGAACGACATCACCGCGCTGCGCGGCACGACGATCACGACCGTGAACGGCTTGCAGCTTTTCGTGGCGAACTGCGCGAGTTGCCACCACTGGACAGGCGGCGGCGTGGGGGGAAGCGCGCCGGGCGCGTATCCATCGCTCATTCATAACAGCGTTGCAGGCGCGCCGAGCCCGGACAACCTCGCGATGGTGATCCTGCACGGTGTGCGGCGCCAGACGAAGGACAGCGACGTGCTGATGCCGGCATTCGGCGATGCATTGAGCAACGAACAGGTGGCAGCCATTTCCAACTACGTGACGACGCAGTTCGGCGATCTGCGGGCCACGCTCACGGCCGGCGAGGTCGCGGCGCTGCGTGCCCAGCCCCAGTAACTCACCGTAACGCCGGGGCTTTGCGCCGCGCTCGCGGCGGCACTGATAACCGCAAACGCGTATGCTGTGAACGCAGGCACGCCGCTTGCGTGTAGTCTGCTTAGTGACGCGCCTGTCGCAATCGTATTCGGTACGATATTTGGCGCTCATATGGCCCACTCACACAGCGCTATGATGAAGTGATGACGCATACACCCGACGCTCTCGTGCAGCACCATGCCGCCAATCTTGCAGGTCGCGACTTCGTAGTAGGCGATTTGCATGGTTGCGTGGAGGCGTTGCGCTATCTTTTGCGCGAAGTCGAGTTCGACACCGCGCGTGACCGGCTGTTTTCTGTGGGCGATCTCGTTGACCGCGGCGAGCGCGAGCAGTGCGAACAGGCGCTCGCGCTGCTCGACAAACCGTGGTTCTACGCCGTGCTCGGCAATCACGAAGACGCACTGTGCGCCGTAGCCGAAGGGAAGATGCCGCGCAACCGCTGGTATGGCATCGGCGGCGGCTGGGCGCAGAGCGTGCCCGACGCCGAACTCGTGCACTACGCGCAACGGCTACGCCAATTGCCGCTCGCGCGCGTGGTGGGCGAGGGCGAAAAGCGATTCAATATCATTCACGCGGAATTTTTCGGCGACGACGCCGCGCTCGACAGCGGCCAGTTCGATTCCGACGTGCGCGAACGCATGCTTTGGGGCCGCGATCTCGTGCTCGGCACGGGCGATCCGGCGCGCCATGCGCTCTCGCTCACGTTCTGCGGGCATACGCCGGTGCGTGAAGTGCGGCAGATCGGCTCGCAGGTGTTCATCGACACCGGAGCGTTCATCACCGAAGGACGCCTCACCATGGTCGAGGCGCTCACATCGCGCATCTTGTCGGTCTCGCAGGTCGAGGCGCTCGCGCACGGCGCGGCCGCGATCGTGCTTCCCTGAGGCCTCGCGCCTGCCGGTCTCCCGTTGGCCGCTCGGCTCATACGATGCGGTTCAACTCGAACACCATGTCGATGGTGTGCCCATTCCAGTTGTATTCCAGATACGCCGCGTGATGGCACGCGCGCAGCAGCGTCGTGCTGAAGGCGGCGAGACATTGGCCGTCCTCGTCGCGAACCGAGGGATACGCAATGCCCGGCGCACGCGCCTCGCGGGCGGCGCGGCCTAGCGCCTGGCCGGCCGTGTAGTCGTCGGGCGAGAGCACGCCCGGGTCGAGCGCGGGGTCATCGCGCAGATCGATTACCTCGCCGTGTGCGATCACCGTATAGAGCCGCATTTGCTGACGGATGGGCGGCTCGTTCGTGGCCGCGAGAAAAAGCCCCGAGTGATAGCGCGTTTCCGCCACGGCGGTCGCGCGCGAGCGCGCGCAGTAGAACACGCCGTAGGTGCCGTCGGAAAAACGGCTGCCCTGCGGATTCAGATGCGTGAAAGCCGCCATGATCGGCCCGTAGCCGGGGCCGAAGCGGCGCTCCTCGCGCGGCACGAGGTCGAGGTCGCCGGTTTCGGTGCGCAGCCGGTCGTTGGTGAGCGCTTCGAGCGCGTAGAGCGCCTCGAAGTCGTCCGCGGAAGCCACGCGGTCGAACAGGTTCACGGCTGGAAACCGGGTGGGAATCACCCTGAACGCGGGTGACCAGGTGAGATGCGCGCTGCGCCAGCGGTCTTGCCAGTTCGTTTGCGTCACGCCCAGCCGCCTCGCATTGCGTCGAGATACTGGCGCACCGCCACGAGGTCGCTGACGTTGCCGGCCAGCATGCGGTCGAGCGCGCGCCGTCCGCCAAAGGGCGGCGCGCTGTTGGGACGCTTGATCCAGGTGTCGGCGGAGGTGGGTTGGGGCAGGAGAATCTGCAACGCCTTGTAGATGCCGAGCAGCAGCGAAAGGCGTTCGAGTGTGTCGCGGCCCAGCCGGGCGGTGTGCGGGGACTGCTTCCACTTGAAGAACGTGGATCGGCCCGGCGAGCCGAGCAGAATAATCTGCTCTTCGGCGCTCAGGTCCCAGTCGCGCGCAATGTTGAAGAACGCCCTGAGCCCCGCCGCCGACATTTCGGTGAGCGAGGGTTCGGCGCGGGGACGTCGCGACGGCGTGACGGAAGCAGTGGCGGGTGACATGGTGGTCGAGTCCTGAATTGAACTTTTAGTAGATATTAGTCCATATATGGATTATTGCAAGTTTTGACTCGGTATAATCCTCGCCGGACATTGGGACGGCATTGGGGGAGACAGGTGCGGGCAGGTGTATTGATGGCTCATGCCCGGCGAGGCCCACGCCGCAGCCCGTGTGCATCATCCCGCTTCCGGCGCGGCGCCCGCGTCCAAAAGTGCGATTCCCGTGCCGCACGCGCTGCCGCCCATCCTGAGCTGAACGCTATCTAGCCCGTGCCGAGCCCCGACGCGAACAATTGCAGCGTCGCCGCGGTTCGCGGCTCGCGCACCCGCGAGTGAAGCAGGACCTGCGAAACCGGCAGCGCGGGCAAACCGAGCCGAGCGCCGACGTCGATCAGTTCGCGCGGCGCGACCCGGCGCGCCAGCGGCGAAACCGCGAGACCAGCGGCCAGCGCCGCGCCCACCGCGGCGACACCGCCGCCCACGAACACTTCGGTCCACGCCACGCCCGCGGCGTCGAGCGCGCGAATCGCTGCGGCCCGCACCGCGCATGGCGCGGCGAGCAGCGCGAGCGGCAGCGCCGTGCCGGGCTGCCACTGCCATTGCGGTGCGGCGAGCCAGACGAGCGGCTCCGCGAAGAGCCGACGGGCATCGCCGCGCGGCGCCTCCTCTTCCTCCTGACGGACGATGACGGCATCGAGCCGCCGCTCGTCGAACTGCGCGAGCAGATGCGCCGAGAGCCCCAGATGCAGCTCGATCACGAGTCCCGGATCATGGACGCGAAGCTGGGCGAGCTGGCGGGCGAGGTTGGCGTCCGCAACATGCTCGCTCAGGCCGAGCGCGAGCCGCCGCTCGTCGCCCGCAAGCGCCCCGAGCGCGCGCTCATGCGCGCCCAGCAGGTCGCGCGCGGCGGCGAGGAACGTGAGGCCATCCGCCGAAAGCCGCACGACGCGCGGCGTGCGTTCGAGCAACTGCTTGCCCAGATGCGCCTCGAGGCGCTTGAGCTTGAGGCTCACCGCCGATTGCGTGGTGTCGAGGGCGTCGGCGGCACGCGTGAAGCTGCGCAGCTCGGCGACGAGCACGAAGGCGCGCACGGCGTCGAGATCCAGTGGTTTCATTTCAGACGAAAATGGATGAAATATCTATCTATGCCTGTTTATTATGATAGATCGCACCTAAGCTGATGTCATGTCAAACCCACCGAAGCAGGAGATCGACATGCCGTTCACTCGTATCGCGGTTCGCGCAGGCAAGCCCGCCACGTATCGCAAGGCGCTCACGCAGGGCATTCACCAAGCGCTGATGGAGGTGTTCAAGGCGCCTGAAGACGACATCTTCATGATCATCACCGAGCACGATGCCGATAACTTCGTGTTCGGCCGGCATTACCTCGGGATCGAGCGCAGCGACGATCTGGTCATGATTCAGATCGCCGTGAACAACACGCGCGGGCAGGAGCAGAAGAAGGCGCTGTTCGCGCAGATTGCCGAAAACCTCGCGCGCGCTCCGGGGGTGAGGCGCGAGGACGTGTTCGTGAATCTCGTGGATGTCGCGCGGGAGAACTGGTCGTTCGGCAATGGGGTGGCGCAGTACGCGACCTGAGCGCGGAGCGTGCCGCCCGACGCGGCCGTCAGCCGGCCGCGCGATTGCTCCCGCGCGGCAGCCACGTCACCACTTCTTCTCGTCGAGCAGGCGGTCGAACAGCCGTTCCCGCAGCGCGTCGGGCACGGCCGACAGCCCGAGCAGCGTGCTGAACGCGATGCCGCTCGCGGCGAAGTAGCGTAGCAACGAGAGTTCGAGGTCGCGGGCCTCGACCTGCAGCTGTTCCATCTTGGCCGCGTCCTGGGCCTTCAGGTCTTCGAGCAGCGCCGGGCTTTCGACCAGGGCCGCGAGCACGGCGCGCGCGACGGAGTCCGGCTGGTTGATCGACTCCCTGAAAATCGCGATCTGCGCCGAAAGGACCGGTTCTGCCCGGGCCTGGCCGCCCGCTGCCAGGTGATCTTGCGCGATCTGCTCGAATTGTTCCCGCTGACGATCCAGCAGCGCGCGCAGCACGCCCAGTTTGTTACGGAACTGGTGTAGCAATCCGCCTTTGCTGATGCCGCTTTCGCGCGCGAGCGCATCGAATGTCAGTCCGCCGACCCCGTCGCGGGTCAGGATCGCAAGCGCCGCGTCAATCGCCTTTCTGCGGGAAATCTCGGAACGTGTCTGGTTATCCATGGGCGCGATTGTACCCCTGCATCGTTCCACAAACAAACCGGATAGACGGTTTACATCCTCCGAGGCCGATGCTACGCTTCGTCTCGTCGTAGACTCGGCCGGATGCCAGGCGGTATCCGGCAACTTTTAAAAGGATGCCTTCGTGCTCAACAACCGTTTTCTTCACATGTCGTCGGCTTGCGTAGTACTCCTGATGTTGTCGGCGTGTGCGGGCGTGCAGCCCGTGGCCTATAACAGCCTCGCCTCGTCCTCCCAGCTCAAGGAGAACCGGGATCACGACGCCGCGCAGACGCCATTCCGCTATGCGGCGCCGGTGCTCTGGTCGCGCTACTCGCAGGTCATCGTCGATCCGGTCGCGGTGTATCAAGGCGCCGACAATCAGTTCGGCGACCTGTCGGACTCGGACAAGGACGTGCTCGCCGCCTACATGCACAAGACGTTTGCCGACACGCTATCGAAGCGTTTCGACCTGGCGACCCAGCCGTCGCCCGCGACGCTGCGCGTGAAACTCACGTTGACCGGCGCGGAGAAAACGACTGCCCTGATCGGCCAGGCGATGCATTTCGACATCGCGGGCAATCTCTACAACGGCGTTCAGGCGATCCGGGGCGGCAAAGGAGCGTTTAGCGGCTCGGTGTCGTATGCCGTGGAGGTGTACGACAGTGCGTCGGGGCGTCTGCTTCGCGCCTACGTGACAAAGCAATACCCGAACGCGATGAATCTGCCCGCTGCCTTCGGCTCCCTGAGCGCGGCCGAAACCGGCATCGACAAGGGCGCCGATGCGCTCGTCGAGCAGTTGCGCTAACGGCGAAGCCGCCTGAGCGGAAAGGGCGCCGCCGGTCCGAACCCCATCGACTTTCTCGCCAGATCTTCAACGCACCGTGAGTCTCTTCAGCTTCTTTGCATGCGCGGTTGGCCATGCGCTCGCCTTCGCATCCCGATTTGCGAGGCGCGTATGGCATGTCGTCGTGGGGAAGTTGTGAGTGACCGGCGGTGGTGGCATGCCGCAGTCTGGGCCGCGTGGGTTTTGGCGAACCTGGCTGGCGGCCTGATGCTCGCTCAAGCGCTGTCGCAACGCAGCACCCGTGTAACCGTGAGCTTCGTGTCGGGCGCCGGGCTCGTCGCCGGCAAAACGCCGGTGCGATATCGCGGCGTGGTCGTTGGCCGGCTCGAGCATCTGCGTTTGTCCGCGGATGGTCAGCGTGTGGATGCCGAACTGAGGCTCGATGCGGCCGGACCACACATCGCCATGTGCGGCGCGAAATTCTGGGTTGTGCGTCCGCGCATCGACGTGAAGAACATCTCCGGGCTCCTGACCGCCGTATCGGGAACCTGGATCGACGTCGATATCGACATTCATTCGCCCAGGGCGTGCTACACATTCACGGGCTTCGACACGCCGCCGGCCATCACCAGCGACGCAGAGGGCACGCGTTTCGTGATTCGCGCCCCAACGCTCGGCTCGCTGAATGCCGGCTCGCCCGTTTATTTTCGCGGTGTGCAGGTCGGGGAGGTGCTCGGCTATTCGCTGGTGACCAGTGGCGACAACGTCCGTATCGGCGTTTTCGTCAGGAGACCGTTCGATCGTCTGGTCACGTCCGATACGCGCTGGTGGCAATCGAGCGGCGTCGAACTCAAGCTCGATTCCAGCGGCATGCGGCTGGAAACGCCGCCGGCCGCGGCGCTGCTCGCGGGCGGCCTCGCATTCGATACGCCGCGTGGGAGCGTGCGCCCAGTGTCCGCGACGAGCGTCGAGGATTTCCGGCTCGCGGAAAGCCGCACGGACGCGATGCGCGCCAACGAAGGTCCGCCTGCCGTGGTGCGCATGCGCTTCGCGCAGTCGGTGCGAGGGCTGTCCGTTGGCGCGCCAGTCGAATTCCGCGGCGTTGGATTGGGCACGGTCACGGCAGTCGCTATCGACTTCCAACCCAAGAGCGGACGTTTCGACATGCTGGTCACGCTGAGCCTGTATCCCTCGCGGCTCGGCCGCAACTACCGCGACGCGCTCGGCGACGGTGCGGGAACGGCAGGCAAGAGTCTGCTGCACCAGCTCGTCGCTCAGGGACTGCGCGGCCAGCTACGCACGGGAAGCCTTTTGACGGGGCAGAAGTACGTCGCACTCGACATCTTCCCGCGCGCACCCGCGGCGCGCGTCGACACGGAGCGCTCGCCGGTCGAATTGCCGACGGTGCCCAACTCACTGGAAGAACTCCAGGACCAGGTGTCGAATATCGTGCGCCGGCTCGACCGCATGCCGCTTCAGGCGATCGGGCGCAACCTGGACGCGTCGTTGCAGCAGTCGAATGTCCTCTTTGCGCGGCTCGATACGGAGCTCGTACCGCGTGCGCGTTCGACGCTCGAATCGGCGCAACGGGCGTTTCGTTCCGCGCAAGCGATGCTCGACCAGGATTCGCCGTTGCAGAGCGACGCTCATCAGGCGTTGGCCGCGTTGCGGCGTACGCTGGCCAGCCTGAACGCCTTATCCGATTATCTCGAACGCCACCCCGAGGCATTGATCTGGGGGAAGCGCGCAGACCCGTGAATCGGCAGGGCCGCCTACGGCGCCCGACTCACCAGCAACGGATCGACCACCCCGATCGCCTCTGCGTCCCGGCTCGCATAAGGCAGCTTGTGCAGCACGAATCGCATGGCATTGAGCCGCGCGCGCTTCTTGCAATCGGAGCGAACGACCGTCCACGGCGCATCGGCGGTGTCCGTCTGCGAGAACATGGCCTCTTTCGCCAAGGTGTACGCCTCCCACTTGTCGAGCGAAGCGAGATCGACGGGACTCAGCTTCCATTGCTTGAGCGGATGCACCTTGCGTTCCTTGAAGCGTCGCCGCTGCTCGGCACGGCTCACTGAAAACCAGAACTTGATCAGATGGATGCCGCTCCGGATCAATTGCCGTTCGAACTCCGGCACCTGCTGCATGAAATCGGCATATTCCTCCGGCGAGCAGAAGCCCATGACATGCTCGACGCCCGCGCGGTTGTACCAGGACCGATCGAACAGCACGATCTCTCCGGCCGAAGGCAGATGCTGCACATAGCGCTGGAAATACCATTGGCCGCGCTCGACTTCGGTGGGCTTTTCAAGCGCGACGACGCGCGCGCCGCGCGGGTTCATATGCTCCATGAAGCGCTTGATCGTCCCGCCCTTGCCGGCCGCGTCGCGGCCCTCGAACAGGATCACGACGCGCTGACCGGTTTCGCGCACCCACGCCTGGAGCTTGAGCAGTTCGACCTGCAGCCGGTACTTCTGGCGCTCGTAGGCGCGGCGCGACATCAGGTTGCGATACGGATAGCCGCCTTCGCGCCAGCCGGAGGCGAGTTCCTCGTCGGGGTGGCGCGAGCGCGAGTTGCGCCAGTCGGCAGGGTTGCCTTCGAGGATCAGACTGCGCAACTGGGCGGCTTCGTCGGGCGACATGCCTTGCATCAATGCTGCGATCGACTCGAGCAGCATGGCGGGCGGATTGTGCCCGGCGCGAGTGCGCGCGACGAGATCATGGACAGCGCCTGCGATCGTCTCGCTCGCGGATTCGACGCCACTGTCGACGGTGCGCAATTCGGCGCTGTGGGGCGTGACGAGCGGCAGTCGTGCGGCGGGGCTGGCGGCGTCGGAAGCGGGGTAGGGAATGGATTTGGGCATGGTGTCGGCGGATGCGGGGATGGGAGTGCATGCGCAGTGACTCGCATTCAACGCGGATGCATCGAAGGCGCGCGCGGCAATGGCACGCAGGGAAGTCGTCGGGGCTTGATTGGCAGGGCGGCGCCGAGGCAAAAGCCTGCGCGCCGCTGGCCAGCGCCGGCCCGCTTGTCCAGCTAACGGCCAGTGCTGGACGCCGGCCGGCTCAGGCGTTTGCCGCCTTTTTGAGGATGAGGTAGAGCGAGTCCTTCAGTTGAAGCTTTTCCTTTTTTAGCTGCTCGA
Organism: Paraburkholderia sp. BR10882; assembly: GCF_040948855.1. Classification (NCBI taxonomy): domain Bacteria; kingdom Pseudomonadati; phylum Pseudomonadota; class Betaproteobacteria; order Burkholderiales; family Burkholderiaceae; genus Paraburkholderia; species Paraburkholderia sp. BR10882. The sequence goes on along the minus strand of NZ_JBFPKP010000002.1, from coordinate 318,437 downwards.
CTTCCATGCCGTGCGAAGCCACGACACCCGCTTCCATGTTCTTGATCTGCTGGTCGAGTTCGTTGTGACGATGAAAAATCCGGGCGAAATGGTCGTCCTGGATCTTGAGGCGCGAAATCAAATCTCTGTACTCAGGGAACACTCAACACTCCTTACAGACAGGCAAAATGGGAGAAATTGGCAGGTCGTTATTTTTCCACCGTCTGGTCGTGGCAGTCTTGACCATCATCAGACTCCGATTGCCCGAAGGGTCAGGGACGTTACCTGGGGCATCGGGGCGCGCTCGCGTGTACCATCGATCGCGTCGTCGCAGTTCCTGGTTCTCCATCCGCTTGCACTGTTCCAAGCCGTCGCCCGACAGAACCCTGGAGCGTTCATGGATCGCGTTCTGGAAATCGTGCTGGATGTCGTGATCCCGGCAGCGCCGGATAGACAAAACGCAAAAGCCGTCGCCGCCACGGGAGCGGCGTCCAGGGCGCACGCCAGCCCGAAACCTTCGGAGCGGGCCGCCAGCCTGGGCGCGGCATTGCCGATGCTCGTGGCGCTGCCCGACGCGCGCGAGCGCGTGACGACGGTCGCCTTCGACCGCGGCGGGGTCCTTCGGGGGCTCGGCTGGCGCGTGTCGGTCGAATCGCGCGGCGACACGCAGCGCGTTGTCGTGTCGAGCCGACGCGTTCATACGCCTGGGGTTACCGTGGTCGCACCGATCTTCGAGGCGGCGCTCGATGCGAACGGCATCGCGCATGCGCTCTTCGACGCCGCGCCCGAGCCGTTTCGCGAGGCGCTGGGCAGCGCGGACGATCTCGCTCCATCGGCCACCCTCGTGGCGATGCGCAGCCGCTGGCAGTGGCCGCGCGATGGCATCGACGTATTGCTTACGCTCGACGAAGACTTGCACGAGCCGTCGGCAGCGCAGCAAGAAATGGTGGCTCGGGACACTCACGGCGCGGATGCGGCGCCCCCGCCCGACTTGTCCGCCTTGCACGAGTTGCGCGTGAGCGCGCCCTGGCCCGAAGGCGAGGACGAGCGGCCTATCGTCGATGCGCTGTTTGCCTGTGCCGGCGACCTGATCGGGGCGCTCCCCGCATTCGTGCGGCTGACCGACGCGCTCGAGCGCGCCAGCGCCGGCAGCGTGACCGGCGACGCCGAAGCCATCAAGGCCGAAGCCGTGGATCTGGCCGGCGCGGCCACCGCCGAGGCCGCGCTCGTGGCGATCGGGCGCAACATCAGCGTGCAGTGGTTCGGCAATGACGCGGGCGTGCGCGACAGCACGAACGGCGAGTTCATCCATCAGATGCGCGTCTCGCAGCGGCGGCTGCGCACCGCCATGCGCATTTTCTCGCGCTGGTGCGACGAGGCGTGGGAGACGCGCATCGAGCCGGAGCTCAAATGGCTCGGCGGCCTGCTCGGCGATGCGCGCGACCGCGATGTCTTCGTCGAATCGACGCTGCCTGCGCTCGCTGCCGCCGACGTCGAGCCGGGGCGCTGGGACGCGATTCGCGACGCGGCCAACGCGCAGCGGCTCGCCGCGCGCGCGCGGCTGCGCGAGGCGCTGGCCTCGCAGCGCTATGCGCTCGCGGCGCTGGCGTGGCTCCAGTGGCTCGACTTGCGCGCGCGACGCGCGCACGACGCCGGCAGCGCCGGGTTTTCGCTGCATCGCCACGCGAAGAAGCGCGTGCGGCGCTACTACGAGCAACTCGCGAGCACGCAAAAGCTCACGGCCATCGACGAGGCGAGCCGTCATCGCGCGCGCATCAACGCGAAGTATTTGCGCTACACGATCGAATTCTTCGCCACGCTCACGTCGCGCCGCACGCGCATGGAGGTGGCGCGCGCGCTAGCACGGCTGCAGAGCGTGCTCGGCGACGGCAACGACGCCGCGGTGGCCCTGCGCTATCTCGAGCGCATGGACGCCGAGCCGTATCAGCTTGGGTTCGCACGCGGCTGGTGCGAGGCCGTCAAGCGCTATACCGCGAAGGAGGGCGAACGCCTGTTACGCGAACTGGGTGCGCCGAAGGTGGCGCGCGGCGCCTGACGTGCGTCTCTATAATCGCTGGCGCGGATTGGCGGTTTGGCGAGCCGCGCCGAACCATCGTTCGTTCGTCTCGTTTTCGCTTATGTTGCGCATGATGAATCCCACTGACCTGAACTCACCATCCGCCGGAGCCGGCCAAGCCGACGCCGGCTCCACTGATACATCGACACCCGCCGAGGCGCCGGAACTGGGTCTGGGCGGCTCGGTCTGGTTTCAGTCCGGCCAGCAGATGCTTGGCGGCGCGGCGCGCATTGCGCTGCTGGAAGCCATCCATGCAACCGGTTCGATCACAGGCGCCGCGAAAGCGGTCGGCATGAGCTACAAGGGCGCCTGGGACGCCGTCGACGTCATGAACAATCTCGCGGGCGAGGCGCTCGTGGTGCGCGCGACGGGCGGCAAGGGCGGCGGCGGGACGACGCTCACGCCGCGGGCGCTGCGGCTCGTCGAGACGTTTCGCGCTATCGAGCGGGAGCACCAGCGCTTTATCGAGCGTGCGGCGCACGCGCTTGGGGCCGTTTCGGGCGAAGGCGGCGATGCGCACGCTGGCGGGTTCGCGCGCGACCTCGCCGTGCTCGGCCGCTTCGCCATGCGCACGAGCGCGCGCAATCAGCTCTTTGGCACCGTCTCGGGGATCGTGCGTGGTGCGGTGAACGACGAGGTGTCGATCGCGCTGCCCGGCGGCGAGGGCATCGTCGCCACGATCACCCACGAGAGCGCCGAAGCGCTCGGCCTTGCCGCAGGCGCGCCCGTGGTGGCGCTCGTGAAGGCGACGTCGGTCGTGCTGGTCGCGAGCGCGGCAGACGCCGACCGGCTTTCGGCGCGCAACCGGCTCAGCGGGACGATCGAGGTTGTGCAACGTGGCGCCGTGAACGCCGAAGTGACGCTCGCCCTGCCGGGCGGCACCGTCATCGCCGCGATCGTGACCGAAGCGAGCGTGGACGCGCTGGGATTCGTCGCAGGGCAAGCGGCGACGGCCGTGTTCAAGGCTTCGAGCGTGCTGCTAGGCGTGGCCGGTTGAGCGGCGTCGAACGGGGCGCCGCCCATCAGGCGGCTTCAGGCGTGGCGCTGGGCGGGCGGCGTGAGGCCGTTGCGGGTTTGCGAGACGGGCGCGACCGGCGCGCGGTTGGCGCGGTTGGCCTTCCATTTGGCACGCACGTAGGGCCGGTCGTGACCCGAAACCGTGAGCGCGATGTGCGTGACCCAGCGATGCGTGGGCACATGCACGTTGTGCAACGCGACAGTCAGCGCCGCGAGGCTCAGCGCGACGGCCGCCGCCGAAATTCGCCGGGCTTGCGCCTGCCACCAGTAGCGCGCGAACACGAGCGCGGTGAGCGCCCCGACCACGCAGCCCGTGACAGCCTCGGAAGGCGAGTGAGCGTCGAGCACGACGCGCGAGAGCGCGACTGCGAGTCCCACCGCGAGGCCTATGGTCACGCCCGTGGCGCGCACGAAGGACGGCGCGCCTTGCAGCATCAGGAAAAACGCGACGGGATAGACGGCCGTGGACAACATGGCATGGCCGCTGATCCCCGTGAAATCTAGTTCTCTTACCCCCACGCCCCAGCCGAGAAACGCGATCTTGGTGAGCGTTACCAGGCCGATTGCCAGACCGAGCACAAACACCCAGCTCGCCGCCATGCGCCACGAGTAGCCGACTATCAGCCACAGCGCGATAGCCAACGCCAGCGGGAGGGTGAGGCCGGCGCCGCCGAGGTTGGTAATCGAGTACCAAAGGTGAAGGGGCAAATCTGGCATGGTCCGCGCTGCCGGCTGTCTGAAGAGGATCCTGGGGTTGCAGGTGCTTAACCGCTACTTCATAGCGACTTAACGCGCGAGCCGCCTGGCTGGCCGACACGCGCGTGAGACACGCATCCAGTATAGCTGCCTCGCATAGACGAAGGCGTGCCTCGACGAACGAACGCGCGGACAGAACCCAGCCTGTTCGATCTGCAGCGTCATCCAAATGGTGTTATTGTGCGTTGCACAACGACGGATCGCGGCAAAACGCCACGATGTGTCGGACCCTTTTACGAGGCCATAGATGACGAAAAATCTGACGAAGCTATGGGCAGGTGGCATGCGACGTCTGCTCGCCATCCAGACCCGGGCGACCCGCGACGCCCTGAAAGGCGCGGGGATCGATGCACCCAAGCCGCAGGCAATCTGGCGCGCCGCTCAGGCCGCAGCCGAGCAGGCGGCCAGCCGAGTGACTCCAGGGCAGGCGCGCAGCGGCGCGCCGGTGCGCGAGTCGCGCGTGGGTCCGCGTGCGGCCGCCTGGGCCGCGGGCGAATGGCGCCGCGCGGATCACCTTGTACCGGCGAACGACCTGCATGCCGGACGTTCCCTGCCTTACGGGCTGTACCTGCCGACGGCGCGCAAGACGCGGGGCATGCCGCTCGTCGTGATGCTGCACGGCTGCAAGCAGTCGATGGATTCCTTCGCCGAAGGCACCCGCATGAATCTGCTCGCCGACCGTCATGGCTTCGCGGTGGTGTATCCCGAGCAGTCGGAACGCGCGCATCCGCATCAATGCTGGCATTGGTATGACTCGCGCGACGCGGCGGGCGGCGGCGAGGCGGCATCCGTCGTTTCGCTGGTCGATGCGCTCGTCGAGGAGCATGGCTTCGACCGCTCGCGCGTCTATCTGTCCGGTTTGTCAGCGGGAGCAGGGCTCGCGATGCTGCTCGCGGTGCGCTCGCCCAGCCGTTTCGCCGCCATCGCGCTGCATTCCGGCCCCGCTTTCGGTGAGGCGCGCTCGGGCGTGACGGCGCTCGATGTGATGCGGCGCGGCGTGCACCACGATCCAGTGGCGCTCGTCGATACCCAATTGGGCGAGCGTATCCATCCGGGCATGCCCGCGATCGTCGTGCAGGGCGAGGCGGACGCCGTCGTCGCGCCCGTCAACGCGGAACAGCTCGCGCTGCAACTGCTGCGTTTGAACGGTCTTGCGGATACGCGCGGCGTGCGTCAGGGCGTAGTGTCGCGCGAGACCTTCAAGGACGGTTATCGCGAGCAGGATTACGAGCTAGACGGCGCGAGTGTCGTGCGACTGTGCCGCGTGGCGGACCTCGACCACGCCTGGAGCGGCGGCGACGACACCGTACCGTTCCACTCCTCGACGGGACCGGACGCGAGCACGTTGATCTGGGACTTTTTCGAGGCTCAACGCCGGGAGGCCTTCGACGAGGCCTACGACGCCGAAGTGACCCAGGACGTTGGTTAAAAGCGACTACGGGTAATTTAGGGGTTTACCCTTAACAGGGTTTACCCTATAATGGCTTCATTCGATTCGCGGGCACGTGCCCGTCAAAGAAGGGCCAAATCATGTACCTGCTCAGCCGTCTTTTCCTTTTCCTCTCCGAAACTGCAGAAGCTCGCCGCCAGCAGCGCGAGGAAGCGTACCTCGCGCAGTCCGTCGATATCTACGATCTCGAGTTCCGCATGCGCAAGATGGATCGCGAGAAGGCCACGCGCCACCCGTCGTGGATGAACCATTACGGCTAAGCAGGAATGCAGCCCCCGCTAACGGGGCAAAATGAAAACGGCGCCAAAAGGCGCCGTTTTTGCGTTTTGACTTTGAAGGACTACCGCGCCGCCGGTCAGCGTCCCGAGTCCGGCATTTCCGCGGCCTGCTTTTCCTGCACGCCAAAGCAGCCGCGATAGGTCGCGTAGAACGAGCAATAGAGCATCGTCGTCACGATGTAGCAAAACCGTTTGGAAACAATGGGTTAGCCAAAGTCAACATTCATTCTCCCTCATTTTTTGCACGTTGGTGCAAATTTGGTGCAAATGAGGCTTACAAATGGCTAGCATCATCAAGCGAGGCGACAAGTGGCAAGCAAGGGTGATCCGCAAGGGGTTCCCTCCACAAAGCAAGTCCTTCGATAGCAAAGCAGAAGCTCAAACTTGGTCAACCGAAGTTGAAGCTGCTATGCAAGCAGGTTCGTTTGCTGCAAACAAAGCAGACCTGGCGACTACATTGGGTCAACTAATAGACAGGTATTTGGATTCCGATCCCAACCTGCATGTGCGCCCCAATGGTCCTCTTGTTACTAAAAACACCCTGTATCTGAAATACAGACTGCTCAACCTGAAGGAGCGTCTGGGTGCATACACGGTCGAAACCTTAACCCCACAAGTACTTTCCAAATACAGGGACGAGCGGTTGAAGTTGGTTTCACCAGGTACGTTGCTGCGTGAAATATCGATATTGGAAAGTGTGTTCAAGCGTGCGCGTCGGGATTGGGACATGAACCTTCCAAATCCGTTCGGCAAGTTTATAAAGCCCAAGTACTTCAGTGAACGCGACCGCATACTTACACAAGCAGAACTTGAACGGCTCTGGGTTGCACTAAAGAGCAGGGATGAACTGTGGGAGCCACGCAAAGCGAAGAACAACATCAATCCGCATCTGTTGCCACTTGCGAAACTGGCTCTCGAAACTGCAATGCGTAGAAGCGAGATGCTGGAGCTTACTTGGGATCGCGTTGATACCGAACGCAGGGTTGCCTACCTCACGAAAACGAAAAACGGCAAACCTCGTACAGTTCCGCTCAGCACTGCTGCAATTGCCATCCTTCAGGAAGTAAAAGCAGCACGCGAGAAGATGCCACTGGACGGCTTTGAAGCAGAGTCTAACCGCGTTTTCCCGATATCGTATCGTGTTGTTGATCAGGCATGGGTGCGTGCTGTGAAGCGGGCCAAGATCAAGGACTTCCGCTTCCATGATCTGCGTCACATGGCAATCACCAACATGTCCAAGAAGATACCGAACGTGATCGAGCTAAGCCGTATATCTGGTCACAGCAATCTGAAAATGCTTGCGCGGTACTACAGCACACGACCGGAAGATCTTGCGTTGAAACTTGGCTAAGCAAAAGGGGAGCACTTGGCTCCCCTTGTTGTTAATGTGTCTTGCGTTTGCACTTGTCGAAGTGGTATCTCATCATGTTGTGGATACCACCTTCCAGGTCGCAATGTGGACAAGTCACTCTCTCCGATTTCCTACCTACAAGCGCTTTGCTGATGTTGGCTTTGTGTTCAGCGGTGTGCTTAATCCCTAACGTGCCTTCGGTGGCATTCTGGCTGTTGGTGATGCAGTAGATGTTTCCCAGTTCGTAGGGGCCAGTATCGCCGTATCTGCCCATGCAGTACTTGTCTTTGCCATTGCCGCGTTCGTGATAATGGCCTGTTGCTTGCCACCAGTTCCACCAGTCATCGAATGTGAGATTGAACGGTATAGCGCTTCCGTCTTTGGCCTTGCGCCGTTTGACGCCGCTCTTTTGGCAGTTATATTTGTGGCGGTCTTTGCTCGTGGGTTTTGAATATTGCATAACTTTTTTCTTATTATTTTTGTTATACGGAAATTTTAGAGCCGAGCGTCGCCCCGAGTCAAAATTTAAATTCGAAAATCGGGCTCGATTTTTAATCGAATCGAATCTGCGACAAAGGTAGAAAAGGGGAGCACTTGGCTCCCCTTGTTGCTTGTGCTTGCTGCTTAAGCTGCCATGCTTGCAGAAGTTGGCCACGGCCACGGAACTTGTTCCTGTTCCCGAACATTCTCACCTTTCGTTGTTGCTGGTGCCTCGCTGCGCACATCTACCTTGCCTGCTTCCAGCGAAGTTTTGTACTTCTCGAACAGTGGTTGCGGCCAGTCTTCGCCGAGCAGTTGCTTCTGCGCTGCTTCGTCCAGATCTTCATGCTTCAGCTTCTTTGCATCAGTGCCTGCAAGCTTGTGCTCGTACAACTTGAGCGCAGCATCGAGGAATGCAATCGGTTCCTGCTGAAAGCGGATTGCGCCGTTGCGACGACCGAAGAACTTAACCAAAACGTCGCCGTGCTGCATGATCCCCCAGATGCTGTCTTTCTTCGGCTTGTCGTTCTTGCCTTTGCCCTTGATAAACGCATGACCGATCTTGATGATTTTCGGTTGTGCCGGTTTAAGTTCAACTACTGCGTCACGCACGACAACGGCAAGCGCTTCTGGGGCGTTCTGGCTAGTCTCTGGGGCATCCACAACGACAGCAACAATCTTCTTGGCTGCTCGTTTCTCGCGCTTTTGAACTGCGTTGGGCGTCATCGAAAGTTCCTTAGTCATGTTCCTCTCCTTACAGTGCCAAAAGGCCAGTGGTTATAGACGCTGCGTTGGTAGCTTTAAAATCTGCAAACGGCAGCACGCAGTTATCCTTGGTTTTCAGTGCGTAGTAGATTGCTGCTGTGCGCGCTTGATCAAACGTTGCTGCTTGTGCTTCGGCGATCTGCTCACCCTTGAACAAAATCTCAAACTTGTACACGTCGCTTACTCCGTTAAGTGTTCCGCACTGCTTACCATGCTCAGATGGTAGATTCACGTGGCAACCAATCAAGCAAAGAGTTCCTATTGAGCCTGCGTGATTCAATTAGGAAAACCAACTGAACTGGCTATTGATGCCGCAGTGGTGGAACGTAGACTCAGAACGTGGTTAAACAACACGTAACGGAGAAAACGCAATGAGCTACGAACTGCCCCGCGCTGCAAAGCTGCTGATCAATGTCGATAGCAAGTACATTGGTCTGGATGCAGGACGCACACACAAGGCAGGAAAGAAAGTGAAGGTACAAAGATCACCTGCCGATCCGGGTACGTTCATCATCTGGTTCGGCAAGACGGAAATTGCGAAGGTCCCTGCGATTCAACTTACGCAAACGATCGAGTACACAGACGGCCGGGTGCAGTACTGATCGCAGCTTGAATCCGTCCAACTAAGTGCTAACATACAAGGAGATAACGACCGTGAGAGACCAAATGGACATCGCAAAGTTTGAGGCAGAGCTTGAGCAGACGCGTGCATTGACCTCCAAGCTGTTGGCCGAGAACATCAAGATTCAACGCGAGGCGCGTTGGATGCCTTGGGTGTCGATGGCAGTCATCCTCGGTGCAATCCTTGGGGTTGCGAAGCTGATGCACTGATCGAGCAGCATGGCCAACAAAAAAGGGAGCTTTTGCTCCCTTTTTTCATTTTCGGGTGAATCGACAAATTCTGAAGCAAGCGTGCCTGCTGGCGTTGCTTTAGGTTTTGCCCCTTCACTTCAGCTTGCGAGCGCACGACCGTAGACAGTTGCGCCGCCATCTCGGCTCCAGAACTCGAAGAAGTTTGAGCCTGACGCGTTCCATGTGATACCAAGGGTAGTGAAGTCAGTTGTAATCGTGCCGTCCGACTTGATCCAGTGCAGGTTGTTGTACGGCCCCCATGTAGTCGCGTATGCGCCACCATTGACGATCTCCCAGCGGAAGCGCTGCATCTTGCCAGTAACACTAGCCCATCCAGCCATGTTCAGCTGCGTGTTGACCGTAATGGTGCTGTAGAACTCGCCGTTGTTGACTGCGTTCACGTAGATCGTCCCGCTGCCTTCTCCACCTGGGACTTGGGCTTTTGCATAAGTTGTTGCTTGAATGGCCCATGCCGACCATGTGCCGCTGTTCTTGCCTCTGGTGTATAGAGTGCCGCCGTCTGAACTCCAGTACACTTGGACTCCAAACCCTGTACCGTTCAGAACGGAGAAGCCGTAGCCGGTCGGATCAGAGTCCGGCACGTTAGCCGCGCCTTGCGAGTAGAAGAACGCCATGTTTGGGACGTTGTTAAGGTCTACGGCGATCACCATCTGACCGAAAAGGCACAACCAGTTTGTTGCGTCTTGGTCGGGCGTAGTGCTGCTCAGCAATACCGATGCGGCGATCATCAGGTAGACCTTGTCGTTGTAAGACACAACGTCATTCGGCGCGTAGTCATAGGTCGCGTTCCATGCACCACGGAAGTTGACCGCACCATCGGTATTGCTCGCAGTAGATGCGATGACCTGCTGGATGTAAGTCTGGATCAAGCTCAAAGGCACCTGCTGGTTGCCAGCAGTGCCACGACCAAGCAACATGCCCGGTAGTGATGTTGCGACTGCAAAATCAGAAGTAGTTCGTGTCATAAAGCTCCTAGCTTTGTGAAGTGTTAATGGTGTAGAGCGCTTGCGTGCTCATAGGTGAAGAAACCAAAAGGGAAGCCCACGTTGTGCGCGCTTCAACCTCTTGCGGCAACGTCGACCAATCGAAAATGCCGTCGTTGGCTGAAGTAACGGTGAGCTTGTCGCTGTAGTTCTGAGTTACATCGATACGCAGGAAGCCTTGCGCGTTGTTCGGCAGGGCGGACCCATACTGCTGTGCCACATACGCAAGTGCAGCGGTATCAGTACCGTGGCTTTGTGTGGTCATCGTGATAGTGCCGTTGTTGTCCGTGAACACGGCAACCGTCCCAGCACCATCTCCAGCAGCGCAATAGCCCACGTTCGTATAGGTGGCAAGCTGCTGCGTCTGCGTTCCTGCAACGGCCAGCGTCCCAGTGTTGGCGTAGCTGTATCGGTAGGTCGCGTCTACTGAACACACGGCGCGGTCACTTTCGATGGACCACGTTCCGGGGCAGTTGTATATGCCGTATGCGACTGTGAAATGTGGGTCTGACTTGCTATACGTCTGCGCGCCGGAAGCGATCGACACCGTGTACGGAGCAGCCTGTTGCGCGGAGTTCATTGTGAAGCTGCTTGGGTAGCTGCCCTGCAAGAAGCCAGCGTTGTTTCCGAAGACCAACGACGAGTTGCGCGACTGCCCGTAGTGCATCAACCCATACGAAGGATCAACGCTTGGTCCTTCTTCGCAATCAAGGTTGACGACATAGGAAACAGGGAAGCCGCCGTAGTTGTTGAACTGCCCCGTGAGGTCGTAGAAGTCGCCAGTGCTGCCGTTGTAGGCGTTGCTTTGTGTAAGCCAGAGACCGAACTGATCCAGATGTGTCTTGATCGACTCAAACGAATCCTGATTGAGTGGATAAAAGAGCGCGTTCCAGCCGTTGACAAGCACTGGTTCTGGTGGCGTGTCGTTGTTCGATACAAGAGTAAAAGTGTAAGTCGTTGTCATTGCTAAAACCTCAAGCGTTCTGCGAGCCAGCAATGAAGCGACGAACCATGTCTTCCTGCATCGGCCATAGCGTGTTGGAGCCGCCTGCTCCGTCCATCTGCTTGATCAGACCGACGACAGTTTGATCAGGACCCGTAGACGAGTTGCCGGGCACCATTGCCCAATGGAACCAGTTAACCTTGCCGCCCATGTTGGTGTACATGTAGTTCATGAGCGCATCGGCCCACTTGACGTTATCAGGGATCGCGCCGCTAAAATTGCCGCCCCATTCAGTGATGATGATTGGGGCTATGTCCATATTTACGATCCACCCCCAAAGCGTGTCCCATACCTCGATCATCGTTTGAGGAAACGAGTAGTCCTGAGTCCAGTTGTACTCAGGCCCGTAGTACTCGTGCGGCGCATAGCACAGCTTGTCCTGTCGAACAGCAAGCTTCACCTTGCGGAAGTGCACGCCCCACAGGTTTTGCCCCCAAGCGGGCCAAGTGCCGTACTTGCTTGGGTAAGCTGGTAGTTGATCTTCTGTGATGAGGTTGCCTTCGCAGATGATCAACACATCGGGGTTTACCGCTTGGATAGCGTTACCAATGCGCTCGTAAGCGGCAGGCAAGCCGGTCATTGGATCGTCGTCCCAAGTCGTATCCCACGGCTCGTTGATGAGATCGAATCCACACACAGCGGGTTCGTCCTTGTATCGATTCGCGAGAACAACCCAAGCGTCGATCAGGCTTTGTTCGTTGCGCGGATCTTTAGCCAAGCCGAGCGTTGTTCCTGCTGGGCCTTGCGGACCTGTGCTTGTGTACCAACGACCGTTGAAGCCGATGCTGTTGTCAGTATTTGGCGCTGAGCAGTGCATGTCCAAGACGACTCGCAAGCCAATCGACTTGGCGTAAGCAACCATCTTGTCCAGAATCTCAAGCGGAGAAATCAGCGCATAGCCGTTTGCAGTATCGGCACCAGCAGGAAGAAAGTTGTAGTTGATCAGGTCTGGGTTTAGAGCAACGGACACGCCATCGAAGGACTGGCATATTGCTCGGTCCCATGTCATGTCTTCGCAGATAGGGAAGCGGACTGCATTGAATCCCACTGCCGCGATCTGATCAAGAATGCCTTGCTGCACAACGCCATTGATCGTGATGGACTTGTATGCACGAACTGAAAGCAGGCCGGGGAACATACGGCTTTCAAAGCCGCTCCAGTTCACACCACGCAATCTGAAGTCAGTACCATCTTGCAGCGTTAGGTTCGCGCCAACAGCTTGTAACCATTGAGTGACGGGTGGCATGATATAAGGTGGATCGTCGGTGATCTGCGTCCCGTCGTCATCGACAAGTGCAGTCCCATCGTCATCCGTTGCATAAAGAATCTCGTTGTAGTCGGCTCCATCATCGACCAGCGCGTTTCCGCTGTCGTCGATGATGGTTGTTCCATCATCGTCAATGAGAATGATGGGAGCACCAGATAACGAGGTGCGGAAAGGGTTCACGGAAACAATTGGCATGATCAGGCACCTACCGCTGCGAACCAGTTGGTGCCGTCAGTCCATACCTGTGCACTCTGGCCGGTGGCCAAAGCGATAGTGCCGTCGAGCTTGCCATTCAGGTAGACGCCGGTTTGCACTGCGAGCGTAACTACGCCAGTGCCTATGTTGAGAAATCCTGTGCGCCATCCGTTCGGAAATCCACCGCTTACACCAGTTGCGGCCGGTAGCGTGTTCACCACAGGGTCTTCCGTGTTCATGACGAGCAAGCCGCTACGATCTAACGAAAACGGCGTGTAACCGGTCGTTTTGATCACTACGTTGCCCGCTGCAACAGGCACAGTGCCTGACAGGCCAAACGATGGACCTGAAAACGTGGGATCAATTGATGGTGGCGCTAGGACTTCAACCACGTCACCGGGCGATGTAGTAATGTCCTTGGTGAATGTGAAGGTTCCAGTCGTGTAGCCCGCGTTGAAATTCACGGAGCCGATTGGCGTGACCACACCTGCACTAATTTTGTTGATCGGGCAGCTAACGTTGCCTGTAGGGGCGGTGTCGCAATACGCGTAAGAACCAACCAGACCTTGAGGAAGTGTTAGCGCTTGCGGCGTAACAGCCTTCAAGATTGGCTGCGATGCCACAATCACACCAAGGAAGTAGCCAACCAGGTCCATCGTTGCGGTTGCAGGCGATTGTGCGGCTGTCACTGCTGTCTGTACGGTTGCTTCCGTATCCGCGATCACGTTCAGCATGTCTTGCAACGTGCCGCTCAATTGCAGGGGCAAGAACGGGCCGAAGTTTGCGACTAGCTGGTTTTGGTCCCCTTGCAGCGTGAAGATCAGTTGTGTGTTGCCGTTGCTACTCATTGCGTGCCTCCTTGTGCGATAGGAGACGCCTTGATGCGCAACCAGATTGGATCGCTGAACAGTTTGGAGCCGTCCTGCAAGATGACCTGCAAGATAAGCTGTGCTTTGCCGACTGGCCACGTAGCGGTTTCGGTCGCGCTTGCGCTGAGCACGAACAGGCCATTCGATTCTGGGTTTGAAGGAATCGAGATGTTGAGGACCGTAATCGCGCCGAGCAATTTGTCGCCGGTTTGGTCGTACACGCCTGCTGTTACTGCAATTTGGCTAAAGTCCGGTTGGTTTCCGTTGACGCCGGAAGTGCCGCCGGTTGTCTCGCCAACCAGTTGCATGCTGCCTGCGAAATTGAATGTGCTGCCTGCGTAGAAGTCGTATGCCATCATTCCGCCTCTTTTGTAGTTGTTCTTGGTGTGGCGAATTCGCCGTAGTAGTGGAGGCGAGCTGCTTGCGCTACTCGTCCCGCTTCTTCGGCTGTGTCATAGATGCCGAGCGGAATACGTTTTTTGTTGACTGTAATTTGTGCGGTGAAGCGCTTTCCACGTGGACGGACGCATTTATATCCAGTCTTGTTGTCCTTGCGGAGCGGCTGATTGATGATGTTCTGGGATTGCGTTGCTTCCCGCAGATTGCACCAACGATTGTCGTCTTTGATGCCGTTGATGTGGTCGGCTACTTCATTCGGGAAGCGACCTACCATATACAGGAACGCAAGTCGGTGCGCATAATACGCTTCAGCTTCAATGCATATGACTCGATATCCACGTTTGTTTAACGTGCCGGCTTCATCGCCAGCTTCGCGTCTGCTTGTTTTTGTGAGATGAGTAAAGACCCCTGTCGTTGGGTCGTAGTGCAGGAAGCTTCGAAGCTTCTCTTGTGTCAGTGTGTCCATCTTGGTTTCCGCTGCGTGCCGCTCTCCAATTCGAGCGTGTTGTTGTTCTTCGTATTTATGCAGGTGAAGCGGAAACGCCGCGCAAATGAAAAGGCCGCTATGTAGCGGCCTTTGTGCTTTACTGCTGTGCTGGTGTCGCGGGTGGAAGAGACGGCAGCACGCCTGTCATCAGTCTCTTGATGTCTGTAACAAGAAGCTGGTTGGTCAATGCAGGCAGCAACTGTGTGGTGATCTGCACTTCGGTGTAGTTCTTGAGTTGCTGCGCGAGTTTCAGCAGGTCGGGGATGCTTGGGTATGACTTCAAGCTGTTCAGTTGGGCGATCAGTGCATCCATCACTTCACCTCCTTGCGCCACTTGGTTTCGAGCTTGCTGAAGTCGAAACGTGGGGCAATGCCGTCCCACCAGTCCTGGTTGCTTGAGAACGTGATTGCCGTACAACCGATGTTCTTCGCTACCTCGTTCAATTCGTCGTTGAACACGCGCATGATCGAGCCTGCATTGCTCTTGTTCGTGGTGTCGTTGCTCACTGCAATCCAGATGTGCAGTGCAGATTGCTTGTAGTCCTTCGTCTTCTGCAAAACGACGAAACCTGAACTGTCTGCAATCGCTGCTTCACGCGTTGCGTACTTCAGGCCTTTTTCTGGCTCACGCATGATCGATGTGAAGAATAGCGTTGCACTGCTCGTCTTCAGTGCCATGTAAATGTCTTCAGGCAACCACCCGTCTGGGTTTCGTCCTTCCGACACCATGTATTCAAGGCCGGGGCGTACCAAATGCCAGTACGTGTGAAGCTCGCTTGCCTCAAGCTGGATTAAGTTGTTGGGTTTTTCTAGATCGAACATGCTGTATCCCTCCGAGTGATCTGTTCGGAACTATTTAGTTGGAGGGTGGTGCAGCAAGAACGCGTCTCCAGATAAATACTTGGTCAGTTAAAAGGAGACGACAAAATGCGAGAAGCGCATCACTTCACTATGAAACACCCGTTCGAGACCACACCCATGCTTATGAAAATGCCAACGGGTGCGATCATTTGGCCGCAGCCAACAGTAAGGGAGGACGAACGAATGATCGACCAATGGGTCAAAGACAACGATCTGCGAGACTTCGTAAAGACACCACTTGTTGAACACAAAGGCAAGAATGGTATGTGGGGCTTCGAGCTACCTACGTACACGTTCTTCAGAGACGCAGACGCAGTTGCATTCAAGCTGGTATTCGGAGACAAGTTCGAATACAGCGTGTACGACACGGACGACTTCTAATAAATAGACAGGCAAGTGTTGTCATGAGCATTTGCCATTATGTCTCTCCTTAATGCACGATGGCCCGGTTAACCGGGCCATTTTGTCACTGCTGCTTCTGTGCCTTCAGTTGCGCCACGTAGTCGCTGTATCGAATCACTTTCACATCGTCAACAGTTTGTATGGGCGGCTTAGGCGCCTTCTTGTTGTAGGCCCGCTTTTGTCTCAGTATGGGCGCGTTTGGACCAGCAGCACATCGTTCGTCGTGCTTGTTCAGGTGTGCATCTATGCGTCTGGATACGTGTCCGCAGTATTTGCAGACGTACTTCTTCTTGGGAACTCCGAACGTCATAGGTAGTTTGCCCATCTGAGTTTGAAGTGCAGGGCGTCTGTCGCGTTGAAGAGATAAAACATGACTGGTTGCACCGCTTTGTGTGGGTGGAAAACCTTTGCTCGTCCTTCCTTAATTGCGTCCAGCAAAAAGAACGCGTCCTCTGTTTCGTCTTCACTGATTGATGTGTCGTATTCGTCAGTATTGCCTTTGCACCACAAAACCATGTCCATGTATGTGCCTGTGCAGTCTGGATATACAGTGACCTCGTAAGTGTCATTTTTCATTGCTTGTCTCGTTGAAACGGGCCAAGAACGCTTCTAGCATCTCGTAGCCAACAAGAACTACACGCACATAATAAGTGAGTGCAATAGGCGAGCGGAATTGCTCGGAGGCAAAGCTATACAACGAAGTACCCTTAGCCGTACGGATAAGGTCCATAAGCCATTGGGAAGGCTTGCTGTCATCGAATTCGAAGCCTTCCGCTTCCATTTCGCCATACGCAGCCAGAAGCCACTTGTACATATCAAGGCACTGTGCTAATGAGTAACCTTCAATGTTTACTTCGAAGGGTTTCTTTGTCATAACCTTTGAACAAATCATCTGGTGTATGTCGAATTTTGGTGTTGTGAATTCAATCATTGAACTGCCCCGTTAAATTAGTTGCTGCGTTTATTTATCGGGTGCTTGAGGGCGTGTCAATTTCCGCGGTTGGTGGCGTATTTCAGCACTCATAGAGGAAGTAATTCCTTTCGACCTGGGCATGCGAGAACGCGAAGCGTTTCTGCACTCATAGAGGAAGTCTTCTTATAGATATAATCTATGAGTGCTGAAAACCCTCTATGAGTGCCGAAAGCACTTGGACAGGGTTTGCACACTCATTGGATCACTTCGTGATATCTGGCTTTCTTGCAGAAAGACTGATTTCCAAGGAAATCTTCGCTTTACTCAGATTTGATTGCTGGCTTCCTCTATGAGTGCCGAAAGTGTGTTGCGCCGCTGCCCCGCGATAATTTGCGCAGCGCGTCACGGAAAATTTGCATCCCGCTGCCAGAATAAATAGACTAGCGGAAGGGTTAACGCTCTACCGCATCAGCCATTTTCATAGTGTGTCTGTTAGAAATTTTCCAAAGTTGGCAAGACCCCTGACAAAGATCAGGGGTTTCGCTTTATTGGCGCACGTTTCCCGCGCTTTTTGCTAAATATAATCGTAGCGGATAATTTTGCACTCATAGGGGAGCGGAGATATAATCGCTATACGGCTTGGAAAACCGTCTAACAAAAACAACTATAAAAGGCTTTGAAATGGCTAACACCAACCTTCCGAATAGCGCCCAAGCTATTCTTGCTGCCGATCGCGCAGCCCAGAACGCAAAGTTCAACAAGCAGTTCACCGACCAACAGCGCATCAACAAGCATCGTGAGCGCTGCAAAAAGCTAGGTCTCAATCCATTCACAACCAAAGCTGCTGATCTGCCAGCAGGCGATCCAAACGACAGCTACGACAACTACGTCATGCCAAGTCTTGATGGCATTACGCGTCTGAGCACTGCGCTATTCGTCAACCACAAGACCAACGTCAGCGGCAAAACGTCGGTCACGTACACACTGCAAGCTGACGTGTGGACTGATCCAGTGACCGTTGCGCACAAAATCGGCAAGCCAGAGCGCAAGGTGTACTTCAACCTGCAAAGTGGCAAGGCAATCACCTACAAGGCAAACGAGTATGTGAACGGTGGTCGCACTTGGAAGGACGGCAAGCAAGTACGCGGTGATAGCTTGATGACTGAACAGTACCGAGACTTCTACCTTGAGAAAGTGCAAGAGTTTGAAGCAACCGTCAAGCAAGCATACCCAGATGCGGTGATTTACGCTGGCTTCTGCAAAGCAATGCCAGATCGAGCAGCGAAACTTGGCACAAAGACAATCACTAGCCAGTTCGTTGTTATCGCTGTTGCTGGTGAAGGCGAAGAAGTTGATTGCGGTGGGAAATTCTACCAGGGCGAAGAAGAATTTCCTTTCTGCATGTCGTTCAATCCCAATGAGAAGCAGAACGCTCCATTGCTGATTGGTAGCTTTTGTGCCGAGCAAATGACCGAGCAGCAGTACGACAAAGCAGTGCTTGAAGTTCAGATCGAAAAGCTAAAGCACAAGCCAATCGCTTCCGCGGAAAGCGACATCATCGACAACATTCAAGTAATCCCTGGGCAGGAAAACCATCTGCAATTGGCGAGTCCCAATTCGGCTGTATCTGTATAGATAAATACTTGTGCGGCAATTAAGCCGTAAGCCGGGTCGATCAACAGGGATGGCAAGCCTGACCCGGCTTCCATACAACTATGGTCAAGATGTTTCTCTATCTGGATGGCGACAGCTTCATCAAATACCGATGCGAAATCGGTAGCTGGCTGTTCACCAACAAGCTGGCTGTCCAGATCGAGATACATCAACGACTGAATCGCGTGAAGGTGTTGTTTGAAAACACCAGCGACGCGCTTAAATTCGCACAGTATTTCGAGGGACTATGAGCAGAAACGCTCCAAAGGTGCTACATGAGCACAATGACAAGCAGAATAACCGGTTGATGCAGGTTGTCGAGCAGAACGACACATACGTCGTGCTTTACGAAGGCAAACCATTCAGTGAAAAGCTGCTGAAGACAGAACCAGTTGGCAATGTGGTTCAGCTCAAAAAGCAGGCACCACACTACGTCAACACCACGTTCACGTCTGCTGGACCAGCACATAACTTGGCTGATCGACTAAACGCCAGATACAGGACGGACAAGTTTGCTGCGTTCAAAGTTACTGACGTCACGCAAGCTTGAAAAGGCCACTAGGCGGCAGCAACGGGCAAGCAGAACGAAAAAAGGTCAGAAATAAATACTGACTGCAGCAGCGAGGCTTTAAAGCTCGCGTCTTAAAAACAACAATAACAAGGACAAGAAATGACTGCATCGAGAGAAGTTGTCATCGACTCAAGTGGTAGTCGATCCGTTGACGTTTCATCACTCCCACATACATATACCTATAATGCAGATGGCACATTGGCAACCGATTCCGTAACAGACGGAATTCTTACGTGGGTGAAAACCTACGGCTATACAAGCGGCAAGCTGACTAGCGAAACAGCCTGGGTGAAGCAATGATCCTGGGTGAATTTAAGAAGCTTCTTGCCCTATGTGGCTATCCGGGCCAAACCAATACGAACGCGCAATCAGGCGGCGGTGGTGTGGGTGTGAAAGCTATCGGCTTGCTTGCCGCGTCCGGTGCAACGGTCGCACCTTCAGCCATCGGATACAACATCGTGCTTGCTTCGATCCCAGTTCCCGCCAATACGCTGAACGCGAATGGTGCACTCCGTGTCTACTTCAAGTTCTCTTGCACGAACAACGCGGACGAGAAAGACATCTCCGTGTACTTTGGTGGTCAGCAAGTCTGGTCATCTGGTGTTAACAGTGGCGGCATGTACGAGGCGGCCATCGTGATCCAGAACACCAACTCGATGCACGCGCAGTCCACGACACGAAGCTACGCTTCGTTCACGACCGGGTTCAATTCGAACTCGTATAATGCGTCAACGGTTGATACGACGCAGGCGCAAACGCTGCAACTCGAATGCAACCTACCAACGGCTATCGACGCATTCCAATTGAACGGCTATACCGTTGAAGTGATGAATCCGTAATCACGTGTCCTCGATGCCGTCATAGCAGCCTGTCAGCGCGAATACAGCGGTGAACCAATGGCCGCACGCTTCGCAGACATATTCTTGATGGACGGTGATCGTCCCAACTCCACAAGCTCCCATAGTGGGGTTGGGCGCACCGCAAGCACGGCAGATCACCACGCCTTCCCGCACGACTTCCTTGTGCCAATCTTCCGAACTGAGCATATCAACCTCGCGTGTAGATAACCGTTGAGCGCTCGTCGCTCCAGTGCAGAGTGCAGTTCGTGAACGCCTTGAAATACTGCAAGTCGGGCTCCGTGAGCTTGTGCTGCTGGCAGTATAGGCGCGTCAACACCATCGCATAGTAGCGGGCGTCAACGGGGTCGATACCCCCATCGAACTGCATGATAGCAGTGCGCTCTTCGAAGAATTCAGTCGCGTTGTCCATGCAGACACTGTATATCCATACAGTACTGTGGACAACAAAAAACCCGCTTAAGGCGGGTTCTTGCTCTTGTGAATCGGCTTACGGATCCAGACCAGTAGATGTGTGCGTTGCTGCTGAGATCAGCCCGGCGACGAGCGCTTTGCTGATTGAGTTGAGGAGGAAATTTAACAAATTACTCATGGCTTTGGCTCCAGGGACATGGTTGAACGGCACGTTTCGATTTGTGCTGTCCGGGCCGAGGCTTATGGTGTAACTGCACTTTTCCCTTGCTGCTCTCCGGTTTAGGGGGAGCGGCGGTCTGGGTTACTACCGCACTCTGCGATGTGTTCGTACAAAAAACACAAAGCACTACTGCTTGGCTGGGTGCCTGGCCGGTTCCTGTTTTCGCAGGATCCGTAAGACGACTCAACTTGAGAACATTTAATAATAGTTCAACCCGACCCCTTCGTCAAGCCCCCAACGCGTCAACTTCTTGTTCATCTGGCACTAAATATGGCAGTGGACTAGTTGGGAGGTGATATGGACGAGGACACAAAGAGCGAGCTACAAGACCACATCTTGGAATGCTCCCAGAACTACGGGGAATTGAAAGCTGAAGTTGCGTTGCAGAACGCAAAGATTGACGTGCTCGGTGAACAGGTCGCAGAAATGTACAAGTTCGCGAAGACGTCAGTCCTCTACGTGCTGCTTGGTGCAGTCAGCGTAGCTTGGTTCTTCATTCAACATTTGTTTCTGAGGTAAGACGAGAGGCCCACAATTGTGGGCCTCTTTTCACATGTCTTGTGCCAACCAACGGTGGTGTTATCTTCGCGATCCGGTTAAACACTTCGGACAACGAAATGAAAATTGAAGCTACTGTAGTACCAACAGTTGAGCGTTTGGCCTTCCTGCCGAAGCTGTTTGGCGTTGAGTTCATGATGCGCGCTGAAGCGATGCTCTACAACTACGCTGGGCAGTTTGCGCCGGATTCGTATAAAGGCGGGATTTGGGACTTCTACACGCTCAGCAATGGAGGCGGGTATGCAGCTCCACGCACGCCCGAGCAACTGAACCTCAACGTAGACGGCAACGGGTTCGAAGGTGATATGTCCGCTGACGCAGCAGGCATTGTATTCACCATGTTCGTGCTGAATCAACTGTGCTACGAGGCATACCAGAAGGACGCTAGTCTTACCGAAAAGCTGAGTGGTCACTATCACCAGCTACGAGACTTTGCAAAGCACCACAAGGAAGCAAGCAGTATCTTCCGCGCTATCGACTGAGGTGCAAGATGATCATCTCAGCAGCGCAATACGAGGCCCGCCGACAATTTGCACTTGCGTTCAGGCGCACACCAAGACCCGACCTAGTTTCTGTACTTGGCCCCCGCTGGAGTGTAGGCTTGGAAGTACGCAGGCTCACAGACGAGGATTACTTCAAGCTCGCAGTGAGGCAGTTTAACAAGCGCATTGGGATGAGGAACTTCGCCCCAGAGGAAAAACAACTACTTTATAACCAGACTGGAGTTTGAAATGAATCTAAAGCAAGTGCTTAAACCTGCACCTTACGGGGTAGAGCAGAAGGGCAACATGGGTGCAGCGGTCGTTGTCGTGTTTGCAGCGCTGTTCGGCTACGCGTTCTATACGATGAGCGGCGCACAACGCGAGACAGTCATCGTCGCTGCTGTGTTGCTTGCGGTCGTGCTGTGCTTCTACTTGTTCGTTGCGCTCATACCTGCGATGCTGCGCACTGCAATTCGTCTGCTTCCCGCAATCATCACACTGCTGTTCGTCGGCTTCTTCGTTGGTATCGGATTCATCCTCGCAACGCACGTCATCTAGCACAATCATGCTGCACGCTCAATAGGTTCCTTCGGGAGCCTATTTCATTTGGATGCTTGTTCACCTCGCTAAATACGGTTCATAGAACTTGAATGGCCTACCCGCAAGGGCGCCCCAGCGAGGAAGCATGAGCAACAAGAACAAACCAACTAATGCCTTTACGGCGACCAACCAGCCGACACCCGGTAACACACGCGGCAAGTCACCAAAGACAAAAGCGCTAGCGGCATTGCAGCGCATCCAGGGATGGTCAGAAGACGATCTCTACGACCATATCGCAACTGAAGCTTTCCAGAACAACAACAAAGACATGTTGAAAGCGTTTCTGGATGCAGCAGTCCCGACCGCGCGCACAACGCTCCCATCAGTTGCATTCCAATACGACCGCAACGCGCCATACCACGAGAAAGCCGAAGTGGTCATGGACGCGATGAGCAAGGGCGAGCTACCGCCAGATGTAGCGCTCGACATCATCAACAGTATCAAGCATATCGCGAACGTTCACGAACAAGAGCAACTGATCAAGCGCATCGAGCAGCTTGAAGAACTGCTAAAGGGCGCGCTATCGCAATGACATCACTTCCAACAAAAAAAGATAGGGCTGCGTTTATTGACCAACGCACACGCACCAAGAAACGTTTAGACGCAGACGGCAATCCAATCGAGTTCCGCTTGACCTTCGAAGAATGGTGGGACTGGTGGCAAGCAACAGGCCACTACCACGAACGCGGTCCACGTAGAGGTCAGTATGTAATGGCCCGCACGAATGATACTGGGCATTACGAGCTAGGCAATATTTTTTGCTGTCTTGCGGCCGACAATGTCAGACAGGCAAGTGTTCGTAGAACTGGCAAGAAACGGCCCCCAATCTCTGCTGAACAGAAAGCCAAGATTAGTGCTGCACTAAAAGGTAAGAAAAAACCACCACGTACAGCTGAGCATCAAGCAAACATTAATGCGGCTCTTAAAGGACGCAAAAATCAACCAGCCTCTGAAGAAACGCGATTAAAGATCAGCGAGGCTGTGAAAGCGGCAAAAGCGCGACGCAAATTAGAAAAAGCGCTGGTTGTGAGCAGTGAATGTCTAGAACGCTAATAACAAGACTAGACGCTTTGGAAGAGTTGGTCAAGCAACAACAGCAGATCAAGCAACCAAAGCAATTCCGCATAGGCGTATTCAAGTCTAGCAGCGAGCAGCACCTACTTGGCGTCGTTGATATCAACGGCAACCCACTGCAAGGCACCGATCACAACACCAGCATCACTGAAGACTTTCTGCCACTTCTAAACAGCACGTACCGCTTCGTCTCAATGCGTGGTGGTCGTGGCTCTGGCAAGTCGGTAACAGTGGCAAAAATCCTGCTGATACAGGCATACACCAAGCCGCTAAAAATCCTGTGCTTCCGTGAAGTGCAGAACAGTATCAAGGACTCAGTTTATACGTCGCTGCTTGACCTGATAAGTGAACTTGGTCTTGGCGACTTCTACACGTTCACGTTGAACGAAATCCGCGGAGCAAATGGCAGCGTATTCATCTTCAAGGGCTTGTCGGATCAAACAGTAGACAGTATCAAGTCGTTCTCAGGCATTGATATTTGTTGGGGTGAGGAAGCAGCAGGACTCACAGAAAAGTCGCTGAAGACTCTAATCCCAACAATCCGTAACGAAGGGTCACGCTTCTACTTTACGTGGAACCCATCGCTTGATACCGACGCGGTTTATCAGCGCTATGTGCTTGATACCCGCGATGACGTGAAAGACGTAGAGGTCAACTGGAACCACAACCCTTGGTTCCCACAAGTCCTCGAAACGGAACGCAGAGCCGACCTAAAGCGCCTACCTGAAGACGAATACAAGAACATCTGGGAAGGCACGATATTGCCAGCACAAGTTGGCGCGGTGTACTTCCGTGAACTGAGCAAGGCATTTGAGCAAGACCGCGTTACACGCGTGATGGTCGATCCAAAGCTTCCAGTGCATGCAATCTGGGACTTGGGCTGGGCCGACCAGACCGCAATCATCCTTGTGCAACGAACCCTCTCTGAATTGCGCGTAGTTGGCTATATCGAGAGCAATCAGAAGACGCTGGCCGAGTACAACCACGAGCTACGTGACTGGGGTGTCAAGCACAGCGCCAACTGGGGGACTATGTGGCTCCCACACGATGGCGCACACCGCGATTTCAAGACTGGTCAATCAGCACAAGAAATCATGGAAGCATTCGGCTGGAAGGTGCAGATCACGCCCAACATGGCAATCGATCAGGGCATCCGTTCAGCAAAGCAGATGTTTGGCGTCGTGTACTTCGACAAGGACAACACCACAAAGCTTCTGGAGTGCCTGAAGCGTTACCACTACAAGGAGCGTGCAGATGGCAGCTTTGGTGATCCAGTCCACGACCAATTCTCACACGGTGCTGACGCGTTCAGATACGTGGCAGTCAACCAAGAAGCCCTCACTTCAACAAACCAATCATCTACGTGGGGCAAGCCGCTGAACTACAAGAGCAACAGCGTCTTTAGATGAACCATAGCCTAAAACAAGGATAAATAAAAATGGCGACAGAAAATCACTCTCCTACCAATGAAAGCAGCGGAAGCGCAAACCCTGCAATCAGCGGCGCAGAAATTGGCGGAGCCCTTAGCGAGAATGATCTTGCTAGCTACCTTAACGAGAAGACCGAATCGATCCCAAAAGCATTTGAGGGTAAGCGGGGCGGTGAGAAAGGGAAGATGCTTCCCAATCCGTTTGAACCGCAAGCAGAAGCAAGCGGTGAAGAACAAGAAGTTAATAGTGAGTCCGACAGCGACGAAGACGCGCTGGACTTGGACCTACTCGACGGCGATTCAGAGCATACCAAAGACGAGGAAGGCAAGGACAACGACGACGAGCCGATGTTCGAGATCACAGTAGATGGAGAGAAATTCGAAGTTAAGCAATCTGAGTTGATCGCAGATGCACAGAAATACCGTGCAGCAACAACCAAGTTCAGGGACGCTGAAAAGCTCCACGTCACAGCTTCTGAAATGCGCAAAGAAGCGGACGAAATCAAGGAACTGTACTCGCAAGAGCGCAACCCCTTGAAGGGCTTGTTGACTCAATATCAGAATTTTATTGAAGAATCTTACCGAGCACAGCAACCAGATTGGAATGCATTGCTACAGAACGACCCTGTCGAATACATTCGACAGAAAGAGTACTGGCAAGCGAAGCAATACCAAGTGGAGCAAGCTAAGGCGCACCAACAGCAAATCCGCACGAACGAAGAAGCGGAACTCAAGGTGAAGCAGCAAGAGCATCTGAAAGCACAGCAGCAAAGACTGTATGAGCTTTTCCCTACGTGGAAGAACCCAGAGGTGGCAAAGAAGGCCGCAAGCAAGATCGAAACGTATCTGGATGCAGAAGGCTTTACCAAAGAGGAACGAGACGGCCTAAACGACGCTCGTTTGCTCATGGTTGCACATAAGGCAGCTTTGTACGATCAGTTAGTAAAAGCTAACAACCAGAAGAAGGGCAACCAACCTTCTGGCAAAACTTTGAATGCAGGCGCGACTACTAGCGGTGATCCTGGCTTTGCAAAACGCCAGCAACAGACCGCAGCAGCACGCGAAGCAAAGGGATGGAATGACTCATTGAAGTCAAACCCATCCCAGAAGAACTTTGAAGCTTACTTGGCCAATCAATGGTCAAAGAAGACGAAGTAATTTGAATCCGTCTGGTTAACTATAAGGAAAATAAAATGCCAGCCAATACAGTAACAACCTACAGCACAGTAGGTAATCGCGAAGACCTGATCGACAAGGTATTCATGATCTCCCCAACTGACACCCCATTCGTGTCAGCAATCGCGCAAACATCAGCATCAGGTATCTACCACGAGTGGCAAACTGACGCATTGAGCGCGCCAATCGCCAACAATGCAGCAGTTGAAGGTGCCGACGCTTCATACAGCGTTGAAGCTCCAACAGCACGTCTCGGCAACTACAGCCAGATCGTGTTGGACGCATTCTCCGTGTCAAACACACAAGAAGCTGTTAAGCACGCAGGCCCAAACCAGATCGCTCGTCTCCAAGCGAAAACAATGATGCAGCTGAAGAAGGACATTGAAGCTTCAGCTATCGTCAATGGTACTTCCGCAGCAGGTTCAAGCTCAACCGGCCGTCAAATGAAGGGCTTGGCGGGCTGGATTAGCTCAAACTACATCGGTGGTGCAGGCGGTTCCGCTCCAGTAGCAGGCAACCCAGGTACAGCCGCTGTTGCAGGTACACCAGAAGCCTATACAGAAACATTGTTGAAGCAGGGTCTGCTTGAAGCCTACAACGCCGGTGGTAACGTCAATATGCTGTTGCTGACTCCACTAGGCAAGCAAGTGCAATCAGGCTTCTCAGGCAACGTCACCCGTTTCCAAGACATTAATAACAGCGGCGAAGTCACGCTGAAGACAAGCTACACAATCTATCAGTCAGACTTTGGCGACGTTACATGCGTTCCTAACCGTGTGCTGTCAGCAGTTGGTGACCACGCCGTATACGGCGTCGACACTGACATGTTCGCACTGGCCGTTCTGCGTGGCATGGAGACCGAAGAAATGGCAACAACCGGCGACGCACGCAACTTCCAGATCCGTTGGGAAGGCACGCTGGAAGCTCGCAACCAAGCATCAAGCTTCCAGATCCGCGATCTGAACAACGTCTAAGCGTTGCACATGCGGTAACACGAAAGGGAGCTTATGCTCCCTTTCTTCATATCTTGGTCTTATTGATCCAACCATCTGTTTCGGTGTTGTCATCCGTGTCGATCGTGTCGCGGAGTCGATTGTGCAAGTAGATCGCATTCAAGCGAATTCTATGCCCTTCAATTTGGTTGTTGATATCGTCAGCAGCTTCTTCGAGATCGATCTGAGTGACCCCAAAGATGGCGGGAAACTTCTTGGCCTTGGTTTTATCTTCCGTCTTGCCGTCGAAGTGGATCGCGTTCAAATGATCGCGTACATCGTAAGCAGACACAGTGACGGCGTCTTTGTTCGCCGCGACTTCCCCAACGAACTGTCGCACGATCAAGGCACTGTACGCGTTCCTAACGTAATTCAGCAGCGACGGGCCGATTACATGATCGTGAAGCCTGTCGAGCACTTCCGTAAGCAGGTCAAATTCGGTAACGCCGTTGGACGCTTCGATGGCCTTGATGGCTTCAGACATACGTTCGCGCGTATACGTGTCCCTGACCTTTTGCCAGGCAACATAGTCCTTAGGGAAAGATTGGAAAAGGTTGTGTGCTTCCGCGGGTGTCATGCTGCCCTCGCTACGGTGGCGTATGCGTATTAGATGAATCGCGCTAACTAAATATACGGTAAACCTGATAACAGGAACCGTTAATGGCTAACAAGAACAACAACAGCCAGATTGTCCCAGAGGATGATAACTCAAGCTTCGTCAATGGTAACGGCAACTTCAGCCCGCCACCTGACGACAACAATCCGCTGTTCGCAAAGAAGAAGAACCGCAAGCCCAACGATGCGCTAGTGCAGCAAATGAACCAACTGCTGCCGGGTGTCCTTCCACAAGATGAAGGCCCAAGCATCGAAGTATCAGCAGAGAAGCACGGCACAGACGAAGACGGGAAGCCACTAGAGCCGCTGTCCGACATGGACGTGATTGCGATCTTGAATGTTCGCAGCACACGCGCTCGTGAGTTCATCCGCGATGAGATTTCCATCCGTGCAATGCAGAGTATCGAAGACTACTTTGCGCAACCACACGGCGACTACCAACGCCCAGACAGCCCAGGTCGATCACATTGGGTCGATAGCTCCGTAGCAGATACGGTCAACTGGCTGTTGCCACCGCTGCTAGACGTGTTCTGCGGCACCGACGACGTAGTTAATTTTACTCCACGTAGCGCAGCACAAGAACGCTCCGCGGAAATGACCACAGCGATGGTCAACCACGTCTGGAAGGTCGAGAACTGTGGCTACGAGATTGCACGCACATGGATTCACGATGCGTTGTGGACACCGGCCGGAATTCTCAAAGTGTACTGGGAGCCTGACCTTGCCCCAACCTCAGACTACCACCGTGGCTTGACCGACTTGCAATACGGCTTGCTCGCACTAGCGGCGGAAGCAGGCGAGATTGCCATCATCAAGCACAAGCAGTACGAGAACCCGGACTTTAGTCCGCTGACAGTGTTGCAGCACGGCTTGGCAATGGCAACTGGCCAAGCACCAGCGATTGCTCCGCAACTACAGCAAGGAGCACAACAGGGTGCGAATGCATTACAGCTTGCGCAGAACACGCAGCTTGATCCCAACGACCCGAAGATCAGCGAGTTCCTGCATGACGTGGTGATCTACAAAGACGTTGACCATACCAAGAACAGTCGCGGTCAAGTCAAGCTACAAAACATTCCGCTGGAAGAGTTCTACTTTGACCCGCTCGCACGCAACGTACAGGACTCAACGTACTGCGCACACGCACGTCGCATAAGCATTTCAGACTTGCGAGCGATGGGCTTCGATGCCGACTTGCTGGACGAGATCAGCAACACGCAGTTTGATCCTGAGATGTCGCCAACGTTCCTTGCTCGCACACAGCTACAAGGTTCGTACGCATACAGCTACTTCAACAACAACGTAGACCCATCAATGCGTGAGGTGATTGTCGTTGAGAGCTACATCAAGATGGACTACATGCAGACTGGCGTTGCAGAGTGGCGCAAGATCATCCATTGCGGCAACACGATCCTGTTGAACGAAGCTGTAGATGGCAATCCGTTCATCCTGCTTGTAGCGAACCCAATCCCACATACAGCGTTCGGTATCTCTCCTGCGGAGCAAGCGCGCAACGCGCAGTTGAACCAGACTCAGCTTATGCGTGCGTTGATCGACAATGTGAGCTTGGGCGCTAACTCGCGGATGTTTGCAGTAGACGGGGAAGTAAACCTCGATGACCTATTGGATTCACGTCCAGGCGGCATTGTGCGCGTCAAGAGCCCTGAGTCTGTTGGCGTTCTGCAAACGACAAGCGGCGACGTGTCAAGCGTTACTGCATTGATCGAAGTGATGGACACCATGAAGCAGGAGCGTACTGGTGTGCAGAAGCTGACACAGGGTAGTGACGCTGACATTGTGAACGAAACAGCGACAGGCTATCAGGCGATGACAGAGCGCAGCGAACAGCGCATCAAGTTGATCGCACGCCACTTTGCGGAGACAGGATTTAAGCCGCTTGCGCTACGCATCCAAAAACTGTTGGCGCAGTATCAGGACGAGTACATGCAAATCCGCGTCAACGGCCAGTTGATGGAAGCTGACCCGATGGATGCGGCTAATCGCTATGACGTAGACGTAAAGGTTGGTCTCGGCACCGGCGACAAGTCCCGCGAGCTAGCAAACCTGCAACAGGTGCTGCAACTGCAACAGGCAGCGCTTGCACAGTCAACCGGCATGACGAACCTGAACCTTGTGCATAACACGGTACAGAAGCTGGTGAAGGCAATGGGGTTGAACCCAGAAGAGTACTTCTGTGCGCCTCCAGCACCGATGCCACAACCACCACAGCCACAAGTTCCGCCACAGGATCAAGTCAAGCTGCAAATTGCACAGCAAAGCGCACAGGCCGAACAGCAACGTCAGGAACGACAAGCGCAACTGGATGCAATGCGTATCCAAGCGCAAGCGCAGAGCGACAATCAGCAAGCGCAGTTGGCACATGAACGCGAGATGCAAAAGCTCGTCGCACAGCAACAGATCGAACGCGAGAAGCTTTATCTGCAAGCTGCTATTCAGCGTGAGCAAGCTGCGTTGCAAGCGATGGTCGATCCGCAGGAAGAAGCGGCCATGTTCAACGAGACATTTAGCTCGACCACAAGGACGCTCAACGATGCGCTGACCGGTATCAACTTGAAGGCGAGCGGCGACTACGACAAGTTCTTGCAAGCAGTCGTTGATGCACCAGAACCAAGTACGCCTGATGAAACAGGCCCACAAGGACAATAAAGATGCTGATGAGAATGTTCTACAAGCTCAGAAACCTGTTGAGTACCAAAGCTCAACAGGAGAAGCGTTGGGAGAAGTATTGGAACGAGTACGTCACCGACCTAACAGTGGAGTGTTTGATTCACTCTGGACAAGCAATTAAGGATTAAAGATGCAACGTAACCAAAAGAGCGCCACTGAGTACGACGCGCAAATCGCTAAGGGCAACGAGGCAGCAGCGCTGCTGTCCAATGCCCTGCTAGCTGCCACTCTGGACAAGATGGAAGCTGAAGCAACACAGAAGATGATCGATTCGCTAAAGCTTGAGGAACGCGAGCTAGCGTGGCACAAGGTGCAAGCTGTTCGCGGCTTCAAGCAGGAGCTGAAGAACCTGAGCAACACCGGTCGTATCGCTAAGCAGAAGAAAGAGCAGTTGAAGGGTGATGCAGCATGAAGAAGTTCTTCCCAGAAGATTTCACACGTCGCACAGACTTTCACATCGAGAAGGACGTAACGGGCGAGACGATCACGGCAATCCACACGGTAGACATTACGGGTGCAGTTGAACAAGCAAAGCGTATGCGCGACGAGCTGGAGCAAACATCAAGCAGAGGTGAGGAAATGCGCCCTGTGATGGAAGTTCCAGACATCATCATCGAGCAGTATTGCTTTACGCGCGGCATCACATGGGCCGAGTTCTGGAGTCCCGGCGAGAACAAGAAGCACATCAAAGCGCTGTTGATGGACCCAGACTTAGCGGCATTCCGTTTGCGTAGCGCCTACCGAGGCCAGTAACGCGAACTGCTCACCGCATAACAACAATAACTAGGTGACAAATGGCATCACTAGACTTTGAATCATACGACGACTTTCAGGACGTGGTTGCGACGTACTTGCAGCGTCAAAACCTGAACGCGCAAATTCCGCTGTTCATTCAGCTTGCGGAAGCAAGGCTATCGAACCTCATCAAGACGCTGCCGCAACAAGTTGCGCTGCCTTACTCGCTGACCCCAGCGAAAGGCACGAACATCATCACGTTGCCGTCTGACTTCGGCGCGTTGATCCGCTGCACTTACAACGGCGTTCCGATGACATACATCTCGCCTGAGCAGTTGGACTTGGAGAAGACCAGCGACTACACGTACCAGTTCACGATCATCGGCAACAACCTGTTCCTGCAAACCTACGTAGATGGCAGTTCAAAACTGAGCCTGTACTACTACAGCGCATTGCAGGGCCTAAGCGACAGCAACGAAAGCAACTGGCTGCTTGAGGACTATCCCAACATCTATCTGTACGCGACGTTGCTTGAAGCCGAGCCGTACCTGATGGATGACGAACGCATTGCAACATGGCAGGGGTATTTGTCCGAAGCAATTCAGGAAGCGAAGAACGCAGCAATCATTGCATCGACTCCGCAGAAAACAAAGCTAACAAGAACACGCAGCTAAAGGTGTCGAATGGCAACAAAACTACAAATACAGCCACAGAAACTGCTCGGGTTTGCTCCTGACCTTGACCCGAGTACACCGGGCATATTCCAGACATGCAACAACGTTGTGCCAACTCTGATTGGCTTCAAGAGCGCAGCAAGCCCCGTAAATGCTGGACTACCGGCGCTCACACAACCTGCGCGAGGCAGTGCATTGATCTCGCGCCTCGATGGAACAGACCGACAATTTGCAGGCACTGAGAGCCGCCTGTTTGAGAGCACAGGTGGTAACTGGGTCGATCAAAGCCGCGCTGGTGGTTACAGCATTGGCAGCGGCAACCAGTGGCGCTTTGCTGCGTTCGGCAACGAATCGCTTGCGGTCAACGGAACAGACGTGTTGCAAGCAAGCTTGGACGGGGCATTTACGAATGTGCCTGTGTCGTTGCAGTCAATCACAGTAACGGCAGGCGGGACAGGTTACACAAGCCCAACAGTGACCATCTCTGCTCCTGATTTGCTCACAGGCGTTCAGGCAACAGCTACAGCAACCGTTACAGATGGCGTTGTAACCGCTATCACGCTCACAAGCGCAGGATCGGGCTACTACAACACACCAACGATCACAATCAGCGACAGCACAGGCACAGGTGCTGGTGCTACAGCTACAGCAGAACTAGTAGCGGCGCCTGCGGGCAGAATTATTTTCGTCGCTAACGGTCAAGTGTTTGTGTGCAACTGCTCGTCTCCACCTCAGGTTGCTGGGGGAAATTTCTGGTTCGCATCTGGCATGTACGATCACACGCAATGGGACTACACGAATGAGCAGACGCTTTGCGCATACGGCCAGTTGATCGACACACCGGGACCAATCACAGCAGGTACTAGCTTAGGTCCGAATGCCATCCTGTTCAAATCTAACTCGATGTTCATCGGCACGCAGACCGGCTATCCAATTGGTTGGGACTTCCAAGCTATCAGCAAGGAGATCGGCACGCTGTGTCAGGAGGCAGTGGTCAACACAGGCACAGCGCTGTTCTTTATTGGGCCGGATGACTTTTACGCGTATCAGGGCAATAGCTTGCCTGTACCTATCGGTCAGAACGTGCGTCGTTGGTTCTTCAATACGCTCAACCCCAACTACAAGACGGCGATCAGCTCGTACTTCGATCAAAACCAACGAATCATCTATTGGGCGTTTGCTTCGAACGCATCACTGGACGGCGCGCTTGACACTTGCATAACCTACAACTGGTCAACTGGTACGTGGGGGCGCATGGATACAAATATTCAAGGCTTCGTGCAGGTCATTAGCGGGCAGATAACATACAACGAATTGGGCGTGCTGTATCAGGACTGGCAAGACTTGCCAACGGTGTCGTGGGATTCTCCGTTTTGGATCAACTTCCGCGTCACACCCGGCTACTTCGACAGCAACAGTACCTTGCAAGCATTAGCAGGTGCATCGAGCGGCGCAACAATCACAACGAACGCGTTCGGTGACGACCTGTTTTACTCGTCCATGCAGCAGTTCAAGATGCGCTTCTATCAGGAGCCTGTATCTGGGTCTGCTCTGTGGCAAGGACGCCCAACACTAGGCACGAGCGACCCAACTCAAATTACAACTACGCAGACAGGGCCATTTATGGCTAGTGATGCGCGAATAGACGTCGATCAGAACGCACGCTGGCACAACTTGAACCTGACATTCACAGGGGACTTTGAGTTGTTGCAGTGGTACCCGCTGATGGTGCAGACGGGGAGAAATTAATGGCACGTATAGGGAGAATCGTCCTTCCAACAACTACAACGACGATCAATGGGCAGAGCATTACATACGCGAACACTTCGCAGTTGGAGCAAGTGTTAAACAAGATGGCCACGCAGATCGATGCGTTGTCAGCGGGGCAGATTGCAGCGACATATAACGCCGCATCTGCGCCACCTACAGCAGTAGGCAAACCGCTGACGACAAACCCAACTGGCAAGGTGCTAGGCGTTACATGGGGCGTAGGAGATTTCCTCGCTAACAAGAACCCGTCCGTATCAAATATCGACGGGCACAACTATCTGCTGATCGGCTGGTACTGCACAGTTGCTGGTAACGTGGGCACAAACGCACCGCCGACGTTTGAACCGGCCTATGTGATTGTCGATCCGTTCTAAGCGAGCCATCTGAACTAAATAACAAGAATAAGAAAAGGATTCAATATGGCATCTCTTCTCTCACTTTTGGGTCTCGACAACTCTAGTGGGTTGCCGTTCAAGCTGACGGATGACGAACAACAGCAGTTAGCGCAACAGGCACAGGGCACACCGACAAGCGGCGTATCCGCACTGATGGGCGTCACAGGTCAGGACTCAACTTCGCAGCAAGCACAGCCAATCCAAGCCGCAACCCAGCAAAGTTTGCTTTCTCAGGTAGCGCAAGGTGATTCGAACGACGCAAAGGGTTCAGACGCGAACCCAAGCTATGCAACAAAAGCGAACGTCGATCAGTCCGACACAGACTCTGAAAGCAACAACGACGCGACAGCAGCACCGACTAACAGCGACAACCCAAGCACGTCAACGGTCGCCGATGTAGACACACCGAGCAACGCAACGCCTGCAGCGAACACGGACACTTCCGCGGGAGCGCAACCGAGCTTTCTGTCCAAGCTGATGACCGAAATGCGTTCGAACCCAACGTTGGGCGAGGCATTGATGAATGCCGGGTTCGGCATGATGGCAAACAGCCGCTACGGGACACCGGGCCTTGCTGCTGTTGGTATGGGCGCACAGACGGGCTTGCAGACATACAACGCGTTGAAGCAGCAGCAAATTCAGAACCAGATTGCGCAACTAAACGCACAGCGCGAGATACAGACTGCGAACGTCAACAACCAGCAGACTATCGCGAACACCCAGCAGACACAGCTAGCAAACGCAAGTAAGCGCTCACTGATGGCGTATGCAGCGCAAGCGGGCACTAACTTCACAATTCCGGGCGCGATTGCAGCCGGCGCATTGCCACAAGACGCAATCAGCGCATTCCAAGGTCTGCATCCGAACCTGAACGTTCAGACGGACGACGCTGGCAACGTGTACGGCATCAACCCACAGACAGGGCAGCGTATCAATCTGGGCAGTGCAACGAAGATCGTCAACACGCCAGCAGGCAACACGACTACGGCATACAACGGGACAGGCTCAGGCGGTCAAATTACTCCGCAAGTTGTGCAACAAGGCGGTCTTGCTCCCGAGCAGGTCAACCAGAACGTGCAAAAGTACAACACGGCGCAGCAAGCGGCGGTCACGAAGTCACAGCAAGCGGGGCAGTTCCTGAACCAGTTGCAGACAGCAGATGCAATGAACGGTTCAGGCGCTGGTGTTATCGGCGCCGGTATGCGTACAGTCGAAAGCAAGTTGGGTATGAACGACCCAAATTCGATTCTGCGTCAACAGTTTGCGTCAACGAACATTCAGCAGATTTTGAGTGGTCTTCCAAGTGGCTCACGTATGGATCAGAACTTCCTCAAGCTTGCTGAAAACACAGTCGCAAACCCAGACACAGCGACGCCCGAGAATATGTTGCGCACTACAGCGCTTCTGAAGTCGAAGGCGGACTACGACAGCATTGATAGCGAAGCTCGCTCTGCATACGTTGCAGCAAACGGTGGTATGGAAACACCGCTGAAGAAGGCGACAACGGTAACGGTCAACGGTAACTCTTGGCAGCTACCAGCAGGTACGACAATTCAGCAACTGAGCGACGCTGCTACAAAGAAGTTTGTGGATTGGGATCCAGCATTGATCAATCCGAAGTGGGCGGACGGAAAGTCCCAAGCGCAGATTAACCAAGCACAAGCTTTTGCAAACGATCCAAAGCAACGCGACAAGTTGCGTGCAGCAGGCGTTTTGCTGCCATCAAACATGCGTAACGGGGGCTAATAATGGCCGATACAGGTATTGTTGATCTTGGGTCAACAGGTAATTCCGCAAGTGGTAGCGGGATTGTCGATCTTGGTGCATCAAAGCAATCACCACAGACCGACTTCAGCCCAAACGGCTTTGCTTCTTACTATCAAGACGCTATCCAGAACGCAGCTACAAAGCTAGGGGTTCCGGCGTCAGCCATTGCAGGCCAATGGGGCTTGGAAACAGGGTGGGGAAAGAGCGTTATCCCAGGCACAAACAACCTGGGCAACGTCAAGTCCACAGCGAACAGCGGGCAGGGCGTGCAAGCGACCGACAACGCGACCGGCGGCACAGATTCATATCAGCAGTTCGACAATCCGCTCGACTTCTCTAACGCATACGTCAACTTGATCCAGAAGCAATATCCGAAAGCGGTAGGCGCACAAAGCCCTACAGCGTTCGCAACCGCGTTGAAGCAAGGCGGCTACGCTGAAGATCCGAAGTACGTTGGTAAGGTGTCGGCAGCGGCCAACTTGGCCAACACCGCGCTTACCGCGCTTTCCGGTTCATCCAGTGCAAATGCGAGCGAGGCACCTCAACAGCAATCAGGCGACGACTTCAACCAGTGGCTACAGAGCAACAGCAAGGGCGCGAGTCCAGCAACAGCGTCTACTTCGACTGGTGGAAACGACTTCGATAGCTGGGTGAAGACCAACGGCCAGATGGGAACCGGCAGTGTTGCTGAGAACATCTGGAACGGCATCAAGAACATTCCAAGTGACGTAGCAAACGGCGTTAGCCAATCGTTCCAGCACCCATTAGACTTTGCGAAGGGTGCTGCTTCGTCCGTGTGGAATCCGCTCATTAATGCGTTCGCAGGCCAGACAGTTGCCGAAGCTTCACAAGCGCCTAACAGCACTGTGAACGTCACACCTCAGACAATCGCAGCGCAAAAGGCCGTATCGCAGCAGCACAACATCACACCAGGCTCGAACACGAACCAGTCTGCGTACAACGCAGGTCACTTTGTTGGCGACACGGCAGTATCCGCAGGCGTTGGTGCAGTTGCTCCTGAATTCGCTGGTGCTAGTTTGCTAGGCCGTGTCGGCGCAGCAATTGGAAACGGCGCAATGCAGGGTGCAATCCAAGGTGGCGTTTCATCGACACTCGATGGCGACTCGTTAGCGCAGATCGCACAGAACACAGCGATAGGTGGTGCTGGTGGTGCCGCACTTGGTCCTGTCGCACACGCAGCAGGAGCGATTGCAAAGCCGGTCATTAGCAAAGTGCTTGGTACGAAGGCAGCTATCGATGCCGTTGATGCTACTGCTTCAAACGCTGGCACGGCAACAGGTGGCGCGTTCAGTCCAGCGGAAAAGGACATGGCAGGAAAGATCGCGCAAGCGGTCGATGCCGACTCGTCTCCTCAGACAGCACAGGATGTTGCGACACAGCTAAGCAGCAACGCGAACAGCACCGTACCTGGCTATCAACGTACAGCAGCGGAAGCAACCGACAATCCAACTATCCAAGCCATCCAACAGGGTTTAGACAAGAGCGATAACAACTCAGGTTTGGCAGCGCGTGCGAACACGAACGCTGACGCAAACACATCCTTTCTGCGTCAAGGTGCTACGAGCGACGCCGACTTGCAAGCCCAGCGAGAGCAGTTCCAGCAATCGCAAGATGCACTGGCCGCACAGGGCAATGCACAGATGCCAGCAGTAAGCGCGTCTGACGACAATGGCTTGTTCAATACGCCTGCGATGCAACGCACTTTGGGACGCGCGAATGTACTTGCCCAAAACGAAGGCGATCCGATCATTCAGCGTGCGTTCGATGCGCCCAACGACAATTTGGTAAGTCGATGGAACAACATTGCAGGAAGTCCTCAGAAGACAGCGAACCTGGAGCTTGAGCGTCAGTTTAGAACGTCGCCCATGTATCAGGACGTGTTGGATCAAGCTGCACCGATTGCTGTTGACGATCATCTTGCAGGGCTGCTGAACACACCAGCTATGCAGCGAGCTTTGCGTGCCGTGGAGACGTTCAAGAACAACGCGCAGGACGACACGCCAGTAATTCAGGACGTTACAGCACTTGGGTCCGATGGACGCACATACGCGCAGTCGATCAATCCGCAGGACTTGAACCTTGCGAAGATGCATCTTGATGACTACATGCAGCGCATGGGCAACCCGTCTGATATCGCTTCCGCGGACAAGTTTGAACTGACGAACTACGCGCGCATTCGAGCACAGGTGAACAATCTGCTTGAGGGGCAAGTTCCCGGCTTCGCAGACGTGAACAAGCAGTATGCGAAGCTTTCCGATCAGATGGCCGAATCCAAGTTCCTGACAAGCCCGAACATGGTAGATGCGTTTGGCAAGCTGAATGTCCGTCAACTGGATTCATTGGTCAAGTCGCTTGAAGCGGGCAAGGCAAACAACAACGAATTCGACCCTGCGAAAGCGGTATCGAACGCCAAGCTTGCGCAGCTCACAAAGATGCGTGACGACGCCGTAGCAATGCTGGGCCGTAACAACGCACGTGGCCTGCGAGGCGATGCATACAGCTACATGCGACAAGCTGCTGAGAAAGACCCTGTTGCCGCACAAGCGTTGCAGCAGCACTTGGAAGCTAACGCACCTGCGTACAAGCAGTTCTATGCAGATCAGCAAGCAGGGCAGGATGCGATTGCACGCCAAGGCAACTACAACGATTTGGTGAAGAAGTTCGACACGCGCACGGACGGCAATGTTTCGTGGCATGACGTGAAGGATCTCGGCAACAGTGCAGACCAGTTCGACCCAATCAATGTTGCTCGCCTGAACGCAGTCCGTGACAACTTGCAACGCTATGCGACGCGTACTGAGCGCGTCGCAGGCTCAGACACAGCAAGCAACTTTGGGAAGCGTGAGGGCTTCGAGAATCTGGTTGCTGGCACGCGCGGAAACGGCATCGGCAATGCGTTGATGAGCGAAGCAGGTGAACGTGCTGTGCGTACCGGTCTGGGTTCCGTAGCTACTGGCTTGGGATTCTCACACTTTGGTCCACTCGGCGGTATTGCTGCCGACTACTTGATGGACAAGGCAGGCACCAAGGCCGCAACAGCGCTCGGTAAGGCGTTCGGTGGAGATACGGCGGAAGCGATTGCTGCAAAGACGGCAGCTAACCGTGATGCAGTGGAAAACTTGCTGCTGAATCCGAAGCGCTTGTCAGATGCGATCAGTGCAGTGGACACGGCAAACAAGGCCAAAGCCAAGCTGTCTGAGAATCTGATAAGTAAGGTGAAGGGAGTTCAGAACGCAGGCGGATTGTTGGGCGCGATAGCAGCAGGTCAAGTTGCAGCGGGAAACAACAAGAAGCAGGACAAGTAAGAAGCACCAGTCCCAAAGAAAAATAATAACAAGGGAAGAAGATGTCGATCTTTGTATTCAAACGTAAGGCCCAATGGGGTCATTGCATCCCGATGGGAAGCAGCGGAAGCAGCGGTGGTAGTTCCACAACCACTACCGAACTTCCGGGCTATGCGCAAGGAACTGCGCAAGACATTCTGAGCAAGGGTACTTCGCTCAGCAATTCAGCGATTCCGCAATACACCGGGCAAACATACGCGGGCATGAATAGCACGCAGAACAACGCTATTCAGGGTATGTCGAACCTCGCGAACAGCGGTGGCGTAACCGGTCAAGTAAGCGGCGCAGTTAGCCAGATGGCGAACAACGGTGGCAATGGATACGGCAACGTAGCCGCGCAGACCGCTACAGCGTCGCAAAACCCCTACGCGAGCATGAGCAATCCATATCTCGCGCAGCAGGTGAACGCAGCCAACCAGCAGACCACACAGGCGTTCAACCAGAACGCAATGAATCTGAATTCTCAGTTTGCAGGTTCTGGTGCGTTCGGCGGCAGCGCATATCAGAACGCGGTGAACGATCAAAATAGGACGCTCGGTACGGCGCTTGCCAACAACTCGGCAAACATCTACGGAAACGCGTACAACACGGCCGCACAAGCAGCTAGCGTCAACGCGTCATTGGGTACGCAGGCAAGCTTGGCTAACCAGTCTGCTGGATTGCAGGCCGCGAACCTCAACAGCAACAACTACAACACAGCGCAAGCCCGTGCACTAACTGCTGCGGGTCTTGCGCCAACGCTGGATTCGTCAACGATCAATCAGTTGAACGCTGCATACACAGGCGGCACAGCGCAACAAACTGCAGCACAGAACCAGCTTAATTCGCAGTACCAGCAGTGGTATCAGAACGCGATGCAGCCGTATGAGCAGCTTGGTATCGAGCAAGGCGCATTGTCTGGTGCGTTGGGTAACGGCGCGCAGGGTATTACAAGCTCGTCGCAGAGCGCAAATCCATTGGGTCTAGCGGTCGGTGGACTTACAGCCGGTGCTGGGATTTTGTCGTCTCTTTCAAGTTCAGGAGTACTATAAATGCCGGTTCCATCATCCATATCACAACTCAGTACAACAGCGGGACTGAACAGCCCATCTGGCAGCGAGCCGGTTGGTAACAACGCCTCGTTGTACATTCAAGCACACGCCGCTTTCATTGCGCAGATTGCGAACGGCACGCAGTTCAAGACCACGATTCCGTTGTCAATGAACGGGCTGCAAATCAACAACCTAGCGAACGGCTCAGCAACCACGGATGCAGCAACAATCGGTCAGCTTCGTAACTACCTGCCTGTTGGCGCGATCATGCTCTACAGCGGGACAGCAGCAAGCATTCCAACAATGTGGGGCGCAAGCTGGGCGTTGTGCAACGGCCAGAACGGCACACCTAACTTGATGGATCGTTTCGTCATCGGTGCAGGCGGTTCTTATTCGCCAGGCGCGACAGGTGGCACGACGACTTACGTGCTGTCCGTCGCAAACATGCCTACTCACAGCCACGGCGTTAATGATCCCGGTCACGCGCACGGTGTTGCAGACCCAGGCCACAGTCACGGTGTTGCAGACCCAGGTCACGCACACAACCCGGCAGTAATGCTTGGTGCTGCTGGTAAGGCATATCTGGGTAACGGTACAAATGAGTTCTCTGGCGGTGGTGCTACGTCGTTTGGTAATGGCGGTACAGGATTCCCAACCAACGTATCAGGGACCGGTATTGGCATTTACGGCTCGAGTACAGGCATCGGTATCTACGGATCAGGCACAGGTATCTCACTGAGCAACGCAGGTTCAGGTGCAGCGTTTAGCGTGATTCCGCCTTACTACGCGCTTTGCTATGTGATGAAGATCTCCTAAAGAACAACGAGAATAATATGGGATCACTAGGAAACACACTCTCGCCAACAAACCATGATTCGCCTATCGGCGCGATCATGGAGCCAATCGACAAGATTGCTAACCCGTTGTCATGGGTTACAGGTGGCAAATGGGCGCAGATCGAGAACGAGGACATACCCGACTTCGCGAATAAAGCGCTTTCACCTATTACTCAAGGTTTGGGACAGATCGACAAGGCGATCAACCCGCTACGTCGAATCGGGATCATTAACCAAATCGGCGACATCGCAGAAGCAAAGCCAGCAGATACGATTGGTCTTGTCGTCGGTTCTATCTTTTCAGGTGGTGCGCTTGATGGCGCAATGGCTGGTGCCGGTGGTGCGGCTGGTGCTGGTGCTGCTGGTGTCGGTGCAGCAGACGCGGGTACGGCAGCCGCAATCGGCGCTGGTGCCGCTGACGTTGGTACTGCCGCCGGTCTTGGTTCTGGTTTGCTTGCTGGTACGTCAGGCACTGCTCTTGGCAGCGGCGCACTTGCTGCGTCAATGGGTACAACAGTAGGCGCATCAGGTGGTCTTGGTGCTGCTGGATTGGGTGCTGCTGGTCTAGGCGCAGCAGGTACCAGTATTGGTCTAACCGGTGTCGGTAACGGCATTGGCGCAGGGATTGGCGCTGGTGCTGGTCAAGTCGGTACAGGCGCTTACGGCGCCTTGCAAGGTGCTGCGGCATACGGCGATGCTGGTTTGACTGGCACTGTCGGCAACGGCTTCTTCGCGATGCCTTCAGCTTACGGGTCTGCATTGGGTGACGCGCCAGCAGGTCTATATAGCGGTTTGCTGCCCGGTGGTGGTATGACCGGGACTGCTTCTGGCGCACTCGGTGGTGGTGTATCGGGCGCTGTTGATGGTTCAGCAGGCATTGGTTACGGCTCAGTCGCTACCGCAACGATGGGCGGTCTCGCAAACAGCCCAATGATCGGCACTGTCGGCCAGTTCGGTAATGCGTTGTCTAACGGCCAGCGAGCTTATAGCGCAATGAATGCATTGCAACCTCAGCAAGCAGGCGGGGCACGAGTAGCACCAGCGCAGTACCGCAGGACAGGAAGCGGTGCAAGCATGCCGATCCCAACTGCGCTTCCAATGATGACCAATCCGTCTGCGTCGTACGCGGCGATGCCGGGAGCATCTATGTTGCCGACAACGAACAGCACGTACCAGAATCTGTTGACCAACATGCTGACCAACGAGATGCAGCCGCCAACAGCGGGGCTGGTCGGATCAGGATCAACTGGCAGTTACTTGCCGGGTGCAGGCGGCATGATGAACCCCAGCTACTTGATTCCGGGCATGTACTGACCCCGTTTTCCGCACTCATAGAGAAGGTATTGCTATAGATATAATCTATGAGTGCTGAAACTCCTCTATGAGTGCTGAAGGCACCTATCTGGAAGTCCCAGAACTCAATGGATTGCTTCGCAATGCCCAGGCGGATTCAATGGTTTCCTCTATGAGTGCTGAAATGGCCCCGTCTCACAAAAAACGCCAATGACCCCAACTTTTGTCGATATCTTGAGCCAGTTGTTCCACGACCTTGAATTCACGTACTACGATGATTCGTGTCTCTCAAGTGAAGAAGCATTTGAATCGAAGTTTCTCGACGCATACGAAGCGGAGCCACAACTTGACCCAGACGCCGTTGCCGAAGACCTGGACAAGCAGTGGCGCAGCGACGATCAAGCAGCCAAAGAATATGCCTGCATTGCTCGCTGCTGTGTGTTCGCGGTTGCCGCAAAGCAAGCATACGAGGTAGACCGTGAAAAGGCGTGGGCATACCTGTGTCGCGCTCAATACGAGTACGGTGTGACCGTCGCTATGATTTCAGTGCCATGGGGAATCGTCTTTGACCGCAAGAAACAAGCTACCAAGAACATAACGAAGCGATACGACCGCTACCGGGCTATCGAAAAGCACGCGCTCAATGAGCTGGACAAGCTGTTGCGGGAACCCGGCAACAAGATCAAGTCGGCAAGCGGCGCAGCCAGAGAGCTACTCAAGGCGGTCAGGAAGTACGCTCAGGATAAGCACGACACGGCGAGTAGTGACAACGACGACCCATTCTTTGGTTACGACGAGCCGCCATCAGTCAGTCATGAAGCACTGAGAAAGTGGTTCAAGGACGTCCAGTTCCCC
Source organism: Paraburkholderia sp. BR10882 (assembly GCF_040948855.1). NCBI lineage: Bacteria > Pseudomonadati > Pseudomonadota > Betaproteobacteria > Burkholderiales > Burkholderiaceae > Paraburkholderia > Paraburkholderia sp. BR10882. The sequence continues at coordinate 275,982 of NZ_JBFPKP010000002.1, read as the reverse complement.
TCCAAAAAGCAGTAATTCCCGTCTTATCCCCATCCTAAGCTGGTATCTACTGGTACATACCTGAAAAAATGGTATGTACCAGTGCGTACCAATGGAAATCATTTTCCAGCCGTCTAATAATCTAATCCAACGACGCAACGCATTAAACGCGAAACGCCGATAACCAAGCAAGTCCGATTAACCCTAGCCAAACCATATAACGGCAAACCCAGACGTGACTTAGCGCTCACGACTGCGGGGCAGCGCGCTCTTTAACAATTTGGATATCACAGATCGAGCAACTGAATTTCAGAGTTTGCCGAGCCGAAATTCTTGCTGTGTTCAAAAATCTGTACGCGCCTTGGGTAAACATATTTGATCGGTTTATCGAAACTTTATAGGAGAAAATAGCGATGGAATTGAATTATGTCTTGTCGAAGCAACCGTACCGTCTTCAATGCGATGTGTTTGGTATCGGCGGTGGCGGTGTAGTTGCATCTGGTTTTGTTTGGAAAATCGAATTTATGACTTCTCAGAATAATCTGAGTGAGGTTATGCAACACGTTCTTGATGTACAGCAATGGATTAACGAAGAGGTGATTTCTGAAAATGTCTTGGCCGGTATCAAGTTGAGCGTGGACGTGAAGGCCAAGATTGCACTGGAAGTTGTCGGGAAATCAAATGGCGTAATCGAGTATAAAAAGGGCGAGCCGAATCACATGTATAACGGGGTTTCAGGGGCGCCGTTTGGACATTATTCAATCGGCGTGGTGTTTGCTGTTAAGCCGGAACACGGCAGCAAGAAGGAGCAAAAGAAGCTGGCCGATAGTTTGGCCATGCAGTTCAAGCTGAGGTTTCTTTGAAAGACGCAGTGCCACAAAGAAAAACGGCAGTTATCAACCAGCAGTAACCCAACGCAGTAATTTTCTAACTTTTACAGGAGTATTTTTCATGAAGCCTACGATCATTTCCGCAGCTATTAACGTCCGCTTTGAATTCGACCAGCAGCAGTACGACAAGCACATGCCGAATCTGAGCAAGTTCGCAGAAGACAACAAGCTTGACGAACCGCAGGAGTTTGCCGACGTGCAAGCTCCGATTACTCGCCGCAACGTGAAAACTGGCGAGACGATTACGGTTGCTAGCGAAGCCAAGACGACCTATACGGTTGAGCTTACCCTGACGAGCATCGAGCAGTACAACAGCATCCGCAACTACGGCGCTGAGAAGAAGCAGACTGGTTCTGGAGAGCGCATTACTTATCCGCAGTGTGTGAAGGATAAGGCAATTGAACTCAAGATCGCCAAGAAGACGGAAGAAGAGATTCGCACCGCGTTGAAGGACATTTGCGAAGCGAACGGGATTATGACCGTGCCGTCGACGAACAGTATCCGCAATTGGGCTGGCGCAGGCAACAAGGTAGCACAGGCCGCATAACCCTTTAAACCGGTGGTTCCGTAAAACCCTTGACGTGGTAAGGCCATGTCCACATACACCGCAGTCCACATCTTTATTCGATCAGCCTGAGGTTTTGGGTTTTCTAGAGACTCAATATCTCAGGCTGCTCGATAACCCAATACGTTATAGGAGTAAGCAATATGTCAATTACATGGCAACAGCCACATCACCCGCGTTTCTTTGAAGTTGATATTGAAGACGAACAATTGGCTCTTTTAGTGCGCAACGAAGTTGACCTTTGGGTGAGCGATAACGAACTGCTAGCTGTAGATATCCATACGTTTCGCAACTGCGAGCAGATCAGTACTTTTGATCCCCAACTTGGTAAGTTTGTTGGCTCCGAGGAGTTCGGAGTGTACTTCTCGATCGTAGTCGATTTCGAAGCCGATGCAGACGCAATTGCGTTCAAGCTCAGGTTCTGCTGAACGGGAGGTAGTTTGAACAAGTTATATTGGGAAATTAACCGGCTTCGCCGAACAGAGTTTATCGCGTCCACCGAAGACGAACAGCTTGCAATTCAAGCAGTGCACGAAATTCACGATTGGATGCAGGACAACGATATGTCAACTGCGGATCTGCATCTTGTCCGTGAGACAGACTGCGCGCAGGTATACCTGCTTTCCCATGGAGTTTTCGCCGATAAGGAAGAGTTTGATATCCAGTACCGCCTAAGAGTTGAGTGTGGGAACGAAGTCCAAGCAGTCGCCTTCAAGCTTAGATTCTACGACCAGGAGGAGTAATGCTCTCAGAAAAGTTATCGCGAGTTTTGGTGGGCGACGACAGCTATGTCTACGTAGCTCAGTTTCACAGCATAGGCGCTCGTAAGCGTGCTTATGCTTTATACAAGCAGCTTAAGGAGTGGTGGAAGTCGTGTGTGGACACAACCGACGAGCAAGGTGAGGTTTCCATCACCTTACACGAGTGGGGCGGCTACCATGTAGATGTTCGCTTCACGGACGAGAAGAATGTCGTGCTGTTCAAGCTGGCGTTCGACCACAACGAAACTAAGTCCAGGCTGGTCAGCACAGGGCAAACGTAGTGGGGAAATTAGAGGTAAACCTCTAAAAGTACAAAGGGGTCAGCATAGCTGACCCCTTTTCTGTGCTTGATGCGCCATCTGCTACGTGTAGACTGTTGTGCTGTACTGCTTGTGGCACCAGATTGCTAGGTGTTCGTTTCCAAGAGGAATTGCACACCATGTTGACGCGCAATCTTGTGCAAACGCGGTGCAAACGGCGAGGGATTTTTGACCAAACTTTGGACTAGACCGTTAACCCACAATCTTGCTAAGTCATTGATTCTTCGGTGCTATTTTTCTCCTGCACACCGAAGCATCCTCTGTACGTAGCGTAGAACGAGCAATAGAGCATCGTCGTCACGATGATGAGCGCGGGCATCAGGATCGCCACCGTGAAGTCGCCGGCGCCGAGCGCGCGCAGCAGCGTCGACAGGCCGATCGATACGACCGTCGAGACGGCGAACCACAGCGCCCCATACACCATGAACGCGCCCTTGTTGCGCCAGCAGCTCACGATGCTGAAGAACAGGGCCTTCACGGGCGGCACGTCGTGCCACGCCGTGAGCACGGGCGCAAACCAGAACAGCATCGACACCGGCACGTAGCAGAGCAGCGAAGCAAGCACCGCGAGCGGCACGTCGCTGTTGGCGAGCGCTTGCGCGTCGAGGTCGCCGCCGATCGTCATCAGCCGCAATAGCGCGCCGCCGTCCACGAACGCAGACGCGGCCAGCACCAGCAACATCGCCCCCACGTAAATCGCCCCGAGCACCAGCAGTTGCTTCGCCACGTTGCTGCCGTACGAACGAAAGCCGTCGATCAGAATGGTCGGGAACACCGGTTTGCCCGCGATCGTGTTGCGGCACGCCGCCATGAAGCCGACGGCCACGCCGGGCACGAACAGCAGAGGCAGCACGCCGCCGATCACGGGAATGGCGGAAATCAGCGTCATCGCCAGCAAATAGGCGAAAAACAGCGTGAGAAACGCGAGCGGATTGCGGCGGAACAGCCAGATACCCTGGCGGAACCAGACATAGCCCGTCTTCGCGGGGACTTCAATTAGTTGCATGGGCGATGGGGCAAGGCGTGATGGGAACCCGCGTCGCTGCCGGCGAGGCGCTCGCGCAGGATGCGCTCGAAGTGGCCGGGATCGTGCGGCTTGAGCAGTTCGGCCGAGCGCGGCAGGTGGAAATCATACAGGCGCGAGACCCAAAAGCGGTACGCGCCTGCGCGCAGCATGTCCATCCAGTGCCGCGTTTCCTCGGGCGTGAATGGGCGCACGGTCTGGTAGGCGCGCAGGAGCGCGTCGGCGCGCGCCGTGTCGAGCTTGCCGGTGGCGAGGTCGACGCACCAGTCGTTCACGGTCACGGCCACGTCGAAGAGCCACTTGTCGCAGCCGGCGAAATAGAAGTCGAAGAAGCCGCCCAGCCGAACTTCGTGGCCCGGCGCCGGGTGCGAGTGCGCGAACATCGCGTTGTCGCGGAACAGGTCGCAGTGGCACGGACCGCCCGGCAGCGCCGCGTAGTCGGCCGAGCCGAAGAATGCGCGCTGATGGTCGAGTTCGCTCGTGAGGAGGGTGCGCTGGGCGTCGTCCAGAAACGGCAGCACCGTCGGCACCGTTTCTTCCCACCATGAAAGGCTGCGCAGATTCGGCTGGTCGCCGCGGTAGTCGCGGCCCGCCAGGTGCATACGCGCGAGCATCTGGCCCACTTCCGCGCAGTGCTCCACGCCGGGCGCGAGTTCGGGCTTGCCTTCGAGCTTCGAGACGATGGCCGCGGGCTTGCCGTGCAGCAGGCCGAAGAGCGCGCCGTCCTTGCGCGGCATGGGGTCGGGTACCGGCACCCGATGCGAGGCGAGGTGCCGCATCAAGTCGAGGTAGAACGGCAGTTGTTCGGCCGTCAGCTTTTCGAAGATCGTCAGGACGTATTCGCCGCGCGTCGTCGTCAGGAAGAAGTTGCTGTTCTCAATGCCGGACTGGATGCCGCGAAATTCGACGACATCGCCGAAATCGTAGTCGCGCAGCCATTGGGCAAGCTCTTGGTCGGTGACAGCGGTGAAGACGGCCATGCAAGAAGGTCGGTTGATTGGTAATGGCGGGTCGGCGAACGCTGCGAGGTGCTGCCCGAGGGGCTTGCAGGCGTGTCCGGCTCAGGCGCGATGGCCGCGGCCCGGCTCAAGGGGCGGCGCACATGGCGTTGGCGCGGGCATGCCCAACAAAGGCATGCGCGCGCCCGGATGGCTCAGTAATGCAGGTTGATCGACGGCAGGCGCGTGCTGGCCTGGCCGTTGTTGCGCACTTGCGGCGAGGTGTCGGGGTTGGCGCTCATCGTGTAGCGCGTGCCGAAGTTCGAATGCACGTTGATCTCGACGGGCTTGCCCTTGTCGCGGAACTCGGTGATTTCGGTGCCGTTCGGGCTCACTTCGTGATAGCTGGGCACGCGCGGCACGTCGTTGATGTCGACCTTCGAGGTGACGCGTGCGGCCGGCTTGTTGTTGATCGCAGCCAGATCGGGCAGGCCCGCGCGTTCGTTCTCCGATTGCGCGGATTGTGCCTCGACGGCGGTCTTTGCGTCGTCGGCCGGCGCGGCCATGGCGACCCCGCTGAAAGCGAGCGTCACCGCGACGGCGGCAAGAAGGTGCGACTTCATGGTCATTCTCCGATGGGATGCCCCAATTCTAGCAAATCCGGGCGCTTTGCCCCATGTCGCTCAAGCGCTGCGGCCCGCGCCCGGCGGGCGGTGCGCGGCGCTCGCAGCGCTCTCGCGGCGGGTGCTCCAAAAGCCCTCGGCGCGGCCAGGTCCGTCGCCAGAAAGTCGCACCTTCCGTGGTAATGTGGACCCATCAAACGGAGAGGCGAACGAAGATGAACAACGATAGCTACCTGCGGCCCCTCATGACGCCGGCGCACGACTTCCCGGACGAGTTTTTCGAAGACGCCGCCGACGCCGTGGCGCGCCTCTCGAGCATCTACGAAGCGAATACGTCGTTCCTGCGCGATGCGTTTGCGCGCTATCGCCGCGGCGAGGCATTCGAGCGCCGTGTGCGCGCGTGCTACCCGTTCGTGCGCATCCGCACCAACGTCAACACGCATATCGACTCGCGCCGCTCGTACGGTTTCGTGGCGGGCCCCGGCGTGTTCGAGACCACGGTGACGCGGCCCGATCTTTTCGGCAATTACTATCGCGAGCAGTTGCGTCTGCTGGCGAAGAACCATCATGTGGGCATCGAAGTGGGCGTGTCGGATCAGCCGATTCCCGTGCACTTCGCGTTCGCCGAAGGCATCCACCTCGAAGGCGATCTCGACCGCGAGCGCCTCTTCGCCATGCGCGACGTGTTCGATACGCCCGATCTCGCGCAGCTCGACGACCGCATCGTGAACGGCACCTTCGAGCCGGAGCCCGGCGAGCCGCATCCGCTTGCGCTCTTCACCGCGCCGCGCGTGGACTTTTCGCTGCATCGGCTCAGGCACTACACGGCCACGTCGCCCACGCACGTGCAGAACTACGTGCTCTACACGAACTACCAGTTCTATATCGACGAGTTCGTGAAGCTCGGCCGCGCGATGATGGCGCATACCGACGACGCGGACCTGCGCAACTATCGCAGCGAATACACCTCGTTCGTCGAGCCCGGCGACGTGGTCACCTACAACGCGAACCTGGGCGAACAGGACGACGAAGGCACGGCGCCCGCGCGCCTGCCGCAAATGCCGGCCTACCACCTCAAGCGTGCGGACGGCAGCGGTATCACGATGATCAACATCGGTGTGGGACCTTCGAACGCGAAGACGATCACCGACCACATTGCCGTGCTGCGTCCGCATGCGTGGATCATGCTCGGCCACTGCGCGGGCTTGCGCAACACGCAGCGTCTGGGCGACTACGTGCTCGCGCACGGCTATGTGCGCGAGGATCACGTGCTCGACGCCGACTTGCCGCTGTGGGTGCCGATTCCGGCGCTCGCCGAAGTGCAACTCGCGCTTGAGCGCGCGGTCGCGGAGGTCACGAAGCTCGACGGTGTGGAACTCAAGCGCGTGATGCGCACGGGGACGGTGGCGAGCGTCGACAACCGCAACTGGGAGCTGCGCGATCATCGCGAGCCGGTGCAACGCCTCTCGCAAAGCCGCGCGATCGCGCTCGACATGGAAAGCGCAACCATTGCCGCGAACGGATTCCGCTTCCGCGTGCCGTATGGCACCTTGCTGTGCGTGTCCGACAAGCCGCTGCACGGCGAACTCAAGCTGCCGGGCATGGCCGATTCGTTCTATCGCGCGCAAGTCGATCAGCATCTGCAGATCGGCGTGAAGGCGATGGAGATCCTGCGCACGAACGGCTTGCACAAGCTCCATAGCCGGAAATTGCGCAGCTTCGCCGAAGTGGCGTTCCAGTAGCCGCTTGATGGCTGGCCGGCGCGCGGTGAGCGCCGGCCAGTCTGTCGAATTGCGCTGTTGTCTTTTATCAATTCGGATGCCGAATCATTCGCCGGCGTCACTTACTGCCCGAACCCCGTCAGCCCAATCAAACTTCCCGCGCCAAGCAGCCACAGCGGATGAATCTTCGTGCGAAACGCGAGCACGGCGCACACGCCGGTAATCGCCCAGGCGATCCACGATGGATCGGAGGCCCGCGCGATCAGCACGGCGCTCGCGGCCACGAGACCCGCCGTCACCGGCACGAGGCCCTTTTGCGCGATGCGCCGCCACGGGCGGTCCTTGAAGCGATCCCATGCATGCAGCGCGGCGATCGTGACGAGCGACGACGGCCCGAACTTCGCAATCGACGTGACCAGCATGCCTGCCCAGCCGGCCACGTGCCAGCCCACCAGCGTCACGACCATCATGTTCGGGCCCGGGGCGGCCTGGGCAAGCGCGAATAGCGCGCTGAACTCGCTCGCCGGCATCCAGTGGTGGACCTCGACGACCTGACGCTGCATCTCGGGCAGGATCGTGTTGCCGCCGCCGAAAGCGAGCAGCGAGAGCTGGCCGAAGATCGCGGCGAGCGCAACGAGTGTGGCGCTCATCGCGAGCCTCCTTCCTTGCGCGCCGCGCGTGCCGCGAGCGCGATGCCGACTGGCGTGAGCACGAGCATGGTGGGCAAGAGCGGCGTGCGCAGCACGGCAATGGCTACGAAGCCGAGCGTAGCAACGACGGCCGCGGCCGGATCGCGCCGCAGCGGCAGCACGATTTTCAGGGCCATCGAAACGAGCAGCCCGGCGGCGGCCGCGGCGAGCCCCACGAACAGATGCCGCACGTGCGGGTCGTCTTGCGTGCGCTCGTAGAGCACGCCGAGCCCGATCACGACGAGCGACGGACCCGCGATCAGGCCGAGGATGCCGGCGAGCGCGCCGCGCCATCCCTGAAAACGCATGCCGAGCGCGACCGAGAGATTGATGACGTTGCCGCCCGGCAAAAACTGGCAGAGGCCGAGCAGATCGGTGAACTCGCCGGCGGTGAGCCAGCGGCGCTGCTCGACGATGGTGCGGCGCGCCAACGGCAGCGCACCGCCAAACGACGTGAAGCCGAGACCGAGAAAGCCGAGGAACAGATCGCGTACCGAGGGCGTGTGCAGGCCGTCGTCCGCGCCATGTCCGGCTGCGGCGGGCGATGAGATGGGTTGTTTCATGAATGGAAGGGACCTCTGAGGCAAGTTCGGAGATTAAGCCCAATCGCGCGCGCGGCAAAACGATTTCTATGCCGCGCTCTTGTGATCTACACTCACAAGCATGGCACGCTCCCTTCCTCCCTTTCCCGCGCTGCGCGCGTTCGAAGCCGCTGCACGGCACAACAGCTTCTCCGCTGCGGCGGGCGAGCTCAATGTGACTCACGGTGCCATTAGCCGGCAGGTGTCCGCGCTCGAAGCGTGGGTCGGCGTGCAGGTGTTTCACCGGCACGGCAAGCGGGTCGCGCTGACCGAGGACGGGCGGCGCTACCTCGCCGCCGTGCAGTCGGCATTCGACGACATCGCGCGCGCAACCACTCAGCTGCGCGACACGGGCGTGGTGCACGTGCTGCGCGTGAGCGCGCTGCCTACCTTCGCGATGAAATGGCTGCTGCCGCGGCTCTCGCAGTTTCAGCGCCTCGCGCCGAACGTCGAGTTGCGCCTGTCGACTTCGAACGCGCCGGTCGAGACGCTCGAAGGCTTCGACGTGGCCGTGCGGCGCGGCCCGGCCCACTGGCCCGACTGCGAGGCCGGTCATTTTCTCGACGAGATGGAATTGCCGGTATGCAGTCCAGCGCTGCTCAAGCGCGCGCCGATTCATCAGGCGAGCGATCTTGCGCGTCACGTGCTGCTACATTCGGACACGCGGCCCGATGCGTGGCGCACCTGGCTTGCGGCCGCAGGAGTGAAAGCCAAATGCCGCAAGAAGCAGTCGTTCGACCACTTCTATCTGGCTTTGCAGGCTGCCGTGGATGGTCTGGGCGTCGCGCTCGGCCCGCTGCCGCTGCTCGACGACGAACTCGCGTCGGGACGTCTCGTCACGCCGCTCGCGGGGCCGCATCTCGACGCGCGCGGCTACTGGTGGGTGGCGCGCCGCGAGGTGGCGCAAGCGCCGCTCGTCGTGCAGTTTTGCCGCTGGCTGGAGGAGCAGGCGAGCGCTCGGGCGCCGCTCGGTGCGTCCGGCGTGCCCGCAAGCGCGGAGAAAGCATGAGGGGAGTGATGCGCTGAGGCGCGAGCGGTGCGCAGGCCTGCGAAAACATTAACCGCAGGCCATCCGCAAGCGGTGCATCAGAGATAGAACATCCGGTCTTCGTCGGAGTCGCGGTCGCTGCGCGCCGGATGCTCCTTGCCGGTATCTTCGGCGGTGTCCGCATCTTCGTAGAACTTGAGAACGGCTTCGAGCACCTGGTCCGGGTCGTCGATCACCTGCATCAGGTCCATGTCTTCGGGATTGATGAGACCCATGGGCACGAGCGCCGAGCGGAACCAGTCGAGCAGGCCCTTCCAGAAGTCGGCGCCCACCAGAATGATGGGCACGTGGCGCGACTTTTTCGTCTGGATGAGCGTGAGCACTTCGGCCAGTTCGTCGAGCGTGCCGAAGCCGCCGGGCATGACGATCACGGCGTCCGAGTTCTTCACGAACGTGACCTTGCGCGTGAAGAAATGGCGGAAGCGCAGCGAGATGTCCTGCCACTGGTTGCCCGACTGCTCGTGCGGCAATTCGATGTTCAGGCCGACGGAAGGCGACTTGCCCGCATGCGCGCCCTGGTTCGCGGCTTCCATGATGCCGGGGCCGCCGCCGGAGATCACGGCGAAGCCCGCATCGGACACCTTGCGCGCGATGGTGGTGGCGAGCTGAAAGTACTCCGACTCCGGTTTCAGGCGGGCGGAACCGTAGATGCTGACCGCCGGCCGGATCTCGGACAGGTACTCGGTCGCCTCGATAAACTCTGCCATAATCGTGAACATCTGCCACGATGCGCGCGCCTTCTTGGCCGTCGCGCGCTCTTGATCTGCGAGTGAACGCAGACTCGGAATCACTTTTCTCTTGTCCATAATGCCTGAAGAACTACGCGTGGATACAAAGCTGAAGCTACAAAACGGGCTGGAAGGTAAGACCCTGCTGCTGGTCGACGGTTCTAGCTACCTCTATCGGGCCTTCCATGCGATGCCGGATCTGCGCGGTCCTGACGGCGAACCCACGGGCGCGCTATACGGCATCATCAACATGCTGCGTCGCATGCGCAAGGACGTTACGGCAGAGTATAGCGCGTGCGTGTTCGATGCAAAGGGCAAGACGTTCCGCGACGACTGGTACCCCGAGTACAAGGCCAACCGGCCTTCCATGCCCGAGCCGCTCGCTGCACAAATCGAGCCCATTCACACGGCCGTGCGCGCGCTCGGCTGGCCGCTCCTGATGATCGAAGGCGTGGAGGCCGACGACGTGATCGGCACGCTCGCGCATCAGGCCGAGAAGCTCGGCATGAAGGTCATCGTTTCCACCGGCGACAAGGACCTCGCGCAGCTCGTGACAGACCACGTCACGCTCATCAACACGATGACGAATGAAACGCTCGATCGCGAAGGCGTGATCGCCAAGTTCGGCGTGCCGCCGGAGCGCATCATCGATTATCTCTCGCTCATCGGCGACACCGTCGACAACGTGCCGGGCGTGAACAAGTGCGGCCCGAAAACGGCGGTCAAGTGGCTCACGCAATACGACTCGCTCGACGGCGTGATCGCGCATGCGGATGAAATCAAGGGTGCAGTGGGCGGCTATCTGCGCGACGCGCTCGACTTCCTGCCGATGGCGAGAAAGCTCGTCACGGTGGAAACGGCTTGCGATCTCACGCCGCATCTCGAGTCGATCGAAGCGTCGCTCGCCACGCGAGCCGAAGCGCGCGAAGAGCTGCGCGATATTTTCGCGCGCCACGGCTTCAAGACCTGGCTGCGCGAAGTCACCGAAGCGAGTCAGCAGAGCGAGACGGTGCCCGCCGCGACCCAGGGCGACGTGCCCGAAAAAGATGCGATCGTGCAGCCCGCGCTGTTCGTCGACGCCCCGCGCCATTACGAAACGATCCAGACGTGGCCGCAGTTCGACACGTGGCTCAGGCGCATCGAAGCCGCCGAACTCACCGCGTTCGACACCGAGACCACGGCGCTCGACCCGATGGTCGCGAAGCTCGTCGGCATCTCGTTCTCGACGGAACCCGGTGTGGCCGCCTACTTGCCGCTTGCGCATCGCGGCCCGGACGCGCCCGATCAACTGCCGCAGGGCGAAGTGCTTGCGCGCCTGAAGCCCTGGCTCGAAAGCGGGAAGCACAAGAAAGTCGGCCAGCACATGAAGTACGACGAGCAGGTGCTCGCGAACTACGGTATCGAGCTCAATGGCGTGGAGCATGACACGCTGCTCGAATCGTATGTGCTCGAATCGCATCGCAGCCACGACATGGACAGCCTCGCGCTGCGCCATCTGGGCATCAAGACGATCAAGTACGAAGAGGTAGCGGGCAAGGGCGCGCAGCAGATCGGCTTCGACGACGTCTCGCTCGAAAAGGCCGCCGAATACGCTGCCGAAGACGCCGATGTCACGCTGCAACTGCATCGCGCGCTCTATCCGCAGATCGCGCCCGAGAAGGGCCTCGATCACGTGTATCGCAACATCGAATTGCCTACGTCGCGCGTGCTGCGCAAGATCGAGCGCAACGGTGTGCTGATCGACTCCGAGAGGCTCGAAAAGCAGAGCGCGGAAATTGCCGTGCGGCTCATCGCGCTCGAAGAGGAAGCGTATGCGCTCGCGGGCGGCGAATTCAATCTGGGCTCGCCCAAGCAGATCGGCCAGATCTTCTTCGAGAAGCTGCAACTGCCGGTCGTGAAGAAAACGCCGAGCGGCGCGCCTTCCACCGACGAAGAAGTGCTGCAAAAGCTCGCCGAAGATTACCCGCTGCCCAAGATCCTGCTCGAGCATCGCGGGCTTGCGAAGCTCAAGTCCACGTACACCGACAAGCTGCCGCGCATGGTGAACGCGCAAACGGGCCGCGTGCACACGAACTACGCGCAGGCCGTGGCAGTCACGGGCCGTCTTGCGTCGAACGATCCGAATCTGCAGAACATTCCCGTGCGCACGGGCGAAGGCCGGCGCATTCGCGAGGCGTTCATCGCGCCGCCGGGGCACAAGATCGTTTCCGCCGACTATTCGCAGATCGAACTGCGCATCATGGCGCATATCTCGGGCGACGAGTCGCTGCTCGCGGCGTTCGCGCGCGGCGACGACATTCACCGCGCCACGGCTTCCGAGGTGTTCAGCGTCACGCCGCTTGAAGTGAGCGCGGACCAGCGGCGCATCGCCAAGGTCATCAATTTCGGCCTGATTTACGGCATGAGCGCGTTCGGCCTCGCATCGAATCTCGGCATTACGCGCGACGCGGCGAAGCTTTATATCGACCGTTATTTCGCGCGCTATCCGGGTGTGGCGCGCTATATGGACGAAACGCGCATGGACGCGAAGTCGCGCGGCTATGTCGAGACCGTCTTCGGGCGCCGCCTGTGGCTGCCCGAGATCAACGGCGGCAACGGCCCGCGCCGCCAGGCCGCCGAGCGCGCCGCCATCAACGCGCCCATGCAGGGCACGGCCGCCGACCTCATCAAGCTTTCCATGGTCGCGGTGCAGAAGTGGCTCGACGAACGCAAGATCGGCACGAAGATGATCATGCAGGTGCACGATGAACTCGTGCTCGAAGTGCCGGGCGACGAACTCGCCGAAGTGCGCAAGCGCTTGCCCGAGCTGATGTGCTCGGTGGCGCAGCTCAAGGTGCCGCTCGTCGCCGAAGTGGGCGTGGGCGAGAACTGGGAAGAGGCGCACTGAAGGCGTTGTAGTGCTTAGTGAAGCTCTACTAAGTACATACTGAATGCGAAGTGCCGCCGCAAAAGCCGTAACCGGGACGTAACTGCCCGCGCGCGATAAGGCAAGCCTCGCGTGCGTGATGTCGCGAATGCGCGCCGCAAGGGTTGCCGCCGCGCGCTCCGTCGGCCGACAATGATTTGATTGAAGGCCGGTGCCTCGCACGTCACGTTGTCGACGCATCGGCCTTTCTATCGCCTTTCGACATGCACGGAGAGTCTATGCATCGCTTTATCGTTGTGGGAGGAGGCGCAGGCGGGCTGGAGCTGGCAACACGGCTCGGCGATCGTTATGGCGAGGCGCGCGCGAAGCGGGGCAAGCCGCAAGCGGCATCGATCACGCTGGTCGACCGCAATCCAACGCATATCTGGAAACCGCTCCTGCACGAAGTCGCGGCGGGCAGCATGGACCCATTCACGCATCAGCTCGAATATCCGGCGCAGGCGCGCTGGCATGGCTTCGAGTTCCAGCAGGGCGAGCTGACCGGGCTCGACCGCGCGGCAAAGCGCATCACGCTCGGGCGCGTGCTCGACGAAGACGGCGCGGAAATGCTGCCCGAGCGCGTGCTCGAATACGACACGCTCGTGCTCGCAATCGGCAGCACGACGCATTTTTTCGGCGTGCCGGGCGCGGCCGAGAATTCCATCGCGCTCGACACCGTCGAGCAGGCCGAGCGGTTTCGCAAGCGTTTGATCGCCGCGTGCATGCGCGCCGAACATCAAGCGCCCGAAAAAGTCGCGGTGGAGGTGACGGCGGACGACCTCGCGCCGGCCATGGACGCCGGCGCCGAGCCGCGCGTGCAGGTGGCGATCATCGGCGCGGGCGCGACGGGCGTCGAGCTTTCCGCCGAGCTGCGCAACACCGCGCAGGTGCTGTCGGCCTATGGACTGCACAAGCTCGATCCGCGCAACGACGTGGGCATCGTGCTGATCGAGGCCGGCCCGCGCATCCTGCCCGCGCTGCCGGAGCGCGTTTCTTCGGCGACAGGCGAGCTGCTGAACAAGCTCGGCGTGAAGCTGCTGACGAGCGAACGCGTGATCGAAGTGGCGCCTGGCGTCGTGCGCACCGCGAGCGGCAAGAACCTGCGCGCGGACCTCACGGTCTGGGCCGCTGGCATTACCGCGCCGGCTGTGCTCTCGCGGCTTGACGGTCTCACCGTCAACAAGCTCGGCCAACTGATCGTGCGCCGTACGCTGCAAACGGAACTCGACGACAACATCTTCGCGCTCGGCGACTGCGCGGCCTGCGAATGGCCGGGCCACGAACGCGGTGTGCCGCCGCGCGCGCAAGCCGCACACCAGCAGGCCACTTTCCTGTTCAAGTCGCTGGGCAATCTGCTCGCCGGCAAGCCGCTGGAAGAGTTCACCTATCGCGACTTCGGCTCGCTGGTGTCGCTCGGGCACTTCAGCGCGGTCGGCAATCTGATGGGCGGGCTGATCGGCGGGAATATGTTGATCGAAGGGTTGTTTGCCCGTTTCATGTACATGTCGCTGTACCGGCTGCACATCGCGGCGCTGCACGGCTACGCGCGCATGGTGCTCGACACCTTCGCGCACTGGCTGCGCCGCACGACGTTGCCGCGCGTGAAGCTGCACTGAGCGGCTGCACCGGGCGGCGCTTGTGTCCGGGGCGCGGCGCTATTCTGCCTGTTTCCGCTGTTTGATCTATCTTCAAGGAGCGCTGCATGCTGAAACCTGAAGTCGATAGCCTCGTCCCGCACGTGCCGTTCGATCGGCGCACCTTCATCAAGGCGGCGCTCGGCAGCGGATTCGCCGCTGCCGTGCTGCCCGTCTCGGCGCAAACCATTCACACCGACAGCGAAGGCCTCGAAGCCGGCGAGATCGGCTTCCAGTCCGGCGGCACGCTCATCCCGGCGTATCGCGCGCAGCCGCGCGGCAAGACGCACTTGCCGGTGATCATCGTGATCCACGAGATCTTCGGCGTGCACGAGCATATCGCCGATGTGTGCCGCCGCTTTGCGAAGCTCGGCTATCTGGCCATCGCGCCGGACTTCTTCGTGCGTCAGGGGGATGCCTCGGCGTACCCGACAGTGCAGCAAATCAGCGAGAACATCGCGAGCAAGGTGCCGGATGCGCAGGTGCTCGGCGACATCGATGCGGCGCTTGTCTGGGCTGGCGAGAACGGTGGCGATCTGAAGCGCGTGGGCGTCAATGGCTTCTGTTGGGGCGGGGTCTACACGTGGCTCTATGCCGAGCACAATCCGCGCATCAAGGCGGCGGTTTCCTGGTATGGCCGCGTAGCGGGCGCACACACGGAAAATTCGCCGCAGAATCCGCTCGATCTCGCTGGCAATCTGCAGGTGCCGGTACTCGGCATGTATGGCTTGCAGGACAACAGCATTCCGCAGAACACGCTCGAGCAGATGAAGGCCGCCATCGCGCAGGGTCCGCAGGATGGGCGCGGCTCGCAAATCGTCGTGTACAACGATGCGGGCCACGCGTTCTTCGCGGACTACCGGCCGAGCTATCGCAAGGCCGATGCGGAGGATGGCTGGAAGCGCGCGATTGCCTGGTTCAAGGAGCACGGCGTGGTGTGACGCCGTGCCCGGCTCCGGATACCCGGCTTAGGGGTTGGGGCCAGTCGCGACCGGCCGCGACGCGTCGGCGCTCCATTCGCTCCACGAACCGGGATAGAGCGCCGCGCCGTGCAGGCCGGCAATCTCCATCGCGAGCGCATTGTGGCAGGCGGTCACGCCCGAGCCGCATTGCAGGACCACGTGTTCGGGCGTGATGCCAGGCAGCACCGCCGTAAAATCTTCGCGCAGCGCATGCGCCGACTTGAAGCGGCCGTCCGGCGTGAGATTGTCCTGATAAAACCGATTGCGCGCGCCAGGAATATGGCCGCCCACCGGGTCGATCGTTTCGTTCTCGCCGCGATAGCGGTCGGCGGCGCGCGCGTCGACGACCGTGAGTTCGTGCGTGGCGAGATTGCGGACGATGGCCTGCGCGTCCACCGTCACCTGCAGCGGCGCGCCGGCCTTGAAGGTGCCGCGCGCGGGTGTCGGCACGTCGCGCACGAGCGGGAAGCCCGCGGCTTCCCACGCCTTGAGGCCGCCGTCGAGCACGGCCACCGAGTCGTGGCCGAGCCAGCGCAGGAGCCACCACAGGCGGGCGGCGTAGGCGCCGCCTTGCGCGTCGTAGGCCACGACCTGCTGGCCTTCGTTGAGCCCGCGCAGCAGGAGTGTGGCAACGAGCGCCGAGCGGTCGGGCAGCGGATGGCGGCCGTTCTTGCCGGTTTTCGGGCCCGAGAGGTCGCGGTCCAGATGCAGGTATTGGGCGCCGGGCAGATGGCCGAGCGCATAGGCGTTCTCACCCGCGGCGGGATTGGCGAGATCGAAGCGGCAGTCGAAAACCAGCACGCTGCCCGGCGCGGCGGTCAGGCGTTCGTGCAGATTGGCGGCCGAGATCAGCGTGGTGTAGTGCGTGTGGGGCATGACGGCTCCTTGAATCGTGCAAGGCCGCCCTCTCTCGCGATGCGACGGCCCGGTGCCGTCAGTCTAAACAAAAAGACGGGCCGAAGCCCGTCTTTCCGTGATGCGTTCGAGTTGCCCGACGCCCGCGCCAGGCCGTGCGTCAGATCGGTCCCAACTCGCGGCGCAGAAACTCGTGGAAGTGCTGCATGCCGTCTTCCATCGGGCTCTGGTACGGGCCGACCTCGGAAACGCCACGCTCGAACAGCGCCCTGCGGCCGGCGTCCATGCGCTCGGCAATCTCGTCGTCTTCGACGGCGGTTTCCATATAGGCGGCGCGCTCGGCCTCGACGAACTCGCGCTCGAAGAGCGTGATTTCCTCGGGGTAATAGAACTCGACGATGTTCTTCGTCTTCTGCGTGCCTTCGGGGATCAGCCACGAGACCACGAGCACGTGCGGATACCACTCGATCATAAGATTCGGGTAGTACACCATCCAGATCGCGCCGAACTCCGGTGGCTCACCGTTACGGAAGCGCAGGACTTCGTCGTGCCACTTGCGGTACGTCGGGCTGCCCGGCTTGCCGAGGTGCTTGTGCACGCCGACCGTCTGCACGCTATACCACTCGCCGAACTCCCACTGGAGATCGTCGCACGAGACGAAGTTGCCGAGTCCCGGGTGGAACGGCACGACGTGATAGTCTTCCAGATAGACCTCGATGAAGGTCTTCCAGTTGTAGTTGCACTCGTGAACCTCGACGTGATCGAACATGTAGTCCGTAAAGTCGAGGTGTTTCGCCGGCCCAAGGCGTGCGAGATCGCGCGCGACGTCGCGGCCCGCGGATTCGAACAGCAGCCCGTTCCACTTCTGGAGCGGCGAGCTGTTCAGATTCAGACACGGCTTGTCCGCGAAGTGCGGCGCGCCGAGCAATTCGCCCTTGAGGTCATAGGTCCAGCGATGCAGCGGACATACAATGTTGTCTGCCGTGCCGCGACCGTTTAGCATGATGGCCTGGCGATGCCGGCACACGTTCGAGAGCAGCTCGATTTCGTTGCTCTTGTTGCGAACGAGCACGCGGCCTTCTTTTTCGCCGGGCAGCGCAAAATAGTTTCCCGCCTCGGGCACCATGAGTTCGTGCCCGACGTAGCGAGGACCCTTCTGGAAAAGCGTGTCGATTTCGCGCTTGAGTAGCGCTTCGTCAAAATAAGCGGTGACTGGCAGCTGGCTGTGGATAGACTTCAGCTGCAATGCATTGCTCAGATTGGACATTCCCACTCCCGATGAAGACGTGAAAGCAGTGAACAACCCAACCATCGAAGATTCGATTTAGGGAGCCGGCGATTATACCCGGTTACCCCCTCGTGGGGTAGCTAAGTGACTGATTTTTGCCAAAATTACACCGGAAAGACGGCAGGAATTCAGGAAGTATGAGACAAATGCACGGGTAATCGGGCCTTCTGGAACCGATTTGTACTGGCCCCGAACATGTGGTCGAGAGGGTACACAAGCCGGGGAGCGGGTCGAACGGGACCTTTTGCCGTAGAATGTCCGCCTTGTTTCATTCTGGCGACGACTCATGGCGAAATCCGCAACGAAAGACCGCGCTGGCGCGGGCGAAAGCGAAGCCGGGCTGGCCGAGGGCGAAGCCCTGCCCGAGAGCTACGAGGTGGCGCTTGCGGAGCTCGACGGGCTCGTTGCACGCATGGAAGGCGGCAGCCTGAGTCTGGAAGAATCGCTTGCAGCCTACCGCCGTGGCGCGGCGCTCGTGCGCTTCTGCCAGCAGCAGCTCGAAAAGGTTGAACAACAGGTGCGCGTGCTCGACGGCGAGACGCTGCGGCCCGTGCCCCTCAATACGACAGACTCCGCAGCGGGCGGAGACGACGATCTATGACATTTGACCAATGGACCCGGCACGTACTCGACCGGGTCGAAAGCGCGCTCGATCACTATTTGCCGGCTGCCGACGTATTGCCGGCGCCGCTGCATGACGCCATGCGTTATGCCGTAATGGGCGGCGGCAAGCGGGTGCGTCCGCTCCTGTGCCACGCGGCGGGCGAACTCACCAACGCCACGCCGCAAGCGCTCGACGCGGCGGCCTGCGCGCTCGAAATGATCCACGTCTACTCGCTCGTGCACGACGACATGCCGTGCATGGACGACGACGACATGCGTCGCGGCAAACCCACCGTACACGTCAAATATGACGAACCGACGGCGCTGCTGGTGGGCGATGCGCTGCAGTCGCAAGCCTTCGTCACGCTGACCTCCGATGTGCTCGGTGCCCAGCACCAGGCATCGCTCGTGCGCGAACTCGCGCTGGCCAGCGGCTCGATCGGCATGGCCGGCGGCCAGGCCATCGACCTCGCGAGCGTGGGCCATTCGCTCACCCGCGAGCAGCTCGAAACGATGCACCGCCTGAAGACCGGCGCGCTCTTGCGCGCCGCGGTCCGCATGGGCGCGCTGGCGGGCGAGACGCCTTCGGCGGAAAACCTCGCCGCACTCGACAAATACGCGGCGGCCGTGGGCCTCGCGTTCCAGGTGGTGGACGATATTCTCGACGTCACCGCCGACTCCGCAACGCTCGGCAAGACCGCTGGCAAGGACGCGAAGGACGGCAAGCCGACCTACGTGTCGATTATCGGTCTTGATGCCTCGCGTGCGCTCGCGCAGCAGTTGCGCGCCGACGCGCACGCGGCGCTCGAACCGTTCGGCGCGCGCGCTCAGCGCCTCGCCGAACTCGCTGACCTGGTGGTGAACCGGGTGAGCTGACCGCGCAACCCGCCCACGCGCATGAAATGGAAGTAATGCGCAGAAAAAGTGCGGGAGCGCCAGTTTTCCTACAATGGAACGACGATGTACGACTTGCTGAAAACCATTGACGACCCGGCGGATTTGCGCCGCCTTGATCGCCGCCAGTTGCAACCGCTTGCCGACGAACTGCGTGCCTTCGTTCTCGAGAGCGTCTCGCAGACGGGCGGCCACCTGTCGTCCAACCTCGGTACGGTCGAACTGACGATCGCGCTGCACTACGTGTTCGACACGCCGCGCGACCGCATCGTCTGGGACGTGGGCCATCAGACCTATCCGCACAAGATCCTGACGGGCCGCCGCGATCAGATGTCGACGCTGCGTCAACTCGGCGGCATTTCGGGTTTCCCGAAACGCGACGAGTCGCCGTACGACACGTTCGGCACCGCGCACTCGAGCACGTCGATTTCGGCGGCGCTCGGCATGGCCGTGGCGAGCAAGCTCAAGGGCGACAACGCCATGGGCATCGCCGTGATCGGCGACGGCGCGATGACGGCCGGCATGGCCTTCGAGGCACTGAACAACGGCGGCGTGGAAGACGACGTGCCGCTGCTCGTCATCCTCAACGACAACGACATGTCGATTTCGCCGCCGGTTGGCGCGCTCAATCGCCATCTCGCGCGCCTCATGTCGGGCCGCTTCTACGCCGCCGCACGCGCGGGCGTGGAGCGCGTGCTGCGCCATGCGCCGCCGGTGCTCGACCTCGCGCGCAAGCTCGAAGAGCACGCGAAGGGCATGATCGTGCCGGCTACGCTGTTCGAGGAATTCGGCTTCAACTACATCGGGCCGATCGACGGCCACGATCTGGATTCGCTGATCCCGACGCTGCAGAACATCAAGGAACTGCGCGGCCCGCAATTCCTGCACGTCGTGACGAAGAAAGGCCAGGGCTACAAGCTCGCCGAAGCCGACCCGGTCCTGTACCACGGTCCCGGCAAGTTCAACCCGGCCGAAGGCATCAAGCCGTCGACAACGCCCGCCAAGAAGACCTACACGCAGGTGTTCGGCGAATGGCTGTGCGACGCGGCTGAACTCGATTCGCGCGTGATCGGCATCACGCCGGCCATGCGCGAAGGCTCGGGCCTCGTCGAGTTCGAAAAGCGCTTCCCGGACCGCTACTACGACGTCGGCATCGCCGAGCAGCACGCAGTCACGTTCGCGGGCGGCATCGCGGCAGAAGGCCTGAAGCCCGTGGTCGCGATCTACTCGACCTTCCTGCAGCGCGCGTACGACCAGCTGATCCACGACGTGGCCCTGCAGAACCTGCCCGTCGTGTTCGCGATCGACCGCGCGGGCCTCGTCGGCGCGGACGGCGCAACGCACGCCGGCGCGTACGATCTCGCGTTCATGCGCTGCATTCCGAACATGATGATCATGGCGGCGTCGGACGAAAACGAATGCCGCCAGATGCTTTACACGGCGCTCCAGCAGGACTGCCCGACGGCCGTGCGCTACCCGCGCGGTGCGGGCACGGGCGTGGCGACCGTCAAGCAGATGGCCGCGCTGCCGGTGGGCAAGGGCGAAGTCCGCCGCGAGAGCAACGCGCCGGCAGGCAGCCGCATCGCGATCCTCGCGTTCGGCACGATGGTTGCGCCGTCGCTCAAGGCCGCCGAGGAACTGGACGCCACCGTGGCGAACATGCGCTTCGTGAAGCCGCTCGACGCGGACCTCGTGAAGCAGCTCGCCGAAACGCACGACTACCTCGTGACCGTCGAGGAAGGCTGCATCATGGGCGGCGCCGGTTCGGCCTGCGTGGAAGCCCTCCTTGAAAGTGGGGTTATCAAGCCCGTACTACAATTGGGCCTCCCCGACCGCTTCATCGACCACGGCGACCCGGCGAAGCTGCTGGCGGGCTGTGGGCTCGACGCAGCAGGGATCGCGAAGTCGATTCGCGAGCGCTTTCTCGACAAGGCAGTGTCCGGCAAGTCGGTGATGCGCGTTGCCTGAGGTCGATTGAGATCGCGATAGTTTGATTGGTGCGTCGCCCTCGCGGCAGCCCAATTCACATTTGAACTGGCGGGCGGGTTCCTACCCGGCTTTCCGCCAGCAAACGCCGGCTCATGCCGGCGTTTGTTATTTGCGCGCCGCGTATGGCGCGGCTTGAGGATAAGAACATGAATCAGATGAACCCGGCCTTCGTGATGCCGGACGTCCAAAGCTCCGTCGATACCCGTCAGATCGTGATCCAGCGCGTCGGCGTGAAGGCCGTGCGCCATCCGCTCACGGTGAAGACGGGCGCGGGCGACGTCCAGCCGAGCGTCGGCACGTGGAATCTCGACGTTCATCTGCCGGCCGACCAGAAGGGCACGCACATGTCGCGCTTCGTCGCGCTGCTCGAAGAGAACAAGGCGCCGCTGGAACCCGCCACGTTCCGCGCGATGCTGGCCGCGATGCTCACGAAGCTCGAATCGCAGGCGGGCCGTATCGAAGTGACGTTCCCGTACTTCGTGAAGAAAGTGGCGCCGGTGTCGGGCGTGGAAAGTCTGCTGGACTACGAAGTGACGCTCACGGGCGACGTGCGCAACGGGCAAACGCGCCTGTTCCTCAAGGTGCTCGTGCCCGTGACGAGCCTGTGCCCGTGCTCGAAGAAGATCTCGCAATACGGCGCGCACAACCAGCGCTCGCACGTGACGATGAATGTCGAGTTCGAAGGCGATCTGCCGGTGGAAGATCTCGTTCGCATCGCAGAAGAAGAGGCGTCGTGCGAGCTGTGGGGCCTGCTCAAGCGTCCGGACGAGAAGTTCGTGACCGAGCGCGCGTATGAGAACCCCAAGTTCGTCGAAGACCTCGTGCGCGACGTGGCCGTGCGACTGAATGCCGATGCGCGCGTGATCGCCTATACGCTCGAAGCCGAAAACTTCGAGTCGATCCACAATCACAGCGCCTACGCCGTGATCGAGCACGACAAGCGCGCGGCGTAACGCCGGCCGCCTGGTTGCACCGTCAATAAAAAAGCCGCCGAAGGGCGTGGCCCTTGGGCGGCTTCTTCAGTGGCGAACGGATTAGTGCTGCGCGAGCGACGTCAGATCCCAGCGCGGCTTTACCGTGAACGCATAATCGCGCGTGGCCTGCTCGGGCCAGCGCGCGAGGCGCAGCGCCCCCGCGAGCGCGATCATCGCGCCGTTGTCGGTGCACAGCGACAGGTCCGGGTAATGCACCTCGAAGCCGCGCTTTTGCGCCGCCGCCGAAAGCGTCTCGCGCAACTGCTTGTTGGCCCCCACGCCGCCAGCCACCACAAGGCGCTTCATCTTCGTGCGCTTGAGCGCGGCGAGCGATTTCGCGGCCAGCACCTCGACGGCTGCGTCGACGAAACCGCGTGCGATGTCGGCCTTGCCCTGCTCGCAGATGTTCGTGCCGAGCTTCTTCACCTGCGTGAGCACGGCCGTCTTGAGGCCGCTGAAGCTGAAGTCGAGATCGCCCGAATGAAGCATCGGACGCGGCAGTTCGACCGCGCCTGGCGTGCCGAACTCCGCGAGGCGCGAGACTTCCGGGCCGCCCGGATAGCCGAGGCCGAGCAGCTTGGCCGTTTTGTCGAAGGCTTCGCCGGCGGCGTCGTCGAGCGTCTCGCCGAGGGTTTCGTAGACGCCCACGTCGGTCACGCGCATGAGTTGCGTATGGCCGCCCGACACGAGCAGCGCGACGAACGGAAACGGCGGCGGCGCATCGACCAGCAGCGGCGAAAGCAGGTGCCCTTCGAGGTGGTGAATCCCCACGGTCGGCCGATTCCAGGCCATGGCGAGCGCATTGGCGATGCTCGCGCCCACGAGCAGCGCGCCCGCGAGGCCGGGGCCCTGCGTGAAGGCGATGGCGTCGATGTCGTTTTTCGCCGCGCCGCTCTTCGCGAGCACTTCTTCGAGCAGCGGCAGCGCACGGCGGATATGGTCGCGCGAGGCAAGCTCCGGCACGACGCCGCCGTACTCGCGGTGCATGGCGATCTGTGAATGCAGCGCGTGCGCGAGCAGGCCGCGCTCGCTGTCGTAGAGCGCGAGGCCGGTTTCGTCGCAGGAGCTTTCGATGCCGAGAACGAGCATGGTGGGAGGCAGGGCGGCGGCATTGGGCGGCACGAGCCGCCAAAAACCGCCGCTAAATCAAGAATTAACAGAACATAAAAGTATAGCAGCGCGCGTCGAAGCCGGTTGAGCGCGGCAAGCGGTGTCCCTCCCGGACAAGCCCCGCCGCCGCGCAGGTAGAATGCGCGCCATGGAATCTTTCGACATCGCCGTGATCGGCGCAGGGGCGGCCGGCATGATGTGCGCGGCGGTGGCGGGCCAGCAGGGCCGCCGCGTGGCGCTGATCGACCACGCGCCGCGCCTCGCGGAAAAAATCCGCATCTCGGGCGGGGGGCGCTGCAACTTCACGAACCTGCACGCGAGCCCGGCCAACTATCTCTCGCACAACCCGCATTTCTGCCGTTCGGCGCTGGCGCGTTACACGCCGCGCGACTTCCTCGCGCTGCTGCGCCAGCATCGCGTGACCTGGCACGAAAAGCACAAGGGCCAGCTTTTTTGCGACCAGTCGAGCGACGCGATCATCGACGTCCTGCGCGCCGAGTGCGACGCGGGCCACGTGGCGTGGCGCCGGCCGCTGCCCGTCGAAGCGGTGAGCCACGCCGACGGCGCCGGCTTCACGCTCGGCACGCCGCAGGGCGAGATTCGGGCGAAAGCGCTCGTGATCGCGACCGGCGGCTTGTCGATCCCGAAGATCGGCGCAACCGACTTCGCGTATCGCGTCGCGAAGCAGTTCGGCCACAAGCTCGTCGACACGCGCCCGGCGCTCGTGCCGCTCACGTTCGCGCAGGACGAGTGGGCGCCCTATGTGCCGCTCGCGGGCGTATCGCTCGAAGTCCACGTGGCGACGGGCGAGCGCAGGACCGGGGGCGCGTTCGACGAAGACCTGCTCTTCACGCATCGCGGCCTTTCCGGCCCCGGCGTCCTGCAGATTTCGAGCTTCTGGCAGCCCGGCCAGCCGATCCGCGTGAACCTGCTGCCCGAGCACGATCCGGCGGCGGCGCTGATCGACGCCAAGGGCGCGACAAAACGTCAGATCGGCAACCTGCTCGCCGAGTGGGTGCCGGCACGCCTCGCGCATGTATGGCTGGAGGCGCATCAGGTGAAGGCCGACGCGCGTATTGCCGATCTGCCCGATAAAACGCTGCGCAAGATCGGCGAGGGGCTGGCCCAGTGGACGCTTACTCCCACGGGTACCGAAGGCTACAAGAAGGCCGAAGTCACGCGCGGCGGCGTGGACACACGCGAGCTTTCCTCGGCGACGATGATGAGCCAGCGCGTGCCTGGCCTCTATTTCATAGGCGAAGCCGTGGACGTGACGGGCTGGCTTGGCGGCTACAACTTCCAGTGGGCGTGGGCCTCGGGCGTCGCGGCCGGCGAGGCTGCCGCCGAATATTCACTGGGCGCGGGCTGATTTCCTGACCGATACGCACTGCCGAATCTCTCGCGGTTGACCCCTGTCATTGTTGGCTGGGCGCCCGAGGTTCACGCTTGAATGCCTGACCACGAGGAAAAGGTACGAAACGTGAATCGAGAGGAACAGCAGCACAGCGGGCAAATGCGCGGGCCACTGCGGCGAATCATGATTGCCGTGGACGATTCGAAGGCATCGACGCAGGCACTGCGTTTCGCGTCGCGCGTGGTGCCGCGCGACGCCCAGGTGCGTATCGTCTGCGCAGCCGAACAGCCGGGCGCGTGGAACGCGGGCGGCGCGTACAGCGCGGGCGATGCGTGGATGACGGGCGCGCTCAACGCGGCGCGCGACGATTCTCTCCACGCCGCCGAGCGTACGCTCGAGCACGCGATGTCGGCGTTCAACGGCCAGGTCGCGCTGGTCGAAGGGCAGGTGGTCGGTCTTTCCGGCGAAGCAGGCACTGTCGTGCCTGCGCTCGCCGACGCGGCGCGTGACTGGGAGGCCGACATGCTGGTGGTCGGCACGCGGCACCAGGGGCGCATGAAGCGCTGGGTCGACGGTTCGGTTTCGGGCGCGCTCGCGGTTTGCGCGCCCTGTCCGCTGCTGGTCGTGCCCGTGGAGTACGAGGAAGCGAACGGTCACGCGCCACTCGCCCGCATCCTGCTGGCGACGGACGGCAGTCCGGCCTCGGCGCAGGCGATCGACGCGGCGCTGCGGCTGGCCGAACCGCAAACCACCTTGCGCGCGGTTTATGTCGTGGACCGCAGCAGCGTGGCCGGCGACCCGGTGCCGGGCTCGGTGCTGGAAGATGCGCTTGCCGACCTCGGGCGCAAGGCGCTGGCCAGCGCACACACGCAGCTCGACGTGTCAGGACGTGCTTATGAAACGGCGCTGGTCGCCACCGGGCGCATGCGCGATGACATCGCCCACACCGTTTTGCGCGACGCGCAGGATTGGCAGGCCGAACTCGTCGCGCTCGGCACGCAGGGCCGGCGTGGCGTCGCGCGCTGGCTGCTCGGCAGCGTCGCCCAGCGCGCCATCGAGATCACGCATGTGCCGTTGCTGCTGGTCGGGCCGGGCGCTGCCTGATGATGCTGCGCAGCCCCGCCGGGGAAGGCTCCGGGGGCGATCGGGGCGGCTGCCGGAATTGGGGTTTCCCCCCGAACCGGCACGCGATGCCCCAACCCGGAACTGCTATACTCAATTTTCTTTACCCCCGATCCGTTATTGGAAAATGACGACCATCCGCGTAAAAGAAAACGAACCCTTTGAAGTTGCCATGCGCCGCTTCAAGCGCACGATCGAGAAGAACGGTCTCTTGACCGAGCTTCGCGCGCGCGAGTTCTACGAGAAGCCTACGGCTGAACGCAAGCGCAAGAAGGCGGCGGCGGTGAAGCGCCACTTCAAGCGTCTGCGCAGCCAGATGTTGCCGAAAAAGCTGTACTGATTCCGGCGTAGCCGTGACGCGTGCCCGCGCAGTTCCAGCGTGGGCCTCGCATCAATGTCACGGCGACGTGGACAGCCGGTCCGCGGTCTCTGGTTTCATCGCGCAACGCGGCCGCCGCTGTCCTCTGGTGTGGTCGCAACCATGTCGAATTTGCGCCAACCCGCCTGGAAGCGTTTCCAGGCGGGTTTTTGCATTCCAGCAACCCCAACGTATTTCAGGTGAGTGATGAGTCTCAAAGACCAGATCAACGACGACATGAAAACCGCGATGCGCGCGCGCGAAAGCGAGCGCCTCGCCACGATTCGTCTGCTGCTCGCCGCTATCAAGCAACGTGAAGTCGACGATCGCGTGACGCTCGACGACGCGGGCATCACGGCCGTCATCGACAAGATGATCAAGCAGCGCAAGGACTCGATCAGCCAGTTCGAGGCCGCGGGCCGCACCGATCTCGTCGAGAAGGAAGCCGCCGAGCTGGTCGTCCTGACCGCCTACATGCCCGCGCAGCTCTCGGACGCCGAGATCGCCGCCGAAGTGCAGGCCGCCGTCGCCCAGGTGGGCGCAGCCGGCCCGCAGGACATGGGCAAGGTGATGGGTGTGCTCAAGCCGAAGCTGGCCGGGCGCGCCGACATGACGGCCGTTTCCGGGCTCGTCAAAGCCGCGCTCTCGAAGTAAGCGCAACCGGCTCGCACGCGGCGCCGGCCCGGCCCAAGGGCGGACGCCGCGAGGCCCGTACGTCACGCGTATGCCGCGCGTATGTCACGTATAGGGCCGCGCGAGCCCCGGCTGCCCAAGCGCGCTCGCTTCGATGATTCCGCATTCGTTCCTGCAAGACCTGCTGAACCGCGTCGATATCGTCGACGTGGTGGGTCGCTACGTGCAGCTCAAGAAGGGCGGCGCGAACTTCATGGGCTTGTGTCCGTTCCACAACGAGAAGAGCCCTTCGTTCACGGTTAGTCCAACCAAGCAGTTTTATCACTGCTTCGGCTGTGGCGCGCACGGCACCGCCATCGGCTTCCTCATGGAGCACGCGGGACTGACGTTCCCTGAAGCCGTCGAGCAACTCGCCCAGTCGGTCGGCCTGACCGTGCCGCAAGAGCCTTCGCCCATGCGTGGCGGCGGCGGTGGGGCTGGCGCGGCGGGCGGCTATGCTCCGGCAGCCTCGAAGGCCGTCACCACCGCGCTTTCCGACGTCATGCAGACTGCCTGCGACTACTACCGCAAGCAGCTGCGCAGCGCGACCAACGCCATCCAGTACCTCAAGAAGCGCGGCCTCACCGGCGAAATCGCCGCGCGCTTCGGCCTCGGCTACGCGCCCGATGGATGGCAGAACCTCGAATCTGCGTTTACCAACTATCGAGACGATGCGCTGGTCGAGGCGGGTCTCGTCATCGTCAGCGAAAAGCAGGACGCGCAAGGCCAGTCGCGCCGCTACGACCGTTTCCGCGACCGCGTGATGTTCCCGATCCGCAACGTGAAGGGTCAGGTCATCGGCTTTGGTGGCCGTGTGCTGGATGGCGGCGAGCCCAAATATTTGAATTCCCCGGAAACGCCGCTATTTAACAAGGGCAGCGAACTGTACGGGTTGTTCGAGGCCCGCCTCGCGATCCGGGAACAGCGCTACGTTCTGGTGGTCGAGGGGTATATGGATGTCGTCGCGCTCGCTCAGCTGGGTTTCCAGAATGCCGTGGCGACGCTTGGCACCGCGTGCACGCCGATCCACGTGCAGAAGCTCATGCGTCAGACCGACACGGTGATTTTCAGCTTCGACGGCGACTCGGCGGGCCGCCGCGCGGCGCGCCGTGCGCTCGACGCTTGCCTGCCGCACGCGGCCGACAATCGCACGATCCGCTTCTTGTTCCTGCCCCAGGAGCACGACCCGGACAGCTACGTGCGCGAATTCGGCACCGAGGCGTTCTCGGAGCAGGTCGAGCGGGCCATGCCGCTGTCCCAGTTCATGCTCAACGAGGTGCTGGCGGACAAGGAACTGGACCAGCCGGAAGGGCGCGCCCGGGCGCTGTTCGACGCGAAGCCGCTGCTGCAGCAACTGCCGGCGAACGCCCTGCGGGCGCAGATCATGCACATGTTCGCGGACCGCCTGGACGTGCCGTTCGAGGAAGTGGCGGCGCTGTGCGAAGTCGACGCGCGCATTGCTCAGGCGGCGCGCCAGGCGCCCGCACGCAAGGACCGGCACCTCGTGACCGGGATCGAGCGCAAGGCGCTGCGCAACCTCGTGATGCACCCGCGCATCGTGCTGCAACTGGAGGAAGAGGCCGAAAAGGCGTTGATTGGACTGACGCGCCACGGCGAGTTGTTCGAGGAAGTGACCACTCACGCGCGGGCGCTGGGCGAGTCGGCGGAATTTCAGCTCCTTTCGGACCTGCTGAGAAATGGGGCCAATGCTCCAACCTTCGAGGAGATTTTTCGCGAAATTCTGGACTATGATGAAAACGTTCGGGATTTGCTGATGAAAAATCCGGAAGATGGCGCTGCAGTGGAGGAGCGCCGCGAGCAGGAGCGGCTCGTGAGCGAAGAATTGACGGCGGCAATCCTGAAAATGCGGTACGACGCCTGTTGCGATCGCCTGGACGCGCTTTCGCGGCAGTCGCGACATACGCCTGAGGAACTTGCCGAATTGATGTCACTGAATCAGACGCGGGCTGACATGAAACGTCAGCTCGGTTTGTAAGGGAAGGACCGCACAGGGGGATTATTGCCCTGCGTGCTAAAATAACAGGTTTTCAGCGGTTTGTTTTTGTTTTTTCCGGGTGGGCATAATGGGTTGGGGTAATCCGTGAATGTCCAGTTTTCCAGCAAGGGGCGGAATGGCAATGGCAAAGACTACAGGCGGAAAAAAGGCAACAGGCAAGGGCTCGACGGAGCCGACCAGCAAGGTCACAACGGCCACAGTTGCCAGTTCTTCCGCCCGGTCGTCGGGCAGTGGGTCCACCAACCGTTCTGAACCGGCTACCCGGAAGAGGTCGATGACTGTTTCGGCTGCGCGAGCAGCGCCTGTCCGTGCGGCGAAAGCCGCTACGCAGCCGGCAACGAAGCGGTCCGGTTCGAGAAGTGCAAGGGAAGTGCCTGCCGTCGAGGACGATGCGGCAGAGCGCGAGGCTCAAGCATCCACGGTTCAAGAGGCTGTTGTCCAGCAGCCGCGAGTCGAGACACTAGCCGGTACGGCGAACTCCATGACGAAAAAGCTGAATGAAGTACCCGTCGATGACGACGCAAACCAGAGCGAAGACAGCACCCCCGCCGCGGGCAAGGTCGAAAAGACCACCCGTGCGCGCGACCGGCGAGCGAAGGAGAAGGCGCTGCTGAAAGACGCGTTCGCGTCGTCGCAGCCCGGCACCGTCGAGGAGCTCGAGGAGCGCCGCACGAAGCTGCGTGCGCTCATCAAGCTCGGCAAGGAGCGCGGCTTCCTCACCTATGCGGAAATCAACGATCACCTCCCGGACAACTTCACGGAAACCGAGGCGATCGAAGGCATCATCAGCACGTTCAACGACATGGGCGTGGCCGTCTACGAGCAGGCCCCCGACGCCGAAACGCTGCTGCTCAACGACAACGCGCCCAACGCTTCTTCGGACGACGAAGTGGAAGAGGAAGCGGAAGTCGCGCTTTCCACCGTCGACTCCGAATTTGGCCGCACGACCGATCCGGTGCGTATGTACATGCGCGAAATGGGCACGGTCGAACTCCTCACGCGCGAGGGCGAAATCGAGATCGCCAAGCGCATTGAAGACGGCCTCAAGCACATGGTCATGGCGATCTCCGCCTGCCCGACCACCATTGCCGACATCCTCGCCATGGCCGAGCGCGTGGCGAACGACGAGATTCGCGTGGACGAGCTCGTCGACGGCCTGATCGATCCGAACGCCGAAGACACCGACGGCTTCAACGCGAAGGAAGCGGAAGAGATCGAAAACGAGGACGAAGAGGAAGAAGCCGAAGAGGAAGAAGAAGAGGAGGAGGAAGAGGACGACGGCGCGGCGCAGGCGACGGCCAACGCGGCGCAGCTCGAAGCCCTCAAGCGTGCCTCGCTCGAAAAGTTCGCGCTCATCAGCGAATGGTTCGACAAGATGCGCCGTGCGTTCGAGAAGGAAGGCTACAAGTCGAAGTCTTACCTCAAGGCGCAGGAAACCATCCAGAACGAGCTGATGTCGATCCGCTTCACGGCGCGTACCGTCGAGCGTCTGTGCGACACGCTGCGTGCGCAGGTGGACGAAGTGCGCCAGGTCGAACGCCAGATTCTCCACACGGTCGTGGACAAGTGCGGCATGCCGCGCTCGGAGTTCATCGCGCGTTTCCCGGGCAATGAAACCGACCTCGAGTGGTCGGAGAAGATCGTCGGCGAGAGCCATGCGTATAGCGGCATCCTTTCGCGCAACATTCCGGCCATCCGCGAGCAGCAGCAGCGCCTGCTCGATCTGCAGGCGCGCGTGGTGCTGCCGCTCAAGGACCTGAAGGAAACCAACCGCCAGATGGCGGCCGGCGAGCTCAAGGCGCGCCAGGCGAAGCGCGAGATGACCGAGGCGAACCTGCGTCTCGTGATCTCGATTGCGAAGAAGTACACGAACCGTGGCCTGCAGTTCCTCGACCTGATCCAGGAAGGAAACATCGGCCTGATGAAGGCGGTGGACAAGTTCGAATATCGGCGCGGCTACAAGTTCTCGACCTACGCGACATGGTGGATCCGTCAGGCCATCACGCGCTCGATCGCGGACCAGGCGCGCACGATCCGCATTCCGGTTCACATGATCGAAACGATCAACAAGATGAACCGCATTTCGCGGCAGATCCTGCAGGAAACCGGTCTCGAGCCGGATCCGGCAACGCTCGCCGAGAAGATGGAAATGCCGGAGGACAAGATCCGCAAGATCATGAAGATCGCGAAGGAGCCGATCTCCATGGAAACGCCGATCGGCGACGACGACGATTCGCATCTGGGCGACTTCATCGAGGACAACAACACGGTGGCGCCTGCCGACGCCGCGCTGCATGCCTCGATGCGCGATGTGGTGAAGGACGTGCTCGACTCGCTTACGCCGCGCGAGGCGAAGGTGCTGCGCATGCGCTTCGGCATCGAAATGAGCACCGATCACACGCTCGAAGAAGTGGGCAAGCAGTTCGACGTGACGCGCGAGCGCATTCGCCAGATCGAAGCGAAGGCGCTGCGCAAGCTGCGCCACCCGAGCCGTTCGGACAAGCTCAAGTCGTTCCTTGAAGGGAATTGAGATTGGTTGGTTTTAATGCACAGAAGTCATGTGCAAGATGGCCAGGCCGACCCGCTTTCGTGTAGTATGTCGGCCTGTCGTCGAAAAGCCCGGCCTTTGGGTAGACCGGGCTTTTTTGTTGACACGTCATCGTTGTTTCGTTTGTCGCTACGCTTCGTAGCTTCGTGGGCCGGACGCCGTGTTGGTTGCAGGCAGCGGACTCATAATCCGCCTCCGAAAGGACGTCGTGGGTTCGAACCCCACCCGGCCCACCATTCGCTATTCCATAGAACTCCAACATCCTGCCCGCACGTCGGAAAATGATGCAGGCTTGGGCCGATCATCTCGATAAATTGGAACGTGGCGCAAGGACGACCCCAAAAGAGCAGACACGGTTTTAATAGGAATACTTACCACATAGATCGATTCCGCTTCGATTTCTTCGAGAAAACTTCAACCGCTCACGCAGCGCGGAGAGAGAAGCGGTGCCGTGGATTCATTTGGCCGATGACCTACCGAAGCACGCTGGGCGACGCCCGGCTGCCTGAGCAATATGGAATTCAGCCGAGGGCTGACTCGACCAGCCAACGACGTGCAAGCTCGGTGCAGAGCGACGGCCGCTCGAGGGTTGGGAAGTGTCCGCAACCTTCGAGCGACACAAAGCGGGCGTGCGGAATCAACGTGGCAATGCGACGGCCCACGCTGACTGGAACGAAACGGTCAGCATCCCCCCATACGAGCAGTGTTGGTATCCTGCTCGCTGCAAGCGTCGGCCAATGATCTGAACGAGTCAACGTAGCATCCGACTGGCGTGCGAATACTTCGGCCCCCGCGTCGCGGGCCATCTGAACGAACGCAGCCCTCGAAACAACGTCCTGAGAAGGAATCGCATGCTCGGCGAACTCTGCGATTACGCGCTCATGTTCGCCGGAACGAATTCTCTGGCTTGTTGCACGAGCCACATCCGGATTCGGGTGAACGCCTGGTTGGCAGTTCATTAGCCAGATTCCGTGGACGCGATCTGGACACCGTGCCAGCACCTCCATTGCAAGGCACCCACCATAGGCTGTGCCAGCTAGGATGAATGGGCCTTTTGTGGAAGCCAAAAGGCTCTCCGCACTTTCGGCAAAAGTCGATTGCGTGAGTACGCAAACAGACGCTGATACAAGATCCTTTAGTCCGTGGACCTGTTCGGCGTACATACGCCCGTCGCACGGCATAGCGGGGAGAAAAATCAGCGGTAGCGGCATAGAGGGAAGACAGGTGTTTTCAGGCCCAGCGGGCGGCGCGCGTGCCGACTAGGCAGCAAAGCGATTGTCCGCGTTTTTGACCAACCTTCCAATTAGAGCAGACGCTCGCGACGGGCTGTTGCAATGACGATCTCATTGACCGTCAACGATCTATAGGTTGATGGCGAACTGCCGTTCTCGGCTGCGGCAGTTCGCCGACCGACTGTCGGCAAGCAAATGGGCGACCCGCGACCGCGGTGCGCAAAGGGCCCAGGCGGTAGCCATTCCCCAACCTAATCGCTGATGTGACCTGGCTCGACCACTTCCTTGATGAAGGCAAGGAGGAGCTCGCTGAGCCGAACCGGCTGCTCCTGTTGGATCCAGTGACCGGCGCCGTCGATCAACTCGATGCCCCCCATTCTCGTCGCCGCCTTCGTCCTCATGAGATCGAGCGCGCCAGGCGCTGAATAGGTGCCCCAATCGCTCTTCCCGCCAATGAAAAGCGACGGGACATCGATCGTCTTGCCCGAGAACAGGCGCAACTCAGCGTTCAGGTCAGGGTCGGAAAAGACGCGATAGGCCTGCAGGGCGCCTTGAAATCCCGTGCGGCCATACTCCTCCGTGTACACCCCAAGTTCCGGCTCGGTGAGCCATTTGCAGGCCATGACATCGGCGGAGGAAGGTTGGAATGGAGCGACGGTCTCGGGCATCGTCTTGCCGAGATCCATGACGTAATAGGTGGGCAACTGTGCAAGTTCTGTGGCGGTTAGCGCCTTCAACGGATGCGGCTTGTTTCCCGGCCAGTCGGCGCTTTTGACGTAGAAAAATGCTCGAAGAAACGCGTGTAAGCCCTGAGGGGGGTGCCACATGTCATGGTTCGCCTCTCGTGAACTCAGGTATTGCTGGTAATGCTCTCTCGGCGGGTCGAGTGCCGCCAGCGCGGCTGCTAACTTTTGATTGGCCGTGTTCGGTTGAACCGGCGATACCTCGCTTTCCGCAATGTCGAACGGAAGAGCCGGCGGGCCGGGGAACGGTGCGCTCATCAGCGCCACCGAGGGAAAAACATCAGGTCTGGCTAGCGCACAATAGGCCGCCACGGGCGAGCCGAGGTCGTGCCCGACAAGCATTGCCGTACGCCGATATCCCAATGCCAAAACCAGTCCGAGGGCGTCGCGCGTCATATTCAGAAGGCTGAAGGGCGCTAGCTGGGCGTCGTACTCGTTCACCCAACCGGTGGTGCGGCCAAAGCCCCGCTGGTCAGGCGCTACGACGTGGTAGCCGGCGTCAGCCAGAATTGGAATCAGGTGTCGCCAGCCGTAAGCCAGATCAGGAAAACCGTGCAGAAGCAGTGCGAGCGGCCGGCCGGGTTTGTCGTAACCGGCCTCGAGAATATGGACATCGAGGCCATTTACCCCGTGGATCATGCGCGAGCGGACCGTCTTCGGGAGCGTTCCCTCGGCATATGTCGATGTGGACAAGTCAATTCCTCCAATGGGGTTTGCGCGGGCGGGTCGAATTAAAGAGGCCGCCAGGCTGACCGCGCCCATCGCCAGGACAGCTCGTCGGGAAGGCATAAAGCCACGTGGATGACTCATGACGGAACGCCCCGTCCGCATGCAAGCGCTGGGTTCAGTTCCAGCGAGCGCGCCGCCGCAATCTGGGCAGGCGGCGCATGATTGAACGAGCCTTCTTGACTTGCGATTGGGTCGGGAGGCATCGGCAACTCCTGGTATGGTGATCGCCATAGTATGGCAATCACCATAGAATCAGCAAGCGAAACGTGCTATGTTCTCGGCATGCCACGTAAGACTGACGCCCGCGCCCGTGCGATTGCCACGGCCCAACGACTGTTTCGCATCCAGGGCTACACTGCGACGGGATTGACCCAGCTCCTTGAAGAAAGCGGTGCGCCTAAAGGATCGTTCTACTTTCACTTTCCACGCGGCAAGGCACAACTCGCGGAAGAAGCAATCGATGAGTACGTTGCGAATCGAATTGCTGTGTTACGGGACATCTCGGCGAATACGACCGGTGATGCCCTGAATTTTGTTCATCAGATTTTCAGGACCTTTGCGGCCGAAATGGTCGCCTCTGATTTCCAGTACGGATGTCTAATGCAAAATCTGGCGAATGAGCTGCCCGCGCTCGACGCTGAGCTAACCAAACGGGTAGCGCGCGGATTTGCTGAGTCGACTGGGCTTATTGCGGAGCATTTCAGGGGATGCGGCTTCGCTCCCGAGCGCGCGTCCGCTACGGCAGCCGCATTGGTTGCAGCCCTCGAAGGCGCGCGGACGATCGCCCGCCTTGAACGCACGCCGGCTATATTCGAGGCGCTGGCAGAGGTCAGTGCCCAAAGGTGGGCTGGGCCGGAGGGGTGATCCGGTCCAGTGTTCTCGGTCGGACGAAATCGGCACCGAGCATCCTGTGAAGACCGTCGGTCTTTCGCCAATGTCCGTTCGCAGACGAGCAGCCACCGCAGGAACGTCTTGGCATTGTCCATTGCCGGACCGCACAACCGGTTTGGCTTCGGCTTAAGTAGGCATATGCCGTGCCAATTCTCTCGACTGTGTTCGCTTGGGACGTGCAGCGGCAGCCGGGGCAATTTGAACGCCTGGAGAATGGCCATGCAGACGAATTCGAAGAAGGCCGAACAGGTCGGCCTCCCGGCGACCTCACGGCTGAGCCGGTCGTACGGCAAGGCTGATTTTGCCGACGCATTTTCGGTGGACTTGCCAGGGACTTCCTGCAACGACGCAGAGTCTCTCGCTCGACACATCTTTGCCGAGCAACCCGAGTGGATCGCGACGCTGCAGGGAGTTCGCGACATTGCCGTATGGCCATTCGGACTTAAAAGAACGGTCGATCTGAAAATCGCGAAGGGAGACCGGCTTAGTATTTTCCGCGTGTTCGAACGGCACAAAGACGAGATCATTCTGGGCGAGAACGACACGCATCTTGATTTCCGTGTGTCGGTGCTCGTGCAGCCTGCATCTGAGGGCCG
Organism: Paraburkholderia sp. BR10882; assembly: GCF_040948855.1. NCBI lineage: Bacteria > Pseudomonadati > Pseudomonadota > Betaproteobacteria > Burkholderiales > Burkholderiaceae > Paraburkholderia > Paraburkholderia sp. BR10882. The sequence goes on along the minus strand of NZ_JBFPKP010000002.1, from coordinate 240,639 downwards.
GCCCCAGCGGCTGATAGTCACTACGCTTGTCTTCTACAATCGTTTGCTGGGTCGGGCCTATCTCGGCCTTATCGCTCCTTTCCACCGCCTCGTCGTGCGAGCCTCGCTCGACCGGGCACAGCGGATCGGATGGCCCGGCCGCTAGCGGCGATTCACCAACGCCCTTCCAGCGGGCCGTAGATGACCAGATCTCAAAGTGGCGGGCTCCTGAGAGCGGTCAGGACCAGGCGTAGCTATCCATTTTGACCTGTTCAGTCACGCTATCGCACCTTCACTTGCAGCCACTCATGCCCGACAGGGCCGCCGAGGCTGTTCCAGACGCAGTACCAGATAAATACGCCATTGATCCGTTCTGCCGTCGCCATGTGCATCGTGGAGTATTCGCTCATGCTGCAGCCGACGCCGTCATCCTCAACGAGCGGTGACGCAAATAAACGTTGTTCATGATTAGCGCGACGGCAGTCAATGTTGCGCCCCCGATCTGGGCCGACATCGGCACTACTCCGGTCAGCGCGGACACGACGAATGCGGTAATCGGTACGACGTCCATGAACAGCACGCCGTTCATCGGACCCAGGATCCGGTTTCCGGAGACCCAGAACAAGATCGCGCCGAACCCAGCGACAGGCCCCATGTAGAGCAGATGCGGCGCAATGGAACGCAGCATCGACAACGTCGGCGCGGGCACCGCGTGCAGTGCAATCAAGATCGCGTTGACGGTAACGATCGTGGTAAGACCTAGCCAGGTCGTCATCGTTGTGTACTTCAGTGCTGACCAGCGTGCGAACCGCGCCGAGCCGAACGTGTATACCACCCAACAAAACGCTCCGATCACGATCAGCCCGCTGGCAGCGTAGTGCTGGGGTCCGTGAATGGCGGCCAGCAAATCGCCGTTCGTAATCACCAGCGACACGCCTGAGAACGATGCCGCGACGAACAGAAGCGAGAGCACTGGTGGTGCGCTGCGTCGTAGCCACGAGCTAAGAAGCAAGCCCATCATCGGTTGCGTTGCCATCATGATCGACGCATCGAGCGCGCCGTCCGGCCCGGCAAGTTGCTGCCCGAGAAAAACGAACGAGCCGAAGCCGCAAAAGCCGACAGAGCCGAGCAACCACGCAGTCCCGAGCGAGTGGCCGTGGGCGGCAAACGCGCCAGCACCTTCGCGATACCGTAGCAGCATAGCGAAAGCGACCCCGGCTATCAGATAGCGCAGGGACGTAAACGTGAATGGATCGACGTGTGTCAACGCGTCAGTCATTATGGGAAACATCGCGCCCATCAGCACCGTACCCACCAGGCACAGTGCAACGCCCTTCCAGTAACGTATCGAAGATGCAGATGAAGCTGAGATTGATTTCATGACTGATCGTTCTCAAAATGGGTTAAAAAAATGCCAGCGGCCACCGACATCCCAACAATCACCGACTCGTGCCGATGGAAACGTTCATCTCAGACCAGCGCTCGCATCGTCATGTCCACAATCGACGTGAGCGCGGATTTGTCCAAGTCGGTCTTGCCGAGCACTCGCATCCCCTGAACGATGCAGAGCAGAAACCGACCAACCTCCTCTGCGTCCAAGCGTTTATCGAATTGGCCAGCCTGCTGGCCGCGCGCGATCGCAAGACTGAACTGCGTCGCGATGCGGTGCAGCGTCGATTCGATGTGGGAACGCATGTCCTGGTCGTCCGGTAGCAACTCGATCGCCGCATTGGTGATCAAGCAGCCGTGCCGATCGAGCAGATTCGCGCTGACCAACGTGTAATGCAGCAGCGCCGCGCGCAACGCGTCAGCCGGCGGCATGTCGGCGGCCAGCCGCTCCTTCAGCCGCGCGACTGCACCTTCCGCATAGCGATCGAACGCCGCGACAAGCAAACCGTGCTTGTCGCCGAAGGTCCGGTAAAGACTGCCGCGGAACACGCCTGTAGCGTCGCACAGCGCCTCGACAGGCGTCGCGTGATAACCATGCGCCCAAAATATTCGGGCAGCAGCGTCGATCGCCTGGTCGACATCGAATTCCCGCGGTCGGCCGCGTTCCGCAGAACGTCCGGGACGGGAGCGAGCGCGAGTTCGGGAACTGTCGAAGGTAGTCATGGAGTAGATATTAGAACCAATCGTTCTCAAAATCAACCTGCAGACTCTATTCCAAAACGCTCGCTGGGCGATTGAGGATATTCAGTTTTCTGGATGAAACCTTGATCGCCGCAATCGGAAATAAGAGAGGGATACTGATGCCGGAATTGAACGACCGAGTGCACCAGTCGTCTGGGACGCGCCTGATGCAACAGGCATAGTCGACCCGGAGCGGTCCTATAGAAACGTAGAGAGGATTGTCGCGTCCTCGCGCGAGAGCCATTCAGCTGCGGCGAAATGGGTGCTTTTGCTTACCACCCCTCCCAAAACGACTAGTTCGATTTGGAAGTCAATGCAACGTTCGCTGGACCTGTTGCAGGCGGCGCTTCCGGCTCGTCGAGATGGCATTCGAAATAGAGGAGGTGATGCCACTCGCCATGGATGGGCGAGTTACGCTGACAAGATTGACTCTACCGACGATCGTATCGTCGAGCCAAACGAGGTACTGATAGGCTCGATCTCCGTCTCTATCGCTAGTTGCTGCTCTTATCGCTTCGCGAACCGCGGAAGCGCTGTAGTAGTCGCAAGGGCGAGCGTTAATCCATTGCTCGAAGTAGGCCCGGTTTTCGACCTCGAATGCAAGTAGCGCGTCGGCATCGCTCAACGTCGGTGGAGCCATCGTTGTCGTCCAACGGCTCGGGTGTGCACAAGCAGGAAATCACTCTCGGGACTAAAGCGCGGATCTGATCTTGTGCAGCGAGCTGTTGCAGGGCCCTCGGAAGTCGACGGCCTTCCGCCAGGGATAAGCCGAAATCCGCAATCGTCGCGCCTTCAACCGGTCGTCGCACAGCGCCAACCGTGACCCTTTCTCCCGTTCCTTGCCGCTCCAGATAGATTTTCCAATGCAGTTCCATGACCGTCTCTCCCCAGCGGCTCAAGAACTCCAGTGTAGTCGTTGCGGTCGACTCCCCACGATCTCGTGCGCTCCCGTGGACGCCGCTAACGGAAATTGCGAGCGACAACATCGGCACACTCTCACGAAACGCTCGCATGTGCCGCGATCAGAGCCGCCTGAATTAACGCTGTAAACGTGAAATGATTAAATAATGATTTTGTAATTAATGGATATTTGCACCATTGCGATGATCGACAGAAAGCGCTTGAACCACGTTGGTGCCGGAATTCGCAATTAGAGAGCAAATACTTAAACATGATATTGCTCCATCAAAAAAAGTTTTCTCACTGGCATTTTTTTTTGCTATCTTCGACTCGCTTCAACAAAACTGACACATAGATCTGGCGGTCCGAGACCCCTGATGGCGTCCAGGCGGAGGGCAAATGACGGATAGTCGGCCGCGTTGGTGCCGAAGCGAAATGTATTGGGTTAGTACAACTATCGATTGTCGATAAGCACAAGAAGCATTGCGGGTTCATGAGCGGCCAGGAAATTGCCGCGTGGGCTGCATTTGCTAATTCGTAGTGCGAATGTAATTTCGCACAAGTCGGTTTCTGCCACGCGCGACTTGTGGTCATGGCGTGACGAGGGTTTTCTGCGGCAGGATTGGGGCGTACTGCGCCGAGGGAGCGAAGGTGGTGATGAAAGTGCAAATGGGAGCGCCAGCCGAAGGCGTGCGCTCGGGCGGACCAGGCCGCCCACGCGAATTCGGGCGTAGGCAGCAGAACCCTGTGCGCCGCTACGGCGGAATTGGCGCGGTAATCGTATTGCACATTGTGCTCATCTACGCGTTGGTCAATGGTCTTGCAAACAAGGTCGTGCAGGTGATTCAGCATCCGATTGAAACGAAGATCATCCAGCCCGTAGCACCGCCGCCGCCGCCCCCGCTGCCTACCGTGCAGCTGCCGCCGCCGAAGTTCGCGCCTCCGCCGCCGCCTTTCGTGCCGCCTCCCGAAGTGCCGGTGCAGGCGCCACCGCAGCAGTCGATCGTGCATCAGGCTGCGCCCGTGGTCAGCGCGCCTGTCACCGCACCGCCTGCACCACCCGCGCCGCCTGCACCCGTGCAGAAGCCGGTGAGCCACGAAGTGGGCGTCGTGTGCCCAAACTCGGATGAGATCCGTTCGTCGATCCGCTATCCGAAAGAGGCACAGGACAACGGTGTGACCGGCGACGTGCTCATCGAATTCGTGGTGGATCCGCAAGGTCATGTTACGAATGAGCGAGTGGCGCAGTCGGCCAATGACGACAGTCTGGATGCCGCTGCATTCAACGCAGTCAAGAAGTTCAACTGCATTTCGCAAGGCCAGCCGGTACGCGTGCAGGTTCCGTTCTCGTTCAGTCTCAACTGACGCTCGGGCTGCATGTATCGGGTGGCGACTCATTACCCGGATTTTTAGATGTTCAACGGATGAATTGGAGCAGGCATGAAAAAGCGTTCCTACGCCGCACTCGCGGCAAGCATGTTGATCGCGGTAGCCACGGTCGATACCTTTGTCGCGCCGCAGCTTGCCAACGCGCAGGCTAGCGTCCCTGCGGCAGTCGCGTCGGCGCCCGCCACCGCAGCCGTCGCCGCACCGTCACCCGCCGCGAGCGCGGACCAGCCGGCGCCGCCCCCCGCACCGGCCACCTCGGAGACGGTCACGAACCCATACGGTCTCGGCGCGCTCTGGAAGAACGGCGACTTCGTCGCGCGCTTCGTCCTGTTGCTGCTCGTGGTGATGTCGATGGGCAGCTGGTACATCATGATCACCAAGTTCTTCGAGCAGTTCCGCGCAAACCGTCGTGCGAAGAGCGCTGACGAGCAGCTCTGGAGCGCGCCGTCGCTAGCAGAAGGCGCAAAGCAACTCGAGGAGTCGTCGCCGTTCCGGTTCATCGCGGAAACCGCGATCGAGGCCGGCGAGCATCACGACGAAGCGCTGCTCGAGGCCGTCGATCGAAACACGTGGATCGACGTTTCGGTCGAGCGCGCCATCACCAGCGTGTCGAATCGCCTGCAGGACGGCCTGGCATTCCTCGGCACAGTGGGCTCGACCGCGCCGTTCGTCGGCCTGTTCGGTACGGTGTGGGGCATCTATCACGCGCTGACGGCCATCGGTATTGCAGGTCAAGCTTCGATCGACAAGGTCGCGGGTCCGGTCGGTGAGGCGCTCATCATGACCGCCATCGGTCTGGGCGTGGCCGTGCCGGCGGTGCTCGGCTACAACTTCCTCGTGCGACGCAACAAGGCTGTGATGGAGCGTGTCCGCGGCTTCGGCGCGCAACTGCATACGGTTCTGCTGGCTGGCGGCAAGCGCGTCGCGCGCTCCGCGCCGCGCGCCGCCGTCATGGCCGACTGAGCGAGGAGTACGCCATGGCCATGAGCGTTGGAGGCGAGGGCGATGACGACGAGGTCATCTCGTCCATTAACACGACGCCGCTCGTCGATGTGATGCTGGTATTGCTGATCATCTTTCTGATCACGATTCCCGTGGTGACGCATACAGTGCAGCTCCAGCTACCGAAGCAGACGGTGACGCCGCTGCAGACGCAGCCGAAGAGCGTCGAGATCGCGGTCAATCGCGATGGCGACTTCTTCTGGTACGAGCAGCACGTCGATGCGCCGACGCTGCTGGCACGGCTGAAGACAGTGTCCGTGCAGACGCCGCAGCCGGAAGTGCATATCCGCGGCGACCAGGCGACGCGCTATGAGGCCATCGGGCGCGTGATCACGTCGTGCGAGCGGGCGGGAATCGCCAAGGTGTCATTCATTACGGAGCCGCCGGCGCGCGGCGGTTAAGGGGCGGTTATGGGCATGAACGTATCGTCGGGCGGTGGAGCAAGCGAACCCGAAGTGATGGTGGACATCAACACGACGCCGCTGATCGACGTGATGCTGGTGTTGCTGATCATGCTGATTATCACCATTCCGATCCAGATGCACGCGGTGAAGATGAACTTGCCGGTGGGCAATCCGCCGCCGCCGGCCGTGCAGCCGGAGGTGGTGCAAATCGACATCGACTTCGACGGCGCCATGACCTGGAACGGCACACCGGTGCCCGATCAGGAGACGCTGGAGCGCAGGTTCGCGCAGGTCGCGGCCGAACCGGAACAGGCAGAAATTCATTTGCGTCCGAACCGGCTCGCGCCATACAAGGACGTGGCCGAAGTGATGGCCGCGGCCCAGCGCGAAGGCGCAACGAAGATCGGCTTGATCGGCAACGAACAGTACATGCAGTGAGGCATTCGAAAGCGATGAGCATTTCTTATCGATTCAAGAGGACGGCGCTTGCGCTCGCGGTGAGCGCATTGTCGACGCTGGCCATGGTGCCGACAGCGGCGCGGGCGGCGGACACGCTACGTCCCGACGTGGCGAAGCCGCTGAACGATGCGCAGAACCTGTACCGCGCGCACCACTACGAGGACGCGCTCAACAAGATTGCGCAGGCCGCGGCCGTATCGAACAAGACGCCGTACGAAACGTACATGGTCGAGGAGATGCGCGGCGCCGCCGCCATGGCGGCGGGCCAGAACGGCGTTGCCGCGCAGGCGTATGAATCGCTGCTCGCGAGCGGGCAGCTCAAGGGCGAGGACGCCCAGCGCACGACGGCGGCGCTTGCGGGCATCTACTTCCAGCAGAAGAACTATGCCCAGGCGATCAAGGTCGCGCAGCGCTACCAGAAGGCTGGCGGCGGCGATCCCCAGATGGCCACGCTGCTGGTCGAGTCGTACTACCTCTCCGGCGACTACGCCAGCGCGACGCGTCTGCTGAATGCGAGCGTCGAAGCTCAGGTGCGCGGCGGCCATACGCCGGAGGAGGCGCAACTGCAGCTGCTCGGTACCTGCGCTCAGCATGCGAACGACCAGGAAGCTTATCGCAGTGCGCTCGAAAAGCTCGTGGCTTATCACCCAAAGCAGTCATATTGGGACGACCTGCTGCACGCGATTCGCAGCAAGCCCGGCTATCTCGGCGCACTGGATCTGGACACGTATCGCCTGCGCCGCGCGACGGGCTCGCTTTCCAGCGCCGATGACTACATGGAGATGACGCAACTGGCGATCGTTGCCGGGTCCACGGCCGAAGGCAAGCAGATCATCGATCAGGGCTTTGCGTCTGGCGTGCTGGGTCACGATGCTGGAGCCGATCGCGAACGTCGCCTGCAGGCACTAGCGGCAAAGCGCGCCAATGCTGCGCCCGACCCGGCCAATCCCGTCGCACCGTTCGATGCGGCATTCAATCAGGTGTATGCGGGGCAGGCGAAGCAGGGTCTCGCGACCATGGAATCGCTCATTGTGAAGGGCGCCCTTGATCACCAGGATCTAGCGCGACTGCGCCTCGGCGAGGCTTATTTTGCCTCGGGGCAGAAAGCGCGAGCCATCCAGGCTTTCAATGCAGTACGGGGCAACGATGGCAGCGCCGATCTGGCGCAGCTCTGGGTGCTGGTGGCATCGAAGCCGTGAGTGTTTGAGCGAACCGCAACAACGCATCAAAGTTCGGTAGTTAGTTAGGTATACGTAGGAAAGAAGGAGTGGCGTGGCCCGGTTTGGCTCGGCAGGGGTGGATGTGACAGAAGTGAAGCAGCACGAGGTTTTGGGGGCAAGTGGTCGGCTGTAAATGGAAGAGCCCTGGGGAGGGCGAATCCAGGTAAAAAGTGGCGCGATGCGACAGCGTCGTCAAATCTAATGCGGGGGTTCACGAGACCTTGCTTCGCATAACGAAGTAGACGTGACCGACGAGAGAGAAGGGGGAAACTGTGAAACAAAGAGCATTGGCTGTTGCCATTCGAAGAATAATCTGGGCGGAATTGGCGTTTTCAGCGGCGTTTGCGGTACCGGCGTTCGCGCAGAGCCAGCCCGTGACCAACGGCGGCGCGGCGATCGCGGCGGATAATGCAACCGCGCCAGCGTCCGCGCAGCAGTCGGGCGCGAGCGCGCAGACGAGTGCCGACAGCACGGGCGGCGCAGCCGCCACGACTGGTGACAAAGCCACCGTCAAGCAGCTGAAGAAGTTCGAAGTGACCGGTTCGCTGATCCGGCAATCGGACAAGACGGGCTTCCAGCAGGTGCAAACGATCACCACGAAGGACATTCAGAATAGCGGCGCGACGACCGTGGCCGACTATCTGCGCTCGGTTTCGGCCAACTCTGCCAATAGCTGGAGCGAAGGCCAGGCGGGCAACTTCGCGGCCGGCGCGGCGGGTATCGCGCTGCGCGGCTTGAGCGAGAAGTACACCCTCGTGCTCGTCGACGGCCAGCGCGTTGCGCCGTTCGCCTTCTATTCGAACAGCACCGACAATTTCTTCGACCTCAATACCATCCCGCTCAACGCCATCGATCGCATCGAGATCGTGAAAACCGGCGCTGTGTCGCAGTACGGCTCGGACGCCATTGCGGGCGTGGTCAACATCATCACGAAGCACGATTTCCGCGGCCTTCAACTCGACGGCAGCTACGGCAGTTCGGTGAGCGACGGTGGCGGCAACGGCACGACGAAGTTCGGCGTTCTGGCGGGCTTCGGCGACCTCAATGCGGACCGCTTCAACGTCACCGCATCGGCGAGTGTCTATCACTCGGCGGGCTCGACGCTGGCCGACCGCGATTCCACGTCGGCGCAGGACTTCACGAACAAGCCGGGCGGCCTCTCGCTGCTCGCGCCGTCCTATTGGCAAACGGGGCCCAACACCGCACAGGCGTTGAGCGGGTGCCCATACGGCGGCTCCGTCCATCCTGCCGGCAGCAATTTCCTGGGCGCGGCTGCTGGGCTGGGCGGCACGGTGTGCGCGTTCAACACCGCCAACGGCATGTCGATCGCGCCGGAGACGACGCGCGCGAGCGCAAAGGTCCACGCCGACTTCAAGGTCGACGACACGACCACCGCCTTTGCCGATCTGTGGGAAAGCTACACCCAGACGACCACGAACGACGGTCTCTGGAACAACATCGTCGGCAGCCCCCAAACCCCGACGCTCACCTATACTCCGGGCGTTGGTCTGACGCCGTTCAACAACGTCGTTCCCGCAAGCAACCCGTACAACCCGTATGGCGTGGACACGCCGCTCACCTATTCGTTCCCGCGTACCGTGGCAGAAGAGACGTACGCGAACTTCTGGCGTGCGTCCACGGGCATTCGCGGTTCGTTCTCGGTGCCGAAGTATGGGGACTGGGACTGGTCGACTGCTTATAGCCACTCGCAGAGCAACGTTTCGAACACCTACACGAATCAGCTCAACGCTGCGACGCTCAATAACATCTACCAGAACGGCACATTCAACTTTGCCAATCCGTCGTCGACGCCGAACGGCCTGAACGGCCTGTACATGGATGCGAACAACCAGGGCATCTCGAAGCTCGATACGGTTGACGCAACGCTCGCCACGCCGAATCTGTACCATCTGCCAACGGGCGATATCGGTGTCGGCTTCGGCGCCCAGTTCCTGCACCAGAGCGAAGTCATCAACCCGGGCGCGGAGTTTTCCCAGGGCCTCGTGGCGAACCCGATGCTGCAGACCGTCAACGGCCAGCGCAATGTCGCGGCGGTGTACTACCAGGTCGACGTGCCCATCGTCCACAACCTGACGTTCAGTCAGTCGGGCCGCTACGACCACTACAGCGACTTCGGGGGCGCGTTCTCGCCGCGCTTCGCCCTGCGCTATCAGCCCGTCAAGGAGCTGACGATGTACGGCTCCTATAACCGCGGCTTCCGCGCGCCGACATTCGTCGAAAACAGCACTTCGCAGACGCTCGGTATCCAGCAGTCGGCCACCGGCACGGTCACCACGATCACCGAGGGCAATCCGAACCTGCAGCCTGAACGCACGCGCAACATCAACCTCGGCTTCCAGACTTCGCCCACGCGCACGACCGATTTCGGCTTCGACTGGTACAAGATCCGTGTCGATCACGTCATCGGCGAGGCGGCTTCGCCGTCGCAGGTCGTGACGAATGCGCAAGGCCAGGTGGTTTATGAAGTGTTCCCGTACGAGAACCTCGGCTACCTCGACACGAACGGCTTCGAAGGCACCTTCCGCCAGGCGTTGCCGACGAAGGCGGGCACGTTCACGCTGACGGCCGACTGGGCGTACGTGAAGGACTTCACGCTCGGGCAGTCCACGGGTCCCATCAACGGTGCGGGCAACAACTTCACGATCACGCAGCCGTTCGGCGGCAGCTTCCCGCGCTGGAAGGGCAATACGACGCTCGACTGGGCCTATCACGGCTGGAATGCGGCGCTCACGTGGATGTACACGGGACCGTACGCGCAGACGCTTTCGGTGGCTGCGCCCACGCCGGTTGCCGACAAGGTAGGTTCGTATAGCCAGTTCAACCTGATGGTCACCTACACGGGCATCAAGCACTGGACGATCTACGGCGGCATCAACAACATCTTCAACCGCACGCCTCCGTTCGATCCGATCTTTGCCAGCAGCGCGCTCGACCAGACGGGCTACGACACGTCGCTGTACAACTATATCGGCCGTTTCGCGCAGATCGGAGCGACGTACAAGTTCTGAGCGATCGGTGCAACGTAGTGAGTAGTCGATGAGGCAGGCGGCCAAGGCCGCCGGCCTCGAATGTTTCCTGTAGTGGCGAGCGACGGCGGCAAACCCCTGCCACGTCGGACAGACGAACCGTGCATCGGCCAGACGCCGGTGTGCGTCCTCATGCAGACAGACGATGAGATTGAAGAAGTTGAGCTTGTCACGATTGTCGCCGCATTGGTCAGGTGCGGTTTGCGCACTGGTCATGGCAGTGGGTGTGGGTGCGCTTGCCGGGGTGCCGGCACGAGCGGCTACGGCGCTCGCGCAGTACGATCAGCCGAAGTATCCCGCCGGCTTCACCCATTTTGACTACGCGGACCCCGATGCGCCGTCGAACGGCGTCCTGAGTTTCGAAAACTACAATGAGTACCAAAGTTACGATTCGCTGAATCCTTTCCTCGTGCGAGGCGCACCCGCGCCGGACATCCAGAATCTGTTGTTCGACACGCTGATGCAGCGCAGTTGGGACGAACTGGCGTCCGAATATCCGCTGATTGCCGATCGCGTTGACGTCGCGGCCGACCTGGCTTCGGCGACGTTCCATATCAACCCGGCTGCGCGCTTCTCGAACGGCGATCCAATAACGGCCACCGATGTCAAATACTCGTTCGATACGCTCACGAGCCCTCAGGCTTCGCCGCTCTTCAATGCGCAGTTTTCGGTGATCAAGAAGGCGGTCGTGGTGAACGCCTCGACAATCCGTTTCGAGTTCCGTCGAGCGGAGCGTGACGCGCCGCTCATTGCAGGCGACTTGCCTATCTTCTCGCCCAAGTGGGGGATGAAACCGGACGGCACGCGCGTTCCGTTCGACCAGTTGTCGAACGAACCGCCCATTGCGAGCGGCGCGTATCTGATCGCCGAACGCAAGAACGACAAGCAGATTGCGTATCGCCGCAATCCCGCGTATTGGGCGGTCAATCTGCCCACGCGCCGCGGCATGTACCGCTTCGAGCGCATCACGTTCAAACTCTACCTCGACCTGTACACGCAACTCGAGGCGTTCAAGGCCGGCGATGCCGATGTGCACGTGGAAGACAGCGCGACCCAATGGGCGCGCAAGTACGTGGGCAAGAACTTCCGTAACGGCACGCTCAAGCAGACCAATTTCCCGGACGGTCCCGCACAGATGCAGGGCATGCTATTCAATCTGCGCAAGCCGATGTTCCAGGACGTACGCGTGCGCCATGCGCTTTCTCTCGCGTTCGACTACGACTGGATGAACCGCATGATGTTCTACGGTCAGTACCTGCGCCTGCACAGCTATTTCGAGGCGAGCCCGTTCGGCGCGACCGGCACGCCGGGCGAGAAGGAGTTGAAGCTGCTCGAACCGTGGCGCGCGAGCCTGCCGCCGGAAGTGTTCGGGCCGATGATCAAGCAGCCAACGACGCTGCCGCCCGATTCGCTGCGCGGCAATCTGCGTGAGGCGCGCGATCTCCTTGCGCAGGCGGGTTGGCATTATCGTGACGGCGCGCTGCGCAATGCCGCGGGCGAGCCCATGAACATCGAAATCCTGGACGACCAGCCGGGCATGGACCGCGTGATCCTCCCCTACACGCAGGCCCTCGCGACGCTCGGCATCAGTGCGCATCTGCGCGAAATCGACAGTGCGCTGTACCAGAAGCGCCTGGACAATTTCGACTACGACATGACCACCTGGCTCTACAGCCCGGTGACGATTCCCGGCGCGGAGCTTGAACGCCGCTTTGGCAGCGCGGCTGCCTCGCAGGTGGGCTCGGAAAACTATCCGGGCGTGCGCTCGCCGGCCGTCGACGCGCTCGTGAAGGCGGTGCAAGCCGCGAACACGCTCGACGATCTCGAAGCGGCAACGCGTGCCCTCGATCGTGTGTTGCTGAACGAGTACTACCTCGTGACGGAGTACTACCCACCTAACGCGCGCATCGCATACAAGACGTCGCTCGGTTATCCGTCAGTCGTGCCCGTATCGTTCGGGTCCCAGGACTGGATCATCGATTACTGGTATCGCAAGCCGCAAAACGCGCAGGTCGCCCGGACCGCGCAAGCGGCCGCCCACTGAGGACCACCATGTTCGCCTACATTTTTCGACGTCTATTGCTGATGGTGCCGACGCTGATCGGCGTCGTCACGCTCACGTTCGTCGTCACGCAGTTCGTGCCCGGCGGCCCGGTCGAGCAGATCATGGCGCAACTGCGCCATGGCAATGCGACGCGCGGCGGCGAGACCGGCGCTGGAGGAGGCGGCTATCACGGCAGCCAGGGCGTGGATCCGCAACAGATCGAGCAGATCAAGAAGGAGTTCGGCTTCGACAAGCCTCCGCTCACGCGCTATTTCCTCATGCTCAAGGACTACGCCACGTTGGATCTTGGCCAGTCGTACTACCAGCACGACAGCGTCTGGAACGTGATCCGCTCGAAGTTGCCCGTTTCGATCACGCTTGGCCTGTGGACAGTACTGCTAACTTACGTGATATCCGTGCCGCTCGGCATCGCAAAGGCGGTGCGCAACGGGTCGCGATTCGACACCGTGACCAGCGTACTCGTGCTCTCCGGCTATGCGGTGCCGGGTTTCGTGCTCGGCGTGCTGCTGCTGATGCTGTTCGGTGGCGGCTCGTTCTGGCAGGTGTTCCCCATGCGGGGTCTCACGTCCGATGACTTCGCTGACCTGAGCCTCGCGGGCAAGGTGCTCGACTACCTGTGGCACATCGTCCTGCCGGTAACGGCCTCCGTGGTCGGCAACTTCGCGATCGTCACGATTCTCACGAAGAACACGTTCCTCGAAGAGATCGGCCGCCAGTATGTGCTGACCGCGCGGGCAAAAGGCGCGCCCGAGCGCGATGTGCTGTGGAAGCACGTATTGCGCAACGCGGCCATTCCGCTCGTCACGGGCTTGCCCGCCGCGTTCATTGGCGCTTTTCTCAACGGCAATCTGCTGATCGAAACGCTGTTCTCACTGGACGGCATGGGCCAGCTCTCTTACGACTCGGTTATCCGCCGCGATTACCCCGTCGTGCTTGGCTCGCTGTTTCTATTCACGCTGATTGGCCTCGTAACCAAACTCATTGCTGACGTCTGCTATGTCCTCGTCGACCCCCGCATCCAGTTCCAACGCCTGGACGGCTGAAACCGCCGCCGTTGCCCACGCGCCGTCGGTCTCGCCCTGGCGCCGCACGTGGCAGCGCTTTCGCGCGCAGCCGCTCGGCTATTGGAGCCTTGTCATCTTCGTCACGCTGTTTGCGATCAGCATGCTCGGCGAGGTGCTCGCAAATGACCGGCCGCTCGTCGTGCGTTACGACGGTCAGTACTATTTCCCGATCGTGAAGGATTATCCGGAGACGATCTTCGGTGGCGACTTTCCGGCGAGGACCAACTACCTCGACCCGTATATCCGGCAGCGCCTCGAATCGAACGGCAATTTCGCGATCTATCCGCCCAATCATTTTCATTACGATACGATCGACTACTTCGCGGCGCGACCGTATCCGTCCGCGCCATCGGCCACGAATTGGCTCGGCACCGATCAGTTCGGTCGCGACGTGCTTTCGCGGTTGCTCTACGGCTTCCGGCTTTCCGTGCTGATGGCTCTGGCGCTAACGGTATCCGGCGTCGCATTGGGCGTGTTGACGGGTGCGGTGCAGGGCTTCTATGGAGGACGCACCGATCTCATCGGGCAGCGGCTCATCGAAATCTGGAGTTCGATGCCGGACCTCTACCTGCTCATCATCTTCGCCTCGATCTTCGAGCCTACGCTTTGGCTGCTGTTTATCCTGCTTTCCATGTTTGGATGGCTGGTGCTTTCCGATTACGTGCGCGCTGAATTCCTGCGCAACCGCTCGCTCGACTACGTGAAGGCGGCGCGCACGATGGGTCTATCGAACTGGCAGATCATGTGGCGCCACGTGCTGCCCAACAGCCTGACGCCGGTCATCACGTTCCTGCCTTTTCGCATGAGTGCGGCCATTCTCTCGCTCACCAGTCTGGACTTCCTCGGGCTCGGTGTGCCGCCGCCCACGCCAAGCCTTGGCGAGCTACTCCAGGAGGGCAAGAACAATCTCGAGGCTTGGTGGATCTCGCTCTCGGCTTTTGCGGCGCTCGTCATTACGCTGCTGCTGCTCACGTTCATGGGCGATGCACTGCGTAACGCACTCGATACGCGCAGGCGTGGCTCGGCGTTCGGCGGAGGTAAATAATGAATTGTCCTTTACTGGAAATCGAGCGCTTCAGCGTGCGCTTCGGCGAGAAACAGGCGGTGCGCGAACTGAGTCTCTCGATTGAGCGCGGCGAACGCGTGGCGCTCGTCGGCGAATCGGGCTCGGGTAAGAGCGTGACGGCGCTGTCGATCCTCGGCCTCGTCGAGCATGCAAGATTCACTGGGCGCATGCAGTTCGACGGCGAGGATCTGCTGCAGAAAACCGAGCAGGAGATGCGCGGCATTCGCGGAGCCGATATCGCCATGATCTTTCAGGAGCCGATGACCGCCCTGAATCCGCTGTACACGATCGGCAAGCAAATTGCCGAAAGCCTGCGTCTGCACGAGGGGCTCAGCGCCGGCGCGGCGCGTGAGCGCGGTATCGAGTTGCTGCGGCGGACCGGCATTCCCGAACCGGAGCGCCGCATCGACAGCTTTCCGCATCAGCTGTCCGGCGGACAGCGCCAGCGTGCGATGATCGCGATGGCGCTCGCGTGCCGCCCGCGCCTCTTGCTCGCCGACGAGCCCACCACGGCGCTAGACGTGACCGTCCGCCAGCAGATCGTCGATCTGCTGATCGACCTGCAGGAGCAGGAGGCGGCAGCGCGTGGCATGGCCATATTGCTCATCACGCATGACCTGAACCTCGTGCGACGCTTTGCGCAACGCGTCGCGGTAATGGAAAAGGGCGTCCTCGTCGAAACGAACACGACCGCGGCGCTTTTCTCGAACCCGCAGCATCCCTACACGCAGCGCCTGCTCGATAGCGAGCCGCGTCGCGAGGTGGCGCCAGTCGCGGTGGATGCGCCGCCCATCCTCGACGTGAAAGGCCTCGCCGTGGATTACCGCACGGCGGTCAAAGGCTGGCGCTCGGTGTTCGGCAGTTCGACTTTCCGTGCCTTGCACGAAGCGAACCTGACGCTGCGGCGCGGCGAAACGCTCGGTATCGTCGGCGAGTCTGGCTCGGGCAAATCGACGCTCGCGGCCACCGTGCTCGGCCTGAAAAGCGCGGCAGCGGGCGAGATCCGCATCGACGGGGTCGCGCTCTCGGCGCAACGCAAGGCGAGGGCCCGCCGCGCACTGTACTCGCGCATGCAGGTGGTGTTTCAGGATCCATTCGGCTCGCTTTCTCCGCGCATGACGATCGAGCAGATAGTCGGAGAGGGGCTGGCCGTGCACAGACCGGAGGTTGACGGACCGGCGCGACGTATGCGTATCGCATCGCTGCTCGAGGAAGTGGGCCTGCCCGCCGATTCGATGCAGCGGTACCCCCACGAATTTTCTGGCGGACAGCGCCAGCGTATCGCCATTGCCCGTGCACTGGCGGTGGAACCGGAACTGATCGTTCTCGATGAGCCAACCAGCGCGCTCGACGTCTCGATTCAAAAACAGGTGCTCGCGCTGCTGACGAACTTGCAGAAGAAGTACGAGCTGAGTTATTTGTTCATCACGCATGATCTGGCCGTCATGCGCGCGATGGCGCATCGTGTGATCGTGATGAAAGCGGGCCGCATCGTCGAGCAGGGTGACACGCTCGACGTGCTGCACGCGCCGTCTCATCCTTACACGCAATCGCTGCTGGCGTCGTCGATGCTGGACGAGCCGGCGGTGCTACAGGAGAAGTTCGCATGATCGAAGAGCGTTGGCTGCAGGGCGCGCGCACGCTGAAGAGCAGCGCCGATTTCTGGTCGCTGCGCATGACGGGCGAAGTTGTCGAGGACCACGTGGTGCGCAACGACGTCGCGCAGCCGCTGCGTGTGGTGCGCGAGCGGGGCGCAATGCTGACGGCCTGGACCGGCGCCGGTGCCGGCTATGCGGCGACGGCCGACCTCAGTGCAGAGGGGCTCCAGCGTGCGCTCGACATCGCCACGGCGCGGGCGTTCGCATGTGCGCAAGTCTCGTTGATCGATTACCGCCGCATTGCCCGGCCCGTTGCGAGCGGCAGCTATGCTTCGCCGAACATCGACACGCCGCTCCCCACCCGCCGTGAGTGGCTCAGCCAACTCGCGCACGAATGCGCGTCGGCGAACCTCGACTCGCGCATCGTCGAGCGCGTGGCGAGCATGCACGTCGCGCACACGGATCAACGCTATCTCACGAGCGACGGTGTGAGCATCGAGCAGCGCTTTCGCTACCTCATGCCAGGGCTGAGCGTGGCCGCGCATGCGAACGGCGACACGCAGGTGCGAACACTTGCCGGCGACCACGGCGCGCTCGGGCAGGGAGGTCTGGAGATACTCGCACGGCACGGCTTCAATGGCGCTGGCGCCCGTGTGGCGAACGAGGCGCTGCAACTGCTCGCGGCGCCGAATTGCCCGTCGGGCACGCGCGACCTGCTGCTGATGCCGGACCAGATGATGTTGCAGATTCACGAATCGATCGGTCATCCACTCGAACTGGACCGGATTCTCGGCGACGAGCGCAACTTCGCTGGCTGGAGCTTCGTGAAGCCGGAGATGTTCGGCAGCTATCAGTACGGCTCCCCGTTGCTGAATGTGACGTTCGATCCGGAGCTGCGCGAAGAAGCCGCTACCTACGCGTTCGACGACGAAGGCAGTTCGGCGAGCAAGCAATACCTGATCCGCAACGGGGTGCTGGAGCGGCCGCTCGGTGGGGCACTCTCGCAGCAGCGCGCCGGGCTGCCGGGGGTCGCGAACTCGCGCGCGGCCAACTGGAATCGCCCGCCTATCGACCGCATGGCGAACCTGAACATCGAGCCCGGTACCGAAACACTCGCCGCGATGATCGCAAGCATCGACAACGGCATTCTGATGACTTCGAATACGTCCTGGTCGATTGACGACCATCGCAACAAGTTCCAGTTCGGTTGCGAATATGGCCGGCTCATCGAGAACGGCAAGCTCACGCAGGTCGTCAAGCGGCCTAATTATCGCGGCATTTCGGCGAGCTTCTGGCGCAGTCTCGTCGCCGTAGGCGACGCGAGCACCCGAGAAGTCTACGGCACGCCTTATTGCGGCAAGGGAGAGCCCGCGCAGGTCATTCGTGTGGGGCACGCGTCACCGGCGTGCGTCTTCAGCAACGTAGACGTTTTTGGAGGCGCCTGATGAGCGACGTACTCTTTGCAAGCGAGCGTGTGGCGGTAGATTGGCACTCGCATTTCATGATGCTCGCCGATGCGATCGACCGGTTGTTGCTGGCTGGTGAAACGGCGCTCACTTCCTTTGCCGGAGAGCAATCGGATTTCATTCGTTTCAACGGCGGCAAAGTCCGGCAAATGGGACTCGTCTCCCAAGGCAAGCTCACGCTTCGGATGATCGATGGCGCGCGCCAGGCGTATTCCACGCTCGACATCTGCGGCAACGCTGATCAGGATCTGCGCGATGTGGGCGCGACGTTGCACACGCTTCGCTCGGACCTGCGTGATGCACCTGATGATCCCCATCTGCTCTACGACACGACAGCGTGGCAGCGTTCGACGCGGCGCACGGGACGGCTGCGGGATCCGCATGCCCTCATCCATGTGGTGGCCGAATGCGCGCGCGGGCTCGACTTCGTTGGCTTCTACGCGGGCGGCATGCTCGCGCGCGGCTTCGCCTCCAGTTGCGGCAGCCGCGGCTGGCACGAAGTCGAAAACTTCTGCTTCAGCTGGTCGCTCTATCTTCCGGGCGGCCGCGCCATCAAGACGACCTATGCGGGCGAGAACTGGGACGACGCGAAGTTTGCCAGCAAGGTGCAGGAGGCGGCGGCACGCCTGCCCGTGCTGGCGCTCGCGCCGCGAGCGCTCGGGCCGGGCCGGTACCGTGCATGGCTCGCGCCAGCGGCGCTCGAAGAACTGCTGGGCGTTGCTGCGTGGGGCGGCTTTTCGGCGCGCGCGCAGGCGACGTCGCAGAGCCCGCTTTACCGGCTGCATGGCGGCGAGCTTTCGCTCGACGCGCGCGTCTCGATCACTGAAGAGCTCGGACTTGGTATTACACCTGCCTTCAACGACGACGGCTATTTGCGCGAAAGCGTGCCGCTCGTGCGTGAGGGGAGGAGCGTCGCGCAATTGACAAACGCCCGGACGGCGCGCGAGTACGGCCTGCTCCCTAACGGTGCACTGGCGAGCGAGGCGCCGTCGTCGCTTTCGATGCCGGGCGGCGACCTCGCGGACGCGGATGTGCTCGCGGCGCTGGGCACGGGTCTGTACGTCGGCAACCTCTGGTACGTGAACTTCTCGGATCGCATGGGCTGCCGCCTGACCGGCATGACGCGTTTTGCGACGTTCTGGGTGGAGGAGGGGCGTGTCGTTGCGCCGGTAGACGCGATGCGCTTCGACGACAGTCTCTACGGCATGCTGGGCGAGCGCCTCGAGCGTCTCGGTGCGCAGCCCGAACTGCGCCTGTCCGAAGACACGTGGGGTCAACGCGCGACAGGCGGCATGCAGCTTCCCGGGGTGCTGGTGAAGTCGTTTGAACTGACGCTGTAGCCTGCCTGACCGACCCTGACGTCTCAAACAAGAAGGAAACAACAATGCAGTCGCGCTTACCCGAGGGGCTCGTCGTGCGCGCATTGCGCCCCGGCGATGCCGAAGCGTTGCATGCGCTGGGGCACAGCCCGTCAATAGTGCGGGGCAATGCAGAGCCACCGTATAGTTCGGTCGCGCAGACCCGTGAGCGGATCGCTAACGTGGTATCGCCGGCCGTCATCATCGGCGCGTTGGTGGGCGAGACTATCGTGGGCGAAGCTGAGCTGCATCCGCAGAAGTTGCGCCGCGCGCACGTCGGCGAGATCGGCATAAACGTACACGACGATTGGCAGCGTCGGGGCGTCGGAACGTTCCTCATGGAGCAAATCCTCGACTTCGCCGACAACTGGCTGGGCCTACGGCGGCTCCAACTTCACGTCTACACCGACAATGCTGCCGCGATCGCGCTCTACCGAAAGTGCGGTTTCGAAGTCGAGGCGCGTTTGCGCGGCGCAGTATTGCGCGAAGGAATACTCGCCGACTTCTTCTTGATGGCGCGCCTGCACGATCCGCTGCCCCTCACCCCGGAGTGATCCCCATGCACGTCCCGACACCATCGCCCGCGTTCGCGTCACCCGGTACTATCCGCGTGCGCACCTGCGAGCCCGCCGATTTCGAGGCGATCGCCGACTTGATGAATCAGCCAGGTGTGCGCCACGGCACGCTATTGAGCGGGTGGCGCACCCCCGAATCCTTGCGTGCGTGGTATGAGAGCCGGGCGCCCGGCTGCATCACGATTTGCGCCGATATCGACGGACGCGTGGTGGGACAATCGCAGCTCGATGTCGCGAAGGCGCGCCGCGCACACTGCGCTTGCGTGGGCTTCGGCGTGCACGACGCCTGGCAGCGTCGTGGCGTGGGCAGCGCGCTGATGGCGGCGATCGTCGCCTGTGCCGACCATTCGCTGGGCCTGCGCAGGCTCGAACTCGAAGTGTTCGCCGACAATGAAGCCGCGATCGCGCTCTATCGCAAGTTCGGCTTCGTCGTAGAGGGCCGCTCGCGCGGTGCCGCAATGCGCGCCGGCGTACTTGCCGATACGCTTCATATGGCGCGCTACGCGGAAGCACCACCGTTCGCTTCCCCCTTGTTCCCCTAACCGTACCGGCGAGCGCGTGCCCTTCTTTTTTATCGACAGGCCGGTCTTCGCATGGGTCATCGCGCTCGCGATAATGGTCGCGGGCGTGCTCGCGATTCCCATGTTGCCGGTCGCACAGTATCCGCAGCTCTCGCCGCCGCGCATCGTCATCAGCGCGGAATATCCGGGTGCGTCGGCGGAGGAGGTGGGCAACAACGTCGCGAGCGTGATCGAGGAGAGCCTCGATGGCGCCGAAGGCCTGCAGTATTACGAAACGACGAGCGATGCGCTGGGGGACCTGGAAATCGACGTGACCTTCACGTCGGATACCAATCCCGACATCGCGCTCGTGGACGTGCAGAACCGTCTGAAGCAGGTCGAGGCGCGGTTGCCGCAGCAAGTGGTGCAGCAGGGCATCGACGTGGAGAAGGCGTCGAATACGTTCCTGATGCTCGTCGCGCTCACGTCCATCGACGGCACGCGCGATTCCGCGCAACTCAGTGACTACCTGAACCGCTTCATCCTTCGCGATCTCAAGCGTGCACCGGGCGTTGGCGCGGCGGAGCTCTGGGACGCCGACGAGGCCATGCGCATCTGGCTCGATCCGGTGAAGCTGCGCGAATACGGCCTCACGGCGGCCGAGGTCAACGCGGCCATTGCCGCGCAGAACTCGCCGGTGACAGCGGGCACGCTCGGGAACGCGCCGTTCGTGAACGGGCAGCAAATCACCGAGTCGGTGAGCGTGAAGGGGCAACTCGAAACGCCCGACGAGTTCGGACAAATCGTGCTGAAGGCTAAGCCGGATGGCTCGCTCGTGCGCTTGCGCGACATCGCGCGCGTGGAACTGGGCCGCGCCGACTACTCGTTCTACTCGCGCCTGAACGGCAGATCGGCGGCGACCGTGGGCATCCATCTCGGCCCACGCGGCAACGCGCTGGAAACTTCGAACAGGATCCGTGCGCGTCTCGCGGAGCTGTCCAGACGTCTTCCTCCGGGCGTAGCGATCGAAATTCCATTCGATACCGCATACTTCGTGCGCGTGGCGATTCACGAAGTGGTGATCACGCTCATCGAAGCCGTGGTGCTCGTATTCGCGGTGATGTGGCTATTCCTGCGCGACCTGCGCTCCACGCTCGTGCCCACGGTGGTGATCCCCGTTACACTCATGGGCGCATTCGTGGCGCTGTATTGGGCCGGGATGTCGATCAACGTGTTCACCATGTTCGGCCTCGTGCTCGCTATCGGCATACTCGTGGACGATGCGATCGTTGTCGTGGAGAGCGTGCAACGCATGATGCACGAGCGCGGGCTTGCACCGCGCGAAGCCACGCGCGCCGCGATGAAGCGCATTGGCGGTGCGATCGTCGGTGTGACGGCGGTGCTCACCGCCGTATTCGTGCCGATGCTGTTCTTCAACGGCAACGTAGGCGGCATCTACCGGCAGTTCGCAGTGGCGATGATCGCGTCGATGCTGTGTTCGTCGTTCATGGCGCTCACGCTAACGCCGGCCCTTTGTGCAAGTCTGCTAAGGGTGCCGAAGCGAACGCCGAAGCCCGAGCGCGGTTTGACGGCGCAAGCGGCGCGGGCCTCGCGCGGCTACCGGGCGGTCGTGGCTGCGCTACTGCGGCGCGGCCCGCGTGTGCTAGCGATCTACGTGGTGCTGTGCGCGGTTGGTGCGCTGTTGTACTGGAAGCTGCCGCAGGGCTTCCTGCCGAGTGAGGACGAAGGGCAGTTGCAGGTGATGATTCAGTTGCCCGCGGGCGCCACGCAGGCGCGCACGCTCGACGTGGTAAAGCGCGTGGAATCGATCCTCGGCAAGCAGCAGGCCGTCGGCAACGTAACGAGCGTGGTGGGCTGGAGCTTCGCAGGCAGCGGGCAGAACGTGGCGATGGCGTTCGTCGAACTCAAGCCGTGGGGTCGGCGCGGCAAGGACGAGATAGACGCGCAGGCTGTGCGCGACACGCTAAACGAGCAATTCGGCACCATCCTCGACGGCGACGTGCAGGCTATGCTGCCTTCCGCGGTGCCGGGCATCGGCCACTCCGAGGGCTTTACGTACCGGCTGGAGGATCGCGGGGGCGTCGGCATGGACGGATTGAAGGCCGCGCGTGACCAACTGATCGACGCGGCCGGCAAGAGCCTCATGGTGGCGCAGGTCCACTCGGAGGACCTGCCTGACGGGCCGCGCGTGGAACTCGAAGTCGACCGCGAGAAGGCCTACGCATATGGCGTATCGTTCGACCGCATCGCGGACGTGCTGGGCAGCACGTTCGGCTCCAGTTATGTCGACGACTTTCCAGCAGGGGGGCGCATGCGCCGCGTCATCGTCGCCGCCGACGCACCCACGCGCATGAACGCCAGCCAGCTGCTCGACCTGCCTGTGCAAAATACATTCGGCGGGTCCGTGGCGATGTCGTCGATCGCGGCCACGCACTGGACGCTCGGCCCCGTGATGCTGAGCCGCTACAACGGTTATCTGTCGCTCGACGTGACGGGGCGCGCGGCGCCGGGCCATAGCTCGGGTGAAGCGATGGCCGAAATGGCGCGGCTCGCGCTTGCTCTGCCCGAAGGCGTGTATGGCGAATGGACCGACGCCGCGTTCGAAGAAGTCCAGGCGGCTCGCCAGACTCCGCTCCTCATCGGCCTCTCGCTGCTAGCGGTGTTCATGGTGCTGGCGGCGCTCTACGAGAGTTGGATCACGCCGCTTTCCGTGCTGCTGGTCGTTCCGCTCGGTGCGCTCGGTGCAGTGAGCGCGATGCTCCTGCGCGGGCTGCCCAACGACATTTACTTCAAGGTCGGAATGGTGACCGTAATCGGCCTTGCGGCGAAGAACGCCATCCTGATCGTGCAGGCCGCGAGCTTGCGCCGCACGGGCGGGTTGCCGCTGCGCGCCGCAGTTGTGGGCGCGAGCGTCGAACGGCTGCGGCCTATCGTGATGACTTCTGCGGCGTTCGTGCTCGGCGTGCTGCCGCTCGCGTTCTCGCGGGGCGGCGGCGCGCAAGGCCGGCACGCCATCGGTACGGGAGTCCTGGGCGGCGTGATTGCGGCGACGCTGCTTGGAATCGTGTTCACACCATTGCTCTACTACGCGGTGGTATCGCGGGTGACGGCGAAACCTGTGCATCGGGTACCGCGGCGCCGAAGCGAGCACACAGCGCAGGCTAAAGAGGCCGAAACGGAGGCGCCCTGACCTCCCCATGCACCTATGGCTGATCGGCCGCCGCGCAGCAGGCGGATGGTCCAATGCGCGGGTGGGCGGAAATCAGAACAGACGCGGCGTGCCCACCCAGAGCAGTACGGTTTCCTGATCAGACGTATTGCTCCAGGCGTGCGGCACTGTCGATTCGTAGTGCGCGCTGTCGCCCGCGCGGACCACGAATGTCTGTCCTTCCAGCGAGAGGGTCATTTCACCGGAGAGCACATGCAGGAATTCTTCACCCGCGTGCGTGGTGACTTCGCTGGAGCGCTCGCCGGGCGGCATGCGCACGAGAATGGCTTCGAGCTGGCGACCGCCGGACGGATTGGTCAGGCGTGCGTAAAGGTCGGCAGAATTGGCAAAGCCGAAAAATTTCAGATCCTGCCCACGGCACACGCAGCCCGCTTCGGTGGGCGCGTCGACGAAATAGCTTACCGGCACGCCCAGCGCCTTCGCGATGCTCACGAGCGAGGTGATCGAGGGGGTGGCGCGATCGCGTTCAACCTGAGAGAGAAACGGCTTTGAGAGCTGCGCAGCGCTGGCGATGTCATCGAGCGTACGGCCCTGTCTCTGGCGCAGTCCGCGAATCTTGCTGCCTACGGAAACTACGCTCAGTGATTCAATTGGTTTCGAAACCATGACGGAATATTGTTGTCTGTTGAATATGTTTTAATCCGAAAACCGGACTGGGCGAAAGCCCGATCTTGTCGTGCACTTTGGGTCTCCATTCATTTCCATTGCTCCGGCACGGTCTATATCCTGCGATTTCAGAGACAAACCGGCCGACAAGTAATGGAATATGCCGATTACCGCCGGGATTGCAATTCGAATTCCCCCTGCGTACGTCGGCGATCATGCCTTGACGCCAGTTGACGGAAGCGCCGTTGCCGTGGCGCGCCGTCTGCGGCTCATAAACGATAGCATGAAAGCCGCAGCGTACCATTGTTCTGCAACGTGCTAAAAAGAATCCGTCATTTCAAGCACCCTTTCGATTCTCGTTTCCGATTATGGAGGAATGCTGAAAGAGTGGCGCCATGGAAAAGCGCTTTGTTCGCTTGCGGTTAATCGCAAGCCGTGAGATGGTGGATCACGAGCACCGGGTCGGCGATGCGTGGGATCAGTCGCGGTGAAGGCATGTGCGGGCTCAGCGTCCGTCGAGCGACGCGGCGATGCGGTCGGAGAGGCCTATCTGACTCGCAGGGGAGGTGAGCCGATGTGGGCTGCCGACCGTGCATCGAACCGGTGCGTCGCGCTCGACGTAACCGTCCTTCTATCCGGGGGATTCGCTATTAGGGACAATCGCAGAAGTCGTTTCGCAACGACCCTATGCGATTCATGCGAGGACTACGACAGGTCGCTGCGCTGCGTCCGGGGCGGCGAGCTGTCGGTCATGTCTGAACGGGCTCGCGAACCAGCTTGACGACTGTGCAGATAACGTCCCAATGAGCAACGCGAGAATATTTATTCCGCTTCTTACGTTCTGAGCGATTCTTGGTTCCGTATCGCGGTTGTGTTTCCTATGCTGTCAGACTCGACGAGTCTGATGTGTTCTGCACCCGCGCTCGCCGCCGCGAGGACCCCGCCGGCCTCGCCGGCGCCGTGTGCTGCTCGATCGCCAGGTAAGTGCCGTTAGCTGGCCGCGGGAATCCGGCGAACGCAGTTGCTTTTGGAGGGATTTCATCATGCCGGAGGATTCGAACGCATCGCCTCGTGCATCGAGCGGAGCGATCGTGAAGGCGTCCGCTGGGGCTTCGATATATATTTTGTGGTTGCTCGTGCAACCATATTGACGAAGCCGTGGTGGCGAGAAGGCGCATCGCGGATGCGCCTTCGGGAACTGTCAGCGAAGCGCGATCGGCGCGTCGTTTGCGCGACGCGCGTCCTCAAGAAGCGGCTTGCCGGGGCCGGCCAGCCATTCGTCGAAGCGAAGAAGCGGACCGAACTCGCGGTCGAGTGCCCGGATATCCGCGTGGCCGGTGAGCCGATCTTCGTCAATCAGGCTCGCCAGTCGGCCAAGGAACGGGTCCTGTTCCAGCAGACTGTCCGCAAAGCGGTGATAGGCGATCGGTGTGCCTGCGGCGCGGCTAAGGCTTTCCCGCAGGCGCGCGGCGGTGAGTTCGTCGCCCGCGATTTCGATGGTCCGTCCAACGTAGCGTTCCGGCGCAGAGAATATCGTGGCGACGATCTTGCCGATGTCTTGCACGGCAATGATCTGTCCGCGTTGCTCCTCGCGAAGGAAGAACGTGAAGATGTCCTTGTCTAGACCCATGCCCGGCAGCATCAGCATCTCCATGAATCCGGCGGGACGCACAATTGTGCTGTTCAGATCAAGACGACGGATGTGCGCTTCTATCTCCGATTTGCTGTCGAAATGACCCATTCCGGTCTTTTCTTCGCCGGCCGCATTGACCGACGTATAAACCAGGTGCTCGACACCCGATTCCAGCGCAATGTCCGCAATGGCCTTGCCGTAGCGGATTTCCTCCTCGTCGGACACCCCGTACACTGCGCCTTGCCCTGAGCTTGGCTGCACGCTGAAGACGCCATAAATGCCTTTCATCGCGCGTCGGATCGACGCGCTGTCCGCCAGGTCGCCCACCGCCATATCCGCGCCTAGCGAAGCCAGCGACTTCGCTCTGGCGCTGGCAGGATCGCGGACGAATGCCCTGACTGCCCATCCATTCGCCCTGAGCGCGGAGGCGACCGCGCCTCCCTGTTGTCCCGTTGCGCCAAACACGAGCACGGGGTTCCCGCCGACACGGTTCCTGGAGACCGGGCCGCCGGTTTTCGGATTGACTGACATATTCACTCTCCTCGTTATCAGAGGTGATTCATGGTATAGATTTGAAACCTGAATGCAATTACGCACCTGAACGCTACCAGGTACCCCGGAGGATCCCATGTCCGCGTCATCCCATGAAGACCTCGAACTGAATCGCTTCGTGCTTGAAGAGATCACGAGCAAGTGGTCGCTGCTGGTTCTCGATTGCCTCTGCAGTGGCCCGATGCGATTCAACGCGCTGCGCAGGGCGAACGAAGGCATTACGCAGAAGTCGCTGACGCAATGCCTGCGCCGCCTGGAATTTAACGGCTTCATCAAGCGGACGGTCGTCAGTACCGCTCCGGTGGCCGTGACCTACGAAATCTCGCAACTGGGGCGCTCGCTCGAACCACATCTGCGCGCGATTCTGGAATGGGCAGAGCAGCATCGGCACGCGGTCGAGGCCGCGCGGCAAGCTTTTTCTGCGGCGCAAGGCCCGGTTCAGGGGGAAGGAGGTTTTTCGACGCAGTAGATGCGAAGCGTCATCGCAGGTTTCACCTCGGATGCCCGGCCGTAATGAATCGACCGTGAGGGCGCTGTCTCGATCGGGACGGCGCGAGGCATCACAGCGCGCCGGGGCGCGGATCGGGCACGAAGCCGTCGCGGTTGGGCATGTATAGCAGGCCGTGCGTGAACTGGACGGGCAGCCCGCTCGGGCCGTTCCATTCGTTGCCGGTGTTGCCCGAGCATTCGAGAAAGTGCACGCGCGACTCGGACGGGAAGCGCACGAGGCCGTCCATCGTGAAGAGTCGTGGCTCGCGCACGAGGCCATGCACGACGAGGCGATGCTGGTCGGGATCGATGGCGGGCACGCCGGCATGGGGGATTACGTGCGCCACATTCGAACGCCGCGACCTGACAACCTTTGACCGATTCGCCGATCGCTGTTCGCGCCGCAGACGGATTGAGAGGGCTGCGCACTCGATCAGGCGTCTACATAGAGCCCGGCCAGATTGCCGCAGAGTCCGTCCGCCGTGACCGTGTGTCCATGCACCCGCTTGTTGTAGAGCGTGACCTGCTTGAGTGTGATGAGGTTGTAGACCGGCAGATCATCCGCCACCTTCAGCTGAAACTCCTTGAAGATCTCGATACGCTTGTTCCGGTCGACCGCCACCGCGGCCGCTTCCAGAAGCCTGTCCGCGTCCGCGTTCTCGTAATGGCTGGCATTGGAGAAAGGCACGCCGGGCTTGAAATTCTTCGACCAGTAGATGCGCTGGACACCCACAGTCGGGTCGAAGGTGTTGCCCATGAAATTTGCGTCGATATCGAACGCACGATCCGTGAACACACGTTTTACGTAAGTCGGGAAGTCTTGCGAGCGAACCGTTGCGTCGATACCGACACGTCTGAGCGATTGCCTGAGAAACTGTGCGAGTAGCTGAAACGACGGATCGTACGGGTTGTAGTCGATTGTCAACGGGAAACGGAATGACTGCCCCTCTCCCTTACGCCGATAGCCCGCGTCATCCAGCAGCTTCTCCGCGAGTGCCGGATCGTATGGATAGGACTTTACGGCGGGGTCGTAGAACTGGCTCAGCAAAGGGCTGATCGCCGCCGGCGAGGGCACGCCGTAACCATAGAAGACGGATCGCAGGATCGCCTGGCGATCAATGGCATGACCGATGGCGTGGCGGATGCGTACATCTTTCAGATACGGGTTGTCGAGGTTGAAAACCAGTTGAGTCAATGCGGCATCGTAGCTGTAGCCGCGCGTTTCGAGTTGCAGATGCGGCTCCTTCGTGAGCCTGGCGATGTCCGTCAACGGCACGGGGTTTTCGCCGGCAAGATCGAGCTCTCCGGTTTCGAGCGCGGCAGCGCGTGCGGCGGCATCCGGAATGAACGTCAACCAGAGTTCATCGACATACGGCTTCGGTGCATCCCAGTAGTCGGGGTTGCGCACCAGACGGACATGACTGCCGCGCACCCACTCCTTGAACAAATACGGCCCGGTGCCGATTGGCTTCGTATTGTTAGGATGATTAAGCGGATCGCCCTCGGCATAGAGGTGAGCCGGAACGATCGGCGACTCGGACGCAGCCAGCGCATAGAGCAGATAGGGCGCAGGGCGGGAGAGTCTCAGCACGGCGGTATGAGCATCCGGCGTATCGACACCCGATACGTTCGCGAAGGTGGCGCGGCCACGCGGGTGATACGTCTGCAGGAGCTTGATGGACTGCGCGACATCCTGCGAGGTGAACGGCTTGCCATCGTGCCATCGCACGTTCTCACGAAGATGAAACGTGTATTGCAGGCCATCGCTGCTGATTTCCCACTTCGTCGCCAGTTGCGGTTGAGGTTGCACGTCGAAGTCGTAAGCGAGCAGACCTTCCGTTATCTTGGGACTCGCCTTGTCCTCCGCGCCTGCCGTCGTCGCGAAGTTGACCAGCACGTTCGGTTCCGGATTGACCAGCAGCGTCACGCGGCCGCCGCGCCTGGGCGCAGGTGATCCGGATGGTTTGCCGCCGACTTGCTGCGCGTACGCGGCGGATGGCGTGCCAATTGCTGACGCCAGTACGGTGGCGCCGGCGGCGGCCCCGATTCCCTGGAGGAAGGCGCGGCGTTTCAGAGCGTGATGG
Source organism: Paraburkholderia sp. BR10882 (assembly GCF_040948855.1). Classification (NCBI taxonomy): domain Bacteria; kingdom Pseudomonadati; phylum Pseudomonadota; class Betaproteobacteria; order Burkholderiales; family Burkholderiaceae; genus Paraburkholderia; species Paraburkholderia sp. BR10882. Next base: position 211,803 of record NZ_JBFPKP010000002.1, on the reverse strand, counting down.
CCATTCGACGACGCGAGTGCATGTTTGGATGGCGGTGCGGAAGTGGGTTTTCCTGCTTTGCGGCGCATGACGAACCACTCGGTAATTGGGGCGATTTAGTGTAGGCACGCCTCAATTGTGAGGTGAACCATTCGATCATCCGATGCTTATGATGAAAGCGATTACATGCATATGGTTGTGCTCGGAGTGTTGCGACGTCACACCTCGTTGACGGGGGCGAGCCCCAGAACAATCACGCCAGCTGCTCTCCGCGCGGTGCGAAGCTCAGCGCCAGCACAGCGAAGATCAGCACGCCGGTTGCGACCTGCTGCCAATAGAAATTCCAGCCAATCAGCAACAGGCCATTGGCCACGAGGCTGATCAGCAGAACGCCGAGCAGCGTGCCGGTCACGCCTGGCCGTCGGCTCGGCGACAGCGTGGTGCCGATGAAGGTTGCGCCGATCGCGTTCAACAGATAACCATTGCCCGCCTGCGGGACGTACGCCTTGACCGTCGACGACAGCAACACGCCGACCACGCCATAGATTAACGCGCTGGCAATCAGCGTCCACGACACGATCGCGCCGACGGGCAGCCCCGAGTAGCGTGCGACGCCCGGTTGTGCGCCCAACGCGGCGGCCTGCCGTCCAAACACCGAGCGTGCCGAGGCCGCGTGAACTGCGCCCGCCAGTATCGCGACCAGCCACAGCGGCACAGGAATTCCGGCGATTGCGCCGTGTGCCAGCTCGCTGAACAACGGCGACAGCGGGACATTGAGCAAATAGACTGGCTGTCCGCCGTCGGTCGCCAACTGCTGCACGGTTTGTCCGATGAACAGCGTGCCGAGCGTGGCGAGAAACGGCGCGATGCCGAAGCCGGCGATCAACACGCTGTTGAGCGCGCCGACCGCCAGCGCTGCCACGAATCCGCCCAGTATGGCGAGCGGCAGCGCCGTCTGATGTGCGCTGAGCAGCACGAACGCGAGGCTCGCAACGTCGATCGACGTGCCCAACGATAGATCGATCGCACCGATTGACAACGCCAGCGTCATCCCCAGCGACGCGATCGCGAGCAACGCGAAGTTGTTTAGGAGCACGTTCGCCAGATTGTCGGCGCGCGCGAAGCCGGGCGCGACCGCCGAGAAAAATGCAAACACGGCGAAGAGTGCGACGATCAACGCGTAGCGCTGCACCCGGGCGATCCGGTTAGTCATTTGCATGGTTCCCGGTGTGGCGTCGGCGCATCACAGCGGTGGTGGCGACGACGAACAGGATCAGCGCGCCCTCGACACCGTTGACCCAATAACTCGACAGATTGTCGAGCTGGAAGCCATTGTTGACGAGGCCGACAAACAGCACGGCAAGCAAGGTGCCCGGAATGGTCGGCACGAGCCGCCGTGAGAATACGACGCCCAATAGTGCCGCCGCGATGACCGCCAGCAGATTCTCGCCCGCGCCTGGCGAACTTCCGCTCAGCAGCGCAGAGGATGCAAGGGCCGCCAGCGCGGCCGAGAGACCGCTGACCACATAGCTCGAAGCAACATACCGGTCTGTGCGGATTCCCGCGGCGCGCGCGGCGTCGCGATGCGCGCCGGTCGCGCGCAGGCGCAAGCCGAATGCGGTGTAGTGGATCAGCAACGTGAACAGCACGGCGACGCCTATGAGCGCATACGCGAGATGCGGCACGTCGAACGGGCCGCTATCCAGCAGGAACGTCATCAGCGGCGAGGCGACCGGGACAGACGTATTCTGCGTCAGCACCAGTTCGAGGCCTGCGGCGATATTCATCGTCGTCAACGTGGCGAGCAACGGGAAGATGCCCAGCGCGATCACCGCGAATGCGTTCAACGCGCCGATCGCGGCACCTGCGGCGAGCGTCAGAACCAGCGCGGCGCTTTCCGGCAGACCGTCGCGCAAACTCACGGCATAGACCGCCGCGCACCAGCCCATGTTCGCCGCGATCGACAGATCGAGTCCGCCCTTGATCGGATCCGCGCCGCCGCCGATCAGAACGGCCGTCAGCCCAAAGCCGAGAATGCCTACCACGACCGATTGCTGCAGTACGTTCGCCAGATTCGCGATGCTCAGGAATAGCGGAGAAGTCGCGGCGAAGACCGCCGCCACCAGCGCAAACGCCAGCACGGCGCAGCCGCGCAGCCAGAACTGCGCGCCGAACCATCCGGACGGCAACGCAACGCGTGGGCGCTCCCGTGTATCGTCAAGTACCTTGCTCATGCGGCGCGCTCCGTACGGCGCGCGCGCGGCGGCGCGGCTGTCGCCTCGCCGTTGGATCCGGTGCGAGCGCCAGTGGCCCATGCAAGCACCTCCTGACTCGAGGTTTCGCGCGAGATCAATTCCTTGACGATGCGCCCTCGCGTCATGACCAGCACGCGATCGGTCACTTCCAGCAGTTCGATCAGGTCGCTCGAAAACAGCAGCACGGCCGCGCCGTCGTTGGCGAGCCGCTCGAGCATCCGGTAGATCTCGGTCTTTGCACCGATATCGACGCCCACAGTGGGTTCGTCGAGCAGATAGATTCTCGACCCCGGTCCGGCGCCGCGAATCAGCCATTTGCCTAATGCGACCTTCTGCTGATTGCCGCCCGACAGATGACGCACCGGCGCTTCCGGGCCGGGTGCGCGGATGCTGAACGCGTCGATCGCCTGCCGCACGGCCTGGCGCTCGTCGCGTCGCGCCAGCAATCCGAAGCGGCTGAAACGCGCGAGGCTCGACAGCGTGAGGTTTTCGCGCACGCTCAGCGACGGCGCGACACCATGCGCGCGACGGTCTTCGGGCACGAAGGCGATGCCGGCGCGCACCGCGTCGGCGGGGCGGCGCAGTCGCACGGGCTTGCCGTCGAGTTTGATCGCGCCGCGAACCTCGCGTTCGAGTCCGAACAGGCTGCGCACCAGTTGCTTGCCGCCCGAGCCCAGCAGCCCGGTCACGCCGACGATCTCGCCGCGCCCGAGTTCGAACGAAATCTGCTCGAAGCGCTTGTCCGCGTGGAGCTCGTGCACCGACAGAAGCGGGGCGCTTGCGGTTCGCGGCGCACGCGCTGTGCGGGTCGTCGCATCGGTGCCGATCATCGCGCTGACCAACGCTTCGGTCGGGGTTGTGCGAGCGTCGACGTGCGCGACGTCCTTGCCGTCGCGCAAGACCGTGACCCGATCGCAGATCGCCGCGATTTCGTTCAGATGATGAGACACATACAGGATCGTCAGGCCGCGCTGCCGCAGGCGATCGATCGTCTGAAGCAGACGCTCGACTTCGCGATTGACGAGCGCGGCAGTCGGTTCGTCGAACACCAGAATGCGCGGCTCGCGCATCAACGCACGGGTGATCTGCACAATCTGCTGTTCGGCCACGCTCAACTCGGCGATCAGACGGTTGGGCGCGAGATCGATGCCGAAATGCGTTGCGACCGCTTCGCGCGCCTCACGCTGCATGCGCCGGACGTCGAGTATGCCCAGAGGAGAACTGCGCCGATCGAAGCGCGTGCGGCGCGTGCCGAGAATCGGCTCGTTGCCGCTTAGCAAGGCTTCGGCGACCGTGAAGGTGGCGGGCAGTAGCCGTTCCTGATGAATGAAGCCGATCTGCGATAGCGGCTCACGCGACGCGCTTCCGTTCGGACCCCGGTCCACGCCGTCCACCGCGATGGTCCCGCCGTCGGCATGGTGAATACCGGCGAGTATCTTGATCAGCGTCGATTTTCCCGCGCCGTTCTGACCGATCAGGCCATGCACGGTGCCGCGCCGCACTTCCAGCGATGCGCCGCGCAGCGCGGGCACACCGTTGAACTGCTTGACGACGTCACGCAGCGCGAGCGCGGGAATGTACTGCGTCATTTCGATGCGATGCTGCCGTTCGGTGCCGTTTGCCCGAGCGTCTGCTGAATGGCGCCGGCGTTATCTTTCGTGACAAGGATCGACGGCACGTAGGTGTATGGCGCCAGATTCTTCTCGCCGGCGAGATAGCGCGCAACGTTGTCGACCGCGGTTTTGCCGATCAGCGCGGGCTGCTGCGCGACCACGGCGGCCGCGCTCGAATTCGGGTCCTTGACGAGGTTGACCACGTCCGGGCTGCCGTCTACCGCATAGGTTTTGATTTCCGTGCGGTGCGCGGCGTCGATAGCCTGCGTCGCGCCGACTTGCGGCACGTCCCAAGCGGCCCAGATCGCGGCGATCTGCCCCTTCGGATATTTGGTCAGCAACTGGCTGATCTGCGCATACGCGCTTTGTACGGTGTTCGGAATCACATCGCGCAGTTCGGGCTGGATGATGTGCACCTTCGGGTAGTACTTCAGCACGGCTTTCAACTGGTCATAACGGATTGCGCACACCGGTACGCCATAAAAACCGTTGAACACGAGAATGTTGCCTTCGCCGTGAATGTCGTTGACGAGTTTCAGCGCCAACTGTTCGCCGATGAAGAAATTATCCGACGTGGTGTCGTTCAGGCTGGACGGCGAGGCCGTATCGATTGTGAAGAGCGGGATGCCTGCCTGGCGGATTCTCTGCAACCAAGGCTCCAGCACGCTCGCCGTGCCCAGTTGTTCGACGATCGCGTCGGGCTTCTGCGCGATCAGTGTCTGGATCTGCGCGATCTGCCGATTGTCGTTGCGGCCCGCATCGAGTGCGATCGGCGTACCGCCCAGCCGTTTGACTTCGTCGACCGCACCTTGATAGGCCTTCAGGTCCCAGTAGTGATCCGTGCCGGCTGCCGTAATGCCGATCCGCTTGCCTTTCAGCGACGGCACGTCCTTGTCGGCCGCGTCCTGCGCGTGTGCGCCGATACCGGCTCCCAGAAGAGAAAGCGTGACGAGTGCCGGAAGAAACTGCCTCAGTTTGCTATGGATTTTTTTCATGTCGTCGTGGAGTCGAAGCGGGTGAAGCGATCCGACGACTTTAAACAACAACACGACGCTGGAAACGAACAAATCCCGCTAAGGTTATCAGGGGGATGTTGCGGTGCTTAGTACGAATGGCGCAGATCGCTGGGACGAGTCCAAAGGATCGAACCGTAGCCAGGCCAAAAAGGCGTTTGCGCGCCACGCCAATCTGACGACTACCTCGGTCACGCTGTAAGGGATCATCGGTTCAGGTCTCGGCGAAGTGAACAACCAGGGTGGCCAATCGAACGTTCAGGCGACTTCAGGCGGGCTATCGGGCAGCCGGTTCGGATTCCGGCCTCACGCGCAACCAGCATTGCGCAGAACCGCCAGGGAACACGGCTCATCGCGTCTGTTCGCGACGACCCTGGTTGCTCTGTCGACGCAATGAATCAAGCCGGGCGGGGACCATCGGCGGTCCAGCGCCCCGTTGAGTCGACTTCGATCGGCACGACGGCATTTAGCGGCATATCCGGATGCAGCGACGAGAGCTCCGTGGGAATGCGTCGAGCAGCATGACCGGTACGCGGCCCTTGTTGCGAGTCCGGATGACGCGCAGCGCGCGCTCGCTGGATTCCCGCCGATCAGTAACCGACCTCCTCAGTCCAGCGCGGCGCGCAGGGATATTCGTTCCGCTTCTTTCGATCTGACCGATTCTTGGTTCCGTTTCGCGGCAGTGCTTTTTATGCTGGCAGGTTCGATGAGTATGCTGCGGCACACGCGGCCCCTCACGCCACACGCTAAAAGAGGGAAAAGCACATGCAGAACCAAAAGACGAAGATGCCGCTGCGGCGGCATATCGGCCAGTCGCTGCGCGCCTGGCGCAAGCCGGCCGCGCTGTGGCTGCTCGGCCTGGTCGCGATGATCGCCGCGCCGGCATGGGCGGCCGCCGCCGCACCCGCGGAACTCAAGATCGACTACGCGTACTACTCGCCGGAAAGTCTGGTGATCAAACGCAATGGCTGGCTCGAGCAGGAGTTCGCGCCGGATCATACGCAGGTGCGCTGGGTGCTGAGCCTCGGCAGCAACCGCGCACTGGAGTATCTGAACAGCGGCGCCATCGATATCGGCTCGACCGCGGGCCTCGCGGCCGTGCTCGGCAAGGCGAACGGGAATCCGATCAAGACCGTGTATATCTTCTCGCGCCCGGAGTGGACGGCGCTGGTTGTGCGCAAGGATTCGCCGCTGAAGTCGCTCGCCGACCTCAAGGGCAAGAAGATTGCCGCCACGAAGGGCACCGATCCCTACCTCTTCACGCTGCGCGCACTGCATACCGTCGGCCTGACGAAGGATGACGTCGAGATCGTCAATCTTCAGCATCCGGATGGCCGCACGGCGCTGATCAACGGTCAGGTCGATGCGTGGGCCGGGCTCGATCCCCACATGGCCGCCGCGGAAGTCGACAACGGCGCGCGTCTGCTGTACCGCAATGTCAGCTTCAACACGTGGGGCTTCCTGAACGTGCGCGAAGTGTTCCTGAAACAGTACCCGGACACCGTCACGCGCGTGCTGAAGGTCTATGAGCGTGCGCGGGAATGGATTGGCGCGCACCCCGACGAGGCGGCGCAAATCGTTTCCGAAGACTCGAAGGTGTCGCTCGCGGTCGCGAAGCTGCAACTGAGCCGCAACGACTTCAGCCACCCGCAGCCGGGTGCGGAACAGATCAAGGCGCTGGAAGCTGCCGCGCCGATCCTGGTTCAGGAGCAACTGGTCAAGCCGGGCACCGATCTGAACCAGGTGATCGAATCGCTGATCGACGCGCAGGCGGCGCAGCCGGCGCTGGCATCGGCGCAACATTAATAACCGGGCAGGCTGACATGGCAGTGGAAGAAGCGGCAGCACGCTCGCTGGCGCAGTCCGGTGAGGTTACGGCGGGGCGAAGGACTGAGGCTCCCGCGTATGGCGACACGCAACGCACCAGCGCGCCGGTGCGGGAAGCGGGTGCCCCGCAAGAGCGTGCGCCGCGCGCCTGGCGCATGGCGGGCTTGCTGCTGCCGGTCGCCTTCCTGCTTGTCGTGGAAGTGCTCGTGCGTGCGCAGGTGCTACCGGACAATCTCGTGCCCGCGCCTTCGGAGATCGCGCAGGCGCTCTGGCAGCTCGGCGGCGCAACCCTGCTGAAGCACATCGTGCAGAGCACGGCGCGCGTGGCGGCCGGGTTCGCGTGCGGTGCGCTGTTCGCGGTAATCGTCGGCGCGGCGATGGGCTTGAGCCGCCGGCTCGACGCAGTGCTCGATCCGAGTTTTCAGGCGCTGCGTGCGATTCCGTCGCTCGCATGGGTGCCCGTGCTGCTGCTCTGGATGGGCATTGATGAGGCGCCAAAAATCACGCTCGTCGCGATTGGCGCATTCTTTCCGGTGCATCTGAGCGTGCTCTCTGGAGTCCGAAACGTCGATCGCAAGCTCGTCGAGCTCGGTGCCGTCTATCGGCTGTCTTCGTGGCGCTTGTTCGTGCGCATTTTGCTCCCGGCCGCGCTGCCTCATATTTTCACAGGGCTGCGCACGGGGCTGGCGGTCTCGTGGATGTTCGTCGTCGCGGCCGAGCTGATCGCCGCAACGCGCGGGCTTGGCTACCTCCTGAGCGACGGCCGCGAGACGGGCCGGCCCGATATCGTGTTTGGCGCCATCATCCTGCTGGGATTGCTCGGCAAGTTGACCGACAGCGCAATGAAGGCGCTCGAGGCACACGTGCTGTCCTGGCGCGACACCAGTGTCGAGGGAGCGCGCACATGATGGCGGCTTCGTTGACCAGCACGGCGCGCGAGACGTATCCGCCCCTCGTCGATATCGACATCCGCCAGAAGCGCTACGGCGAGCGGCCGATTCTCGACAGCCTGCGGCTCACGCTCGCGCCCGGCGAGATCGTGGCGCTGCTCGGCCCGAGCGGCTGCGGCAAGAGTACGCTGCTGCGCATTGCGGCGGGGCTGGATCGCGACTACGCGGGCACCGTTTCGTACAACGGCGAAGTGCAACGCGGGCCGTCGCCGCTCGCGGGCGTGATCTTTCAGGAGCCGCGCTTGTTGCCATGGCTGCGCGTGGCCGATAACGTGTGCTTTCCGCAGCGCGCTCGCGGCGACGCGCTCGCACGCGCGCAGTCGCTGCTCGAAGAGGTCGGCTTGCGTCCCGAAGACGGCGCGCTCTGGCCGAAGCATCTCTCGGGAGGCATGGCCCAGCGCGTGGCGATTGCACGCGGCCTGTTCACGCAGCCGCAGCTGCTGTTGCTCGACGAACCATTCAGCGCCGTCGACGCGATGACGCGTATGCGCCTTCAGGACCTGCTGCTCGCCATCGTGGATGCCCATCGAACGGCCGCGCTCGTCGTTACGCACGATATCGACGAGGCCCTGCATCTAGCTGATCGGATCGTCTTGCTGGAGCCTGCCGGTGGAGCACGGACACGACCTGCCAGCCGCATTTTTGAATTGGGCGGCGCACGTCCGCGCCGGCGCGAGGACACGGCCCGCTCGGCATGGCGCAGGATCCTGTTCGAGGGGCTGGAGACATTGGTGCGGTGAAGAACCGTTTCCTCCGCTCACACGTACGCGCGCGTCTGGCGCGACATCGCTGCAATGAAAAATCTGGATCTCGAACTTCTGCGCACCTTCGTGGCGGTGGCCAAACGCGGTCGCGGATTACTCGAATACCGGGCTGCGCCGCCTTCAGGAAACGTTCGATGGTGGTTGGGCAGAGGTTGACGAACCGACATTTGCCCGTCAGATCGTAGAAGTCATTGACCTCCGCGATATTCGACAGCGCCATGCGTCATGGCGAGACCGTAGGTGCCGACGGCATTGCGCAGGTTCCCCTTAATGCAGACGATCTTCAGCGTGAAGTCGAGCAGTCGAGCGAATTGGCGGGTACCGAGCCCAGTCATGCATTTTCACTTGCTTGCCCTGTACCGGAATCTTTTTTCAGCGCACCGCTGATCCATCGCTCCCCGGAAGCCTTGAGATGAGCACGCATCGCTGTCTGCGCCGCGATGGGATCGCTGGCCTGCAGGGCCCTCAGGATTTCTTCGTGCTCGCATACTGCCTCGGTCCAGGTTTGAGGACTTTCCGTATGACCGCGCATGGCGGCCGCGATCGGATCGTGGCGGCTATCGAAGAGTTCGCCGACGAAACGACTCAGTACGGAGTTACCAGCCGCCTCCGCGATCAGCATGTGGAATTGCCGGTCCGCTTCAACGGGGGATTTGCCCGCTGCTGCAAGTCTGCGCATCCGCTCAATTGAGCGGCGCAGGCGATCGAGCGTGGCGGCGGTCATGCGCGCAGCGGCGAGCACCGATACGCTGCCTTCGATCGCAGCGCGCGCCTGCATCAACTCGGACGGGCTATCGCCGAGCGATCCCACCGCGCTCTCATCATCGATACCTGTCTCACGCACGTAGACGCCGGATCCGACACGGATCTCGACCTTGCCACCGATCTCCAGCGCAATAAGCGCCTCACGTAGGGAGGGCCGCGAGACGCCTAGCTTGATGGCGAGTTCCCGCTCCGGCGGCAGGCGCTCGCCCGCCGGGAATTCACCCTGACGAATCAATGTGAGGATCTGGGTAGCAATGGATTGGTAAAGCCGCTTGGGTTCGGTTGATTTCACGATGAGGTTCGGTGCCTGCCAGCTTCCGACAAGTTGAACGGCTCATAGAGTCTAGCATTTCGGCTGAAGTACCGTGGGACAAGCGTTTGCGCCCGTCCCAGGGTTTTCCTGATGGGTAAGGCCAGTTAATAAAAATCATATTGGCTTGACCAATAACTGAGTTTGCCGTCTAATCCGTCTCAATTGGACTGACCAGCGCGAAGCCAGGTCGGCCATGTCAAAGGAGACGAGATGAGCGCGCCCAACGGGCTGCCCAGCCTGGATGCAGAACTCCATAAGCCACCGAATGAGGAGATCCTTCGCCTCGAAGGGATCGGAAAGCGCTTCCCGGGTGTGACCGCGCTCGATGGCATCAACCTCGATCTGCGCTGCGGAGAGGTCCACGCCATTTGCGGCGAAAACGGGGCGGGCAAGTCCACGTTGATGAAGATCATCAGCGGGCAATACCGACCGGACGTCGGTCTGATCCGCTATCGCGGCGAGGCCGTGCAGTTCCTCTCGACTTCCGAAGCGCAGACCGCAGGCATCGCGATCATCCATCAGGAACTGAACCTGGTGCCGCATCTGAGCGTGGCGGAAAACCTCTATCTGGCGCGGGAGCCTAAACGCGGGCCCTTCGTCGACACGCGCAGGCTCAACGCGGATGCAACGCGTTGTCTTGCACGCATCGGGCTGGATGTGGCGCCCACGACGCTGGTCGGGACGCTCTCGATCGCGCAGCAGCAGATGGTCGAAATCGCCAAGGCGCTTTCGCTCAACGCTCAGGTACTGATCATGGACGAGCCCACGTCGTCCCTCACGGAATCGGAAACAGTCCAGCTTTTCCGGATCATCAAGGAACTGCGCGCCGAAGGCGTGGCGATTCTCTACATCTCGCATCGGCTCGACGAGATGGCGCACATTGTCGATCGCGTCACGGTTCTGCGCGATGGCCGCCACATCTCGACCGATGACTTCGCTGCGCTGAGCGTCAACGATATCGTTGCGCGCATGGTCGGTCGCTCGCTCGAGGACGCCTATCCGGCCAGACAATCTTCTCCTGCCGAAGAGGTGCTGCTGAGCGTGAAGGATCTGCACCGCAACGGTGTGTTCGGCCCTGTTTCTTTCGAGCTGCGCAGAGGCGAGATTCTCGGATTTGCCGGCCTCATGGGCGCTGGCCGCACCGAGGTTGCGCGCGCAATCTTCGGCGCTGACAGGCTGGATAGTGGAACGATCACGCTTCATGGTCAGCCGGTGAGCATCCGCTCACCGAGAGAGGCCATCCGGCACGGGCTCGCCTATCTGTCCGAAGACCGGAAGAGGGAGGGCCTCGCCCTGATGATGCCGGTTGCCGCGAACATCACGCTGGCAAATGTGCGCGCCATTGCGTCACGCACGGGCTTCCTGCGCTTTCGGGAGGAACACCAGGTCGCCGAACGATACGTCAAGGAACTGGCGATCCGGACACCATCGGTCAATCAGATCGTGCGCAATCTTTCCGGCGGCAACCAGCAAAAGGTCGTGATCGGCAAGTGGCTCTATCGTGGCTCAAAGATCCTCTTTTTCGACGAGCCGACACGCGGTATCGACGTTGGCGCGAAGTTCGCCATTTACGGGTTGATGGACCGGCTTGCCGCAGAGGGCGTCGGGGTCGTGCTGATCAGTTCCGAGTTGCCCGAACTGCTCGGCATGACGGATCGGATTGCCGTCTTCCATGAGGGCTGCATGACTGCGGTTCTCAATACCGCACATACCAGTCAGGAGGAAATCATGCACTACGCTTCGGGGCGCACCCATGCTTGAAATGACATCAGACTCGACCCAGGCCGCGAGGCAGACCGCCCAGCAACGGCGCCGCGACCTTATCCAGAAGTTTGCTGCATTGGGCAGCCTGATCGTGCTCCTGGCGGCATTTTCTGTAACGAGTTCGGCATTCTTCTCGGTCGGCAATCTGATGACCGTCTGCCTGCAGGTGACGTCCATCGCCTACCTCGGCGTTGCGGCTACGTGTGTCATCATCACCGGCGGCATCGACCTCTCGGTCGGCTCCGTTCTTGCGCTCGCGGGAGTTTCCGCAGCACTACTGACAAAGTCTGGCGCGCCCGTGCCGGTTGCGATGCTGTGCGGGGTACTGGTCGGCGCGCTGTGCGGGACCGTCAACGGAATCTGCGTGACACGTATGGGGTTGCCGCCGTTCATTGCGACACTGGGCATGATGCTCGTCGCGCGGGGTCTGGCGCTGCAGATCACCGGCGCGCGCCCGGTTTCAGATCTGGGCGACGCGTTTGGAGCACTCGGAAACGGGGCGCTGTTTCGCGTCTCCCATATTGGCGCAGACGGATTTCCGGACACAACGTTTCCGGGTATCCCTTATCCAGTCGTCATCATGATCGTCCTGTTCGTCGCAGTCTCGGTGTTGCTGTCAAAGACCTCGCTTGGCCGCCACATATACGCGGTGGGCTCGAACGCGGAAGCAGCGCGGCTTTCCGGCGTGAACGTTCAAGGCGTGACGCTTTTCACGTACGTCCTCTCCGGCGCCATGGCTGGGGTGACGGGCTGTGTGTTGATGTCCCGACTCGTCACCGGGCAACCCAACGAGGGTGTCATGTATGAGCTCGACGCGATTGCCAGTTCGGTCATCGGCGGCACTTCGCTGATGGGCGGTGTGGGGACGATCTCGGGAACGGCAATCGGGTCGTTCGTCATCGGTGTCCTGCGCAACGGACTCAACATGAACGGCGTATCGAGTTTCATCCAGCAGATCATCATCGGCGTCGTCATTCTCGGCACTGTCTGGATCGACCAGTTGCGAAATCGCAAGCGGTAATCACACGTAGTTCAACCACCATACGAAGTTCAACCACAAGAGAGGAGCGAGACATGCGAAAGCTTTCCCTGCTGACGGTATCGGCGATGTTGTGTGCAGCGTTCAGTACCGGCGCATATGCTGCAGGCGGCGAGATCGCCGTGATCGTCAAGACGGTCAACTCGAACTACTGGCAGAACGTGCAGAAGGGTGCGAACGCGGCGCTTGCCGAAACGAAGGGCTATACGATGACCTTCCAGGGGCCGGCCGCCGAGTCGGACATCGCCGACGAGGTAAACATGGTCGAGAACGCGGTCAACCGGCACGTGGCAGGTATCGTGCTGGCGCCTTCCGATCCTGACGCTCTCGTGCCTGCCATCAAGAAAGCCTGGGAAGCACATATCCCGGTGGTGCTGATCGACTCGGCAATCTCGGACTCAGGCAAACCGTATTACCAATCGTTCCTCTCGACCGACAACGAGAAGGCGGGCGAACTATGTGCCCAGGCATTGATCGCTCGCGTAGGACAGACGGGCAAAATTGCAGTCATGTCGTACGTGCCCGGCGCCGGATCGGAAGTTGGCCGGGTAGGCGGCTTCCGTAGATACATCGCGGCCCATTCGAAGCTGCAGATTGTCGGACCTTACTACTCGCAGTCGCAGATGGCGACAGCGCTGAACCAGACGACCGATGTGCTGTCCGCGAATCCGGATCTGAAGGGCATCTTCGGCGCGAACGAACCGACCGCGGTCGGCATGGGACGCGCGCTCAAGCAGGCAGGCAAGGCGGGCAAGCTGGTGGCGGTCGGTTTCGATGGCAATGAGGATCTGCAAGGCTTCGTTCGCGACGGCACCATCCAGGCGATTGCCGTTCAGGGGTCGTGGCAGATGGGGAGCAAGGGAATCCAGACGGTGGTCGGCGTCATCGAACACAAGCCTGTCGCGAAGCTGGTCGATACCGGTGTCGTCATGGTCGACAAACCGAACCTCGACTCTCAGGAAGCGAAGAACGTCCTCTACTGATGGTGGCCGATCTGCGACGAAGCCATTTGGCCCGTCGCAGGGAGCCTTCACGGTATTCCCCTGACACCTGCCTCCCCGGTTTATGAACGCTTCCGAAAAACGCGCCTTACCGCGCAGCGGCCTCGAACTGACCAGGCTTGGCCTTGGTTGCTCCCAGCTTGGCGGGCTCTACCGTGCCATGTCGGCCACCGATGCCTACGCATTGGTCGACGCCGCCTGGTCCGCAGGCCTGCGCTACTTCGATACCGCGCCGTATTACGGCTATACACTCTCCGAACGGCGCGTCGGGCAGGCACTCGCGGCGCGTCAGCGCAACGCTTTCACATTGAGCACGAAAGTGGGCCGTTTGATGCGCCCCGATGGCGGTGTCGAGCCCGGTGACGATGGCTGGGCCGAACCGCTGCCGTTTCGTCCCGTGTTTGACTACAGCTACGAGGGCATCATGCGCTCGTACGAAGACAGCCAGCAACGCCTCGGCCTCGCGCAAATCGATATCCTGTATGTCCATGACATCGGCAGTCTGACTCACGGCGATCGACATACGCACTACTGGAGCCAACTTACGGCCGGCGGTGGGTTTCGCGCGCTCGAGGAGCTACGCGCAGGCGGCGAAGTCCGCGCAGTCGGCCTTGGCGTCAACGAGTGGGAAGTCGCCGTTGATGCTTTGAACGAAGCGCCGCTCGACGTCATTCTGCTGGCCGGCCGGTACACCCTGCTCGAACAGGGCGCGCTGGAGCCGCTGCTCGATCGCTGCGCCCGCGTTGGCACAGGCGTCGTCGTGGGCGGGGTATTCAATTCCGGCGTACTCGCTGGCAACGGCAAGTTCAACTATTCGGATGCGCCAGCCGAAGTCGTCGGGAAGGTGCGTCGCCTTTCCGCTCTATGTGAGCGCTTCAATGTTCCACTTCCTGCGGCGGCGCTGCAGTTTCCATTCGCGCATGACGCTGTCGTTTCCTGCGTGATCGGTGCGCGTAGTGTTTCGCAGCTGCAGCAGAACATCACGTGGCTCGAACAACCCGTGCCGGCGGACTTCTGGGGCGCGCTTGGCCAGGAAGGGCTGATCGTCCCAGATGCGCCGGTTCCCGGGAGTCGTCAATGACGCCGCGCGTCGACGCACACCAGCACGACGGGTGCAACGAAGCACGTGCCGGCCACTGGCCTCCACGCGACCTGGATGCGATCTATCGGTGCACACCGAGCCACCATACCTGACCTGATCGTGAGGATATCAACATGCTTAGCGTGATCTGCGAATCACCCGGGGTACTGCGCGCCGAGGAGCGTGATCTGCCCGCGCGGGGTGACGGCGAAGTACTGATGCGGGTCAGCCGTGTCGGGATTTGCGGTACCGATCTGCATATTTTTACCGGCAGTCAACCCTACCTCCAATACCCGCGCGTAATGGGTCATGAGCTGTCTGCAGTGGTCGTCGAGGCGGAACCTGACTCGGGGTTCGCGGCTGGCGACGGCGTCTACGTCATGCCCTATCTGTCGTGTGGACACTGCGTCGCATGCCGTCAAGGCAAGACGAACTGCTGCGTCAACATCCAGGTGCTGGGTGTGCATCGCGATGGCGCACTGACCGAGTATCTCAGCGTGCCTGCGCAGTTCGTGCACAAGGCGCAAGGGGTGTCGCTCGATCAGGCGGCCATGCTCGAATTTCTTGCCATCGGCGCACATGCCGTGCGGCGTGCCGATGTGTCGCCCGGTCAACGGGTGCTGGTGGTCGGGGCTGGCCCGATTGGCATGGCGGCGATGATCTTTGCCAGGCTGCGCGGTGCCACGGTCGTTTGTCTGGACACGCGCGCGGACCGCCTTGAATTCTGCAGGTCGCATCTGGGCGTCGATGCAACGGTCGCGGTGGGGCCGGACGACGTGGCGCAACTCGCATCGCTCACGCATGGCGAGTTTTTTGATGTGGTCTTTGACGCGACCGGCAACATCGACGCGATGAACCGCGGCTTCGCCTTCGTCGCGCATGGCGGGAAATACACCCTCATCTCGATCGTGCCGGGTCAGGTGACATTCTCCGACCCGGAATTTCATAAGCGCGAGACCACGTTGCTTGCAAGCCGCAACGCTACCGCCACCGACTTCGAAACCGTGCTGGAGGCGATGCGTGCGGGCCGCATTCCTGACCAGGCGTTGAATACGCACCGCATGCGCCTTGACGAGGTGCCCGACGCATTTCCGCGATTGCTGGAACCCGGGCAGACCGTTGTCAAGGCGTTGGTCGAATGTTGAATTGCACTGCGAAACAATCAGGACAGGCAGCATGAGCACACCCATTCTTCAGTTTGGCACCAGCCGGTTTCTGCTGGCCCATGTCGCTTTTTTCGTATCGCAGGCCCTTGAGCGCGGCGACGCGATTGGCGCAATCGCCGTTGTGCAGACCACGGGCAATCCGTCGAGCCGAGCGCGAATTGCCGCACTTGCGCATACACGCAGTTATCCCGTCCGCATTCGGGGCAGGGAAGGCAGTGTGGCGGTCGATCGCGTCGTCGATTGCCACGCCGTCCAGAAGGCGTGGGTCGCCGATCTTGACTGGGCAGACATTCGTCGCGTCATGATCGAGGAGGTGCGGGTCATTGTCTCGAACACGGGCGATGCCGGTTACCGGCTTGACGACCGGGATTCGGCGGACATGCTTGTTGGCGACGAACAGGTGCCGCACAGCTTTCCGGTGAAGCTGATGGTTCTCCTGCATGCACGTTGGCAGGTGCGTCCCGATGATGGTGTGTCGATCTTTCCCTGCGAACTTGTCGAGAACAATGGCAACACGCTTCGCGATATCGTGCTCGGCGTGGCACGGCGATGGGGAATGCCGGCGACGTTTATCGGGTATCTGCAGCATAGCTGCGTCTGGGTAAACTCACTGGTCGACCGGATCGTGTCCGAGCCGATCGACCCGGTCGGCGCGATCGCGGAACCGTATGCGCTATGGGCCATCGAGCGGCGTACAGGCATGGAGTTGCCATGTGTGCACGAGCAGATTGTCGTGACAGACGACCTGCGTACCCATGAGCGTCTGAAGCTCTTCTTTCTCAATCTCGGCCACAGCTGGCTCGCCGATCGGTGGATCAACGAGCGCCGCCCGTCGAATGAAACGGTGCTGGTGGCGATGAGCGATCCCCGACTTCGGGACGGTATCGAAGGAGTCTGGCACGAGGAGGTCCTGCCGGTGTTCGACGCATTGGGCCTGCACAGTGCCGCGGCGCGCTACATCGAAAATGTGCGCGACCGGCTGCTCAATCCCTGGTTGGCTCATCGTATCGCGGACATTGCGACCAATCACGGAGAAAAGGTCAGACGGCGAATAAAGCCGTTGATCGAACTCGCGGATTCGTTGTCGCTTACGTCTACACAGCCGCGCTTGCGAAGCATGCTGGCCGCGCAGAACCGCCTGGACGCTATAGAAGGGAGGCACGCATCATGAACGCGGAGACGTTTCTGGTGCTTCACCGTGAAGACAACGTTGCAGTTGCGCTTCGCGCACTGGATGCAGGCACGCAGATCGATACGAATGGGCAGCAGGTTCAGGTCTTGACGCCCGTGCCAGCCGGTCACAAGGTGGCGATACGGAACATCGCCCGCGGCGCGTCCGTGACAAAGTATCAGCAGACGATTGGCGTTGCGCTATGCGACATCGCTGCGGGCGAACACGTTCACGTACACAACGTCGCCATGCCTGAACGTCATGGGAGTGGGCAGTCGGGCCACGAAACGGCGCTTCGGGCTGCAGAGATCGACCGCTCCGACACGTTTCAGGGATTCGTGCGGCCGGACGGTCAGGTAGGAACGCGCAATTACATCGGCGTTATCGCGAGCGTCAACTGCTCGGCCAGTGTTTGTCATGCGATAGCGGATGCGTTCCGGGGGGCAGCCATGGAGGCCTTCGGAAGCGTGGACGGTGTTGTCGCGATTACGCACCAGAGCGGATGCGGGATGTCGGCCTCCGGTGACGGAATCGCGATATTGCGTCGGACACTGGCCGGTTATGCGCGCAATCCCAATTTTGCGGCCGTGCTGTTTGTCGGACTGGGTTGTGAGGTCAATCAGGTCGAGGATCTCGCGGCATCGTTGCGAGCGGGCCATGACGGGTCGATCAGAACGCTCGTCATCCAGGACGCAGGCGGTGTCCGCGAGGCGGTGACGCGGGGAACCGCGATCGTACACGAACTGCTCGAAGTGGCAGATCGGGCCGTGCGCACAACAGTACCTGTGGCGCGGCTAAAAATCGGGCTGCAGTGCGGCGGTTCGGACGGGTACTCGGGGATCACCGCCAATCCCGCGCTCGGCGCGGCGGTCGACCTGATCGCACGCAATGGCGGCACCGCAATCCTGTCGGAGACGCCGGAGATTTACGGGGCAGAGCATCTGCTGACGGCACGGGCAGCGTCGGATGACGTCGCCGCGCGTCTGCTCGCAAAATTGCGGTGGTGGGAACGCTACGCGGCAGAAAATGGCGGCGAAATGAACAACAACCCGTCGCCCGGCAACAAGGCAGGTGGCATCACAACGATTCTTGAAAAGTCACTGGGAGCAGTCTCGAAAGCAGGCGGCACCGTACTGAACGCGGTCTACGACTACGCAGAGCCGGTATCTGAAAGCGGCCTCGTATTCATGGACACGCCGGGCTACGACCCGGTGTCGGCTACGGGGCAGATAGCGGGAGGGGCCAACCTGATCTGCTTTACGACTGGACGCGGCTCGGTCTTCGGTTCCAGGCCGGCTCCCACCATCAAGATCGCAACCACTACGCATCTGTTCGAGCGAATGCGCCCGGACATGGACTTCAACAGCGGCGACATCGTCGACGGTCGTCTGAGCGTCGAGGAAGCAGGGATGCAACTGTTCCAGTTCATTCTGGAGGTCGCATCGGGAAGGCGAACGCGCAGCGAGGAAAACGGAATCGGTGATCGCGAGTTCGTTCCCTGGCTGCGGGGAGCGATCATGTAACGGGCGATGCCCGGGTATGGTATGCGGGGAGCGGAGATGGACTTCACCTCTTACGGCGATTCGGCGTTAGCGCAGCGCTTAGCAATGCGACTGTGAGAGATGAGGTTAGCGATTCATTTGACGGCATGCATGGAACGCCATGCGGCAGCAAGCCACGCAAGGCGTGATCCCAGCTGAATGACTGCGGCACTTAAAACAGGAGTGATCGTGCGTTACTGCTTCGCCCTGGACCTGAAAGAAGATCCTGAGCTTATTACCCGTTATGAAGAACTTCACCGCCAGGTTTGGCCTGAAGTGATCCGGCACATACGAGACCAAGGCGTTCTGGACATGGAGATTTACCGTCTGGGAACCCGATTGCTCATGGTGATGGAAACAGACGACGCAATATATGACGCTGCCAGGATGGCGACTGCTGCTCAAAATAACCCCGTGGTCCAGCGGTGGGAGACGTTGATGTGTCAGTTTCAGGCGCCCACACCGTGGACGCCGTCCGGACAGAAGTGGATGGCGATGAGCCGGATACTCGACCTGGCACAGCAATAGAATCGCCGGAGAACGTGGCGCGGCGAAGGAATAAGAAGGAATAAATCAGGCTCATCGAGGACAGTGAACATGCCGTGGACAAACGGTGAGGCGCGTACGACGGGGGAACGGTATGTTCAAAGGCTTGACTTTCCGATCCAGCGTTACGCATGTGCGTGCCGCGTTCTTTGCGATTCCCCATGCTACCGCGTCAGCCGACCTCTCTTACCTGTGCTGATTCAGATGTGGATCGGAGAGGAGGGACTCTGGCTGCACCGTCAATGCTGCCTGTGATTCCAACCTCATGCAGGCCTTGGGAACGATGCGTCGACTGACCTCAGTCCAGTGTGCGAAACACAAACGTTTTGGAGCGCATCCAAACGCAGTAAGGCCGTGCCACGCGGCCCCGTGGATTATCGATTGCCCGACGGCCGGACGTCGTGACGCCTCGCTTGTTTGTGCTCCGTGTTCCGACAGTGTCAACGCTTTTCTCGAATTCTCGTTGATTTAGTACGGGTTCAGCCTTCGCAACAAAGCGGGGGTAGCCATTCATTCAAGACTTGAGCTTCCTCTGCTGATGTCCAGAAAATCGATACTCATCGCATCAATCGGCGCCATGAACATCCTCGCGGCCTGCGTCTCTCAACCGGTTAACCACGACGCTAGCGGAGACGCGAAGCACACTGTGGTGGCCGTGCAAACAACGACTGGTATCGAGACGAAGCCGTTCGCACATCCGGGCCTGCTGCACAGTGAACAGGACTTTCAGCGCATGCGAGTCAACGTGGCGCAGGGAAAGCAGCCATGGCTGCAAGGTTGGCAGCGCTTGATCGCCAATCGTCACGCGTCGCTGGACTGGAAGGCAAGTCCCCAGGATGCGATCTATCGCGGCGAGGATCCCGAGCATGCGCAGAATTATTCGTCTTTGTTCAACGATGCAGCAGCGGCCTATGCGCTCGCGCTGCGCTGGAAAGTCTCGGGCGACGATGCCTATGCCGGCAAGGCCATCGCCATCCTGAATGCCTGGTCGCATAGCCTGAGGAAGATCGAGGGGAGTTCGGACAAGTTCCTCGCCTCCGGGATCTACGGCTACGAACTGGCTAACGCCGCGGAAATCCTGCGCACGTCGCCGCAATGGCAAGCGGCAGATTTTCATCGCTTCCAGTCGATGATGATTACTGTGTTCTATCCGATGAACCAGGACTTCCTGACCCGTCACAACGGCACGAAGGTCGATCACTACTGGGCGAACTGGGATCTTGCCAACATGACATCGATGCTGGCGATCGGCGTGCTCACCGACCGTCGGGACATCTATTCCGAAGCGGTCGAGTATTTCAAGCACGGCGCAGGCAACGGTTCCATCGAACACCTCGTCTGGAAGTTGTATCCGAACGGGCTCGGTCAGGTTCAGGAAAGCGGCCGCGACCAGGGACACACCATGCTCGACATCGCATTGGCGGGCGCGTTCTGTCAGATGGCCTGGAATCAGGGAGACGATCTGTTCGGATACGACCACGATCGTCTGCTGAAGGGAGCCGAATACGCTGCCCAATACAACCTGGGACATGAAGTGCCTTACACCCTGTATTCCGACAGTCTCGCGACACAGCTCGTGATTTCGCCTGCATCGAGAGGCAATACGCGGCCAATCTGGGAGTTGCTCTACAACCACTACGTGGTGTTGAAGAAACTCAAGGCGCCGGGCGTTGCCGAACACGCGCAGCGGGTGCGTCCGGAAGGCGGCGGTGGCGACTACGGCTCGACCAGCGGCGGCTTCGACCAACTTGGGTATGGCACGTTGACGTACACCCTCAAGTAAGTGATCCGCTTGCGTTTCCCGGCTCAGATCTAGCGTGAATTTTCCGGGTTTGTCCCACTTGGGTGTGCCCAAAGACTAGTCCAGGTGATGGCTAGGGCCTCCAATTGCGTATTGGCATCAATAGCGGACCCGTGGTCGCCGGTGTCATCGGCAGGCGAAAGTTCATCTATGACTAGTGGGGCGCTGCAGTCATCAATCCGGCATTTAGCCGATCTCACGTCTTCTGCGGTCGATCTTCGTACGTGGGTTTATATAGCCCGCGTCGCGCGGGCAGCAGCGGCCAATTCACTCGAGGTACTGCGTTGCATACCAGCCGGACCCCGCCGGCGGTGCACCATCGAGGAAGCTCGTGAAGCCGAGGTTGACGTTGGGCAGGTCGCCCGCTATTGCCGATCCGCTCAGGACTCCAGAAAGAGCGAAGCAGAGCAGCATGCGGGACGTGGGGTGCTTCATGGCGGCAAACCTTATAAATATGTAATGCTAAATAATATGATTAAATTAATGCCGGATTATTGGTTACCGCGCCGTACTGCCCGGAATGGAAGACCAGCGGCGCGTGGCCCTCTGCTTCGAAATGCTCGATCTGCCCGATAAAGATCAGGTGATCGCCGCCTTCGTGCTGCGCCAGGTTGCGACACACGAAGTGCGCGCTGCAGCCGTCGAGCACCACGGTGCCACCAAGGCTTTCACGGCAGGCGACGCCGACGTACTTGTCGGGCGACGGTTTCGAAAAGCGGCGCGACAG
The DNA here is from genome assembly GCF_040948855.1 of Paraburkholderia sp. BR10882. NCBI lineage: Bacteria > Pseudomonadati > Pseudomonadota > Betaproteobacteria > Burkholderiales > Burkholderiaceae > Paraburkholderia > Paraburkholderia sp. BR10882. The sequence continues at coordinate 190,487 of NZ_JBFPKP010000002.1, read as the reverse complement.
GTCGGTCTGGTCTTCGGCAAGCACGTTGATCGCGAAGTAGCCGGCATGGACGAAATCCGCGCAACTGGGTGAAGTCTTGCCGAAACTCCAGATCACGAGTGGTGGATCGAGCGACAGTGACGCGAACGAGTTTGCGGTCAGACCAATCTTGCGGCCATCCCGTGCCTCGCAAGCCGGAAGTCCAGGCCCCGAGCCCTACAAGCGTTCGTGGCGAGCGCGCAGTGGGATAGCTATCCAGACCGACGACAATTTGGCACTCGCGGCTCGGAACAGCCCCCATAGAAATTGGCGAGAAAACGAGCCCGCTGTGAGCGCGCAGTATTCTGGGCAGGCAGGCGCGTCATTCGTTCGCAAAGGCCGCGGTCGCGCGTCAAGTGTGGGCCGGTGCTGCTCGATGTGCTCTGCTGCGACTCTGTGGAAGAAACGTCGGGAGTGCGCTGTGCGGGCGCAAGACGGCACACCGGTTCGCAGGCACGGAACGCGCCTTGCTGCCGACTTCGTATCCGACCGGCCGGCACAGACAGCGATGACTTACGGAACCTTCCCAACTTGGCTTGACACGCTTTCACTCGCCTGGATCATTTTGGGCGCTATTTGTGCTGTTGCTATCGTGGTCGACGAAGTTCGACACCCCCAGAAGATGTGGATCATGAATGTCGTCTGGCCCCTAACGGCGTTATTCGGCAGCGTCCTATGGATTGCCGCCTACTACGCGTGGGGACGGAGTGTCGGCGACGCTCGACGCAGGAGCGACGCCCAGCCGTTCTCCGCGACGGTGATGAAAGGAACGAGTCACTGCGGCGCCGGCTGTGCACTCGGCGACATCATCGTCGAATGGACCGCATTTGCCTTTCCCGCATTGGCAGTCTGGTTCGGATGGCACACAGTGTTTGACGACAAGACGTTTGCGGTCTGGATCCCGGACTTCCTCGTCGCCTTTCTGCTCGGCATCGTGTTTCAATATTTCACGATCAAACCCATGCGCGGGCTGTCGGCAACCGAAGGCGTGGTCGCGGCAGTCAAAGCGGATATCGCGTCGATTACGGCGTGGCAGGTCGGCATGTCTGGACTTATGGCCATCATCCAGTTCCTGTGGTTCAAGCCGGCCTACGGGATGGTCGCGAACGTTGGGACTGCTGAGTTCTGGTTCGCCATGCAGCTCGCGATGCTCGCAGGATTCGCAACCAGCTACCCTGTCAACGTGTGGCTGATCCGTTCTGGGGTGAAGGAAAAGATGTAATTCTGCATTGGATCTGCGGCGGGCCTCGCCCGGCCGGTGCAGATATATTGCAATGAACGCGTCCTGATGTTTTCCAGCAGTCGGGAAGCTTCCACCGCGTCAAGACCAGGCACGTAGCGCGTTCTGATATCCTCGCCTCTCATTCTGGCTGTCCAGGAGTAGCGACATGCGTTGGATAGTGACCGTTGTGTTAGCAATCGTATGTACGTGTTCCACGCTGGCCGATCCGGCTACTTTTAACGCAGGGGTAATCCGTCTCACGGTGGTGGGCGATGCTGCTCCTTTCGACACCGTTGTCTTTTACCCTACGCATGAGCGCGAGGTGCCATGGCAAGCGGGTCCATTCACTGTCGAGGCGACACTCAATGCTCCGCCTGCACTGGATAGCCGGTTCCCGGTTGTATTGATTTCGCACGGACGAGGTGGAGGCCCGTTAAGCCATCGTGAATTGGCGACCGCTCTGGCTCGCGCCGGATTTATCGCGGTCTTGCCGACGCACGTGGGGGACGCTTCGGGCTTTCCCCGCGCGCCGTCCCAAGCCCAGATTCTGATCGACCGCCCCCGACAGGCAGAGGCCGCGCTTAATGCAGTGCTCGGAGATCCACGGTTTTCAGCAAGCGCCGATGTCAGCCGGATTGGCATGATTGGATACTCGGCTGGCGGCTACACCGCACTGATCCTGGCGGGAGCGAAACCCGATTTTGCCTATGCCAGTGCGTACTGCGCAAATCACGATGATCCGGGGTCATGTCCGCGTTCAGCAACCAGCAATCGTGCGCACGGCACTCAGGTTAAAGTAGCTGTACCTGCTGAACTGATAGCTTGGCAACCGCCCGTTGATCACCGCCTGAAGGCCCTGGTGCTGATGGATCCACTGGCCATGATGTTTGGGGCACCTGGCTTGTCCGCTGTGCGCGTACCGACCATGCTCTATCGCCCGCAGGATGACAGCTACCTTGGTTCTGCGAGCAACTCTCTTGCTGTCGTCTCAAGCTTGCCTACACCGCCTGCGGTTCACATCGTGCCAGGCAATCACTTCGTTTTCATCGATCCTTGCCCGGCCTCGGTCGCAACCAATGGGGCGCTGATCTGTCAGGACGCGCCCGGGATTGATCGCGTGGAGATCCATCGTCAGATCGACCATGAGGTCGTGGACTTCTTGCATGCAAATCTATAACGCATCAGGTCGACCCTGTGTTGCGGATCGTGACACCGCGATAGGGTGTGCGGTCTTCAGTCCTGCTCCGACGCCCGCGTCGCTTCACGTCCCAGCTTTGCCTCTCGCCGGGACCTTTCATTGAGGATCTGATGGCGCCGGTGGTCCGTCATCTTTTTCCAGCCGCGGGCTTCCTCACGCGTCCGGTAGCAGCCCGTGCAGAACCCCGTCTTGCCATCGAACGCACACAGGTCGATGCAGGGCGATTTGGCAGCCATGGTTTACGTGGCGGCCCGAGGGGCGTTCACTTCGACCGTCACATGGGACAGCCCCTTAAAGCGCTTGAGCGCCGCGTGATAAAAGCCGGGGCTGCGTTGTGCTTCACTGGTGACGACTGACACCACCGCACTCATGTGGCCCGGACCGACCCGCCAGACATGGAGATCAAGCACGGCGTCACCGTTGTCTTCAATAATGTGACGAACGTTTTCGGCCATGCGCTTATCCAGATTCATGTCGAGCAGAATGCCTCCCGTATCGCGCATCAGGCCCCACGACCAGTTAGCAATCACCAGGGCGCCGATCACGCCTGCGAGCGGATCCATCCAGACCCAGCCGAACGCACGGGCCAGCAGAAGGCCGATGATCGCGAGCACGGAAACTGCCGCGTCTGCGATGACGTGAATGTAGGCCGAGCGGATGTTGTGGTCGCGGTTCGCGGCAGCATGTGCGTCTTCGTGACTGTGATCGTGCTCTTCGAATTCGATTGACTGCTCGCCATCGGGCAAGCCGACAATCGCCCTGAATGCATGCGGCTCGGGAATGTCATCTTTCGACTCCAGATAGCTCCCACGGTCGGCAAACGCGAAGGTCTGACGCGAACCGTCGGGGCGGACCGTCGTGACTGATACCGCGTCGGCGGTCAGGTTCGAAGAAGCCGTCTCAGGCGTAATACGGAAGACGGGTGGCACGCCATCTTCGAAGATCGACACGGCGAAAACTCCAGCAGTACCGAAGATGCGATGCGCCTCTTCATCATGGCCGTGTTCGTCTTCATGTCCGTGGCCGTGGCTGTGCCCATGTCCATGACTGTGGCCGTGATGGTTGCCGCTGAGCAGCCAGACACTTGCAAGATTCACCAGCAGGCCAAGAACGGCGATGGGGATCGCCTGGCCGAAGTGAATGGGCACGGGCGAGAGAAAGCGCGAAACCGCCTCGTACCCGATCAGCAGCGCGATCATGGCGAGCACAATGGCGCTGGTAAAGCCCGCGAGATCGCCCAGCTTCCCCGTACCGAATACGAAGCGGCTGTCGCTCGCATGCTTTCGCGCGTACGTATACGCGAGCGCAGCGATGAGCATCGCGCCGGCGTGTGTTGACATGTGCAGGCCGTCGGCAACGAGCGCAAGCGAGCCAAAAAGACTTCCGCCGACGATCTCGGTCACCATCATCGCGCTGCACAGCGCAATCACCATCCATGTCCTGCGCTCGTTCTCTTCGTGGGCAGCGCCCAGGAAGATATGGTCATGTCCCGCCCCGAAGGCGGCATCCTCGAATTGACTCATGCTTCTCTCACTTGAAGTAGCTGTGGACTACTTCGATCAGTTGCTCTGTTCCGCTGCCATGCTCGTCGTCCGGTTCTGCATCGACGAGATGGGTGCGAATGTGGTCCTCGAGCACGACGGCGAGCAGCCCGTTCATGGCGCCACGACAGCTCGTGACCTGTTGCAGCACGGCCATGCAACCGCGTTCTTCTTCCAGTGCCCTTTCAATCGCTTCAACCTGCCCTTTAATCCGGCGAATGCGGTTAAGCAGCTTCTGCTTTTCGCGAATCGTATGGCTCATACCTGTTCTCCCGTTTGCGGGCGAAGTCTATCACCGATAGGGTAAGGGGGTATACTAAAAATCACTTGTGGATCGCGGCAGCATGCATTTGACAAGCGCCGCGCGCTTCGGGGAATAGCCGCTCCGGACGCGATGTTCGCTGCTGCCGAAGCGCGACTGAGCGGCCTGGGAGAGCGGCCACAAGGCGAAAGTGTTTGCGCCTGGCAGACTCTCCGTATGGAGATAGCCGCCTTTCTCTTCCTTGAAGGGAATACCGAAGGCCCGACTGCAGCCCGCCCAACCGCTTACGCATTCGCAGTGGCAATGGCTCTCTCAGGACCACAACTCCCCATCCAGGTATCGCCCGCTGAACCTGTTGCCATCTCCGAGGCACGGAATAAACCGGCTAGCGAACTGTTGTAATAAGCAACCGTTCGCGACAGATGCTTTGAGTCCGACAACACTCGTGGAGACTTTCATGGCGAAAGAAAAGTGGAGCTTGTTTCGCTGGATTCCCAAGCAGCACGCAGCCGCCGCGGTGGAGAAAAAGCTCATGTCGCATAACGGGTCAGCGCTGTGGGTGTTTGACCTTGAGCAGTCCTATCGGCCAGGGCGGGCAATTTCCGGGAATGCCTGGTTAGTGGCCTACGATCTCGACCGAACTGCCGAATCCAATATCAAAACGCGTCAGCATATCGATTTCGAGTCGGCGGGCTTCCGTGGGGAGGCGGCTCATCCCGCAGACGTCATCATCAAGGAAAACGAGAAGGGCGCCTATGGTATCGGGCGAATGCGCCAGAGCACCACCAAATTTCACGTTACCGCCCGGTTCGCCACGAAGAACGAGGTCGCCAGCGCCCTCGGACTGGACAAGAAGGAAGTTACCGATGGTTATCGTCCGGGCAGGACCTGGCCGACGTGAGCTTCCAGGAAGTCGTCGAAGCCACCAGAGTGACACGCTGTCACGCCGGTACGGTTGATCACACAGGGGCTTGGCCGCGAGTGTCTGTGCTCTGGCCGATGACGGTCGGCGCGAAGTTCGGTAACGACATCCTTCCCTTCGGCTGTGAGTTAGCCCGCAAGCGGACGTTGGCCATCGACCGCTCCTGGGTCAGTGGGCGTCGCTCCAAGTCCGTTGAATGGCAACGAGGCCAGCAGCAGCTCTGCGGGCTGCGTCTGCGGTAGGGATCGGGGGTCGCGCAAAGCCGATCAGCACTCGCCTTTTTTGGCGTGTCCCGGAGGGCAGTGCCATCCTTTGTCGTGATGGTGATGTTTTTCCCAGTCATCGCGATTCCAGTAGCGATGTCCATCCCAATATCGGTCGTCGTGCCATCCAGGCGTGACGACCACGGCAGCGGGTGGGGCAACCACGACAGGCGCGCCTACATTGATGCCGACATTGACATCAGTCGCGTGGACGGCACTGGTGGGGCTGACTGCAGCGGCGGCGAATGTCAGATGCGCGAGCGCGGGATTCTTCATGAACCAGTCCTCAAAATATGAACGCGTGCACGAGTCGGAACTTGCCCGATAACAGGAACAGGGCGTCTTCCGACGGAATGTTGCGCCTCGTTGCCCTGTTTCCGACAACGATTCTGCTCGTGTGCGGCATCATTTTCGCAGAATCCCTGCGATTCTGATCGCCGACGCCATGCAGTAGCCTTTGCGGGACCAGGACCGCGACACCATAAGGCAGCCTTAAGGCTGCCTCCTATACCATCTTCGATTCGAGTCATTCAAGTGATGCGACGCATCATCCACTGACCGTCTTCGGCCTGTCCCTGCTCACGCCGTGTCTCATGCTGCCATTGTCGACGTTCACCCTGAGAACTGCACGACGATTTGTTGCGTTGCGCATGAATTGGTTCAATCGCGTGCCACGGGAGCGATAGAGAACGTGCCTATTACGACCCCAAACCGGTGGCTGCTTCTCGGCGTGCTGCTGCTTGGCGCTTCGCTCGGCCTTCTTGTTGCTGTGCTGCTGGGCATCCGGATCTGGCCATGAGGCGAGCCTTGCTTCAGGATGGCCGTTGCGCAATGGAGCGCACAGCATCAAGGGGACTTTCGCGCACGCCCATTTCACGCGCGAGCGCCGCAACCTTTGCCGGTCCCTTCCGCTGCGTGGCCGATCTGATGCTCGCCAGGCGGTACGCTGCTCTCGGCGGCGACAACGCGCGGTAGTCGCAGGTAGCCGTGGGACGATGCTGCGCTGCGCGCCGTTTGCAGCGCATCGGACCCGATGCCGAATCGGACCTCAGGTGCCGTTTCACCTGTCGCGCGCCGACTCAATGCGGTGGCGGGAGGCGTCTGAAACGATTCCATAGCTTCTTTAGCGTTTGATGATCTGCAGCGACGCGTGAAGAGAGATAGCCTCGGGCATAAGCCGCGCCTGGCGCTGCGTCCCTCGACCTGCGCGAAACGGTCCGCAGAAGCTGATCGGCGACCACCGCATCGTTACGCCAGCCGAGATCGTCCTGAAGTGCAGTCAGCGCTTTCACGTAGTGCTGCACGGCCCGTTTCGAGAACAACGACGCAAAGAACTCTGTCGCATACCGAACCTTCTTCGCCGCGATACGCGCGCGGTGCCGGCGGTGATCGTCGAGATCGGCGAGGCCCTTGCCACGCTTGATCAGCCTGCTGTGCCTGCGCCGCAGCACCTTGTCGGCGAACTGCCTCGCGGGGCTGTCAAGCGCTGCGCGTTGTTTGCCGGTCATATCGTCGCGCCATTTTTTGCAGGCCAGCCACAGCGCGAGTTCGAGCACCAGACGCGTGTAGCGAACCGACTCGACCGCGGCCGCCGCACGCTGCCGGTTGTCGACGGCGACCAGCGTGCACGCCTGCCGCACCGGCATGAGTTCGTCTGCATTGCCGTCCGCGCCCGCCCGATCGAGTGTGGCCCCGGCAAGGACCTCCCAGTCACGCGCGGCGCCGAGTTCCGCCGCGATCCAGCGCAGTTCGTCGTCGAGCCCGGAATAGGGAGGAATCGCCTTGGCGAACAGGTCCAGCGCCGAGCGCAAACGTCGCAGTCCGACCCGCATCTGATGAACGCTTGACGGATCATGACCGGACACGACGCCGCGCTCGTTGGCATGCACCTGCGAGAGGCAGTTATGGACGATCGTACAGAACACGTCCTCAATCGAATTGTCTTTCGACAAGCGCACGGGTTCGGCCTTCACGGGCGCGGCGTGCTCGGCCACGAGCAATTCGTAGCCGATATCGGCCTTGCTGCGATGGTCGATGCTCAGCGGTACGGTCTTCAGAAGTTCGAGCGCCGTCGCGTGGAGCGCCTCCGGCTTGCCCTGTTTCAGTTCGAGTTCGACAGCGGCGAGCGGCACCGAGCGCGTTTGCGCGTCGACAGTTCCCTCGTCGAGCGCTATTTCGAGTTCGTCTTCCGACGGCAGGTGCAGCGCGATTGCAGTGCGATGGATGCGTGTGACGAAAACAGGAGCGAGTTGCGCGGCGACGGCCTGATCACGGATCAGCCTGCCGCAATCGCTATCGGCCGATATGGCGTCATAGAGCAGCGCCAGATCGGGCGTGTCCCTTTTGATCGGCATTTCATATTCGGGCCTGTCGAACACACCGGCCTCCACAGCGCCCTCGAGCTTCAACGTCTGGATTCGCCGCTTTCCGACGGCGCGTACGCGCAGCGAGGCTTTGCAACGGTGGAGGGCCAGTTCCGGCGTGTCGAAGTACGTGCTGTTCAGGAATTCCGGTCGATCGGCAGTGGCCTGAGCGCGCGCCAGCAGCGGTGCGCCACGAAGCTTGCCGAGGTCCTCCGGGGCGATTCGTAGCTTTAACTCCCGTTCCATGATTGCCTCCATGCCGCGCGCCGCATCATCACACAATCCCGGACGCGCAAGTTTCGGTCCGCATCGATTACGGGAAACCAGGCTGCCCGGTAGCCAAATCAGTCTTTGGTCGAGCGGCCGTAGATGGCCGCACTGTGTCGCACGATCGCCTGTGGCGGTCATCACCGTGTTCGATAACACTGCCCTGCAGGCACGACAGGTGCGCTACTCGAATGGACCGGATCCGCACGACGTCCTGTGCAGCGGACCACCCCTTTCGAAAATAGACCATGAAAAGAACACTTCTCACTTTTGCGATCGTTATGTCACTTCCAGTGATTTCACCGACGTCAGCGGTGGCGGCTGGCTGCATGAAAGGCGCTGCCGTGGGTGGCGTTGCGGGCCACGTCGCGGGTAAGCACGGCACGGCAGGCGCCGCGGCTGGGTGTGCCGTCGGACACCACGAGGCAGCGAAGAAGCAGAAGGCGGCGAGTGAAGCCGCGGCGAGCAAACCTGCGAGCCAATAGTTGGCGATCTCGGTAACCTCGCGGGGCCATCGAGGGTCGCCATGCTCGCGCGCCACGGCGCGGCACCGTGCTGATCCGTTCCGCGCGCGAGGGTGCGCGTCGTGCCTGCGCCATTGGCGCAGGGCTCGGGCGGCAGACGCGTGCCGTCGATGAAACGCACGGCGCAGACTTCGGCGGCGCTTGCATCAGCAGAAAGAGCGAGGCAGGCGTGCGTTCACGCGCTCGTCCCCGCACTCTGCACGTGAGATTCGAGCGCGCCGACCACGTCGAACAGGTCGCCGACAAGCCCCACATCGGCCACCGAGAAGATCGGCGCGTCCGGGTCCTTGTTCACGGCGACGATGAACTTCGAGTCCTTCATGCCGGCGAGGTGCTGGATCGCGCCCGAGATGCCGAATGCCACATACACGTCGGGTGCCACGCTGCGGCCGGTCTGTCCGACCTGCGCGGCGTTCGGCGCATAGCCGGCATCCACGGCGGCGCGCGAGGCGCCGAGCGCCGCGCCGAGCTTGTCGGCGAGCTTGCCGAGACGCGCCATGTTCTCCTGCGAAGCGAGGCCGCGTCCACCCGCGATCACCACGCGCGCGCTGCCGAGGTCTTGGCCGCTCTGCCCGGCGGCGCGGCGCTCGATTAGCCGCGTGGCTGTGAACGGCGCACCAGGTGCGAGCGCAACGACCTGCGCCGCGCCACCTTCCGCCTCGACCGGTGCGAATGACGAAGTCCGCACGCTGGCATAAGTGCGCGCCGTGGCGCTCGTCACCGTCGCGATCACGCTGCCCGCATAGAGGCCGCGCACGAACTGCGTGCGCTCGCGAATGGCGATTACGTCGGCGATAAAGGCGTCTTCGGTGAGCGCCGCCGCGCGCGGCAATGCAGCGCGGCTGGAGGCGCGGTGCGCCGCGAGCACCGCCGAATACCCTTCAGCGAGGGCGTGCAATTGCGCCGCGATCGTTTCCGGTGTGAGCGCATCGGCTGCGCCAGCGGATGCGACCAGCACGCGCTCGACTCCACTCACATGCGCCGCCGCTGCTGCGCTCGACGCATCGAATACGAGCAGATCGACGGGTTGCCCCAGTTGCAGCGCCGCGCCAATCACGCGCAGCGTGACATCGGAAATCGATCCCACGTCGGCATCGGCCAGAACCAGCGTTCTCATAGTCAAACTCCCACGGATTCAAATACGCGTCGATCGGCGAGTGCGGCGAGCAGCGCGTCGACACTGTCCACCTTCACACCAGGCTCGCGTACGGGCGGATCGTTCAGTTTCAGCACGTGGCTGCGGGCGCTCGACACGCCGCCGAGCGCGTCCGCCTCTCGCGTGGCGAGCGGCTTTTGCTTCGCCTTGACGATGCTCGGCAGTGTCACGCGGCGCGGCTCGGCCAGGCGCAGATCGGCGCTGATCACGGCGGGGCCGTCGAGTTGCCACGTGGCGGTGCCCGCATCGTCGCCGCAGCTCGCGCGCCAGCCGCCGTCGATGGCGTCGAGCGCGCTCGCATTCAGCGCCTGCGGCCAGCCCAGCAGTGCGGCGAGCATGGCGGCCACGCCGCCCACGTCGCCGTCGATGGCCTGCTTGCCGCACAGCACGAGACCGTAGTCGACCTCGTTCATGTGTGCGGCCACGAGCCGCGCAACGGCGAGCGAATCGAGCGTGGCCGTGGCGGCCCCCGTGTCGATCAGCACCGCTTCGTCGGCGCCCATGGCGAGCGCGGTGCGCAGCACGTCCTGGTGCGCGGGCAGGCCGCAGGTCAGCACCGTGACGTGCGAGGCCACCCCGGCTTCCTTCAGTTGCAGCGCTTTCTCGAGCGCGCATTCGTCGAACGGATTGAGCGACATCTTGAGCCCTGCTGTTTCGATCGCGCCGGCGCTGCTCACGCGCACGCGCACGTTCGGGTCGACCACGCGCTTGACGGGTACGAGAATGCGGACAGTCACCTGTTTTCTCCTGTTTGCATGAGAAAGCACATTGCGCGCTGGTGTTACGACACCGCGCCGAGACCGTACTTGCCGGTCAGCAGCGCGCCGCTCGCAAAGCGTTCGAGTGCGTACGGTTCGAGAGAGACGTCGGTGGCCAGGCCGAGCGCGTGCTGGGCGAGCAGCTTGCCGATGCCCGGCGAGAGCTTGAAGCCGTGACCCGAGAAGCCGAAGCCCACCGTGAGGCCTTCCACGTCGGCAACGTTGCCGAGCACGGGGTTCCAGTCGGGTGTGACGTCGTACACGCCGGTCCACGACGAGGCGAGCCCCGCCGTTTCGTAGGCGGGAAAGTGTTCGGCCACCTGTGCGCCGACTTCGGCCACATAGTCGAGGGAGATCTCGCCCTGCTCGGTCTCGGGCGCATTGAGCGTTTCGCCCACCACGCCTTCGGAGACCAACATCTGGCTGCCGCCGTAGCTGCGGAAATAGAGCATCCCCGGCGAGCCGAGGTCCTTGAATGCGGGCATGGCGAACGTGTAGGGGGCGGCTTCGCATTCGAGCGCGAGCACGGTGTGGCGCTCGGGCTTGACCGGCAGCGGCACGCCGATCCATTCGGAGAGTTCAGGGGTCCAGATGTTTTGCGTGCTGACGAGCGTGCCGCAACCAAAGCGTCCCGCCGACGTTTGCACCCCCACCACGCGGCGGCCTTCGCGCACGAGGCCGGTCACGCGCACCCCTTCCATGATCTTTACGCCGCGGCGGCGCGCAGAGCGTGCGAAGCTGGTCGCGACGAGATAGGCGTCGGCGAAGCCGGCTTCTGGCTCGAAGCCGATCAGCGCGGCGTCGTCGAAGGTGGCGATCGGCAGGCGCGCCTGCGCCGTCTGGCGGTCGAGCAGTTGTACCGCGATGCCCATTTCCTGCTGGGCGCGCAGCGAGGCTGCCAGCGGGTCGAGCTTGTCGCCCTCGGGCGCGCTGATCATGTAGCCGCATTTGACGAGGCCGCAGGAGGCTTCGTCGTCCCCGAGATAGTCGGCGAAATTGTTGAAGGCCCACCAGGAAGCGCGGGCGAGTTGGACGTTCTGGCGCACCGAGTAATGCGTGCGCAGCAGCCCGGAAGACTGCGAGGTGGTGCCCGCCCCGATCGTCCCTTGATCGAGGACGAGAACGCTGTTCGCGCCGAGCGCGGCGAGATGGTGGGCGACGGACGTGCCGATGACGCCGGCGCCTATCACGACATAGTCAAAGTGGCTCATGGGGCCCTCGTGGGTGAACGATGGGCAAATTCTGCGTCCCGGCTGCCCGCCATTATTTTGTATTAGGCAAACTTATGGTTCATCGACGCAATTGCTCATCGTCCGTGTGTTGAGCCGTCCGGGCGGCACCATGTGGAAGACGACGCGGCAGCGTCATTTGCGCAGACTTCCGCGGAGCTCCTCATGAGACGTACCCAGGCGCCAATCGACCTCAACGCCTTGCAGGCTTTTCTCGCGGTGTGCGAGACCGGCTCGATGACCGGCGCGGCGAAGCAGCTCGGCGTGAGCCAGAGCGCGGTGAGCCAGGCCATCGCGGCGCTCGAGCGAGATCAGGGCGTGGTCCTGTTCGATCGCGAAAGCCGGCCTCCCCGGCCGAACGTCGCGGGCCGCGCGCTGCTCGAACTGGCAGGCCCGCTGCTCGAGCATGCGCAGATGGTCAGCGCGCGCATCGGCGACACATCGAACGCGGGCAGCTTGCCCGTGCGGCTTGGCTGCGTGGATTCGTTCGCGGCGACCGTGGGCCCGGAGCTGATTCGCGCGGTGTCGGGCTCGGCACGGCAGATTGCGTTGTGGTCCGGTTTGACCCCCGGCTTGAGCAAGCAGTTGCACGATCGCGAGCTCGATCTCGCGGTATGCACGCAGACGACGCTCAACGACGCGCGCATCGTCGAGGCGCCGCTCTTTTCGGAGGCGTTCGTCGTGGTCGTCTCGCGCGCCTTGATTGCCGAGCGCGGGAACATCGATTGGCGCACGCTTGCGCTCGAAATGCCGATGATCCGCTATACCCCTCGCTCTGTGATCGGACAGCAGGTCGAGCGCTATGCGCGGCACCTCGGCATCAACAGTCCGCGCCGCTATGAATTCGACGCGACCGATCCGCTCCTGAGCCTAGTCGCGGCCCGGCTCGGCTTCTCGATTTCCACGCCGTTGTGTCTCTGGCAGGCGCGCCATTATTTGCCTGAGATCGCCGTGTTGCCGCTGCCGGCCGGACGGCTCGGGCGGCGCGACTTCTTCCTGCTGCATCGACAGGGCGAGTGGGACGCGTTTGCGCACGAGATCGTTGCGTTGACGCGGCGCGTGCTTGACGCCTCCATCAGGCCGGCACTCGCGCGCGCGCTGCCGCAACTGCCCGAAGACGCATTGATGTAGCGGATCTGCAATATTTTTTACGAGAGGCGGCGCTCGACGCGTTAAGGCGCTCGCACCGACGCTCGTGCGTTCATAAGTATTTCTGATAACCGAGCGTAAGCCCGCGTCCCGATTCAGTGCAGCAGCGCACGGCAGGCAGGAAAACCGCGCACCGTTAGAAGGCAAACGCCGATGCGAACGAATCGGCAAGGTAAGCGGCATAGGGCCGGCGTGCGTGCCAGATGTTTATCTGCAGGAATTTTTAGTTCATGAAGATAAACATGGCACGGACGTTGCATAAGAAGCAGCACAGGCGAGATTGCAAGGCTTGCGCCTCAGTCGGCGGTTCCCGGCGGATAGATGAAGATCGACAGGAACTGGATGGGCGTCTTGATGAGGCGCTCGGGGCCGTGAGGAATATCGGCCTGGAAAGTAAGCGTGTCGCCGGGATGGAGGATGTAGGTTTGCTGGCCGTGGCGGTATTCGATCACCCCCTTGAGCATGTGGATGAATTCGGTGCCGGGGTGTTCGAAGGTCGGGAAGCGTTCTGCTTCGTCCTCCATGGTGATGAGGAAGGGCTCGAAGGCTTTGCGCGGGCCCTGGTCGTAGGCGAGCAGATGGTAGGTATGGCCGCGTTTGGTGCCCTTGCGAACGACTTCCATGCCCGCGCCTTTCTTGACGAGTTGCGCGTCGCCTTGCGGCACGTCGAAGTTGCGAAAGAGCGCGGAAAGAGAGACGCCGAGCGCCTGGGCGATGCGGTGCAGGACGTCGAGTCCCGTTGAGGTCTGCGCGTTCTCGATCTTCGAGAGCATGCCGCGGCTGACGCCGGCCTGGTCGGCGACCTGGGCGATGGTCAGGTCGTGGCGCTGGCGCAAGTCGCGAATGGTGGCGCCCAGAAAGCGCTCGAGCGCAGTTTTGCTGTCGTCCCCAGTGTGCATGATCGGCCTCGGTAGAAATGCTTGACGCGTAGCTGGCCGGCACGCAGTGGCGCGCGCCGGCTGTTTCGCGCCATGAAGCATTGTTGCATGGCAGGAAAAGAAGTTCCAGACGGAGCGCGTAACGAGAAGTGCAACGAGTGCGCAATGGCGGGTGCGCATGAGCGCCCTGAACGATGGCCAGCAAGTCCCCGGAACCGGCCCAGGCACGATGTGTCCAGCCTCTTTCAACCGCAAACGGAGTTGGTGCAAGGAGTGACGATGAATCTGAACGACGCGAGTAAGCTGCCGCTCAGCGAGCCCGGAAGCGTGCCCCGTTTCGACTCGGCAGAAAACGCGCAGGGCTGGCTTGCTCAGCAGGGCGTGAAATACGTTTTGGCGCAGTTCGTCGACATCCATGGTGTCGCAAAGGCCAAGTCGGTGCCGGTCGCGCATTTGAAGACGGTGCTCGAGGCGGGAGCCGGCTTCGCAGGGTTTGCGATCTGGGGTGTCGGCATCGAGCCGAACGGCCCCGATTTCATGGCCGTCGGCGATCTCGCGACGCTCACGCCCGTTCCCTGGCAGCCGGGCCTCGCACGCATCGTCTGCGAGGGGCACGTGAACGGCGAAGCGTGGCCGTTCGATTCACGCGTCACGCTCAAGCGCCAGGTAGCACGCCTGACCGAGCGCGACTGGACCCTTTTCACAGGACTCGAGCCGGAATTCTCGCTGCTGCGCCGCTCCGCTAGCGGAACCCTCGAACCGTGCGACCCCAGCGACACGCTGGCGAAGCCGTGCTACGACTATAAGGGGCTATCGCGCACGCGGGTGTTTCTCGAGCGGCTCACCGAAGCACTGCGCTCGGTCGGCATCGACGTCTATCAGATCGACCACGAGGACGCCAACGGCCAGTTCGAAATCAACTACACGTACACCGACTGCCTGACGTCGTGCGACCACTACGTGTTCTTCAAGATGGCCGCGTCGGAGATTGCCAACGAGCTAGGCATGATCTGCTCGTTCATGGCGAAGCCGTTCGCGAACCGGCCCGGCAACGGCATGCACATGCACATCTCGATCGGCGACGGCAAGCGCAATCTGTTCGCCGACGGCGGCGACCCGCTGGGCATGGGCCTGTCGAAGCTTGGCTACCAGTTCACCGCCGGCATTCTTGCGCACGCCCCCGCGCTCACCGCGCTGTGCAATCCGACCGTCAACTCGTACAAGCGCCTCGTGGTGGGGCGCTCGCTCACCGGCGCGACGTGGGCGCCAGCCTATGTGAGTTATGGTGACAACAACCGCTCGACCATGGTGCGCATGCCCGGCGAGCGCATCGAACTGCGTCTGCCGGACGGCTCCTGCAACCCGTACCTCGCAACGGCCGCCGTGATTGCCGCGGGGCTCGACGGGATCGACCGGCAACTCGATCCGGGCGCGCCGGCAAACGAAAACCTTTACGAGTGGTCGTCCGAGCGACTTGCCGCGCACGGCATTGCGGTGTTGCCGCAAAACCTCGAGCAGGCGCTCGACGCGCTCGAGGCGGACACACTGATCTGCGAAGCGCTCGGCCCCCTGGCCGGTGAGTTCCTCAAGCTCAAGCGCATGGAATGGCTCGAATACATGCGGCACGTGTCCGACTGGGAACTCAAGAGCTACCTCGAATTTTTCTAAGGAGAACACACAATGTGTGGAATCGTAGGGTTGCTGGTGAAGACGCCGGCGCTACGCGAGCGGCTCGGCGAGCTGATGGTGCCGATGCTGATCGGCATGACCGAGCGCGGACCCGATTCGGCGGGGCTTGCGGTGTTCGGCAGCGAGGTGGATGCGAGCCAGCGCAAGCTGAGCCTCTACGCGGGCTTCACGGACGAGGGCGCGCAATTTCCCTGGGCCGCACTCGCCGACGCACTCAACCACGCCATGGACGTCACCGCGCGCTTCGACGTGAAGGGCAATCATGCAGTGCTCACGCTCCAGGGCGATGCGGAGCGCGTCAAGGTGTGGTTGCGCGAGCACTATCCGAAGCTCTATCTGCTTTCCACTGGACGCTCGATCGATCTCTACAAGGACATCGGCTCGCCGGCCGAAGTGGCCGCGCGCTATGACTTCGCGAACCTCAAAGGCTCGCACCTCGTCGGCCACACGCGCATGGCCACGGAATCGGCCGTCACGCCGGACCGCGCGCATCCGTTCACGGCGGGAGAGGACTTCTGCCTCGTGCACAACGGATCGCTTTCGAACCCATATGGCGTGCGGCGCAAGCTCGAGCCGCTCGGCATCCGCTTCGATACCGACAACGACACCGAAGCCGCTTGCCGTTTCATCGAATGGCGTTTGCGCGAGGGCGATGCGCTGCCCGAGGCGCTGCAAAAAGGCTTCGAGGAGCTGGACGGCTTCTATACGTTCCTGATGGGCACGACGACCGAGCTCGCGCTGATCCGCGATCCGTTCGCGTGCAAGCCGGCTGTGGTCGCGGAGAACGACGACTACGTAGCGATTGCCTCTGAGTTTCGCTCGCTCGCGCATCTGCCCGATATCCGCAATGCGAAGGTCTTCGAACCCGCTCCCGAGGAGATGTACGTATGGAAAGCCTGAATTTCGACCTCGAGACGCAGACGGTCCGGGACCTGAACCAATACCTGCACGGCGACACCGCGGCGCTGGCGGGGCAGCGCATCGCCGTCACGTCGCCGAATGGGGCACACAACATCGCCGTGGGCGTAGATGCCGACCTGCATGTGACGATCAAGGGCCACGCGGGCTATTACGCCGGCGGGATGAACCAGCAGGCGACGATCGTGATCGAGGGGAGCGCCGGCACGGGCGTCGCCGAGAACATGATGAGCGGCAAGGTGCATGTGCGAGGCTTCGCCTCGAACGGCGCGGGCGCTTCTGCGCACGGCGGACTGCTCGTGATCGACGGCGACGCGGGTCTGCGCTGCGGAATCTCGCTCAAGGGCGGCGACATCGTGGTGGGCGGCTCCGTGGGCAGCTTCTCGGCCTTCATGGCACAGGCGGGCCGGATGGTGATATGCGGCGACGCGGGCGACGCGCTGGGCGATTCGCTCTATGAAGCGGTGCTCTACGTGCGCGGCGAAGTGAAATCGCTCGGGGCGGACGCGCAGTACGAACCGATGAGCGATGCCGATTTCGACGCAGTGCGCGCGTTGCTGGCGGCGGGCGGGCTGGATCACGATCCAGCGTCCTTCAAGCGAATCGCGTCGGCACGCACGCTCTATCACTGGAACGCCGACGCCAATCAGGAATATTGAACACACGCTCTCTGAGAAGGTTCCCAATGGATGCCAAACCCGTTCAATTCGTTCGTTTGCAGCACGAAGAGTCGCACGGCTACGACCGCAAGACGATCGACTATATCCACTCGGCGGCACAGCGAGGTCTCTATGAGATCCGCGGTCTGGGCGCGAAACGCCACGTGCCGCATTTCGACGACCTGCTGTTTCTCGGCGCCTCGCTGTCGCGCTATCCGCTCGAAGGGTACCGCGAAAAGTGCTCGACCCAGACCGTGCTGGGCACTCGCTTCGCAAAGAAACCTGTCGTGCTGGATATTCCGGTCACGATTGCGGGCATGAGCTTCGGCGCACTGTCCGCGAACGTCAAGGAGGCGCTAGGGCAGGCCGCGACGGCGATGGGCACGTCCACGACCACCGGCGACGGCGGCATGACCCAGGAGGAGCGCCGCGCGTCGAAGACGCTGGTCTATCAGTGCCTGCCGTCGCGCTACGGCTTCAATCCGGACGACGTGCGCCGTGCCGACGCGATCGAAATCGTGATTGGCCAGGGCGCAAAGCCGGGTGGTGGCGGGATGCTGCTCGGCCAGAAAGTCAATCCGCGCGTGGCGGCGATGCGTACCTTGCCGGCCGGCGTCGACCAGCGCTCGGCGAGCCGTCACCCGGACTGGACCGGTCCCGACGACCTGGCGATCAAGATCCAGGAACTGCGCGAAATTACTGACTGGAACACGCCCGTGTACGTGAAGGTCGGGGCAACCCGCACGTTCAACGACGTCAAGCTTGCCGTACATGCTGGCGCGGACGTGGTCGTGATCGACGGCATGCAGGGGGGCACCGCGGCCACCCAGACCTGCTTCATCGAGAACGTCGGGATTCCGACGCTGGCTGCGGTTCGCCAGGCGGTGGATGCTCTCGAAGACCTGAATATGAAAGGGCAGGTGCAGCTGATCGTGTCGGGCGGCATACGGACGGGAGCCGACGTAGCCAAGGCGCTGGCGCTTGGCGCAGACGCCGTCGCGATCGGGCAGGGCATGCTGATGGCACTCGGCTGCAATAGCGACAGCTACTTCCAGAACGGCGCACTGCATTCGGCGGCTGCCGACTATGCAGCGCTTGGCACGTCGCCGGGCTTCTGCCACCACTGCCATACCGGCAAATGCCCCGTTGGCGTGACGACCCAGGACGCCGTTCTCGAGCAGCGCGTCCTGCCCGACGAAGGTTCGCGCCGTGTGCGCAACTACCTGAAGACGTTGAACATGGAGCTGACGACGATCGCGCGTGCCTGCGGGAAGCAGAACGTGCATCACCTCGAGCCCGAGGATCTGGTCGCCCTGACCGTGGAAGCCGCAGCGATGGCACGCGTGCCGCTCGCGGGCACTTCGTGGATTCCTGGCTGGAACAATTAAATTCAGTTGGCTGGAATTTTTGACTCTGGGAAATTAAAGCAAAGTCCGTTAAATCACCAATCTTTCAGGAGCCCTACATGAGTACGCAAAGCACCACACAAGCAGCGCCGGCATCGTCAACCGGCCTGCGTGCCGGTACTTTAGGTTTTGCCGAGGTGATTGGCCAATCTATCGCAAACGTTTCGCCAACCTTTACTCCTTCGATCAATGTGACCGCGATCGCGGCGCTGGCGGGCGCGGGGACCTGGCTGATTTATGGACTTTCGACGCTCGGGCTGCTGCTGGTCAGCATGAGCATCATCGCGCTCTCGAGCCGGATTGCAACCGCTGGATCATTCTTCATCTATATTTCGCGCGCGCTCGGGCCGATGGCAGGGGGCATGGCCGGCTGGGGGTTGATCGCGGCGTATGTGGGCACCGCGATGGGGGTAGGTGCCGCAGGTGTGGTTTTCGTGCAGAATGCCTTCTCTTCCTGGGGCATCAATATCCCGTCGTGGGCGGTCTACACCGTTTTCATTGCTCTCGCCTGGTTCTTCTCCGCACGCGACGTGAAGCTTTCCTCGCGCCTCTCACTGGCGATCGAGGCAACTTCGGTGGTGATCGTGGGCGGCGTGCTGATCTACGTGCTCGCCCTGCATCCTGACCATATCATCGACCATACGCAATTGAGCCTGCAGGGCGTGAGCGGGAAGGGTATGGCGCAAGGCATGGTGCTCGGCATCTTCTCGTACGTGGGCTTCGAAAGTGCTGCCTCGCTCGGCCAGGAGACCAGGGACCCGCTGCGCATCATTCCGCGCGCCGTGGTCTGGAGCGTGATCCTGTCGGGCCTTTTCTTCATGTTCGTCGCCTATTCGATGACGATCGCCTACCACGACGACACAGCCAAGCTCGGCGCCGATTCGGCCGTGCTCAACACCTTGCTTGCGAGCGTTGGCGCCTCGCCGCTCGGCCCGGTGTTTTACCTGATCGCTTCGGTCAGCGCGTTCTCGTGTGTCCTTGCGTGCATCAACTCGTCCAGCCGCCTGCTGTACTCCATGGGGCGCTACCAGTTCGTGCACCGCTCGATGGGAATGATTCACCGCACGCACCAGACGCCGTATCTCGCTGTGGCGTTTTCCTCGATCGTGACGCTCGTTGTGTGCATCGCGATGCTTGGCGCCGGTCCGCTCAATACCTTCGGCTACACGAGTACGTTCGCCACCTTTGGCTTTCTGGTGACCTATTTTCTCGTCGCGGTTTCCGCGCCTCTCTATCTGAAGAAGATGGGCGTGCTCAAGCCGGTCAACGTGCTGTGGAGCGTGCTTGGCGCGCTGGCGATGGTCGGCGCAGTGATCGGCAGCGTGTATCCGGTGCCGGATTATCCGTATAACATACTGCCGTATCTGTTCGTGGCGTACATGCTGGTCGGCACGGTCTGGTTGCTCATGCTGAAGAAGCGTTCGCCCCAGGTGCTCGAGAAGATCGAGCACGATCTGGAAACCAGCGACGTGATGACTCACGGCAAAAAGTAAATGACTGAACCGCGCTCCGTGGACCACCTTTCCGCACCGGCTGCGGACCGGAGGTCGGTCCATGCAGCCGGGACGGCCGTTGCAACTCGCGAAGCGGATTCTCAGGAAGTCGACCTGCAGTTGCGGCCCGAGCGCGGCGAATGCGCCGCGCTCGAGATCGGCTGCGTCTCCCGTCCCGCGCGTCTGCGTGGGCAAAATCGCGTCAACGAGGACTATTTCGGCGTGATGCTCGGCGACCTGGCCGCGCGCGCCGCGCGTGGCAGTGTGATCGCGCTGGCTGACGGAGTGAGCGGAAGTCAGGGTGGCCGGGTCGCGGCCGAGCTTTCAGTGCGTACCTTCATCGATGCGTATTACGGGCTACCCGAAACGCTCCAGCCCAGCGTGGCCGCTGCGCGTTCGCTACAGGCGCTGCACGGCTGGCTGCACCACATGGGCCGCGTCGATCCAAAGCTTAAACAGATGGCCGCATCATTTGCGGCGCTGGTCATACGGCGCGCCACAGCGTATCTGGTCGCAGCCGGAGATGTGCGGCTCTATTTGCTGCGCGACGGGCAACTGGCACAAATCGGCGAAGACGACATTGTGCCGGTCGCTTTTGGTTCGTACGTGGCGCACGCCATTGGCATGAACCCGGCGCTCGTGACCCGCTTCGAAACGTTCGAACTGCGTGAGGATGATCGCCTGCTATTGTGCTCGGACGGTCTTTATCGTCATGTGCCAGTGCGTGAACTGCAGACGGTGCTCGCGACGCGCAGTGGCGCGCTCGAAACTGCGCGCCGACTCGACGCGCTGGCACTGACGCGCGGTTCCCAGGACGACGTTACGAGCGCCGTGATTGACGTTGGCAGCCTGCCTTTGCTCGACGGCGGGTATCTGGAGCGAGTGGTCGGAATGCTGCCGATTCTCGCCGTGCCCGACGCCGGTGAGGTTATCGATGGATATCTGCTCAAGAGCGTGCTCAGCGATGGCTTTTATTCGCGGATCTTCGCCGGCTACGATCTGGCCGATCCGGACACGCCACTGGCGCTCAAGTTTCCCAAACCGCGCGTCGAGCAAGACGAGAACATACGCCAGTCGATCGTGCGTGAGCGCTGGCTCGCAGGCAAGGTTGGCGACGCCGGCGTGCTCGCGCCGCTGCCCGTTGACGCCAATCGGCAAACCCGGCTTTATGTGGTAATGCCGCTCGGCGCGGGAGTCACGCTCGAAAAGCTGCTTTCGGCGCCCGAGCCCATAGGGCTGCCGCGCGCGATCGGAATCGCACGGCAATTGGGCCGCTCGATCGACGCGCTGAATCGACGCAATATCTTTCATCGCGATATCAAGCCCGAGAACGTGCTGGTGATGCAGGACGACAGGACGTGCCTGCTCGACCTGGGCTTTGGTTATATGCCCGGTATGGAGCTGCCGGGCTCAGCCTGCGCGCCTGGCTCGCCCGCGTACATGGCGCCTGAGTTGATGAGGGGTGCGCAAGGCGATGCGCGCTCGGAGGTATTTGCGTATGGCGTGACGCTGTACCGGCTATTCAGCGGCGGCAAACTGCCGTACGGCTTCAATGGTCGCGTGCCGCTCTACGAGTACCGGCTCGACGCGCCGCATTGGCTTGACCTCGTGCTGGAGAAAGCGCTGCAGTCCGATCCCGCACGCAGGTATCAGGACGTACTCGCGGTTTGCGCCGATCTCGAGCGCCTTTCGAGCGGCCAGGGTGCGATGGCTCCGGTTCGACGCAAGCCCTTGCTCGAGAGCGAACCAGTGCTGTTCTGGCAGGGGATCTCGATTCTATTGCTGGCGCTGCTGCTGTGGTCGCTGATACGGCGATGAGCTTTCGCGTTGACATGCTGGCACATTGAACCGCGAGACCGGGGCGCGGTGGGCTTTCGGATGGAAGGTTGCCTCGAAGTGCGATGTGCCACCCGTGTATCTGCGCGCACTTAGGCGCCGACTGAAGCGAAGTTTCCACGGAACTTGCGTTGCGCCTGCGTGCTAACCGTGTGTGTCGACCCACGCCTTTGCCCAGGCGATTCCCGCGTCCTGCGCTTCCTCCTCCGAATCGAACAGGTCGAGGACTCCGGAAGTGCAGATGAGCTTGTTCCCCTGGATGATGGTCCCGCCCCCCGCGTAGCGCTCTGGCGTCAGCAGCTCTGCCTGTTGCGCGATGGCATGACCCCACAAATCGTAGCCCTTGTAAGTCTCTCGTTCCATCTTTCTGGTGCCTGAAGGCAGGAGCCGTTGCTTATCTCGTTCTCATCTTAACTTCTCTCCTCGACGAGGGCATGCCGTCAGGCGCCGAAGCGGCAGCCTGCGCTTCCTGATCGCCGGCCCGGCAAGGCTTTCGTCCTGTCGGCATTGTTTAAGCTCGATTTAAGTGACGCTACGTACTCTTCGAAAGCATCCTTGAGCGGACAACGACTCGAGGCATCCATAGACGCAAAGAGGTTGAAATGGTGTACCTGATTACCGACCTGAAGATGATCGAAAGCTACGGCCGCATCAAGGCTGACAGCGGCAAGGATGCGCTGGAAGCGTTTGCGCTCAGCGAGGGCTTCCCCAACCTGATGGAGTTTGCTTCGGCCCAGCCCACGTTCGTCAACGACTTGATGGCTGTTCAACTGCAATAAGGAATACTGACGTGGCCATGACTTTGGGGCAGGCCCTCGTGCACGCTGAGCAGCTGGAAGTCTCCGGGGTGATTTCCAGAACGGCGCAGGCGCTCATCCGGCTGAAACAGGAGTACCGTGACGTCGTCGGCGCGGAAAAATACGAACAGATCATCGAGGAAGCGGGCCTGGCGCATCCGGACCCGCAGTGACTCTGGCGCCGCCGGTCGCTACTTTTGCGACTCGAGCATGTCCAGGTTGGCTTGCGCGATCTCCTCGGGATGTATCGAGCAGTAAGCGTCGAAGAGGGTCGAGCATAGTTGCGCGAGTGCCGCGAGATTCACTGCCTGGCCTGCATGTTCGACTTCTCCGGCGTTGAGTATGTCGTCAACGACGGGGGCGAGACGGCGCAGTCGCCGGAAAGTCTCCGCATCGATTTCCATTGCACTTCTCGTGTTCAAGCGCCGGGGCGCACTCGACAAACCCTTACGGTAGCACTTCAACGACGCACCCGCAGAATGCGACTTCGGCAAAAGCTGAATACCCAACACTGATACTACCCTTTGGGGCGATGTTGATGCGTTGCACAATGAAAATCGAATGCCCGTCCGATTTGGCCGCAACGTTTGCATCGACCTGAATGTAAGACCGCCCGATATGGCCCGATAACGGGTGCAAATTCGAATCCATGCACATTGCCTGGTTTATTGTGCAATGCACAGAAACAATGGCTTTTCAGCGGCCAACAAAGGGAATACCCTTAGAAAATTCCCTTATCGGAGGCTTGTGGTTGTGTCGACTCTTCTCGAGCAGGACGGGCTGGTAGCGACCTGGCGTCGGATGCACCCCAGCGCCGATTCCGGGTCGTGGGAATGCTGTGAACTCGATGGCCGCGGTGAAGTGGTGCCGCATCCTCAGCCCTCGGCACGGCGCCAGATTGTTCTCACCGACGTGTACTGCCAGATCGCCGAGCAGATTGGTCATGTGGCAGCGATGTCGGTTGCCGTGGCGACACCGTCATTTGGCATCCGCGTACCCGACGTCGTCTGGATGCCGCCTGAAAAGTGGGAAGGGTTTGACCGGGACGATCCTGTTCCGTTTGTGCCGGATCTGTGCGTCGAGGTGCTCCTCGACCGCAAGTATGCGCATGACATCGGCGCGCGGGTCAGGGCATACCTCGAGGGCGGCGCCCAGGAGGTCATCGTTGTCGGCCAGCGCGGAGAACTGCAGTTCTGCGGCGCCAATGGGCTGCGGCAAACTTCGCAGTTCGGCATCATGCTCACACTCGAGCGGATGTACTTCGAAGCGTTCGCTCCGTCTTCGCACTGATCATAAGATGAGCGTCGGCCGACGCTCGCGACTCCACCAGCAGTGCTGACTAATCCAGCGCGAAATCCGCCGGGGCCTCCGGCTCCCTGGCGTAGCGGAACACGTTCAAATCATCGTGCTCGATAGCGGGCTTCCTGCCTGAAATCACGTCGGCGAGAAGCTGCGCCGAACCGCACGACATGGTCCACCCAAGCGTGCCATGGCCCGTGTTCAGGAAGAGGTTGGGCACGGCAGTGCGGCCAACAATGGGCGTGCCGTCCGGCGTCATCGGCCGCAGCCCGGTCCAGAACGTCGCCTTCGATGTGTCGCCGCCACCCGGGAACAGATCGTTCACGCACATTTCGAGTGTCTCGCGCCGAGCCTCGCGCAGGCGCTTGTCGAACCCCACGATCTCGGCCATGCCGCCCACGCGAATTCGTTTATCGAAGCGCGTGATGGCGATCTTGTAGGTCTCGTCGAGGACAGTCGAGACAGGGGCGCGTGCCTCGTCCAGGATCGGCGCCGTGATGGAATACCCCTTGAGCGGGTAGACCGGAATCTTGACGAGGCCAGACAGGAAACTCGTCGAATAGGAACCAAACGCGACAACGAACGCGTCGGCATGGATGAGCCTCGTTCCGTGACGGACGCCAACGACCTTGCAGTCTTCGACGACGAGCGTCTCGACGGTCGTGTTGTAGCGGAACGTTACGCCGGCCTCCTCGGCAAGAGCGGCAAGCCTGGTCGTGAACAGCTGGCAGTCGCCTGTCTCGTCGCCGGGCAAGCGAAGACCGCCGGTCAATTTTTGCGAGGTTGCGGCGAGGGCCGGCTCGACCCGCGAGAGTTCGCCTGCACTGAGCAACTCGTAGGGAACGTTCGCCTCTTTGAGGACGGCGATGTCCTTTGCCGCGCCGTCGAACTGCTGCTGTGTCCGGAAAACCTGCAGCGTCCCGCCGGTTCGTCCTTCGTACTGGATGCCCGTTTCCGCGCGCAGCGCCATCAGGCAATCGCGGCTGTATTGCGCAAGCCGCACCATGCGGTTCTTGTTGATGGCGTAGCGCTCCGCCGTGCAGTTCTGCAGCATCTGCCACATCCACTGCAGCTGGAACTGCTTGTCCGCGTCATCCGGGCGGATGGCGAGCGGGGCATGCTTCTGGAACATCCACTTAACGGCTTTGAGCGGAACACCAGGGGCCGCCCACGGCGCCGCGTATCCCGGAGAAATTTGCCCGGCGTTCGCGAAGCTCGTCTCGAGCGCAGGACCGTGCTCGCGGTCGATGACAGTGACTTCATGGCCGGCGCGCGCCAGATAGTACGCGCTCGTCACGCCGACGACCCCGCTGCCCAATACCAGAACTCGCATATCCGTCGTCTCCCCAGCCAGGCGGCCGCCAACATCTGATGAACGCTGCCGGTATTCGATCTGGCAGTCGATGAAGGAATGCTAGCGACATGCGAGCAGTTTTCAATAATGTTTAGCGGGTTATTTCTGGTTGAAATAGCCATGTCGCCTGGAGGAGGACGGATGTTTTCAAACCGGCTTCCCGGCTGAAGGATTGTTTGCGAAATACGCGAACAGTAGTGGAAGGAATCGGGATAAATTCATCGACGTGTGCATATACACTCTGGCTCATCGATGTCACGGCGAAGGAAGCTAACTCTGCGGCTTCGTCGCTGTCACGTCGGACAACCAGCAATCGACGCGCCTTCCCATCTTTCTTCGGGTAAATCATGTCCAAGCTCTTTTCTGAAGTCAAAGTCGGCCCTTACACGTTCTCGCACCGGGTCGTTCTTGCACCGCTCACCCGCATGCGCGCCGAAAGCGGCGCGATTCCCGGCGTACTCATGGCGGAGTATTACGCGCAACGCGCGTCGGCCGGCGGCTTTCTGATCAGCGAGGCCACCATCGCTGCGCCGAACGGCAACGGCTATCTCGGTGCGCCTGGCTTGTACGACGATAGTCAGATTGCGGGCTGGAAGCGCGTGACCGATGCCGTGCACGCGAAAGGCGCGAAGATTTTCCTTCAGCTCTACCACGCTGGGCGCCAGTCGAACTCGGAGCTGCAACCCGATGGCGGGCGGCCCGTGGGTCCCTCGGAAGTCCCTCACGGCGGCGTCGCCTACACGGACGCCGGCTGGGTTCCGAATACGCCGAATCGCGCCCTTGAGACGGATGAACTTGCGGGTATCGTCGAGAGCTTTCGCGCTGCGGCGGCACGCGGCGTCGCGGCGGGCTTCGACGGCGTGGAACTGCACGCCGCAAACGGCTATCTGTTCGACCAGTTCCTGCAGGACGGCAGCAACAAGCGGACGGACATCTATGGCGGTTCGTTCGAAAACCGCGCCCGCCTGTTGATGGAAGCCACACGGGCTGTGATTTCCGTGTGGGGAAGCGACAAGGTTGCCGTGCGCCTTGGGCCGAGCGGGTCGTGGGGCGATATGTCGGATAGTGATCCTGTCGGCTTGTTCGCGTATGTTGCGCAAGAATTCGCCAAGCTGAATCTCGCGTACCTGCACCTCATCGAGCCCCGCATTCTCGGCAATGTCGAAAACGAGGGCGCCGATCCCAATCCCGTTGCTGCCCAGCTCATTCGCAAGCACTATGCGGGCACCATCATCGCGGCCGGCGGCTTCGACGGCGAAAAGGCCGAGGCCATCCTGCAGGCCGGCGATGCCGATCTGGTTGCATTCGGTCGTCACTTCATTGCGAATCCCGATCTTCCGGAGCGGCTGCGTCGCAAGCTGTCGCTCAACCGGTACGACCGCCCCACGTTCTTTGGCGGCACACACGTCGGTTATACGGACTACCCGTTCTATCAGTCCGGGACGCAGGCAGCAGCCTGAGCAGGGCGGCCGCCCAATTGCGCGAATTCAGCGCGATATTGGGCTCGTTTCGGGCAATTGGTTCAGCGCGTCTACGCCTACACTGTCTTTCATGGAGCGAGACGTTGGCTCCATCCCAGGATTCCCCTCCTGCGGTCGAGTTGGACCATACCGTGTACCCGTTGCAGAACAGCAGTCCGGCAGTTGTAGTCGTATGTGGCAGAGTTGAGTGTCAATGTCGAAGCACCACGCTGTTGAATCAATGAGGAGTGCAGGGCAACTCGTTGTTGAAGTGCAGAGTACCGTGCAGTTGAAGAGCAGAGCATCGCGCAGTTGAATCACGCAGTTGAAGTGCGGAGCAACACGCAGTTGAAGTACCGCTTCATCCAGGCAGTATGTGATTGCAAGTCCAGGCCGCTTACATCGGAACGGGTGTGAGCGGCCGCCGTTCGTCTGCCTGGGTCACGTGTACGAGTGCGTGTTCCCGGTCGAGCATTGATTCGCTCCGCCATTCGCGCTACCTTTACGTTTGTCCTGTTCGTCGAGTGCCGGTCAACGAGGGGAGAATCGTTTCGTGAAGAGAGCGTGGGTTGTCCCTTGCGTCGTCGCCTTGGGCGCGATCCTTGGCGGTTGCGGCAAGGAGAGTTCGCGAAACGTCACCGAGGCGTCGGGGGCATCTGCGAGCCAGGCGCCGGGTCAGCCCGCGCAGGGCGCAAGCGGCACACCTGCCGCATCAGGCGCGCAGGTTGCGGGCGCGCTGGGTACCGTCACCATGAAGCAGTTGCCGGGGGAAGCGACCGAGACACTGCGGCTGATCAAAGCGGGCGGCCCCTTTCCTTTTGCGGACGACGGCGTCCTGTTCCGTAACACGGCGCAATTACTGCCGCAGCATCCACGCGGCTACTACCACACATACACGGTGCGCACCCCGGGCATGACGGATCGTGGGCAGCGCCGGGTCGTATGTGGTGGACCGCGCAAGCAGACCAGCGACTGCTATTACACCGACGACTACTATGTCAGCTTCAAGCGCATTGCCGGGTAAAGGCGAATCCAGATTTTCGTCGTACCTGAGCGCATGCTCGGGCGCTAAATCAATAGCTCCAGGGTTTTGAACAAGGCGAGGTCTTCTTTCTTCGCCGAGCGCGCGTGGCGGCGTATCACCTGCAGCAAACAGTCGATGAAAGCAACGGCCGCGCGGCTCAGTGTGCTGTTGCGGCGCGTGACGATGCCCAGTTGTCGGGGTTCGAACGCTTCGCGCAACGCGAGCGAGCGCAGGCGGCCTCCGAACGGCGGCACGTGGCTCAGGATCGTCGGGCTCCACGTGCACATGTCTGCCTGCTCCACCATGGTTTGCAGCGTCGCTACCGACTGCGCGCGCACAATGCGGCGTTCGTCGATCTGCGCGCCGTGGCGCGTGAACAGATAGTCGACCAGATCGCGTTTGCCGTCCGGCGCGAAGTTCAGCACCCAGTCTTCATCGAGCAGTTCGCGGATCGAGCGCGCCCGCACTTTCCGGTGTCCTTCCCGCACCATCACCGACGATTCGTAAGTGAGCACAGCCTCGGATGCGAACTCCTGCTCACTCGCGCCGGGCTGCAACTGGCCGACGGCGAAGTCCATGCTGCCGTCGCGCAGCAGCGGCTGGGCAACGGCCATCAATCCTTCGACCAGTTCCAGACGGATGTCGGGCATGCGCTCGCGAAACAGCCGTACGGCCTCGGCCAGAAAGGTCAGCGTAATCCACGGCGTGACGCCCACCGTGAGACTGCCTTCCATACGGCCTCTCAGTCGCTCGAGGTCGTTGTGTGCGTGTTCGAGTTGATTGAGCACGATGCGCGCGTGCGTGAGCAGCACCTTGCCGTGCTCGGTGAAGGTAATGCCTTCGGGCGCGCGGATCAGGAGCGGCAGGCGCTCGTTTGCCTCGAGTTCGCGCAGCGCGCGCGTGACTGCCGCCTGCGAGAGCCTGAGCGAACGGGCCGCGCCGCGAATACTGCCGGCGTCCGCGCTGGCGACCAGCGCTTCCAGTTGGTGCAGTTTCATGTCAGCGTGCGCGGCGAGAGAGGTGGGGTGACAACGATGGGTTGTCATCATAACAAAACGCTGGCTGTTCCCCGGAATTTGCGCTGCATACGATTCGCTCCACGATGCACGAATGGACTGAGGAGGCGAATTGAGCAGACAGTGGGTTTTGCCCGAGGTGGCGGCAATCGAAGCCGACATGATTGCGCTGCGCCGCCAGTTGCATGCGCAGCCCGAACTGGGCTTCGAAGAACATGTGACGAGCGCGCTTGTCGCCGAAAAGCTCGAAGCATGGGGCTATCGCGTGACGCGGGGCGTGGGCGGCACGGGCGTGGTCGCCACGCTCGAGCGCGGCAGGGGGTTCAGGCTTGGGCTGCGCGCCGACATGGATGCGCTGCCCATACGCGAGGCGACGGGCCTACCCTACGCCAGCGGCAACGAAGGCGTGATGCATGCCTGCGGCCATGACGGCCACACGGCGATACTGCTGGCAGCCGCTCGATGCCTCGCGCAAACCGCACAGTGGCGCGGCACGTTGCACCTGATTTTTCAGCCGGCCGAAGAAGGCCTGGGCGGCGCGCGCAAGATGATCGAGGATGGCCTCTTCGAGCGCTTTCCCTGCGACGCCGTGTTCGCGATGCATAACGTGCCTGGCTTCCCGGCAGGACGAATCGGCTTTCACAGCGGCGCATTCATGGCCAGTGCGGACGAGGTGACGATCCGCGTGATCGGCCGCGGCGGTCATGCGGCCGCGCCGCAGCAGACGATCGACCCCGTCGTGGTCGGCGCCTCGATCGTCATGGCGCTGCAAAGCGTGGTGGCGCGCAACGTGGCGCCGCACGATCAGGCCGTCGTCAGCGTCGGCGCGCTGCACGCGGGGAGCGCCTCGAACGTCATTGCATCGCACGCCGACCTGCACCTGAGCGTGCGCGCGCTTTCGGCGCCGGTGCGCGAACTGCTGGAGCGCCGCATCCGTGAAGTGGCGCACGGGCAGGCCGCGAGTTACGGCGCGCGCGTGGAGATCGACTATCGCCATGACTACCCGGTGCTCGTCAACCATAGCGACGAGACCGAGGTGGCGCGCCGCGTCGCGCTCGAATGGGGCGGCCCGGAGATGCTGCTCGACGGCCTGCGCCCGCTCATGGCGAGCGAGGACTTTGCGTACATGCTGGAGCGCTGCCCCGGCAGCTACCTCTCGATCGGCAATGGTGACGGCGAGCAGCACTGCTCGCTTCACAACCCCGGCTACGACTTCAACGACGCGAGCCTTGCCATTGGCGCGAGCTACTGGGTCAAGCTCGCAGAACACATTCTGCAATAGCACCGCAGAAATCGCAGAAACCACCGAAGCAATTGAAACAACCGAAACGACACGAAGGAGACGGGCAAATGAAGCAATGGACGATGGCGCTCTCACTGGCGCTCGCTGCGGCGGCAACGGCGGGGCAGGCGCACGCGGTGGACCTGAAGGGCCGGGAGATCCGGCTCGCGGTCGATCCCACTTACCCGCCGCTCGAATACAAAACGCCGGACGGCAAGCTCACGGGCTTCGGCGTGGACATTGCCAATGCGTTGTGCGCGCAACTGAACGCGCATTGCGTATGGGTGGAAACGAGCTTCGACGGCATGATTCCAGGCCTCATCGCGCGCAAGTTCGATGTCATCTCTTCGTCGATGACGATCACGCCCAAGCGCGCGGAGCAGATCGCCTTCACGAACAAGATCTCGAATGCGCCCGCGCGGCTCGTCGTGCGCCGCGGCTCGCCGCTCCTGCCCGATGCAGCTTCGCTCAAGGGCAAGCGCGTGGGCGTGGAGCAGGGCACGAGTCAGGAAGACTACGCGCGCGCGAAGTGGCAGCCCGCGGGCGTGGAGATCGTCCCCTATCAAAACCAGGACCAGGTCTATACCGATTTGACGTCGGGCCGCCTGGATGCCGCGTTTCAGGCGTCGATCGCCGCAAGCGACGGCTTTCTGAAGCGCCCTGAAGGCAAGGACTTCACGTTCGCGGGCCAGGCCATCGACGACCCGAAATTCTTTGGTCAGGGCGACGGCCTCGGCCTGCGCAAGCAGGACACCGAACTGCGCGAAGCCTTCAACGGCGCACTCGCCGACATTCTCGCAAACGGCACCTACGCGCGTATCAACAAGAAGTACTTCGACTTCGATATTTACGGCTCGAAATAACTCTGGACAGGTCGTGCAATTGACCAGGGCGGGCGCAAGGCATGCGATCCGCCCTGGTGACGAAAAGCGGGCTATGTATTCGCCTGATAATAAGTATGACTTATAAAAACGGAAGACATATGAGCAAGAGGAAGATCGTTTGCGTCATGGCGCTGTGCGGTGCGGCGGCGCCAGCCTTTGCGCAAAGCAGCGTGACCCTGTACGGTTTGATCGACGAGGGCATTGACTATACGAACAACGTCGGCGGTCACGCCGTCTACGAAATGACGAGCGGCTACGCCCAAGGCAGCCGCTGGGGTCTGAAGGGCACTGAAGACCTGGGCGGCGGCAACAGCGCGGTCTTTCAGATCGAAAGCGGCTTCAATGCGAGCAACGGGACGCTGGCACAAGGCGGCCGAGCCTTCGGACGCCAGGCGTACGTTGGTCTCGCCAATGAACGCTACGGCACGCTCACGTTCGGGCGTCAGTACGACGCCGTGGTGGACTATCTCGCGCAGACGACGGCGAACGGCAACTGGGGCGGCTACCTGTTTTCGCACCCCTACGACAACGACAATACCGACAATACCTTTCGCCTGAACAACACGATCAAATACGCGAGTCCGACGTTCGGCGGCTTCTCGTTCGGCGGCACGTATAGCTTCAGCAACGACACGAACTTCGCGAACAACCGCGCGGTGAGCGTGGGGGCGCAATACACGGTGGGCGAATGGCTCATCGCCGCGGCCTACCTGAACGCCAGCAACCCCGCGCTGACCTCGGGCGGCGCGATTGCGGGCGCGAGCAGTACGAACGGCGCGGACGGCAATTTCGCTTCGTCGCGTCTGCAGATTTTCGGCGCTGGCGTGAGCTACACAGCGGGCTCGGCAACGGTCGGCTTCGCGTACACCAATACGTACATCGGCCAGCCTGTGGCGAACGTCGGGTATCTCACCGGTGACGAGACGATCCAGCCGGTGACGGGGCCGCTCGCCGGCGGCCGGGTGACGTCGCTCAGGTATCAGAACTTCGAGGTGAACGGCAAGTATCAGCTTACGCCGGCTTTCTACGTCGGAGCGGACTATGTCTACACGCTCGTACACTACGACGCGACGACAGGCAGCGTGAAGCCATCGATCCACTCCGTGGGCGTGATGGCCGACTACAACCTCTCGAAACGCACGGACGTGTATCTGCAGGGCGCATTCCAGCTCGTGGCGGGCGACAAGACCGGCTCGTCGCTCGACAAGGCTTATGTGCCCGGTGCACAGGATCTCTCGTCCACTTCCCGCCAGGTCGTGGTGCGTGCCGCCATTCGTCACAGCTTCTGACGTCGTAGCCTGCACGCGGCGCTCTGCACGGTCTGAGCGCCGCCCATGGTGATTTTATGAAAGACTCAGGTTTCGAAAATGAATCGGATAACTAAGTATTGTGGCGCGTCGGCGTATGCCGCATCGCGGGAACGAAACCGAATCGCCCCCGTTTTTTTCTCCAGCATTTTTGGGCCGTTCCCTTTAAAATTGCCTGATCCTGCAGTACCGGAGCACTACCACGGAACGAAAGAAAGCTGAACATATCCTGCTCGAAGCCGACGAGATCGCCGGCCTGGTTCTCAACGGCTTCGACATGACGATGGAAACCGACGCCGGGCGTGCGCTCTACGACCGCACATTTAACGCCTATATCCACAACGAAATCGGCGACTTGCCCGTTGGGGATCTGTACGACGCCTTGAACGGCTCGCCCGAAGCCTTTACCACAACCACGCCGCATTGAGCCGGCACCCCGCCGGATAACAACGAAGAGCCACACTGCGAAAGCGCAAGAAATCGCAGCATGGCCTCATCTCGTCGTTACCCGTTCACTTCACATCGAACGAGTAATGTCCGGTCGTGCGATGCCCATCGGCGGCAACCGCGACCCACACCACCGAATACTTGCCGGGCGTCAGCGCGTTCAGCGCAACCGACATGCGCTTGCTGTTGCCCGCATCGACCTTGGCCTTCTCGCGAATGACGGATTTGCCCTGCGCGTCGGTCACGTCGATGGAGCTGAACGCGGGCTCGAGCCCATCGTCGAAGTCGATCACGACCGCGTTGAGCGTGGCCGGCGCGCTCGATCCCGCGGGCGGTTCCTGATGCTTCGGATAGGCGTGCGCCCATGCGAGGTGGGCGGCGAGCAGCGCGATCGAGGCAACAGCCGTGCGCAAAGTAGCGAGTTTCATGGCGATATTCCTGTGTGAATGTGCTGGCTTACTGGAACAGCGGCTTGCCGATCGTGCGCGGCGCGACATCGTCGAAGAACATGTGCACCTGCGCGAGGATGCCGACGTGCGAGCCGCTCGCCCGGTTGATCGGGATCTGTGCTTCGATGCCGAGCTGGCCGTAACGGTTCATCCAGATGAAGCCGGGGTTGACGGTCCCGGTCGTTTGTCCCTGGCTGCGCGAGAGGGGCACTTCGACCAGCGGGATGAGGTTGGAAAACGGCTGCGGCAAGCCGAGGTCGTGCACGTGCTGCTGCAGGTAGGGCAGGCTGTACTGGAACGTGAAGCCATAGTCGAACGAGTTCGGCTGCCCGCCTCCGGTCGTGAACGACGGTCCCGCTTCTCCGGTGATGGCGATGGGCCGCAGCCAGGCGAGCGAGTCGGGCAGATCGCCCATGCCCTTGCCGGCGAAGACCGTGGGCGAGATCGTCGAGAAGTTGTTGGCGATCGCCCGGCTGCCGGTGCCGCCGAGTTCGGCGTTCACGCCGACCGAGGTCATGAATTCATGCGCATCGTTCACGTAGAGCAGGTACTTGAGCCCCACGCCGAAGTTGTCGAAGCCGCGCGCCGTGGGGTTGTTCTGCATGACGTAGCCGCCGTCCACCGAGAACGCGAGCCGCGGCGTGATGAGCTTGTCGTACTCGAAGCGGAAGGTGTTGATGCTCTGGTCGCCGGCGTCAGCCGGCACGCGCTGGTGCCCGAATTCGAGGTTGGCTTCGTCGCCTACGCCCGGGTCGTCGACGGAGAGCGTGGAGGGGAAAACGCGGTCGCCCGCGATGGCGTGTGCATGGGCCACGCACGGTCCGAGCAGCAGCGCGCAGCCGACGAGTCGACCGAGTGTGCGAAGGTCGGCAAGAACGCCCGGCGCCATGCGGCTGGAAGGCGATTGGTCAGACATGAGTTGTCCTGTCGAGGAGCGAGGCACGCGCGCGAGCTTCGGCGGCGCGCGGGCAGACCCGGCGACACGCTGGGCGCGTCGGCCGGGATTGGCATGGTCGAGCCAGTCAGGACAGGGGTGGGGCGCGTGCGTGGATGTAGCCCGCGGGCGCGACGAGGCGAACGCTTTCGAACTGCGCCGCGATGCGCGCTTGCACGAGCCGGCCGACGACGAACAGCGCCACGGGTACGCCGGACACGACGGGCAGGTGCGCGAAGAAGCTGCAATAGCCGCAGTCCTGCATGTCGCCCGATGTTGCGTGCGTGCCCGCTGTGCCGCTCGCGCCGTGAACATGATGCTCCATCGAAGGCATGCCGCAGGGCGCGCGTTCCACCGTGCCGGGCGCCATCTGCATGGCCTGGGCGGCAAGCAGGTGCGAAACCACGGGCGCGAGCGTCGCCATGAGGAGCGCAAGCGTCCCCAGTAGACTGCCCAGCCTGAGATGGAATCGGCGCACGGCGTGAAGTGGCGGAAATAGTGCGGCGATTATGCCACGCGAGCCGCCATCCCCGCCGCGCGGCTTACGGCAGCGCCGCCCGTCAAGGCGTCGCGGCCGCGATCGAGCCCGCGTGAAACCGGCACGAAAGTGCCTTGAAGCGATCAGCCGCGCAGGCCGACTGTGTGACGCAATTCCTGGTAGCTGCGCAAGCCCGCGACGCCCAGTTCGCGGCCGATGCCGCTCAGGCCGAAGCCGCCCCAGCACACTTGCGGGAAGATCAGTTGCGGGGTGTTCACCCAGACGAGCCCGGCGCGCAACTGCGCCTTGTAGCGTCGCGCGGCCTTTTCGTCGCGCGTCACGACCGTGGCGACCAGTCCGTAACGTGTATCGTTGGCGAGTGCGATTGCTTCGTCATCCGAACGGAAAGACTTCACGCACGCGACCGGTCCGAAAACTTCGTCGGTCCACAGCACGTTGTCCGCCGCGGGCTCCGCGATGACGACGGGCGCCATGAAGAAGCCATCGGCGCAGGCGGGATCGAGTTTCCCCGCGAACGCAATCTGTGCGCCCGCTTCGACGCCTTGCGCCACAAGGGCGGCCACGCGCGCGTGTTGGGCCGCGCTGATGAGCGGTCCCATTGCCGCGTCCGCACCTTGAGGCGGCGCGACCACGACGGCTCGCACCGCGGTCTCGAACGCGGCCATGAACTTGCGATACACGTTGTCGTGCACGAGGATACGCGCGGTGGCCGAGCACATCTGCCCGGCGTTGGTGAACGCGCCGCCCACCGCGAGCGAGACGGCCTGCGCCACGTCGGCGTCTTCGCGCACGATCAGCGCGGATTTGCCGCCCAGTTCGAGCGTGAGGCGCTTCATGTCCTGCGCGGCGGCCTGCATGACCTTGCGGCCCGAAGCCGTGCTGCCGGTGAACGAGATCTTGTCGACGAGCGGATGCGTCGTCAGCCACGCGCCGACGTCGCCGCCGCCGTTGACCACGTTCACGACACCATCGGGCACGCCCGCTTCGCTCACGATTGCGGCGAGCATGTGCTCGGTGGGCGAGGTGAGTTCCGAAGGCTTGATGACGACCGTGCAGCCCGCGGCCAGCGCGGGTGCGAGTTTCCACGCCGTCGTGACCATCGGGAAATTCCACGGCACGATCAGCGCCGCGACGCCGACGGGTTCGTGCACGCGTTCGGCCAGCAGCGCATCGTCCGGCACCGCGACCGCTTCGACGGCGAACGCCGAGGCGTCATCGCAGAGGCTGGCGTAGTAGTTGAACGTCGCGACGGCGTCGCTCACGTCGAGGTCTGCTTCGAACGGCGGCTTGCCGCTCACCTGCATCTGCATGGCAGCGAGGCGTGCGCGGTCGGCTTCCATCAGTTCGGCGATCTTGCGCAGCAGCCTGCCGCGCGCGGCCGGTGTGGTGTGCCGCCACGCGATGAGCGCATCGTGCGCGGCGTGCACGGCCCGATCGACCATCGCGGCCGTCGCATGCTCCTGCCAGCCGATCGTTTCGCCCGTGGCCGCATTGCAGATGCGCGAGCACACTTCGCTGTCCGCGGCGCAAAACGTTTCGCCCGCAATCGTTGCGGCGGGCAGCACGAAGGCTTCGCCGTCGATCCGACGTTCGGTATTCGTAGCCATGATTTGTCTCCTCGCGCCCTAGCGGTAAGCCACGCCGGGCATGATGCAAAGCATTTCGAAGGCGAGATTCGCGCCCACGAGCGCGGTCGTGCCGGCCTGGTCGTACGGCGGCGAGACTTCGACGAGATCGGCGCCCACTACGTTGAGCCCCTTCATGCCACGCACGATTTCGAGGCCCTGGTGCACGGTGAGGCCGCCGATTTCGGGCGTGCCGGTGCCGGGCGCGAAGGCGGGATCGAGCCCGTCGATATCGAAGCTCAGGTACACGGGCGTGTCGCCCACGCGCTCGCGCACCTGTTCCATGAGCGGTGCGAGCGAGCGGTTCCAGCAGGCTTCGGCTTGCACGACGGTGAAACCCTGCTTGCGGCACCAGTCGAAGTCTTCTGCGTGATAGCCGGTGCCGCGCAGGCCGATTTGCGTGACCTTGTCGCATTGCAGGAGGCCATCCTCGACGGCGCGGCGAAACGGCGTACCGTGCGCGATCTTTTCACCGAACATGGTGTCGTTCACGTCGGCGTGAGCGTCGATGTGGACGACGGCGACCTTGCCGTATTTCTTGTGCAGCGCGCGCAGGATCGGCCACGCGATCGTGTGGTCGCCGCCGAGCGTGATCGGGCGGCAGCCCGTCTCGACGATGCGGTCGTAGGCCGCTTCGATCAGACGAATCGAATCCTTCAGGTCATACGGATTCGTTGCGACGTCACCGATATCGGCCACCTGCAGCGAATCGAACGGCGCCGCGCGCGTGGCCATGTTGTACGGGCGCAGCAGCACCGATTCCGAGCGGATCTGGCGCGGCCCGAAGCGCGTGCCGGAGCGATTCGAGGTGCCGATATCGAGCGGCACGCCCACGAAGCAGACGTCGAGGCCCTCGGTGGTCTCGGCCTGCGGCAGGCGCATCATCGTGGCGATGCCGCCGAATCGCGGCATCTCGTTGCCGCCCTGCGGTTGGTTGAACTGGCGTTCCATCTGGTGTGTCTCCGATCGTTAGAGTCAAATCGATCGGGCGATGGTAGGGGAGATCCCGCGCGGCCAAATATTGAAGTTGAGATGTTTACATCGATGGAAATCGATGTATGCGGGTCCTTAACAGGCCGACCAGCCTGACTAAACCGCAGCGTGGCCCCAGGCGATCAGTTCGCGCTTGGTGCGCACGCCCAGTTTCGCGAAGGCGCGCTTCACGTACGACTCGGCGGTGGCCACCTGCACGCCCAGGATCTGCGCGGCTTCGGGCACGGTCTTGCCCGTGATGAGGTGCGCACAGGTTTCGTATTCGCGCTTGGACAGGCGCACGTTGTCGGCCGCAAGGCGTGCGTCGAACTGCGCGAGCGGATGCATGAACGGAGCCGCATGGGCGATGCGCCGGGCCGCGCTCGTGGAGGCGTGCAACTCGAGCAGTGGAAACAGAAACTCGCTCACGCTGCGAAAACGGTTCATTTCCATGAGCGTAAACGGCGGTTCGCGCAGCCCGCGTTCGAGCGCGATAGAGTCCTGCGCGTGGCGGGTGCCGCGAGCGAGCACGCATTCGTGGGCAATGCGCGCCTCGTCGAAGAGCCGCTGGCGGAATTCGCCCGGCGGCATCGCGCCGATGTCGCGCACCACCAGCATCGTGCCGAGCTTGCCGCGAATGCCCGCGAAGAGCGGATCGCTTTCGTAGAAGCGGTCGTAGTAGAGCGTCATCACGTCCGAGATCGCGCCCGAATCCATTCCGACCCCGCCACTGCCGATCCATTCGCAGCGATAGCCCGTGGGCATCGTGTTGTCCGCGCGCGAACGTTCGATATGCACGACATTGACCGGCACGACCTCGTTGAGCAGCAGCGTGAGACGCGGCACGAAATCGGGCGTGCCGACGGCCTCGATCACGTTGCCGAGGGTCTTGAACGAGAGCGGAAAGTTCGGTTGATCGCGGTTCAGCGGGGGGACGTTGAGCAGCATGGCACGCCCATTCATAATGGCTGATTGATTATAGCCGAACGCTATTGGCCGCCCAAAATGCCCAAATCACGCAGCAAAATACCGCTTGCCCCCCCTGAGGGGGGGCATACCGCAACCGCGCCAGTCGGTAACTTTGGCGTCACTCAATCAACTGGAAGCGACGCAAATGAGCAAACTGATTCAGGACATCGTGCCGCTGGGCGCTGGCATCGGCGAATTCACCAAACTGGAATACGGCATGGACGAAAGCGACTGGCGCGCCACGGTCGGCAAGAACAACCACTACGTGGTCGGCTGGTGGGAAGGCAAGGTCGGCGCGGTGGACTTCCCGGCCACGACCGCCGACGAAGCGGTATGGCTCGTGGCAGGCAAGATCGCCCTGACCGACGCGAACGGCTCCCGCAAGGAATTTGCGGCCGGCCAGGGCTATCTGCTGCCCGCCGGCTTTGCAGGCCGCTGGGAAACCCTCGAAGACGCGAAGAAGTTCTACGTCGTGCTCGAACAGGCCTAAGGACCATGGCGAGCCGCCTTCAACGGGAGGCGGTTCTGTTTCTCTCGTTCCGCGCAGTGAAGCCAATCATGAGTACCCCTGCAGAAGTTGAAGTCGAATCGCGCCCGGGCGCCACGCTCAGCGTGCAAGAGGCGCTTTCGCGCACACGGTTCTTTCCGTACTGGCTCGACAACCCCGCCGAGCCGCCGACCGAGCCCAGGCTCGCCGCCAACGTCGAGGCCGACCTGCTGATCGTCGGCGGCGGTTTCACGGGGCTATGGGCCGCCGTGCAGGCCAGGGAGCAGATGCCGCATCTGAACGTCGTGCTGATCGAGGCGGGTAAGGTCGCGCACGGCGCGTCGGGCCGCGCGGGCGGCATCATCTCGACTTCGGTGATGCATGGACTGCCCAATGCCGTACGGGTATTCCCCAACGATATTGCGCAGCTCGAAGAATTCGGTCATCACAACCTCGATGGCTTCGAGCAGACGCTCAAGCGCTACAACATCGACGCCGACATCGAATGGAACGGCGAAATGACGGTGGCGGTCGATCCGGAGCATATCGAGCACTTGCGCGGCGACTACGAGCTGCACAAGCGCTACGGGCACGATGTCGTTCTGCTCGACAGCAAAGCGACGCGCGAGCAACTCGATTCGCCGTTGTTCGCCGGCGCGCTGTGGTCGCGCAATCGCAGCGGCATCGTGCATCCGGCCAAGCTCGCGTGGGGCCTCAAACGCGCGGCGCTTTCGCTCGGCGTGAAGCTCTACGAGCACACGCCGCTCATCGATGTCATCGACGAAGGCCAAACTGTTTACGTGAAGACGCCCGAAGGCAGCGTGCGCGCGCCGCGCGTGGTGTTCGGCAGCGGTACGGCGAAAGTCGGCATTCCCGATATCAACCGGCGCGTGCTGCAGGTGCGCGACCACGTGCTCGCCACCGAAGCGCTCACCGAAGAACAGCTCGCGCGTATCGGCTGGAAGCATCGCCAGGGCATTTACGACACGCGCACGCAGCTCAATTACTTCCGCCTCACGAAGAACAACAACATCATCTTCGGCGGGCTCGTGAGCTATCACTTCGACGGCGATCCGAATCCCGCGCAGGACCAGAAGGCCGAGACCTACTATCGGCTCGCGCAGGCGTTCTACCGCACCTTCCCGCAGCTTGCGGACGTGCGCTTCTCGCATGCATGGGGCGGCCCGATCGACTACTGCTCGCGCGGCTCCGTATTCGCGAAGCGCTATCTGAACGACAAAGCTGTTTTCGTGGCGGGTTACACGGGCTTTGGCGTGGCGGCGAGCCGCTTCGGCGCCTTCATGGGCCTGAATATCCTGTTCGACCGCAACAGCCCCGAGCGCACGCTCGATATTGCCAACCAGAGCCCGACCTATATCCCGCCGGAGCCAGTGCGCTGGCTGGCCGCCAAGGTCACGTTCCATGCGTTCGACGGCGCCGACGCCGAAGGCGGCTGGAAGCGCGCGTGGATCAAGGGTATCAAGGCGATGGGCTTTCCGATGTGAGGGACTAGCGGCATGTTCTCCAATACCTCCGATCTCGACCTGCGGCTCATCCGCGTGTTTCTCGCCGTGGTGGACGCGCGCGGTATCACGGCAGCCGAAGCGACGCTAGGCGTGCGGCAGTCCACCATCAGCACGCAGCTCTCGGCGCTCGAGGCGCGCGTGGGCTTCAAGCTCTGCGAGCGCGGACGCGGCGGCTTTCGTCTCACGTCGAAGGGCGAACGTTTCGTGCCCTCGGCGCGCGCGCTCGTTGCGGCCACCACCGAGTTCGTGGCGCGGGTGCGCGATATTGACCGAAAACTCGTCGGCACGCTCGGCATCGGCCTGATTGGCCAGGCTTCGCACGTCGAGAACGCGCGGCTCGCGGAAGCGATAGGCGCATTCCGCAAACGCGATCAGGCCGTGCGTTTCACGATGAAGGTCGCGGCGCCGCAGGAACTCGAAGAAAGCCTCGTCAACAACCACCTCGACATTGCGATCGGCTACTTCTGGCATCGCGTGGCGGGCCTCGACTACACCGAGCTGTTCAGCGAGCGCCAGGTGCTGTGCTGCGGGCGCGGGCACGCGCTGTTCCATCATGCGCCGCACGTCAATGTCGATGATCTGCGCGAGCACGACTGGGTCTGGCGCAGCTATCCGATCCCCGAGGAGCTTGCCGGTATCGGCGACCGGCAGGTGACGGCGATTGCCGACAGCATCGACGCCGCCACGGTTCTGATCCTCTCGGGCAGCCATATCGGCTATCTGCCTGCGCATCACGCCGAGCCGTTCGAGCAACGCGGCCTCATCCGGGCGCTCGGACGCACCACGTTCGGCTTCGACGTGCCGATGCATCTGGCCGTCAAGCGCAGCGCGGCGGAAAAGCCCATCGTGCGCGCGTTCTGCGACGATCTGCTGGGCGTCTACGGGCAGCATGCCGCCGCGCCCGAAGCGCTGGTTGAATGAAAGAAGCGCTGCGCGCCATACATTGGCTGCGCAAGATGTAAACGTATGGAATGCAGAATAATTAGCCCGCTGCGATCGATTAAAGTGGGCGAGAGACGTTGATAGTGCGTTGGCCGGTTGTTGCAAAAACAGCCAGATCAGCGCGGCAAGGAGTGAGACAATGAGCAATAACAGCATTACCCAGATCGAAACTTTCGGTTTCGAACGCATTCCCGATGCGTCGCGCTACGCGCGCCCCATCGATCTTTTCCGGCTGTTGTTCGGCGGCTGCAATACCTTCTCCACCTCGGTGCTGGGCAGCTTTCCGGTGCTGGTCGGCCTCTCGTTCAAGGCCGGCGTGTGGTCCCTCGTGCTCGGCGTGCTCGCCGGCACCTGCATTCTCGCGCCCATGAGCCTGTTCGGTCCGCGCAACGGCACGAGCGATCCCGTTTCGTCGGGGGCGCACTTCGGCATCCATGGGCGGATCGTGGGTTCGTTCCTCGCGCTGCTCACGTCGATCGCGTTCTTCGCGCTCGCCGTATGGAGTTCGGGCGATGCACTCGTGGGCGGCGCGCACGACATGGTCGGCGTGCCGGTCAACGCCTGGACACTCAGCTCGGCTTACATGGTGTTCGCCGTGCTCGTGGTGGTGGTGTGCATCTACGGCTTTCGCTTCATGCTGTGGGTGAACAAGATCGCCGTATGGGCGGCGAGCCTCATGTTCGTGGTGGGCGCCTTCGCGTTCGCGGGCGCATTCGATCCCAACTACGCCGGCACGCTGCATGAGGGCGGCGCGGGCTTCTGGGTGGCCTTCGTGAGCGCCGTGCTCGTCGCATTGAGCAACCCGGTGTCGTTCGCCTCGACGCTCGGCGACTGGGCGCGCTACATTCCGCAGCACACACCGCGCCACCGCGTGATGGGCGCCGTATTCGCCGCGCAGATCGCCACTTTCGTGCCATTCTTCTTCGGCCTCGTCACGGCTACGCTCATCGCTACGAAGGCGCCGAGCTTTATTGCCTCGAACGACTATGTCGGCGGACTGCTGGCCGTGTCGCCGCGCTGGTTCCTGCTGCCTACGTGCCTCATTGCGATCATCGGCGGCATGTCCACGGGCACGACCGCGCTCTATGGCACCGGCCTCGACATGTCGAGCATGTTCCCGAAGCTCCTGAACCGCGTGCGTGCGACCATGCTGATCGGCACGCTGGCCATCGGCTTCATCTTCGTCGGCCGCTTCGCGTTCAATCTCGTGGAAAGCGTCTCGACGTTCTCCACGCTGATCTGCACGTTCAGCTGCCCGTGGATGGCGATCATGGTGATCGGCTTCATTACGCGCCGCGGCCACTATCTCAACGATGACCTCCAGGTCTTCAATCGCGGCGGCCGTGGCGGCCACTACTGGTTCACGCACGGCTGGAATCTGCGCGCGATGGGTGCCTGGCTGCCGGCGGCGTTCCTCGGTCTTTCGTTCGTGAATTTGCCGGGGCAATTCGTCGGTCCGCTTGGCTCGCTGGCGGGTGGACTCGATCTGAGCGTGCCGGTTTCGCTGGCGGTGGGCGGCATGATCTACGTCGTACTGCTGACGATCTTCCCCGAGCCGGATGCCGTGTACGGCCGGGAAGGGCGCCGCTTCGTGCGCGGCGGCGCGCGCGGGCAAACCGCTGGAGCGGTGCGTGAACTGCAACGCAGCCCGGAATACGCCGAGTAAGTCGGCAAGCACCAGGTCGCTTCGCCGGGAGCCGTTGCGCAGAGAGCGGGTAAGATCACGGCTTTGCGCAGCGCGTAAGGAGGCGATCTTGCTTCGTTCATTCGTAAGGGGCTGTGCCGGTGCCCTGCTCTTCGCCATCGCCATAAGCGGTCCCGGCTTTGCCGCCGAACCTGCCACCGGCAGCGACGCTCAAATACGCGAAGCCGCGCTCGCCTTCATGCGCGAGAACGGTATCCCCGGTCTCGCGATCGGGGTCGCCGTGAACGGCACGGAGCGCTTCTACAACTTCGGCGTCGCATCGAAGGAAACGGGCGAGCCGGTCACGAACGAAACGCTGTTCGAACTCGGCTCGATGAGCAAGACGTTCGCCGCCACCCTGGCCGGGTGGGCGCAGGTGAATGGCAAGCTCTCGCTCGATGCGCCGGTGAGCACCTATGTGCCCGAGATGCGCGGCACGCCGTTCGGCGCGCTCACGCTCGTCAATCTCGGTACGCACACGGGCGGCGGCTTCCCGCTGCAGGTGCCCGATGAAGTCACGAACGACGCGCAGCTGATGGCTTGGCTCAAGGCATGGCGGCCGCGTTATCCGGCTGGCACGCAGCGCACCTACGCGAACCCGAGCATCGGCATGTTCGCGCGCATCGCGGCGCAGCAGCTCGGCATGAGCTACCCGGATGCGGTGGAGACACTGCTCTTTCCGAAGCTCGGGCTCACGCACACGTTCATCCGCGTGCCGGCTGCGGAGCGCGCGGCCTATGCGCAGGGCTACAACAGCAAGAACGCGCCGGTGCGTCTGCATCCCGGCGTGCTAGCCGACGAAGCCTACGGCGTGAAATCGGATACGCGAGACATGCTGCGCTTTCTCGAAGCGAACCTGGGCCAGGTCGAAGTGGAACCGGAGATGCAGCGCGCGCTGGAGGCCACGCATGTGGGCTATTTCCGCACGGGGCCGTTCGTTCAGGACCTCGTATGGGAGCAGTACGCGCAGCCGGTGGGCCTGAACGATCTCGTGAAAGGCAACGCGAACGTGATGGTGCTGGAGGACAACCCGGCCACGGCGTTGATTCCGCCGCTGCCGCCGCAGCCCGACGTGTTGCTCGACAAGACGGGCGCGACCAATGGTTTTGGCGGCTATCTGGCGTTCGAGCCTTCGCGCAAGACGGCCATCGTCATTCTCGCCAACCGCAATCACCCCACCGAGTCGCGCGTGCGGTTCGCGTATCGCGTGCTGGAACGGGTGCAGGGCGTGCCGGCACCTTAGGCCGAATCGCTCGTCGCCCGCGCGGTTCGGCTGGCGGGCGCATTCGTGTTAGCCGCCGGGCTGTCGTGCACAGGCAGCCCGCTCACCGCCGCCGTGAGACCGCGCCCGCCCGGGTTGTTGCGCAGCGTGAACGTCAGGCCATGACGCTGCGCGATGCGCGCCACGATCGAAAGTCCGAGCCCGCTGCCTGTGCCCTGGGCATGATCGCCGCGAAAGAAGCGGTCGACCACGCGCTCGAGATCGGCTTCGGGAATCCCGGGCCCGTTATCGATGACTTCGAAGCCGAGCGTGTCCTGCGAACGCGTGAGCACGAGATCGATCTTGCCGCCTGAGGGCGTGTAGCGGATCGCGTTGTCGAGCAGGTTGTTCAGCAGGGTGTTCAGGCCGTGCGCGTCGGCGTTCACGTTGCAGATGCAATTGGGCGTGATGGGTGGCCGCGACTCGAGGCCGAGGTCGATGCCTTTCTCTTCCGCGAGCAGCGAGAAGTCGCCGATGGCCTGCTCTCCCAGCCTCCGCAGACTGACGACAGTGGCGGGCGTGCTCGCTTGCGCATCTTCGCGCGCAAGCGTGAGCAGTTGCTGCACGAGGCGGATCGTGCGGTTCAGGCGCGTTTGCATGCGCTCGAGCGTACGCGGCTCGCCGTTGAGCGTGCCGTCGTGCAGCGCCGCCTGCCATTGCAGCTTGAGCGCGGCGAGCGGCGAGCGCAGCTCGTGCGCCGCGTCGGCGATGAAGGTGCGCTGCGCCTGCGAAGCCGTATTCAGGCGGTCCAGCAGATCGTTGAGCGCGACGACGAGCGGGCGCAGTTCGACGGGCACCGAGCCGTCGAGGCGCAACGGCTCCAGCTCATGCGCCGAGCGCGAAGCGAGCAGCGCCGACAACGCGCCCACCGGCGCGAGCCCGCGCGTCACCACGAACAGCAGCAGCACGATGGCCACCGGCA
This sequence comes from Paraburkholderia sp. BR10882, assembly GCF_040948855.1. NCBI lineage: Bacteria > Pseudomonadati > Pseudomonadota > Betaproteobacteria > Burkholderiales > Burkholderiaceae > Paraburkholderia > Paraburkholderia sp. BR10882. The sequence continues at coordinate 145,596 of NZ_JBFPKP010000002.1, read as the reverse complement.
CGAGCAGTGCGAGCGGCCACAACGTATGCAGCGCGAGATGCAGCGCCAGCCCGTCGCGCACGGAAATGGGCTGCGCCACCTGAACGAAGCGATCCGGTTGCGCGATGCCGTACACGCGCCAATGCACCTCGTCGTGCTCGATCGTGCGAAAGCCCGTGGCCTGGCGCGGCAGCACGGGCGTTTCCTGCGAGCGGTAAACCAGCTTGCCGTCGTGGTCCCAGATCTGGATGAGAATACGGTCGTCGGCGATCTCGTCGAAGCCGGGGCCGGACTGCTCGACCTCGCGCGCCATCGCGGCGTTCGCGGGCATGGATTGCGCCACGGCATGCAGCTCGTAATCAAAGAGCTCGCCCGCTTCTTCACGCGCGCTGTGAAAAATGCCGAAGCCGGCCACGATGGAGGCGGCCGCGAATCCGCAGATGAGCCAGCCCAGCAGGCGGCGGCGGATGGAGTTCATTCCGATCTCTTGAGCCGGTAACCTACGCCGCGCACAGTCACGATCTGGTCGGTGCCGATCTTGCGGCGCAAGCTGTGCACGTGCACCTCGATCGCGTTGCTGCCGACTTCCTCGCCCCAGCCGTACATGCGCTCTTCGAGTTCGGCCTTCGTGAAGACGCGCGCGGGCTGCTCGATGAGCACGCGCAGCAGCGCAAATTCGCGCGGCACGAGCGCGACGCTTTCGCCGTCTTTCGTCACCTCGTGCGCGGCGGGGTCGAGCGCGAGGCCGCTGTGCGTGTAGACGGGCTGTTTCTGGCCCGTGCGGCGGCGGAGCATGGCGCGCGTACGGGCGGCCAGTTCGTCGAGATCGAAGGGCTTGATGAGGTAATCGTCGGCGCCGGCGTCGAGCCCGGCGATGCGGTCCGTCACCGAGTCGCGCGCGGTCAGGATCAGCACGGCCGCTTCGCCGCCCTTACGGCGGTAGCCGTTCAGCACTTCGATCCCGTCCTTCTTCGGCAGCCCGAGGTCGAGCAGCACGAGGTCGTACACGTCGTTGTCGAGCGAAAGCTCCGCTTCCCGCCCGTCGCGCGCCCAGTCGACGGCATGACCCTCGCGGCGCATCGAGTCGAGCACCGTTTCCGCAATCATTTCGTCGTCTTCCACCAGCAACAGGCGCATCGCTCGCTCCCCCAATTTCCAGCCCTACATTGTCGCTCATCCCGGCTTAACCGGTGCTTAAGCGGCACGCTCCCACGGCCAGCACGCCGGGCGCGATATCGCGCAGCGTGGGCTCGGCGCGCGCATCGGACATGCCTTGCGGCAGCACGTTGCGCGAGAGCGTGAAGACTTCGTCGAGCGTGAGGACGATGGTGGCGGACATGGCGTCCCGTGTAAAAAAACAAACCGGGCCAACGTGGCCCGGTTTCGGCGATTCGAATGAAGATTGGGAGAGAGGCGCGTTGAATGCGTAGCGCTTACAGACCGACGTCCGGCAGGGCGGGGCGCGTGGCGAGCGCCTTCTCGACCACGGCCTTCACATGCGCGAGCGCTTCGCCTTCGAGCGGCAGGCGCGGCGGGCGCGTGACGGCGCTGCCGCGGCCCACCAGTTCCTCGCACAGCTTGATGCATTGCACGAGGTCGGGGCGCGCGTCGAGATGCAGCAGCGGCATGAACCAGTGGTAGAGCGCGAGCGCTTCGTCAAAGCGCTTTTGCTTCGCGAGGCGGAACAGCGTTTCGCCTTCCTTCGGGAACACGTTCGACATGCCCGAGACCCAGCCTTGCGCGCCCACGGCCACGCTTTCGACCACTACGTCGTCGAGGCCCGCGAACAGCACGAAGCGATCGCCCACGGCGTTGCGCAGATCGATGAAGCGGCGCGTATCGCCCGACGAATCCTTGAAGCAGACGATATTTTCGCAATCCTGAAGAGCGATCAGGATGTCGGGTGTGACGTCGTTCTTGTAGATCGGCGGATTGTTGTAGACCATCACCGGCACGTCGGTGCTCGACGCCACGGCGCGGAAATGCGCGGCCGTTTCGTGCGGCTTCGAGGAATACACGAGCGCCGGCATGACCATCACGCCGTCCACACCCACGCGCGCCGCTTCCTTCACGGTTTGACGCGCGAACTCGGTGGTGAATTCGGCGATGCCCGCGATTACCGGCACCTTGCCGCCTGCCGCGTCGCGCGCGGCCTCGATCACCGCAATCTTTTCGCTCGTCGCGAGCGAGGTGTTCTCGCCGACGGTGCCGCACACCACGAGGCCCGACACGCCGTCCTTGACGAGATTGCTCACCACCCGGTGCGTGGCGTCGATATCGACCGAGAAGTCCGCCTTGAACTGCGTGCTGACGGCGGGAAACACCCCGCTCCACTGGATAGCGCTCACTGTGACTCACTCCTTGAATGCGTAGCGGCTCGCGCCGGTACCTGTTGAATATGAGTGAAGTATCGCTGTCCAGATCGTTTGACGCTTGAGGCCTTTCGCGCCTCAAAAAGACGAAATCTGCATAGTCCGCCGCTTGCTTCAGCGGCCCAGGGACAACCCTGGGCAAGCTGGCGCGAGGCTCAAGCGCCGGACGCCTGCGCGCTTTCGGGCGTTTGCAGCAGCGCGCGGTACTGGCTGGGCGTGACGCCCACCGTGGCCTTGAATTGCCGCGTGAACGCGCTGTGATCGTTATAACCGCACTGCGTGGCGATGTCGGTGATGCTCAGGTCGCTCGCGAGCAGCACCGAGGCCGCATCCAGACGGGTTTTCAGCAGCATCTGGCGGGGCGTGAGGTGAAAGATCTTGTGGAAGTAACGCTCGATCTGCGCCACCGACATGTTGATGAGCTTCGCCAGGTGCGCGAGCTTGAGCGGTTGCGCATAGTTGTCCTGGATGTACTTCGCGGCGACCGCAAGCCGCTGGTAAGCGGGATGCGTGCCTTCGGCGGCCTGCAGGTCGCGCGAAATGCCCGCCACGCCCAGCACGCGGCCGCGCGCGTCGTGCAGCGGGACTTTCGAGGTAAGACACCAGCCCGGCTGCCGGCCCGGATACAGATGCAGCTCGAGCTGGTCGATGAGACTGCTGTCGAGCCGCACCACGGCCCGGTCCTGGGCGGTATAGCTGTGGCCGAAGCGCGAGGGAAAGACCTGCTCGGCGGTCTTGCCGAGCAGCGCGCGTTTCTCCTTGAAACCGCAGCGAGCGGCGAGCGTGGTGTTGGCGATCACGTAGCGCGCCTCGTGATCCTTCACGAAGAACACCACGTCGGGCATGGCGTCGAACAGCGGTTCGAGCATGGTGAAATGCGCGATCATCTGCGCAAACGTGGCGTTTTCGAGGGCGGCGGGCAGGACCGGTTCGGGCATCGCGAGGCGCTTGGGGCGGTATCGGCGGAAAATACCATTGTGCCGATTTGCGCACGCGCGCGCATCTGCAACAAAAAGCGGGTGTGGCGCTATTGCGCCGCTTCTACCTGCAGCAAGGTGTCGATGCGCGCGGGTGAGAACGGAGGGCGCTGGCCATTTTGCGGCCAGCCGAAACAGAACGCCGCCGCCTCGCCGCAAATCTTGCCCTGACAGGGACCCATGCCGCAGCGCGTCTGCAGCTTGGCGTCGCGCCACGACGTATGGCGCGCGACGTCGCCATACGCGACGTCTTCGCAACGGCAAAACACAGTGTCGGGCTGCGGCAGCGCCCGCAACGCGGGGGCGAGTTCGAACGCCGCGTGCAGGCGCGTGGCGAAACGGCGGTAACGCTCGCGTTCGGCGAACAGGTGCCGGGCGTTCGCGTGGTCGCCGAGCGCAGCATACGCGGCGATGCGTCCTTCCACCGCCGCGAGTTCCATGCCGCCCACGCCTGTGCATTCGCCGGCCGCGTAAACGGCTTCGGCGGAGGTCTGCTGCCATTCGTTCACGGCGATGGCGGGAGAACCCGCATGGGTTTCGAGGCGGCAACCTAGCGCCGCGCCGAGGCCCGTATTCGGCACAAGCCCATAGGCGCAGGCGATCCGGTCGCAATCGACCAGCACGTCGTTGCCGCGCCGCACGCGCGCCTGCGTCACGCGCGTCGTGCCGATGGCTTCGGCAACGTACGCATCGCACCAGTAGGGCGTCGCGCGCAGATCGAAGCGCATGCGCAGCGCCTGGGCGAGTTTCGCGGGCGTATGGACGAGGCCTGCCGCAAATCGGCGCACCGCCTGGGGCGGCGCCTGCTCGACGACGGCGGCGATCGTTGCGCCATGCTGGCGCGCGGTGACTGCCGCGGCCCAGAGCAACGGCCCGCTCCCAGCGATGACGATGCGTTCGCCGCGCACGGGCATCCCGCCCTTGATGAGCGCCTGCAAGCCGCCCGCGCCCGTGACGCCCGGCAAGGTCCAGCCGGGATAAGGCAGGAAGCGTTCGCGCGCGCCCGAGGCGACGATGAGCTTGCCGTAAGCGAGCGACAGCGCACGGTCGGGGCTTTCCGCGAGCAACTGCCGCCCGGGGAGCGGCTGCACGATGCGGGCGGCGCTCAGCAGCGCGACGTTGGTGCGCGCCGCGAGGGCGTCGAGCACGGCGCGTGCGGGACCAGCGGCGCGATGACCGGGACCCTGACGCCAGATCTGGCCGCCGGGCAGCGCATTGTCGTCGACGATACCGACGCTTGCGCCCGCCTGTGCGGCGATGCGCGCGGCGTTCAATCCGGCCGGTCCGGCGCCGATGATCAGGATGTCGAACTTCATGGCGCTGCATTCCCGGTGACGACCTTCATGCCCGCGACGCAAACCGTCTGGCAGGCAAGGCGATGCGGCACGCCGTCGATGGTGACGCGGCATTCCTGGCAGACGCCCATTCCGCACAACGGCCCGCGCAGCGCGCCGCTCACCGAGCACCGCGTAACGGGCGCTGCGTGTTCCGCATGCGCGGCAATGGCGATGGCGGCTGCGACCGAGCTGCCCGGCGCGACGCCCACATTGCGCCCATCGATCGTCAAGGTCGTATTGGCTTCAGGCATGCACGGCCCCCTCGTCAGCGAAGCGCGCGGGGAGATAGGGCGTCGCGTCGATCTCGGCGGCGCGTCCGAGCATCTGCGCGGCAATCAGCTTCGCGGTGCCGAGCGCCGTGGTGACGCCGAGGCCCTCGTGTCCGGTGGCGAGCCACGTCGACGGATGGCTGTCGTCATCGGCGAACGCCGCCGCGGGGCCGATCAGCGGCATGCCGTCGCTCGATGCCGGGCGAAAGCCCGTCCATGCGCGGATCGCGTTGAGCGCGGGCAGTTGCGGCAGATAGTCGGCGGCGCGGCGCAGCATGCGCGCGAGAATCGCCGGCTCGACGGCGGGGTCCGTGCTGTCGAACTGGCGCGACGAGCCGATCAGCAATTGACCGGTCGGCCGCGGCTGCACGTTGAACGCCACCGAGGTGCCGCTCGCGTTGTGCGCGCTCTTGATGTAGCCGAGTTCGAGAATCTGATGACGAATCGCGCCGGGATAGCGGTCGGTAATGAGGAGGTGTCCCTTCTTCGCCTGGAGCGGCAGGCGCGGTAGCAACTCCAGCGCCGCCAGGCCGTTCGCGATCAATACCGCGCCCGCGCCGACGACCTCGCCATCGGAGAGGTGTACGCCCACGCGGTCGATACGCACGACCTGCGTCTGCGTGCGGCAGGTCAAGCGGCCGCTAACGGGCTGCTCGAGCAGCCATGCGGCTACGGCAGGCGCGTAAACCACGGCGTCGTTGTCGACGATCATGCCGCCCACGAGGCCCTTGCGCAGCCCCGGTTCCGCTTCGCGCAACTGGCGCGCGTCGAGCATCGAACACGCCACGCCCTGGTGTTGCAACGCCTGCTGACGCGTCTGCGCGAGCGCCAGTTCTTCTTCGTCGGCGGCGACCCAGAGCGTGCCGCAGCGCAGGAACGCGTGGCGCTCGTCGAGACGCGGCGCCAGCGCGTGCCACAGCGCGAGCGACCACGCGCTCAGCGCGAATTCGGCGGGCGTGTCGTCCATCACGACGAGGTGGCCCATGCCCGCGGCCGTCACGCCGCCGCCTATGCCGGCGCGCTCGATGACGAGCACGTTCAGGCCCTGCGCCGCGAGTTCATGCGCGCAAGCCGCGCCCACGATGCCCGCGCCGATCACGACGACATCGTCTCGACGGCTCGAACCTTGCATCACGCGGGAATGCCCCACGCGAACGGATCGTCGTCGGAGAAAATCAATTTGGACTCCGCGCTAATATGCGCGCTGCCGCGAATGCTCGGGCGCACATGGCCCGCGGGGAGATCGGGCGTGGTTTCATAGCAGGCTTCGAACACGCTGCCGATGATGCTTTCCTGGCGCCACCGCGCGCCGGGCGCGAGCGTGCCGTCCGCTGCGAGGCACGCGACCTTCGCGCTCGTACCGGTGCCGCACGGCGAACGGTCGTAGGCCTTGCCGGGACACAGCACGAAATTGCGGCTGTCGATGCCCTCGACGTCCGAGTGCGCGAACAGTTCGATATGGTCGATCAGCGCGCCGTCCGTGCCGGTCACGCCGTTCGCTTCGAGCGCCTGGCGCATGGCCCACGTGGCTTCGGTGAGCGCTTCGACGTTGCGCGCTTCGAGCGTCAGGTTGTGATCGGCGACGAGGAAGAACCAGTTGCCGCCCCAGGCGATGTCGCCGTGCACGCGGCCGTAGCCGGGCACGTCGAGCGGCACGGCCTGGCGGTGGCGATACGCGGGCACGTTGCGCACGGTGACGCTGCCGTCGGCGTGCAGTTCGGCTTCGACGTTGCCGACCGGCGTTTCGATGCGATGCACGCCTGGCGCGATGCGCCCGAGATGCGCGAGCGACGCGATGAGGCCGATGGTGCCGTGGCCGCACATGCCGAGAAAACCGACGTTGTTGAAGAAGATTACGCCGGCAGAGCAGGAAGGATCATGCGGCTCGCAAAGCAGCGCGCCGACCATCACGTCCGAGCCACGCGGCTCGTTGACGACGCCTGCGCGCACGCGGTCGAAGTCGCGACGGAATACGGCGAGGCGTTCGGCGAGCGGGCCGCGGCCCAACTCGGGGCCGCCGTCGATCACGAGGCGCGTGGGCTCGCCGCCCGTGTGGGAGTCGATAACGGTCAGGGTTTTCATGCCGACAATCGTAGGTCGCGCCATTTTGGCCGTCTTGCTCGAACGACCCATGCGCGGTGACGATTTCGGCATAGTGCGCCGGGCGTGAATGCGCGGCGGTGAGGCGGAACCCTTGCGCGTGCTTTCGTCAGGCTTTCACGAGCGCCAGCTGCTCCAGCTGGCGCACCACTTCGGCGCGCAGGCGCGGCGGCATGTTCTGGTAGCCGAGCAGGTCGGAGATCCACAGGCCGTCCGCCGCGAGCCGGCAGATCATGAGGCGGGCGGCGGCTTCGAGCGGCAGCGGGTCGGGGCGCGTCCACTTGCGCATGGGCGCGGCGTAGCGCTCGCGAATCGCGGGATCGGTCATCATCGCGGCCACCAGCACGCGCAGCACGTTGGTGCTGGCGGCAGGGCTCGTTTCGTCGATGGTGGTGTGCAGGTAGGCGCGCGCGGCGGCGCCGTGTTTCGGCGTGCCTTGCGCCACGCCTTCGTCGATGCGCGTGTGCATCTGCTGCTCGAAGCGCGTTAGCGTCTGCTCGAAGAGGGCATCGAGCAAGCCCTGCTTGTTGGCGAAGTGATACTGCAGCGCGCCTTTGGTCACGCCCGCGCGTTCGGCCACGGCGTCGAGCGTGACGGCGGGCACGCCTTGATCGGTGGCGATATCGGAAGCCGCTTGCAGCAACTGCGCGCGCACCTGGGCCGGGGCTTTCTTGCGGCGCGTGCCGGCGGCAGGCGCCGCGTCCTTGCGTGGGGAACGGGGTTTCGGGGCCGGGGAGGCCGGCGGAGCCGAGGGGGCCGCTGCGTCAGCCGCCTTCGCGCTGCGCCTTGTCGCGCGCGCGGGCGCCTTGACGGAGGAGTCTTTCATGGCGGCGATCATACCATTCAGGCGCTGCTGCTAAACATTCCGTACGGATGGTATGATCCGCCGATGAAAAATTCCAACCCGCCTTTTACCGCCTCTGCAGCCGCCGTGGCGGCGCTCGACGCCTCGATCGTTCGCGGCCGCGACGCGCTCGTGCGAGAGCAGGACGCCGATGGCAGCTGGTGCTTCGAGCTCGAATCGGACGCCACGATCACCGCCGAATACATCCTCATGATGCATTTCATGGGCAAGATCGACACGGTGCGCCAGGAGAAGATGGCGCGCTATCTACGCGCGATCCAGCGTTTGCAAACGCACGGCGCATGGGATCTCTACGTGGATGGCGCGCCCGATGTCTCGTGCAGCGTGAAGGCGTACTTCGCGCTGAAGGCGGCAGGGGATTCGGCGAACGCGCCGCACATGGTGCGCGCGCGGGAGACCATTCTGAAGCTCGGCGGCGCGGCAAAGTCCAACGTGTTCACGCGCATTCTGCTCGCCACCTTCGGTCAGGTGCCGTGGCGCGCCACGCCGTTCATGCCGATCGAATTCGTGCTGTTCCCGAAGTGGGTGCCCATTTCGATGTACAAGGTCGCCTACTGGGCGCGCACGACCATGGTGCCGCTGCTCGCGCTCTGTTCGCTGAAGGCGCGCGCGGCCAATCCGCATGACGTATCGATCGCCGAACTGTTCGTCACCCCGCCCGAGAAGGAGCGCGAATACTTTGCACGCGGCAAGGGCATCCGCCGGTTCTTTCTCGCGGCTGACCGGGCGCTGCGCCATATCGAGCCGCTGCTGCCGCGCGCGCTGCGCCAGCGCGCCATGAAATATGCCGAGGCCTGGTGCGCCGAGCGCATGAACGGCGAGGACGGCATGGGCGGCATCTTTCCGCCCATCGTCTACAGCTACCAGATGATGCAGGTGCTTGGGTATCCGGAGGATCATCCGTTGCGCCGCGATTGCGAGAACGCGCTGGAAAAGCTGCTCGTCGAGCGCCCGGACGGCAGCGTGTATTGCCAGCCATGTCTCTCGCCGGTGTGGGACACGGCCTGGAGCACGATGGCGCTCGAGCAGGCGTGCACAGTCGTGCCCGCCGATCCGGCGTCGGCCGCGATCAGCGACCAGGAACTGCAGCGGTGCATTGCGCGCGCGTACGACTGGCTCGCCGAGCGTCAGGTGGACGACGTGCGCGGCGACTGGATCGAGAACGCGCAGCCCGACACGCCGGTTGGCGGCTGGGCGTTTCAGTACGAGAACCCGTACTATCCCGACATCGACGACACCGCCGTGGTCGCTGCGATGCTCCATCGTCGTGGCCTTGGGCAGGCGCGCAAAACGGGCACCGACCCGTATGCGGCACGCGTCGCGCGCGCGCTCGACTGGATGCGCGGCCTGCAATCGCGCAACGGCGGCTTCGGGGCCTTCGACGCCGATTGCGACCGCCTCTATCTGAACGCGATCCCCTTCGCGGATCACGGCGCCTTGCTCGACCCGCCTACCGAAGACGTATCGGGCCGCGTGCTGCTGTGCTTCGGCGTGACGGGCCGCGAGGAGGACAAGGCGGCGCTTGCGCGCGCGGTCGAATATGTGAAGGCCACCCAGCGAGCCGACGGCAGCTGGTGGGGCCGCTGGGGCACCAACTACATCTACGGCACGTGGAGCGTGCTGGCGGGTCTCGCGCTCGCGGGCGAGGACCCGAAGCAGCCGTACATTGCACGCGCGCTGGCGTGGCTGCGCGCCCGCCAGCATGCCGATGGCGGCTGGGGCGAGACCAACGACAGCTATATCGACCCGCGCCTTGCCGGCACCAACGGCGGCGAAAGCGCGTCGAACTTCACCGCGTGGGCGCTGCTCGCGCAAATGGCGTTCGGTGACTGGGAATCCGAATCGGTGCGGCGCGGCGTGGCGTATCTGCTATCCGTGCAGCAGGAAGATGGATTCTGGTGGCACCGTTCGCACAATGCGCCGGGGTTCCCGCGCATTTACTACCTCAAGTATCACGGGTACACGGCCTATTTCCCGCTGTGGGCGCTGTCGCGCTACCGGCGGCTGGCGGCCGGTGCGGTCGCGGTGCGGGAAGTGGAAGAAGCTGTGCTCGCAGTCTGAATTCGAAGCGGGGCGCAAGCGCCCCCCTCGTTTAGCGTGACTTCGCCAGCGTAATCGTTTCGAACAACTCATAATTGCCGGTCGGCGTTTGATCGGCACCGGGCGCGCGATAGTAGTTCATCGTGATCGTCGTCTTGCCGCCGTGCGCGCCGGGATCGACGTCGAACACCGCAATGCCATAGCCCGTGCCCGTATCGCGCTGCGCCGACCAGATCGCGTCTTCGAGCGCATCCGCCGTGGGGCGCGCGAAGGTGCCCGCGGTCGTGCCCGCCACCGGGTGATTGGGCTTCGTGAACACCTGCGCCTGCGGGTTGCCGTTGCCGGCGTCCACGCCATACACGTCGAGCGGCGCGCTCGTGCCGCCGCCGCCCAGGATCAGGTGAATCGTGCCGTGGCTCGTGTCGAAGGTGTTGCCCGTGCCCTGAGCGTGCGTGACGGGGCGCGGCTGAAGCGTGTCGACGCTCGCGCCGGTCTTCGCATCGACGCCCGCGTGATGATTGCAGCCGCGCACCGGGTAGCTGCGCTCGTAGTCGTGATCGTGGCCGCACACCACGAGATCCACGCCATAACGGTCGAAGAGGGGCAGCCACGCTTCGCGTATGCCCTTGTCCGAGCCGTTGCCCGTCTTCGACGAGCTGAGCGCGTCCTGGTGCATCTGCACCACGATCCAGTCGATATCGTCGTCCTCTCTTGCCTGCTTCAAGGTTTGCTCGAGCCAGCGCGTCTGCACGCCGTTGCTGTAGCCGCGCACGTAGAACGACGTGCCCGGCTGAACCGGCGCGTTGCCCGTGCTCGCCGCGGGCACGAGCGGCGACGGGCCGGCCACGAACGCGGCGGCGTCCTGGTAGACCACGTCGTCGGCGTCGAGCGAGACGAACAGCACGTTGCTCACGCGGAAGCTGTACCACCGGCCCGAAAACTGCGTGCCGTTATGCGGCAGTGTATAGCGCGTGAGATACGAATTCAGACCCTGCGGGCCGTTGTAGAACTCGATCTCGTGATTGCCGGGGCACGGCATCCAAGGACGATTCGCGGACGACGTCTGATTGTTGTTGCCGAAGTCGCGCCACACGTCGGTCTGGTGCGCGGGATTCAGGTTCGCATAGCAGAGGTCGCCATTGAGCAGATGAAAGAGCGGCTGGAAGCGCTCCACGGCCTCGACGGCGAAGCGGCTTTGCGGCGACGACAGCACCCAGCCCGTGTTCGGCGTGGCGAGGTCGCCGTAGCTCGTGAAGCGGAACTTTACGCGCCCGCGCGGCGCCGTGGTGAAGCTCGACGAAAACGGGCTGCTCGCGTGGCTGTCGTTATCGGCGGTGACTTCGTAGCGGTAGGTCGTGGCCGGGTCCAGCCCGCGCAGCCGCGCGTGATACGTGAAGACGACGACGCCGGTGAGCCCGTCGGTATAGGTGCGTTGAATGGCGTGCACCGTCTCGTGTTTGCCGCGATCGACGCTGTAGATCACGCGCGGATTCGTGGAGGAGGCGAGCGATGCCCACGAAACGACGACTTCGCGTGTCGGATCTTCGCCCCAGGTGAGGTGGATCTGCTCGGGCGTGCCGTCGGCTGTGGCGGCGTCGGCTTTCGCACTGCCCGCGAAAGCGCTCGCCGCGCTCGCGAAGCCGGAAGCGCCGGCGAGCTTGAGGAAGCCGCGGCGCGAGACACTGGCGCCGCTTTCGGTGGATGCATTCTCGGGGATGTCTTTATTCGTCATGTCGTCTCGCCTCGGGAGCAGAAGGCGAAGCCTGCGCTGGCGGACTTGCATGACTGACGCGCGCGGGCGCAAGCATCGCAGGGTGAGTGTCTGCGCAACGATGGCGCGCTTGCATGACCTGGCGATGACACTGCCCTTATTTTACGCAGCACGACGGGCCGCGCTAGCATCGCGCGGCCCGCGCTTGGCCGTTAAGCATGGGCGTGGAACTTCAGGCGCATGCCTGCCGCGACGACTGCTTGCGTATTGCTCGGGAAGTTATTGAACCTCAGGTAGTCGGCGTCGAACGCATTGAGCGAGCCACCCCGGGCGGTCTGCGTGGGCTCGGCAACCATCGTGCGCGTGAACACGAGACCCACGTTTGCCGGCCCGATCGTCTAGCTGCCGCCCGCGCCGGGCGTCGTTCGCGCTTCGGTCAATCGACGATCTTCTTCGTAACCACGAGTGCGATCACGAGGAATACCACGCACAGCACCACAAAGATAAAGAACAGGATCTTCGCAATCGCGGCCGCGCCGGCCGCAATACCCGTGAAGCCAAACAGGGCCGCGATCACGGCGATCACGGCAAAGAACAGGGCCATTTTTAGCATGATCGGTTTCCTCCTCGCGTGAAGGCGCCGCCACATGGGCCGCGCTGCTTGATGGACTGACAGCGCACCTGCTCAGCAATCGATGTGCCCAGCACCGGGGCGCGCAGCCAGGCGCCTAACCGGGCGGGAATGAAAAACGGCCCGGCGTGCGGGGGCACACGCCGGGCCAAAACGGCGCTGTACAGGGGAGCACGGCGCCGTCGAGGTCGAAAAACGAACTTAACGTTCGCGGGACTGCAGGTGCGTTGCGCTTACAGGTAGGAGGTTCCGTCAATATAGGCCTTGCGCCAGCGAACGATCTTCACGCTCTCGAACAGCCCGACATGCGCGAACGGATCCTGCGCGATGAAGCGCTCGGCTTCCTCGCGCGTTTCGAGATCGACGATATAGATGCCGCCGCCTGCGCTGCTCCCGTCGTCGTTGAGCTTCGCGCCGCAGGCCAGCAACAGCGCCTTGTTTTGCGCGAGAAACGCCAGATGTGAATCGCGCTCGCGTGCGCGCACTTCGGCGTGGCCGGGCTTGTCGAACGTTTCGATGAGAAAAGGCATGGCGCGTTCCTCTTAATTGGGCGCGATGGCCGACGGATGCTGGGCGAGCGGCGTCACGCTGATCTTCAGGAACGGGAAGAGCGGCAGCGCGGTCAGCAGCGTATGGAGTTCGTCGTTCGATTCGACATCGAACACGCTGTAATTCGCATATTCGCCGGCCACGCGCCACAGGTGGCGCCATTTGCCTTCTCGTTGCAGCTTCTGCGAAAACGCTTTTTCCTCGGCCTTGAGGGCGTCGGCGAAGGCGGCGTCGGTGCCGTGCGGAATCTGCACCTGCATGTGCACAAGAAACAGCATGAATAGTCTCCGGTGAGGATGGGGTTCAGAAAGGGGCGCCTATAAGGGAGAGCCAATCAGCCCCAGGCGAGAATCGCAACCGAATACACGATGCCGATCCAGAACATCATGATGACCGTGTAGCCCATGATGTCCTTGAGCTTGAGCTTCGAAAGCGCAAGCGCGGGCAAGATCCAGAACGGCTGCACGAGGTCGTTCCATGCGTTGCCGAGCATCACGGCCGTCGAGGTATGGCCCACGGAGGCGCCGATGGTCTTCGCCGCTTCGATCATGAACGGTCCCTGGATGACCCAGTGGCCGCCGCCCGAAGGCGCGAAGAAGTTGATCACGAACGAACTGATCAAGCCCCAGAACGGCAGCGTGCCCGGCGTCGCGACCTTCACGAACGCTTCGGAAAACGTATTGACCAGACCCGAAGACGCCATGATCGCCATGATGCCCGCGTAGAACGGGTACTGCAGAATGATGCCGCTGATCGTGCGAATGCCTTCGTTGAGCTTCTCCACATAGCGGATCGGCGTGCCGAGCAGCAGGATGCCGAGGAACAGAATGAAGAAGTTGATGAGGTTCAGGTCGATCGAGCCGCCCTGCACGAAGTGCAGCGCGACATAGCCCATGCCGATCAGGCCGATCACGTAGCTCAGAAGACGGCTGTTGTTCAGGCGGTTGGCGAGCGTGTTGCCTTCGTCGAGATCCACGCCGAGCGCGGCGGCCTTCTGCTGCTTTTCTTCCTGGGCGCGGTCGATTTCCTTGATCGGCTGACCCGGCTTCGGGTGCAGCCATGCGTTCAGCAGCGGCAGCGTGATGAGGGTCACGAGGCTCGTGATGAGCATGGTGGGCGAGAAAATCGTTTCGGAGAGCGGAATGACGCCCATCTGCGCCTCGAGCGGATGCCCCTTCGTGGAGATCAGCACGGGAATGCTGGCGGAAAGCCCGAGGCCGTAGAGCGTAAAGCCGCTATAGGCCGAAGCGATGATGAGCGGGTAGTGCACGCCTTTCACGCGCAGCGCGAGCTTGCGCGCGACGATCCCACCCACCACGAGGCCGAAGCCCCAGTTCAGATAGCTGCCGATGCCGCCCACCAGCGTCGCGACGATGATCGCCATGCGCGGATCGTTCACGCGCGCCACCAGGCGGTTCAGAAAGCGGTCGGTGAGCGGCGCGGTCGCGAGCACGTAGCCCATCGCGAGAATCACCGCCATTTGCGTGGTGAACGCGAGCAGCGCCCAGAAGCCCTTGCCCCAGCTCGTGGTGAGCGCCGTGACGGCTTGTCCTTGCACGATCACGGCAAGGGCCATCGTCAGCAGGGTGAGGCCGATCGCGAAGACGAACGGATCGGGCAAATACCGGCGCATCAGCTCGGTAAAGAAAGCGGTGACTTTCTGCATGGAAGTGTCTCTATCTGAAATGTAATAGTTGTCGGGTCTCTTCGGCTCTCGGCGCGTGTTCGATGCGCTTATGAGTCGTCGTGGCTTTGGGTCTTGCGATGGCGGGCGAGATGCATGAGCTGGCGGTCGCGCCAGCCCACGCGCTCGTCCCATTGATCGAGCGGCAATGCCGCGCGTCTCGCCGCCTCGACCTCGGCGACGAGTTCGGGCGTCCACGGGTCGTGCTGGCCGCGCTCGGCGCCCATGCGCGCGTACGAGGGACCCATCTTCTGCGCATGCGAGGCGATGCCGCCGCGCGTGTTCAGATCGACGGTCTCGAACGGGCCGATCACCGACCAGCGCGGGCCGAGGCCTTCACGCATCACGGTGTCGATGTCTTCCACCGACGCGACGCCGTCGCGCACGAGGCAATACGCTTCACGCAGCACGGCGCCTTGCAGGCGGTTGAAGATGAAGCCTTCCACTTCGTGCTTTACGCGCACGGGCTTCATGCCCGCTTCGGCGTAGAGCGCGATCGCGCGCGTGGTCGCCGCTTCGGACGTGAACGGTGCGGGCACGACCTCGATCACGGGTACGAGGTAGGGCGGGTTGCCGGGATGGGCGACGAGGCAGCGCGCGCGACCCGGCAGTGTAGCGTCGACGAATATCGAAGCCGCGAGAAACGACGAAGCGCTCGCGAGAATCGCTTCGGGCGGCGCGGCGCGGTCGAGCTGCGCGAAGATTTCGCGCTTTAGTTCGGCGCGCTCCGGTGCGCATTCCTGCACGAGATCGGCGTGCGCCACCGCGGCTTCGAGCGTGTCGACGATCGCGACGCGTGTGGCGATTTGCTGTGCGCTTTCGTCGAGCAGCGCGTATTGCGTAAGAGCGTCGAGGCGCAGCGCAATCTCTTCAGGCGCGGCGGCGCGGCGTGCCGCGTCGGGATCGTAGAGGCGCACGCGCCAGCCGGCCCGCGCAAAGCAGATCGCGAACGCCACGCCGATGCTGCCCGCGCCGACGATGCCGGCGCGGCGCGGTTCGCATGGTTGTGCAGGCGTTTCGAGGGCCGCCATCGTCAGACTCCCGCGACGCCAACGGTCATGCCGCCGCACACGTAGAGCACCTGGCCGGTCACGAAACCGCTGCGCGCGTCGAGCAGATACGAGGCGGCGTGCGCGACATCGTCGGGGGTACCTACACGTTTGACCGGCACGGCGTTGATGATCGCTTCGGTGCGCGGCGCGCCGGGCGGGTTGGCGCGGTCGAACAGTTCGGTGCGAATCGGGCCCGGCCCAATGGCGTTCGCGGTCACGCCGAATGCGCCGAGTTCGAGCGCCCACACGCGCGTCATGCCGATCAACGCGGCCTTGGTGGCCGAATAGGCCGTACGCAGCTCTTTACCGAGCGCGGCGCGCGACGACATGTTGACGATGCGCCCGAAGCGCGCCGCCTTCATGCCGGGCAACAGCGCCTGCATGCACTGCTGCGCGCAGCGCACGTTGAGGGCCCATGCGCGTTCGAGTTCTTCGAGCGACTGGTGCTCGGCGTCATTGGGCACGACCACGCCCACGTTGTTGATGAGGCGCGTGATCGGGCCGCCTTCCAGCGCGCGGGCGAGTGCGGCTGCCGTTGCCTCGGTGTCGGAGAGATCGGCGATGATGCCGTCGCCCACGCGGTCGATCACGACGGCTTCGTAGCCATCGGCCGCGCAGCGCGCGGCGCACGCGGCGCCGATGCCGGCGGCGCCGCCGGTAATCAGGACTCTTTCTTTAGCCATGTTTTTCGGGAATGCGGATAAAACAGAGGATAGCGAAGCAGTTCGTCAAACCGTGGCGACCGGCGTGACGGGCGAGCCCATGGCCCCAGGCAGCCGCAGCGGCGGCGCGGTGAGCATGAAGCGCGAGCGCCGGTGCTCGCGCAGCCACAGGGCGAGATCGCGCAAATACCAAAGCTCGCCCAGCGGCAGGCCGAGCTTGAAGAGACAGTGGTGATGCAGCGGCATGAGCGGGTGATCGCCCGGTGTGGCGGGCGCACGCGCGGGGTAGCGTTCGACTGCGTAGTTGTCGGCAGCGAGCGCCGCGATGCCCGAATCGGTGATCCATTGCAGCAGGCGCTCGTCGCGCCCGTCGAGTGCGCTGCAGTGGCTCGACAACACGGCTTCGTCGGGCTGGCGGTTCATTTCGAGCACCATCTCAGCAAACCCGGTGCGCAGCACGAGCATGTCGCCGCGCTCGACTTCCACGCCGTCGGCCTCGATCACGCGCATCAGGTCGTCGTAGCCCACGGTGCGAAACTCGCGGCCAAAATGCGCGGCGAAATCGATCAGCACGCCGCGCCCTTGCATGCCCTTCACGGCAAGATGCTCGATGCCGAGCACATCGGCATGGCTATGCTCCCCCCCGCACGCGTGAGGCGCGAAGTTGTCTTCCGCGCGATATTCCATCGGGCCGACCACGTCCACGTTCGCGCGAAAGCCGTTGTAGTAGACGCTTTCGGCCACGCCGTCGCCGTTGGCGTCGAAGCGTGCGCCCACGTGCGCGAGCGAATCCCACTGCGTGGAGTATTGAAGCGAGAGCAGCACCTGGTCGTCGCTCACCACGTCGGTCGCGCCCGCTTCGTTGCGTGCGAACGGGAAGTTCACGTAGGGCAGGCCGTCGCGGAAGGTAGGGCGCAGCACCGGCGGATGGCGGCGCACGTTGAGCTTGCTGTCGCCCGGAAAGTCGAGCGGCAGCGAAAGGGTGAACGTGAGGCCAGCGCGAATTTCCTGCGCGCCCTTGAGCACCTGCTCGGCGCCGATGAGATTGGGGCGCCCCAATTGATCGTCGGGACCGAAGTCGCCCCAGTTCGAGCCTTGCGGCCGGTTCTTCCAACGCATGCTTGACCCTCCACTTCAGGAATTTCGCGCTTCGCGCATCGCTGCAGTCAGTGCCCGAGACGCCTCACGCGGCTAACAGCGTTGGCGGGATTTGCGCGTACACCTCGAGCAACGCCTTCACGGCGTGCTGCTCGTTCTTGAGAAGACGCGCCTTGGGCGCGCCGATGACGAGCGCAAACGCCTCGCCATGGATCAGGAAACCGCGCGCGAGGCCGGCTACGTCCTCCACGCTCTCGCCCGTCGAGCGATGCCAGCCGTCCGTCACGCCCTGCTCGACATCGCGCTCGAACGCGCCGCGCTCGATCACCGCGCCGTTGGCCGAGTGCAGCTGCGGCTCGCAACTGTCGAGCAGTTTGCGGCGCGCGGCCGGAGCGAGCGCGCCGAGCAGCGCCTTGCCCGCGGCGCTCGCAATGGTCATGAAGCCGCCCGGCTCGTCGCTGTAGCGGATCTTCTGGCGCGACTCCATCACGTCGAGATAGACCACGCGGTTGCCCGCAAGCGTGGCGAGCGCGGCGGTTTCGCCGGTTGCGTCGCGCAACGCGGAAAGCAGCGGCTGGAACATCAGCGTGAGCGGGTCCTCGCTGCAGATGTCGCGCGCCACATGCAGAAGACGCTGCGTGGGGTAGTAGCCCGCCTTCACGCCCGGCGCGTACAGATAGCCTTTGGCCACCATCGTCTGCAACAGCGCGTGGCAGCTCGACAGCGGGATCTCGGTTCGACGCGCAATCTCGCTGTAGATCATCGGCTGCCGGACTTCGGCAAAGAGGTTGATCACGTCGAAGACGCGCACTGCAGTTTTCACATCCATGAGAGCATTATCGACATACCGATAACCAGCTGACAATACGATTACGGGTAAACACCTAAATCGGCGCGTCGATCAAGTCCGCGCCCCGTTTGCATTCGAGCACTTGCCGCTTCGCGTTTTGTAACGTATCGTTTTGATACGTTACGATTCGAGCTATTAGGAGGCAACGTGCATTCACGCTTCGACCGTTTCAAGGCGACACCGCTCGCCAGCCAGCTGGAAGCCTTGATCGACGCGCCTGGGCGCTATGTGGAGTACGCAGTACTCTCACGCGTCGGCGTGGCGGCGATTGCCGCCGTGGCCGAGGAAATCGCGCAGAAGTTTCCGGAAATCGGCGAAGACACCACGGCGCGCCAATACTGCGGCGCGCTGGTTGCCGAGGTGATGCGCCGCCACGGCCACGAAGTCGCTCAGGCGCGGGGCCGCGTGAGCGGGGCGCTTTTCAGCTATGGTGCGGTGTTCAGCGCGCAGCCGGTGGTCCTGCCGTTCGAAGCGGTGATCGAAGCGCTCGCAACCATGCCGGAGCGCTTCGCGGCGCTCGTCGAGCGCGTGCCTATGGACCTATGGGCGCGCCGGCCAGGCGGCACGGGCTTCTCGTTGCTCGAGCACGCGTGCCATTTGCGCGATCTCGACGCCGTATTCGCCGAACGATTCAGTGTCGTGCGCAAGGCTCAACTGCCGGAAATCGCATCGGTGAACGGCATGGTGCTCGCGGAAGAACGCGAATACCTGAAGCAAGATCTCGTCGCCGCAATGGGTGAATTCAGCGAAGGGCGGCGCCGTCTTTGCGCCTCGCTCAAACGCCTCACGCCCGAGCAGCGCTTGCGCTGCGGGCTGCGCGACGGCGTCCGGCGCATGACGCTGGAAGAACTCGTGCGTGAACTGCTCGACCATGACCGTACTCACGGGCTGGAGCTGGAAGAGCTGGAAAGCGAGCTGCAGGAAGCGGCTTAACCCCGCGCCTTTTCAGCCTCCTGGTACAGCTCGCGCAGCGACTGCCCGAAGGTGGCGTCGACGTCGCGCAGCACGCCCGCGCGCGTGAACATCGCAACCGGCGGCAGCGTCCAGTCGAGCGTGTACGGCACGATCGCCACGCCCGCGAAGTGCACGAGTTCCTCGGCGATATCGGCGGGCACGATCGACACGGCGTTCTCGTTCGTGCTGATCATCTCGCCGATCAGCCGCGACGTGTAGCTCTCCACGATAGGCACGGGCGGCGCCACGCCCGCGTGCAGGAAGAGGTCGGAAATCTGCTCGCGGATGGGCGTGTGCGGCGCGCCCAGGATCCAGTCCAGTTCGACAAGCTTTTCCCAGTCGAGCTTGCCGCGCGCGAGCCGCGCCGCGAGCCGGCGGCTGGCGATGAGCCGCGGCTTTTGCTGATGCAGCACCTCGAAGCGCAACTGCGAGACGTCGACCGCCGAAGACGCGCGCCCGATCACGATATCGAGCGTATGGTCGCGCAGTTGCGGCAGGAGTGCGTCGCTCGTGCCTTCATGAATCGTCATGGTGACGCGTTGCGGCAGCCGCGACTGCGTGAGGCGAATGGCGGCGGCGAGCGTGCGCCCCGAGATGAACGGAATCACGCCCACGTGCACGCGCGTGGCGTGGCCGGCCACCACGGCTTCGATGTCGCGCGCGAGGTGGTCCAGGTCGTGCAGCATGGCCTGGGCACGTGCGAGCACCACATTGCCGAGCGCTGTAGGCGTCATGCCGCGCGGCGTGCGGTCGAAGAGCGGCGCGCCGAACATGCTCTCCATTTCAGCCAGCGCGTTGGTGACGGCGGGCTGGCTCGTCGCCATGTGTTCCGCCACGCGCGTGAGCGAGCCGTGCTGGCGGATCTGCAGGAGCAGGACCAGATGGCGCATTTTCAGGCGCGTATTCAACCGCCTCGTCACGTCGTCAATGCTGAAAGACACGATTCCCCAGGGTATTACCAAAAAATGATGGCCCCATACTAAATCAAAATGAGCAGGTTATGAGGTCTCTCTAGAATCGCCTCATTCGAACATGACCGCCGCGCCTTCCGTGCGTGCGGCACACCATCAGAGTGAGGAACATGAACAAGACCGATCGTCAGGCCGCCCTCGAATATCACGAATTCCCCACCCCGGGCAAGATTTCGGTGACGGCCAGCAAGCCGCTCGTCACCCAGCGCGACCTCGCGCTCGCCTATACGCCGGGCGTGGCCGTGGCCTGCGAGGAGATCGTCGACAATCCGCAGAACTCGTTCCGCTATACGGCGCGCGGCAATCTGGTGGGCGTGATCACGAACGGCACGGCCGTCCTCGGCCTCGGCAACATCGGCGCGCTGGCCTCGAAGCCGGTCATGGAAGGCAAGGCGGTGCTCTTCAAGAAATTCGCCGGCATCGACGTGTTCGACATCGAAATCACCGAAAGCGATCCGGACAAGCTCGTGGACATCATCGCGAGCCTCGAAGCCACGTTCGGCGGCATCAATCTGGAAGACATCAAGGCCCCCGACTGCTTCACGGTCGAGCGCAAGCTGCGCGAGCGCATGAAGATTCCGGTCTTCCACGACGATCAGCACGGCACCGCCATCACCGTTTCGGCGGCGTTCATGAACGGCCTGAAAGTGATCGGCAAGGACATCTCGAAGGTCAAGGTCGTGACCTCGGGCGCGGGCGCGGCGGCGCTGGCCTGTCTGGATCTCATGGTGGATCTGGGCCTGCCGCTCAAGAACATCTGGGTGACCGACATCGACGGCGTGGTCTACCAGGGCCGCACGACGCTCATGGACCCGGACAAGGAACGCTTCGCGCAGGACACCTCGGCGCGCTCGCTGTCCGACGTGATCGAAGGCGCGGACGTGTTCCTCGGCCTGTCGGCCGGCGGCGTGCTCAAGGCCGAAATGGTCAAGAAGATGGCGGACCAGCCGCTGATTCTCGCGCTTGCCAACCCCACGCCGGAAATCTTCCCCGAGGTCGCGCTCGAAGCGCGCCCGGACGCGGTGATTGCCACGGGCCGTTCGGACTTCCCGAACCAGGTCAACAACGTGCTGTGCTTCCCGTACATCTTCCGCGGCGCACTCGATGTCGGTGCAACGACCATCACGCGCAACATGGAAATCGCGGCGGTGCACGCGATCGCCAAGCTCGCGGAAGAAGAGCTGAACGATTCGGTGGCGGCCGCATACGGCGCCTATGACCTGCGCTTCGGCCCGAAGTACCTGATTCCGAAGCCGTTCGACTCGCGTCTGATCGTGCGTATTGCGCCGGCCGTTGCGAAGGCGGCGATGGAAGACGGCGTGGCCACGCGTCCGATCGACGACTTCGCCGCCTACACGAACGAGCTTCAGCAGTTCGTGTATCACTCGGGCGCGTTCATGAAGCCGATTTTCGCGGCCGCGAAGCAGTTCGTGCGTGACGGCGGCAAGTCGCGCATCGTGTTCGCCGAAGGCGAGGAGGAGCGCGTGCTGCGCGCGGTGCAGGTGATCGTCGACGAGAAGCTTGCGCGTCCGATCCTGATCGGCCGTCCGGAAGTGCTGCTCGCTCGCATCGAGAAGTTCGGCCTGCGGCTGAAGCTCGGCGAAGACGTGGAAGTCACGAACCCCGAGTACGACGAGCGCTTCCACCAGTACTGGACGACCTATTGGGAACTGCGTTGCCGCGACGGCATTTCGAAGGAGATGGCGCGCGTGGAAATGCGCCGCCGCCTCACGCTGATCGGCGCGATGATGGTGCGCCTGGGCGACGCGGACGGCATGGTGTGCGGCACGGTGGGCGCGTATCACGACCACCTGCGCTTCGTCGACGAGGTGATCGGCAAGCAGCGCAACGCGAATACGTATGCGGCGATGAACATCCTGCTGCTCGACAAGCGCACGGTCGCGATCGTCGACACGCACGTGAACGACAACCCGAACGCCGAGCAGATCGCCGAATTCACGCTGGCCGCGGCACGCCAGATGGAATGGCTGAACCTGCAGCCGAAGGTAGCGCTGCTCTCGCGTTCGAACTTCGGCTCGGGCAGCTCGGCTTCGGGCACGAAGATGCGCGAAGTGCTCAAGCTGGTGACGGAAAAAAATCCCGACCTGGAAATCGACGGGGAAATGCACGGCGACTGCGCGCTGGACGAAGCCCTGCGCCTGCGCATCCTGCCGCATTCGAAGCTCAAGGGCGCGGCGAACCTGCTCGTGTGCCCGAACGTGGACTCGGGCAACATCGCCTATAACCTGCTCAAGACGGGTGCGGGCAGCAACGTGGCGGTCGGTCCGTTCCTGCTGGGCGTGAATGCGCCGGTGAACGTGCTGACGTCGAGCTCGACGGTGCGACGCATCATCAACATGGCCGCTTTGACCGTGTTGCAGGCGAACCGCGACTAAACGCAGGCACAGGACGCACACAGTGCGTCCCGATGAAAAACGCGCGATGGCTTCCGGCTGTCGCGCGTTTTTTTGCTTTGGCAGGTCAGGGCGCCGTTGCGGCGAGCTGTTCGTCGATCAGGCGGCAGGCCGCGCTGTAGCCGCCCATCAAGGCGTCGATATCGGAGTGGAAGGGCAGCCCGGCGGCGTTGTCGATTTTCAGGGACGAGGGGACGGCGCGCTCGTCGATTGCCGCGATGCTCACCACCGCTGCATAGCGAGGCCGTTCGATTTCCAGGCGCTCGAGCGGGAGCGTGCCATTTGCTTCGACGCCAACGCGGATTGCGTAGCCGCGATATTCATAAGTGCGATTCATGACTGCATTGCCGTGCGGATTACAACCTGCAAGGGTACGGCGCGCGAGCTTAAGTCAACCTTAGGTAAGCACTGAATGAACTGGAAGAGACCTTTCTGCGCTGCGCATCAATCGAGGCAAGACGAAAGGCGCTGAAAGGCGTTGGTCGGTAAGGTGCATAAACAATTATCGTCCGACGATAAAAGCGTAATCGCAGGGGCCTTTCCTTAAGGTTCTCATCAGCCTGGAGCAGGCACGATCCCTTCACGCTGCCCAGCTTCGCGCGTTGCCATGCGCCTGACATTCGCGAGGCGTAGGGTATAACCAGCCAGACTCGATATCGTTGTCCGCGCAACTTTCTGGAGTGCAGCCCCATGAAGCCGCCGACCGATCGCCTGCACGCCTACCTGTTCGTCGCTTCGCTTTCGGCGATCCTCATTCAGGTCGCCGTGTTCATTTCCATTCTTCTGCTGCACGTGCCGGAACGCGCCTTCGAATCGTCGCCGTTTCGCGTGGCCGTGGTCGCCGCAATCGGCTGCGTGCTGCTCGTCGTGCGCAGGCAGGCGCGGCGCGCCACGCGCGAGGCCGAGTCCCGCAACCGCAGTCAGGCGAAGCGGCGTGCCACGCGCGCGGCGTGCGCCTCGAAGCGCGCGGCACGCGCGCCGCTGCGGGCGCGCCATCTCCGCAATGCCATGACGGCGGCTGCGCCCCGCTCGAGCGCACGTTGAGTCGCGAGGCGCGCGCTCGCGTCAGCCGTCCACCGGCGGGGCGGGCATCTCCAGATTGAGCTGGTAAAACGCGGCGTCGAGCCAGCGTCCGAACTTGAATCCCGCTTCCTTGATCGTGCCCGAGTGCGTGAAGCCCAGCTTGTCGTGCAGCGCGATGCTGCCGGCATTGGCGGCGTCGATGCAGCCGACGAGCACGTGAATCTGTTCCTCACGGGCGCGGCGGATCAACTCGAGCAGCAGGCGCTCGCCGAGGCCGCGGCCGCGCTGGTCGCGGTGCACGTAGACGCTGTGCTCGACCGTGTACTTGTTGGCGGGAAACGCGCGAAACGTGCCCCAGCTCGCGAAGCCGAGCAGCGTGCCGGCCTCGTCTACAGCGCCCACTACCGGAAAGCCGTTCGCGCGCTTGGTGCCGAACCACGTGACCATGGCCTCGGGCGGACGCGGCTTGTAGTCGTAGAGCGCGGTCGAATTGACGATCGCGTCGTTGAGGATCTCGAGAATCGCCGACGCGTGGTCCGTTTCGTTGCAATCGATGAAGCGCACGCCATCGCTGCGTGAGTTCGAATTCATGGGGAATCCTCTTTAAATGAAAAGGCTGGAAGATCGAGGCGAATGACGCGGGTTCAGAGTCCGCTCGCGTCGCAAATCGCGACGACGTAACGCGCGGCCTGCGAACCGGGGTTGCTGAAGATGAGCGGCTGATCGAGCCGCATGGCGAGGCAATCGCCCGCATGAAGCGCATGGCGTTCGGTGCCCAGTTCCACGTCGATCCGTCCTTCCATCACCCAGACCTGCTGGTGAATCACAGTCTCGCGGCTGCCCGTTTCGTAGGCTACGCGCGCGCCGGCCGGGAAATCCACTTCGACCAGCTGGATCGGCGAAGGCCAGTTGGGCGGCGACACGCTCCGGCGCGTATAGCCCGATTGCGGGTCGCGCCACTGCACCTGCTGCGCACGGCGTACCAGCGGCTCGGCGGGCGTGCTCTCGCCGCTGGCGCCGAACAGGCTCGCCATCGAGACCGACAGCCCCGCCGCGAGCTTTTCGAGCACTACGGCCGTGGGGCTGGCGGCACCGCGCTCGATCATCGAGATCATCGAACGGCTCACGCCGCTGCGCGTCGCCAGCGCGTCGAGCGTGAGGCCGCGCGTGGCGCGCAGGTCGCGCACGCAGCGGGCAATGCGCTCGTTGATGCCGGCGTCGGTCGGGGTATCCATTGGGTTCGTTTCCAAGATGATGGAGATATTATCCAGTAAATTGGAAATTGCGGTCAATAAAATAGCGCGCGGCCCAGTATCGGGGCCGCACGCTCAGTAAGGTTACGGCTTTTCCGGCAGGAACCAGTTCATCACGAGCGCGCAAATGCCGCCCGTTGCGACGCCCGACTCCAGCACGTTCTTGAGCGCATGCGGGAGGCTGGTCAGAATCTCCGGCACCTGCGAGACGCCCAGGCCCAGTGCCAGCGACACGGCGATGATGAGCAGCGCGCGGCGGTCGAGGCGCGTGCCCGCGAGGATGTTGATGCCCGAAGCGGCCACCGCGCCGAACATCACCATGGCTGCGCCGCCCAGCACGGGTTCGGGTACGGCCTGCAGCACGCCGGCCACGGGCGGGAAGAGGCCCAGCACGACGAGCATGCCCGCGATCCAGAGGCCAACGTGGCGGCTGGCAATGCCGGTGAGCTGGATGACGCCGTTGTTCTGCGCGAACACGGAGCTGGGAAACGTGTTGAAGAAGCCCGCGAGCAGCGAGTTGAAGCCGTTCACGAGCACGCCGCCCTTGATGCGCCGCATCCACACCGGGCCTTCCACCGGCTCCTTCGACACCTTGCTGGTGGCGGTGACGTCGCCGATCGCTTCGAGCGAGGTCACGAGGTAGATGATCAGCATCGGCACGAAGAGCGACCACGAGAAGCCCAGGCCGAAATGCAGCGGGGTCGGAATCTGGAACAGCGCGGCTTCGCGCGCGCCGGTGAAGTCGAGCCGACCCATTGCGCCCGCAACGATATAGCCGATGGCGAGTGCGATGACGAGCGCCGTGCTGCGCACCCAAACGACGGGCACGCGGTTGAGCACGATGATGGTGCCGAGCACGAGGCCCGAGAGCGTGAGGTTCTGGACGCTCGCGAAGTTGCCTTTGGCGATGGCGCCATAGCCGCCGCCCATGCTGATCAGGCCGACCTTGATGAGCGTGAGGCCGATCAGCAGCACGACGATGCCGGTGACGAGCGGGGTGATGAGCCGCTTGATGAAGGGCAGGATGCGCGACACCGCCATTTCGACAAACGAGCCCGCAATGACGACGCCGAAGATGGCGGCCATCACGGTTTCGACGGCCGTGCCCTGCTTGACCATCAGGCTGCCGCCCGCGATGAGCGGGCCGACGAAGTTGAAGCTCGTGCCCTGCACGATGAGCAGGCCCGCGCCGAGCGGCCCGACGCGCTTGCATTGCAGGAACGTGGCGATGCCGGAAATCACCAGCGACATCGAGACGATCAGCGTGGTGTCGCGGCTGGAGACGCCCAGCGCCTGGCAGATCAGGAGCCCTGGCGTCACGATCGGCACGAGGATCGCGAGCAGATGCTGGAGCGCGGCCACGAAGGTGATGGTGGGCGCGGGGCGGTCGTTGGGGCCGTAGACGAGGTCGTGGGTGAGTTCGGTGTCGTTCGCTTCGCGGGCAGCGGCGGGCGAGGTCGATGGAGCGGAGTGCATCGGGCGCGGCGGGGGAATAGAGAAAGCGCAGCATTTTAACGGAAGCTTCGGGGCAACCCTGGGCGCGCCTGCTTCAGGGCGCGCCCGCGTCCCGCTACTTGCCGTTGCGCGCCCGCGCCTGCTCGGCGAGCGCCTTGTAGTCATAGGTCGGATAAAACTCCGTGTGGTAGCCGCCCCATGCGGTTTCCTCGATCGCGCGGTTCACCTCGCGCAGGCGGTCGGCGGGCACCCGCAGCGTCACGACCTGGCCGATCCCCATCATCACGTACCACGAGACCACTTCGATGCCGGGCGGCGGGAAGGCCTTGTAGAAGCCCTGTTCCGCGAGTTGCTGATTGATCTTCGGAAGCGGCTTCGACTCGTCGTGCTTCAGGAAGATCGTCAGGAGGAAGGTGCCGTCGCCGGCTGGCGTGGCGGAGGCGGCGGGCGCAGCCGGAGGCGTCGCGCCGGGGTTCGTTTGCGCGGCGGCGGGAAGCGGGTTCAGCAGCGGGGCCAGCATGGCGGCCACGGCGGCGCCTGCTATCCATTTGCGTACGGCATGCATCGGCTTTCTCCTGATTCGGGTGGGCAAGCCCTTACAATAGGTCGGTCCTCACTTGCATGCCAAACGAGCCAATGACACGAGATCCTCGCCTCACCCTGAACGCGCGCCAGCAGGCAATGCTCGAATGGGTGCAACGCGACGGCTTCGTCACGGTCGACGATCTCGCCTCGCATTTCGACGTCACGCCGCAAACCATTCGCCGCGACGTGAACTGGCTCGCCGACATGAATCTGCTGCGCCGCTATCACGGCGGCGCGAGCCTGCCCACGAGTGCGGAGAACGTCTCGTACAGTGCACGGCAACATATGTTCCACGAGGAGAAGCGCCGCATCGCGGCCCTGGCGGCCCAGCACATTCCCGATCAGGCCTCGCTCTTCATCAACCTCGGCACCACGACCGAGGAAGTCGCGCGCGCGCTCAATCATCATCAGGGACTGCGCGTCGTCACGAACAACCTCAACGTGGCGAGCGTGATGAGCGGCTACCCCGACTGCGAAGTGATGATCACGGGCGGCGTCGTGCGACCCTGGGACAAAGGCATCGTCGGCGAGCACACCATCGACTTCATCCGCCAGTTCAAGGTGGACTACGCGATCATCGGCACCTCGGCCATCGAGACCGACGGCACGCTGCGCGACTTCGACACGCGCGAAGTCCGCGTGGCGCAGGCCATCATCGAACATGCGCGCACGGTCTACCTCGTGGCCGACCATTCGAAGGTCGGCCGCCCGGCGCTCGTGCGCCAGGGGCACCTGAGCCAGATCCACGCGCTCTTCACCGACCAGCCGCTGCCCGAGGAAATGAACGAGGCGGTGCTCGCCGCGGGCACGCAGGTTCACGTCGCCGCATAAGCCGCGGGGTTTTCGTACGCGCTTTTCCGGACGCGTCGGCTGCGCGTTTTCTCCATTTCCGATCTGCCATCCAACGCGCTTCGCGAGCGGGCGGGGTGCTGCCCATCGGGCGCGCAAGGCCCCGTTTTCATTCGCGCCCGACGAACGTTCGATAATGTCCGATGTATGTTCGTTTACGCACTGCTTTCGGTCAAAAGCCCGAAAATCGAACCTTTACTTTTTCGTTCATGTTCGATAAATTTCGAATTCGAACATTTAGAGGTTCGTTTTTCTTTCAGGGACACAGCAGGGTGACTCAACAGAACCGGTACGATCTGCTCGTCGTGGGCGGCGGGATCAACGGCGCGGGCATCGCGCGCGACGCGGCCGGCCGCGGGTTGTCGGTGCTCCTTTGCGAGCAGGACGATCTCGCCTCGCATACCTCGTCGTGCAGCACCAAGCTGATTCACGGCGGGCTGCGCTATCTCGAGTACAAGGAATTCGGGCTCGTGCGCAAGGCGCTGCAGGAGCGCGAAACGCTGCTGCGCGCGGCGCCCCACATCATGTGGCCGCTGCGTTTCGTCATGCCGCACATGCCGAATCTGCGTCCGGCGTGGCTCATTCGCATGGGCCTCTTTCTCTACGACCATCTTGCGAAGCGGGAATTGCTGCCGGGCTCGCGCGGCATCGACATGCGCCGCCATGCGGCGGGTGAGCCGCTCATCGACTCGATCCAGCGCGGCTTCGTGTATTCGGACGGCTGGGTCGACGACGCGCGCCTCGTCGTGCTCAACGCGCTCGACGCGCAGGAGCGCGGCGCGCAAATCCTCACGCGCACGAAGCTCGTTTCCGCCGTGCGCACGAACGCCACGAACGGCGCGCAAAGCGAATGGCAGGCGCTCCTGCGCCGCCCGGACGGCAGCACCTTCGACGTGCGCGCTCGCGCCATCGCCAACGCGGCCGGGCCGTGGGTGGGCGAGGTGCTCCACGGTGCGCTCGGGCGCGGCGCGCAGCACAGCGTGCGGCTCGTGAAGGGCAGTCATATCGTCACGAAGCGCCTGTTCGAGCACGACCACGCGTACATCTTCCAGAACCCGGACAAGCGCATCATCTTCGCGATTCCGTATGAGCACGACTTCACGCTCATCGGCACGACCGACGTGGAGTATCACCACGACCCCGCGAAGGTCTCGATCGACGGCGACGAAACGCGCTACCTGTGCGAGTCGATCAACCGTTATTTCAAGCGCAAGATCTCGCCGGCCGACGTGCGATGGACCTACTCGGGCGTGCGTCCGCTGCTCGAGGAAGAGGGCGCGGAGAATGCGTCCGCCGTCACGCGCGACTACAAGCTCGAACTCGACGAAACCGCCGGCGCGCCGCTGCTTTCGGTGTTCGGCGGCAAGATCACGACCTTCCGCAAGCTCGCGGAAGAGGCATCGGACATGCTGTGCCGCGTGCTCGGCCACGCCGCGCCTTCGTGGACGGCCGGCGCGCCGCTGCCCGGCGGCGATATCGCGAACGCGCGTTTCGAGCCCTTTGCGCAGGACTTCGCGAGACGCCATGCGTGGCTGCCTGCACCGCTTGCGCGCCGCTACGCACGCGCATACGGCACGCGCGCCGAGCGGCTGCTCGACAACGCGCAATCGCTCGCAGGCCTCGGCTGCGAAGTCGCGCCGGGCATCTTCGAGGCCGAATTGCGCTACCTGCGCAACGCCGAATGGGCCACGCGCGCCGAAGACGTGTTGTGGCGCCGCTCGAAGCTGGGCCTGCATGTCGCGCCGGGCACGCTCAACGGCGTGGCCGCCGCAATCGATCACTGGTTTGCCGCAACAAGCGCGACGGCGACCGCGCAGCACTGAAGTTCGCCGGCATCACGCAAGGTAGGTCACGTACCCCCCACGCACTGTCCACGCGGTGCGTCATCACAACTAGTACAGACGGAGATGAGAGACATGCAGGAACAGTACATTCTTGCGCTCGACCAGGGCACCACGAGTTCGCGCGCCATGCTTTTCGACCGCCAGGGCAACATCGTTTCGGTTGCCCAGAAAGAGTTCGAACAGATTTATCCGCAACCGGGCTGGGTCGAGCACGATCCGCAGGAAATCTGGTCGACCCAGGCGGGCGTCGCTGCCGAGGCCGTGACGCGCGCCGGCATGAACGGCACCAACATCGCCGCGATCGGCATTACGAACCAGCGCGAGACGACGATCGTCTGGGATCGGGAGACGGGCCATCCCGTCTATAACGCCATCGTTTGGCAGGACCGCCGCACGGCCGACTTCTGCGACTCGCTGAAGGCGCGCGGCCTCGAAGAGAAAGTGCGCGCGAAAACGGGTCTGCCGATCGATTCGTATTTCTCGGCAACCAAGATTCGCTGGATTCTCGACAACGTGCCCGTCGCACGCGAAAAAGCGCGTCAAGGCAAGCTCGCGTTCGGCACTGTGGACAGCTGGCTCGTGTGGAACTTCACGAAGCACGAACTGCACGTGACCGACGTGACGAATGCGTCGCGCACCATGCTCTTCAATATTCACACGCGCCAATGGGACGACGAGCTGCTCGACGCGCTCGAAATTCCACGCAGCATGCTGCCGGAAGTCCGTTCGTCATCCGAAGTGTATGGTCCGACCAAGACCACGGTGTTCGCCTCGAAGATTCCGCTGGCCGGCATCGCGGGCGACCAGCAGGCCGCGATGTTCGGCCAGATGTGCACGAGCACGGGCATGGTGAAGAACACCTACGGCACGGGCTGCTTCCTGATGATGAACACGGGCACGAAGCCCATCGAGTCGAAGAACAACCTCGTTACGACGATCGCGTGGCAGATCGGCGACGAGGTCAACTATGCGCTCGAAGGCAGCATCTTCATCGCGGGCGCGGTGGTGCAGTGGCTGCGCGACGGTATGGGCATCATCAAGAGCGCGCCGGAAATCGAAGCGCTCGCCGCAAGCGTGCCGCATACGGACGGCGTGTACCTCGTGCCGGCGTTCGCGGGCCTCGGCGCGCCGCACTGGAACGCGCACGCACGCGGGACGCTGTTCGGCGTGACGCGCGGCACGACCTCGGCGCATCTCGCGCGCGCGGCGCTCGATTCGATCGCGTACCAGTCGCTCGACGTGCTGGCGGCCATGGAAGCGGATTCGGGCATCAGCGTGGGCGAACTGCGCGTGGACGGCGGCGCGAGCGCGAACAACCTGCTCATGCAGTTCCAGGCCGATCTGCTCGGCGTGGATGCGGTGCGTCCGAAGATCACCGAAACCACGGCGCTCGGCGCGGCCTACCTTGCAGGCCTCGCAACCGGCTACTGGCAGAACGTGGGCGAACTGCAGAGCCAGTGGAAGCTCGACCGCCGTTTCGCGCCGTCGATGCAGGGCGCGCAGGTCGACGCCTGTCGCGCAGGCTGGCAGCGTGCGGTGCGCGCGGCCAAGGCCTGGGCGGACGACTCGCACTGAGCCGCGAGTCCGCTTTAGAACATACAAGCATAACTAATTAACATAACCCGCAGCGGGATCGCATGCGCTTCGTGCGCATGCACCGCGCGGGCAGAGAGAGACTACGACAATCATGTCACCCTATATTGCGGAATTCATCGGCACTGCCATTCTCGTGCTGCTCGGTAACGGCGCCGTTGCGAACGTGCTGCTGGCAAAAACGAAGGGCAAGGGCGCCGACCTCATCGTCATCGTGATGGGCTGGGCCATGGCCGTGTTCGTGGCGGTCTACGTGACTGCCTCGTTCAGCGGCGCGCACCTCAACCCGATCGTCACGATCAGCCTGGCGCTCGCGGGCAAGTTCGCGTGGTCGAAGGTCGGCGGTTATATCGCGGCGCAGATGCTCGGCGGCATGGCGGGCGCGCTGCTCGTATGGCTTGCCTATCGACAGCACTTCGCGAACGAAGCCGATCCGGATATCAAGCTCGCGGTGTTTTGCACGGCGCCCGCTATTCGCAGCAAGCGGCACAACGTGTTGACGGAAGCGATCTGCACCTTCGTGCTGATCCTCGGCGTGCTTTATCTGGCCTCGCCGCAGGTGGGTCTCGGCGCGCTCGACGCGCTGCCCGTGGGCCTGCTCGTGCTCGGCATCGGCATTTCGCTCGGCGGCCCGACCGGCTACGCGATGAGCCCGGCGCGCGATCTCTCGCCGCGCATCATGCACGCGCTGCTGCCGATTCCGGGCAAGCGCGACAGCGACTGGCGCTATGCGTGGATTCCGGTGTTCGGGCCGCTTGCCGGCGGTGCCGCGGCGGCCGGTCTCTATCACTACCTGCACGCGATGCACTGACCATGCTGTGACTCATGCCGCGCCTGCGAGCCAGGCGCGTTGCAGTGCACAAAGCCCGCGTACGCCACGGCGTTCGCGGGCTTCTGTTTTTCTGCGTACCCACGACACATAAGGCGACAAAGGGCGCGATCCGCTTTCGCTATCGCCTCATGCGGCTTTCGGATTGTTCGGCTATCGCGACACCCCTATATTGGCTGTCAACGATCCATTCCAATATCAGGAGACGCCGCATGAAGCTGGTCCGCTGGGGCAGTAAGGGGGCTGAAAAGCCGGGTGTGATCGATAACGAGGGGCGCGTGCGCGATCTCTCCGGCGTCACGCTGGACGTCGCCGGTAACGGCCTCGGCGCGACCGCGCTGCGCCAGCTCGCCGGACACGATCTCGCCGCCTTGCCGCTCGTCCCCGCCGACACCCGCCTGGGTCCGTGCGTGGGCAGCGTCGGCAAGATTGTCTGCGTGGGCCTCAATTATTCCGACCACGCCGCCGAATCCAATATGCCCGTCCCCACAGAGCCCGTGCTCTTCCTCAAGGCAACGAGTTCGATCACCGGTCCCAACGACGACGTGCTGATTCCCCCGGACGCGAAGAAGGTCGACTGGGAAGTCGAGCTGGGTGTGGTGATCGGCGAAGCAGCGCGCAATGTACCGCGCGAGCGCGCGCTCGATTATGTGGCCGGTTATTGCGTGGTCAACGATGTTTCCGAGCGCGCATGGCAGATCGAGCGCGGCGGCCAGTGGGACAAGGGCAAGGGCTACGACACCTTCGCGCCGCTCGGCCCCTGGCTCGTCACGCGCGACGAGATCGCCGACCCGCAGGCGCTCGACATGTGGCTCGAAGTCGACGGCAAGCGTTACCAGAACGGCAACACGCGCACGATGATCTTCGACGTGGCCACGCTCGTTTCCTATATCAGCCAGTTCATGAGCCTGCAGCCCGGCGACGTGATCTCGACCGGCACGCCGCCTGGCGTCGGCATGGGGCAGAAGCCGGAACCCATCTATTTGCGCGCGGGACAGACCATGCGGCTGGGCGTGAGCGGCCTGGGCGAACAACAGCAACGCCTCGTGGCGGAACAAGGAGAGCAGGTGCAATGAATCAACTGGATCTGAACAATCGCGTGATGGTCGTGACGGGCGGCGCGCGCGGTCTGGGTTATGCCGTGGCGCAGCGGGCATTGCGTTCGGGCGCGTCGGTCGCGCTCTGGGACATCGACGCGGAACGGCTCGAACGCGCGCGCGCCGAGTTGTCGGAGCTGGGCAAGGTTTCGGTGGTGACGGTCGAACTGACCGACGAAGCCTCGGTCGAGGCAGCCGCACAGCAAACCGTGAAAACGCATGGCGCGATTCACGCGCTCGTGAACAGCGCAGGCATCACGGGCGGCAATGGTCTCACGTGGGAACTACCCGTCGACGTGTGGCGCCGCGTGATCGAAGTGAACCTGATCGGCAGCTACCTGACCTGCCGCGCCGTGGTGCCGCGCATGATCGAGCAGGGCTATGGACGCATCGTCAATATCGCCTCCGTGGCCGGCAAGGAAGGCAATCCGAATGCTTCGCACTACAGCGCATCGAAGGCCGGGCTCATCGGACTGACGAAGTCGCTCGGCAAGGAGCTGGCCACGAAGGGCGTGCTCGTCAATGCCGTGACGCCGGCGGCGGCCAAGACCGAGATTTTCGATTCGATGTCGCAGCAGCATATCGACTACATGCTCGCGAAGATCCCGATGAACCGCTTCCTCATGCCGGACGAAGCGGCTTCGATGATCGTCTGGCTCACGACGGAAGACTGCGCGTTCAGTACCGGCTCGGTATTCGATCTTTCGGGCGGGCGCGCGACATACTGAGGCGGGAAGCAGGACCCGCGCGTATCGGCCGGACAACGCGCGGGATCACGATAACGGCGCGGTGGTAACAGGAGAGCGCCGACAGGAGACATCGATGTCGATCGAGGCACCTACCTTGGCACCTACGCTGGCGGAAGCCGCGGGCCGCAAGGCCATGCGCCGCCTTTTGCCCTTCCTGCTCTTGATGTACGTGCTCGCGTTTCTCGACCGCGCGAACATCGGCTTCGCGCAAAAGGCGCTGTTGCACGATACGGGCCTTTCGGACGCGGCATTCGCTTTCGGCGCGGGCGTGTTCTTCGTCGGCTACGCACTCTTCGAAGTGCCGAGCAATCTCGCGCTGCACCGTGTGGGCGCGCGGATCTGGATGTGCCGCATCATGGTCACGTGGGGCATGATTTCCGCGGCGATGGCGTGGGTGCAGGCGCCGACTTCGTTCTATGTGCTGCGATTCCTGCTGGGCGTGGCCGAAGCGGGTTTCTTCCCCGGCATCATCTATTACCTCACGCAGTGGTTTCCGCAGTCCTCGCGGGCGCGCGCCATCGGCGTGTTTTATTTCGGCGCGCCGCTGGCCTTCATCTTCGGCGGCCCGTTGTCAGGACTCCTGCTCGAGATGCACGGCACCTTCGGACTCGCAGGCTGGAAGTGGCTCTTTCTCGTGGAAGGCGGGCTGGCCTCGGCCGTTGGCGTGTGGGCCTTCTGGTATCTCGTCGACAAGCCCGGGGACGCGCGCTGGCTCTCCCCCGACGAGCGCCGCGCGCTCACGAGCGCGATCCAGCTCGACGCGCGCGAAGCCGCCGCGCACGGCCCGCGCGATGCGCTCGCCGCGCTGTTCGACCGCCGCGTGCTCGCCTATGCCGGCATCTATGCGCTGATCCAGATGAGCGTGTACGGCGTGATCTTTTTTCTGCCGCAACAGGTGGCCTCGCTCGTGGGCGCCTCCGTGGGCCTCGAGGTAGGCCTGCTCGCGGCCGTGCCCTGGCTGTGCGCCGTGGCGCTCACGTGGATCGTGCCGCGCCGCGCGGACCGCCTCGGAGGGCATCGCGCTTGGGCCGCGCGCCTGCTCGTGATGTCGGGCGTCGGCATCGCCGTCTCGGGCCTGGCGGCAGGCCTTGGCGGCACCGCGGGCGCGATCGTCGCGATGCTCGGCCTGTGCTGCGCGGCGAGCGGCTTCATCGCGGCGCAGCCGCTCTTCTGGACCTTCCCGGCGCGCGATCTCGCGGGCGCGGCCTCTGCCAGCGGCATCGCGCTCATCAATTCGCTCGGCGGCCTGGGCGGCTTCATCGCGCCGATGCTGCGCGCCGCCGCCGACCGAAACTTTGCTTCCCACGCGGCGGGCCTCGAACTGCTCGGGCTTGCAAGCATTGCCGCCGCGCTGCTCA
This sequence comes from Paraburkholderia sp. BR10882, assembly GCF_040948855.1. Classification (NCBI taxonomy): domain Bacteria; kingdom Pseudomonadati; phylum Pseudomonadota; class Betaproteobacteria; order Burkholderiales; family Burkholderiaceae; genus Paraburkholderia; species Paraburkholderia sp. BR10882. The sequence continues at coordinate 110,446 of NZ_JBFPKP010000002.1, read as the reverse complement.
TTCTTGTCGTCGCGCCGCGCGCCGTTGCGCCGGCGGCTCGCTCATTCGAGCCGCCCGTGCGGCGCGCGCGCTAATCCTCTACCCAGGAGCTACGTAACATGGCCATGCCAACCATCAAACACGTGCGAGCCTTCACCGTGCGCGGCGGCGGCGCCGACTATCACGATCAACCCGACGGCCACTGGATCGACGACCATATTTCCACGCCGATGGCGCGCTATCCCGAGTATCGTCAGAGCCGCCGCTCGTTCGGCATCGACGTGCTCGGGACACTCGTCGTGGAAATCGAGGCGAGCGACGGCACTGTGGGATTTGCCGTGACCACGGGCGGCGAGATCGGCGCATTCATCGTCGAGAAGCATCTCGCGCGTTTTCTTGAAGGGCAGCGCGTGACCGACATCGAGAAGATGTGGGATCAGATGTACTACGCCACGCTCTACTACGGCCGCAAGGGTGTCGTGCTCAACACCATCTCGGGCGTCGATCTCGCACTGTGGGACCTGCTCGGGCAGATCCGCAAGGAACCCGTGTATCAGTTGCTCGGCGGCCCCGTGCGCGACGAGCTGATGTTCTACGCCACCGGCGCGCGCCCCGATCTCGCGAAGGAAATGGGCTTCATCGGCGGCAAGCTGCCGCTGCTGCACGGTCCGGCCGAAGGCGAGGAGGGCCTCAGAAAGAACCTCGAACTGCTCGCCACCATGCGCGAGCGCGTGGGCGACGACTTCTGGCTCATGTACGACTGCTGGATGAGCCTCGACGTGCGCTATGCCACGCGCCTCGCCCAGGCCGCAAAAGAGTACGACCTCAAGTGGATCGAGGAATGCCTGCCGCCCGACGACTACTGGGGCTATGCCGAACTGCGCCGCAATGTGCCGCGCGGCATGATGGTTTCCACCGGCGAGCACGAAGCCACGCGCTGGGGCTTTCGCATGCTGCTGGAAATGGGCTGCTGCGACCTGATCCAGCCCGACGTGAACTGGTGCGGCGGCATGACCGAACTCATCAAGATCTCGGCGCTCGCCGACGCGCACAACGTGCTGGTCGTACCGCACGGCTCCTCGGTGTACAGCTATCACTTCGTCGTGACGCGCCATAACTCGCCGTTCGCGGAATTCCTCATGATGGCGCCGAAGGCCGACAAGGTGGTGCCGATGTTCACACCGCTGCTGCTCGACGAACCGGTGCCGGTGCAAGGACGGCTCAAGGTGCCGGATGCGCCGGGCTTCGGTGTGCGGCTCAATCCGGACTGCAAACTTTCCCGGCCATACACGCACTGAGCGCGCCGAACGCGCACCAGGCGAGGCTCATCACAAGCTACGAGGAGAAACACGTGCTGCTCAAGGACAAGGTGGTGATCGTCACCGGCGGTTCGCGCGGCATTGGCCGCGCCATTGCGATTGCGAGCGCCCGCGAGGGCGCCGATGTCGCGATCAACTACTGGGGAGACAACGACGCCTCGTACGGCCGTCGCTCGGCGATCGACGAGGTGCTAGGCGAGATCGAGCGGCTAGGACGCCGCGCGCTCGCGCTGGAAGGCAACGTGGCCGCGCCGCAAACGGGCGTGGATCTCGTGCGCCAGACGGTGGAGCGCTTCGGCAAGGTCGATGTGCTCGCCAGCAATGCGGGCATCTGCCCGTTCCACTCGTTTCTCGACATGCCGCCCGCCGTGCTCGAACGCACGATAGGCGTGAACCTGAACGGCGCGTTCTACGTGACCCAGGCGGTCGCGCGGCAAATGAAGGAGCAGGGCACGGGCGGCGCGATCGTGGCGACGAGTTCGATCAGCGCGCTCGTGGGCGGCGGCATGCAGACGCACTACACGCCGACCAAGGCCGGCGTGCATTCGCTCATGCAGTCGTGTGCGATCGCGCTCGGGCCCTATGGCATACGCTGCAATTCGGTGATGCCGGGCACCATCGCCACCGACCTGAACGCCGAAGACCTGAGCGACGAAGGCAAGCGTGCGTACTTCGAAAAGCGCATTCCGCTCGGGCGGCTGGGCGCGCCCGAGGACGTGGCCGAATGCGTGGTGTTTCTCGCCTCGGACCGCGCGCGCTATGTGACGGGCGCCGCGCTGCTCGTGGACGGCGGGCTATTCGTGAATCTGCAGTGAGCCCTGGGCCCACACGTATCAATGAGGAGCGAGCACGACCGCGTGCGAACCATCGTGAGCGATATCGTCCATCTTGAAGGGCTGCGAAAAGCGCCGCAGCAAGCCGACGAAATGCTCGGCGGGCTCGGCGAGCGGCTCGTTCTTGCGCGTGAGCACGCCGTAGCCCGGCAGGCTCTTGCCGATTTCGAGCGGCAGCACGACGAGCAGCTTGCCGCGTACATGGTCGCGCACGACCGGCTCGGGCAGCATGGCCACGGCGTCGAAACTTTCGAGCAGTTGCAGCGTGGCGAAGATCGAGGCCGACTCGGTGAGATTGGCGGGCGTGCCGAGACCGGCGCGCGCGAGTTCGCCTTCGAACAATTCACGCGCGGGACTCGTGATGGGCTGCGCAACCCACGGCCAGTCCATCAGTTCCGCGAGCGTGACCTGTTCGCGCCGCGCAAGCGGATGGCGCGCGCGCACCACGAGCACGAGCGTTTCCCGCGCGATCGGTTCGAAGCTGAAATCGTTGTGCTGCAGCGGCGTGGTGAGGCGCCCGAGCGCGAGATCGACTTCGCGGCGATGCAGCAGCTGCACGACCTGGTCGCTCGTTTCGCCGAGGATGCGCACGTGCAGCAGCGGCCGTTCGGTCTTGAGCGTGGCGACGGCTTGCGCGAGCAGGTCGGGCGCGGCGCCCATGATCGCGCCCACGGTGAGCTGGCCGTGCCCGCCGCGGCGCTTCACGTCGAGGTCTTCGGCAAAGCGCGTGAGTTCGGCAAGCGCGCGGCGCGCGTAGGCGAGCGTGACGACGCCGAGCGCGGTGGGCTGCATGCCGCGCGCGTTGCGCTCGAAGAGCCGGAAGCCGAACGCTTCCTCGATGTCGCTCAGCATGCGGCTCGCGCTGGGCTGTGCCACGTTGATGGCATCGGCGGCCTGATGAACGTTGCGCGCGTCGTCGAGCGCGACGAGCAGGGCAAGGTGCTTGAATCTGAGCCGGTTGACGAGTGCGACGACGGAAGTGTGATGGTTCATGGAGCGATCCGGTTTGTGCATCGCCCGATCCCAACATCGGATTGGTTGGCTATCGATGCGGGAATTATAGTCGGATCACAACGCAGCTAACCACGTAAAAACGCGTGCAACCGCGCACCGCGAAGCCAGGGCAAACACCGAGTCGACGCGTGCCCCTGCTTCGCATGAGCGGTACAAGCGCACGACGTATCAAGGCTGGACGGAGACACGATCATGGAGACAATTGCGTTTCGCATGCAGCTCGATCCCGGCAAGCGGGACGAATACGAGCGGCGTCACCGCGAAATCTGGCCCGAACTGGCGAGCGCGCTGCGCGATGCGGGCGTAAAAAATTACCGCATCTTTCTCGACGAAGCGACGCACCATCTCTTTGCCGTGCTCGAGCGCCGCGACGATCACACCATGGACGCGCTGCCCGAGCTGCCCGTCATGCGCAAATGGTGGGATTACATGGCCGACATCATGCAGACGGATGCCCACAACGTGCCGCTGCAACAGCCGCTCGTGCAGGTCTTTCATTTGCCTTGAGCACACGCGAGGAACATGCCATGCAGGTCGTCGATCCGCACGTCCACTTCTGGAACCTCGATACGCATCATTACCCGTGGCTCGCGAATCCGGGCACGTCGTTCGTCTGTGATGCGCGCGAACTCAAGCACAACTATCTGCCCGCCGACCTGTTGCGCGAGGCCGGCGACATCGACGTGCTCAAGGTCGTGCATGTCGAAGCGAATCACGATCCGGACGATCCGGTGGAAGAAACGCGCTGGCTGGAAGGGCTCGCGGATATTGCCAAGAATGCGGGGGAGCCACGTGCGTTGCCCGACGCGATCGTCGCGGCCTGCGATCTCAGTTCGCCCAATGCGCCCGCGGTGCTCGAGGCGCACGCGGCGTTTGCGCGTACGCGCGGCATTCGCCAGATTCTCAACGTTCACGAGAACCAGCTCTACGACTACGTGGGGCGGCATTACATGCGCGAGGCGGCGTGGCGCGAGAACTTCGCGCTGCTGGAGAAGCACGGTCTGTCGTTCGACCTGCAGCTATATCCCTCGCAGATGGAGGAGGCCGCCGCGCTCGCGCGTGCGCATCCCGGCATTCAGCTCGTGATCAACCACGCGGGCATGTTCGTCGACCGCAGCAGCGTGGCGGGCTACCGCGCGTGGCGCGACGGCCTGCGCCTGCTTGCGGCATGCCCGAACGTGGCCGTGAAGATCAGCGGACTGGCGATGTTCGACCATGCATGGAGCGTCGAAAGCCTGCGGCCTTATGTACTGGAAACGATCGACGCGTTCGGCGCGGATCGCGCGATGTTCGCCTCGAACTTTCCGGTCGACCGCCTGTTCGGCGGCTATTCGAAGCTTTGGCATGCGTATGCGTCGATCGTGAGCGGCGCCAGCGAGAGCGAACATACGGCGCTGTTTCGCGGCAACGCGGAACGTATCTACCGTATTTGAGTGTGCGCGCAACGACATGGAGACAGGCGTGGAAGCAGAAGCAAAAAGCAGGTCCGGCGACACTCCGCGGCTCGAACTGCGTAACGCGAGCAAGTCGTTCGGGCGCGTGCGCGCGCTCATCGACGGCAGCCTGAGCCTCATGCCCGGCGAGGTGCACGCGCTGCTCGGCGAAAACGGCGCGGGCAAGTCGACGCTCGTGAAGATCCTCGCGGGCGTGTATCAGCCCGATGGCGGCGCAATGCGCATCGACGGTGTGGAGCGCGCGTTCGCGACGCCCGCTCAGGCGCGCGACGCCGGTATCGCGGTAATTTATCAGGAACCCACACTGTTCTTTGATCTGTCGATCGCGGAGAACATCTACATGGGGCGTCAGCCCGTGGATCGCGTGGGCCGCATCGACTACGAAACGATGCATCGCGAGGTCGCGGCGCTGCTCCAGTCGCTCGGCGTCGAATTGAAGCCCGAACGGCTCGTGCGCGGACTTTCGATCGCGGACCAGCAGGTGATCGAAATTGCGAAGGCGCTTTCGCTCAACGCGAACGTACTCATCATGGACGAGCCCACGGCGGCGCTCTCGCTGCCCGAGGTCGAGCGGCTCTTTACGATCGCGCGCACGCTGCGCGACCGTGGCGTGGCGATTCTTTTCATCACGCACCGGCTCGAAGAAGTCTTCGCGCTCACGCAGCACGTGACCATCATGCGCGACGGCGCCAAGGTGTTCGACGCGCCCACGGCCACGCTCAAGACCCAGGACATCGTCGCGAAGATGGTGGGACGCGACCTTGCGACGTTCTACCCGAAGGCGGACGTGCAACCGGGCGAAGTGATGCTGCGCGTGCGCGGCCTCACGCGCCGCGGCGTCTTCAAGGACATTTCGTTCGACGTGCGCGCGGGCGAGATCGTCGCGCTCGCGGGGCTCGTGGGCGCGGGGCGCAGCGAAGTGGCGCGCGCGATATTCGGCATCGATCCGACCGACGCGGGGCAGGTGCAGATCGCGGGCAAGCCGCTGGCCTCCGGCATGCCCGCTGCCGCCGTGAAGGCCGGCCTCGCGCTCGTGCCCGAGGACCGGCGTCAGCAAGGTCTCGCGCTCGAACTGAGCATTGCGCGCAACGCCTCGCTCACGGTGCTCGGGCGGCTCGTGCGCTTCGGCCTCATCTCCACGGGGCGCGAAGTGGAGCTGGCCGGGCAATGGGGCAAGCGTCTGCGTCTGAAGGCGAGCGATCTGAACGCGCCGGTGGGCACGCTCTCCGGCGGCAACCAGCAGAAGGTGGTGCTCGGCAAGTGGCTCGCCACCGGGCCGAAGGTGCTCATCATCGACGAACCGACGCGCGGCATCGACGTGGGTGCGAAGGCCGAAGTCTACAGCGCGCTCGCGGAACTCGTGAAAGAGGGCATGGCCGTGCTGATGATTTCTAGCGAACTGCCCGAGGTGATCGGCATGGCCGACCGCGTGCTCGTCATGCACGAAGGCCGCATCACCGCCGATATCGCACGTGCCGATGCCAACGAAGAGCGCATCATGAGCGCCGCGCTCGGCGAAACCAACATTCATCTGGGGCACGCCGCATGATGCGCCATTCCACTTCTCCTCATCCCCTGCACGGCGGCGAGCCGCGCCCGCAGCGGCGCAACGCGGGTGCATTGGCCGAAGCGCTGGCGCGCAGCCGCGAGACCACGCTGTTCGTGGTGCTGCTGCTGATCGTGGGCGGTACGGCGCTCGCCCGGCCGCAATTCCTCAACCTGCAGAATCTGCGCGACGTGCTGCTCAACGTCTCCATCGTGAGCTTGCTCACGGCGGGCATGACGATCGTGATCCTGATGCGCCATATCGATCTCTCGATCGGCTCGACGGTCGGCATCAGCGCCTATGGCGTGGGCAGTCTCTACGTCGCGTTCCCGCACATGCCTGTGCTCGTGGCGCTGGTCGCGGGGCTCGCCATCGGACTCGTGGCCGGCTCGATCAACGCGCTGCTCGTGGCCGTGGGGCGCGTGCCGTCGCTCGTCGCGACGCTCTCCACGCTCTACATCTTCCGCGGCGCCGATTACGCGTGGGTGCATGGCGGCCAGATCAACGCCACGAGCCTGCCCGACGCGTTTTCGCGGCTCGCCACGGGCTCGGTGCTCGGCGTTCCGGTGTTGGCGCTCATCGCGATCGTGCTGCTTGCTGCGCTCTCCGTGTATCTGAAGCAGTTCCGGCCGGGCCGCGAATACTACGCGATCGGCTCGAACCCGGAAGCGGCGCGCCTTGCCGGTATCAACGTTGAGCGCCGCGTCGCGACGGGCTTCTTGATCAGCGGCGCGATAGCGGGCCTGGCCGGCGCGCTGTGGCTCGCCCGCTTCGGCACCGTGGACGCGAGCACCGCCAAGGGCATCGAGCTGCAGGTGGTGGCGGCCGCCGTGGTCGGCAGCGTGGCGATCACGGGCGGCGTGGGCACGATACTCGGCGCGACGCTCGGCGCGCTCGTGCTGGGCGTGATCAGCATCGCGCTCGTGGTGCTGCACGTCTCGCCGTTCTGGGAGCAGGCGATTCAGGGCACGCTGATCGTGGCCGCCATCGCCGCCGATACGCTGCTCGCCCGCTCGGTGGCAAAACGCATGATGAGGAAACGCGACCATGGCTAAGAACGCCCCGAAACCCGACGCCGCGCTGCTCACGCGCCAGCCCGGCTTGCCGCTCAGCTGGGAAGCGCTGCTCGTCGTCATTCTCATTGCATCGCTGGTGGTGGGGCGCGTGCTCTCTCCGGTTTTTCTCTCGAGGGCGAACGTCAGCAACGTGCTCGCGGACCTCACCGAAGTCGCGCTCATGGCCTTGCCGATGACGCTCATCATCGTCGCCGCCGAAATCGACCTTTCGGTGGCCTCGGTGCTCGGCGCTTCGAGCGCCTTGCTGGGCGTGCTCTGGCACATTGGCTTGCCGATGCCGGTCGCCATGGCGCTCGTGCTCGTGGCAGGCGGCCTCGCGGGTCTCTTCAACGGGCTCGTGATCGTGAAGCTCAATCTGCCTTCGCTCGCGGTGACGATCGGCACGCTCGCGCTGTTTCGCGGGCTGGCCTACGTGTTGCTCGGCGATCAGGCGATTGCCGACTTCCCGCCCGCTTATACGCTCTTTGGCATGAGCAACCTGGGCAACACGTTCATCCCGTTGCCGTTCCTGATCGTCGCGGCGTGCGCGATCGTGTTCACGGTATGGCTTCAGGCCACGGCGTTCGGCCGCAGCCTCTTCGCGATCGGTGCGAACACCACGGCCGCGTCGTTCTCGGGCATCGACGTGCCGAAGATCAAGCTGCGCCTCTTCGTGCTCTCGGGCGTCATGAGCGCGCTCGCGGGCATCGTCTATACGTTGCGCTTCACGAGCGCGCGCGGCGACAACGGCGAAGGCTTCGAGCTTTCGGTGATCGCGGCGGTGCTGTTCGGCGGCGTGAGCATTTTCGGCGGGCGCGGGTCGATGTACGGCGTGCTGCTCTCGCTGCTGATCGTCGGTGTACTGAAGAATGCGCTCACGCTCGTCGATGTGTCGAGCGAAACGCTCACGATCGTGACCGGGGCGCTGCTGCTGGCTTCGGTGCTGATCCCGAATCTCGCTGCGCGCTGGCGCACGATGCGTGACCGGCGCGCACTGGCGCGGGCGGCATGAACGAGGTGTGAAGAAGGGCAAGGAAGTCAAGAGGCAGTCAATCAGCCGGACGCGTCCGGTACCCATCGAGGAGACGATTCATGAGAAAGCCAGTACGTCACGTGTGCACGGCCCTGCTGTGCGCGATGCTAGTGGGAGGCGGTGTCGCGGCGCATGCGGCCGGCATCAAGGAAGGGTTGAAGATCGCGTTCGTGCCCAAGCAGATCAACAACCCCTACGAGGTGATCGCCGATAACGGCGGTCTGGACGCGATCAAGGAGTTCAAGGGCGAGGGCAAGGCAGTGGGTCCTTCGGACGCGGGCGCGTCCTCGCAGGTCTCGTACATCAATACGCTGACCACGCAGCACCAGGACGCGATCGTTATCGCGGCCAACGATGCGAATGCTCTCGTGCCGTATTTGAAGCGCGCGATGGATCAAGGCATCAAGGTCGTGACTTTCGACTCGGACACGGCGCCCGAAGGGCGGCAGATCTTCGTGAACCAGGCGAACGCGGAGAGCATTGGCCGCGGCCAGATCCAGCTCGTTTCGAAGCTGATGGGCGGCGAAGGCGAGTTCGCGATTCTCTCGGCCACGCCTAACGCGACGAACCAGAATACCTGGATCAAGTGGATGCAGGAAGAGCTGAAGAAGCCCGAGTATTCGAAGATGAAGCTCGTGAAGATCGCCTACGGCAACGACGACGACCAGAAGTCCTTCGTCGAGACGCAAGGCTTGCTGCAGGCGTATCCGAACCTGAAGGCGATCGTTGCGCCCACCTCGGTCGGCATCGCGGCGGCGGCGCGTTATATCTCTTCGTCGCCGAGCAAGGGCAAGGTGGTGGTGACGGGCCTCGGCACGCCTAACCAGATGCGCGCGTTCGTGAAGAACGGCACCGTGAAGGCGTTCCAGCTTTGGGATCCGGGTGCACTCGGCTACCTCGCCGCGTATGCGGCCGCCAATCTTGCTTCGGGCACCATCACGGGCAAGGAAGGCGAGTCGTTTGAAGCAGGCAAGCTCGGCAAGCGCACCATCGGCAAGAGCGGTGAAGTGATTCTCGGGCCGCCCACGACGTTCGATGCTTCGAATATCGATAACTTCAATTTCTGATTTACGTTGCTGGTTTGATTGACGTGGAGTGCTAAACGACCCGGTTTGCCGGGTCGTTTGCCCGGGTCGTTTGCTATTGGCCGTTCGTATCGGGCTTCGGGCTCACGCGCGGGGGCAGGGGCTGAGGCTCGGCCGCCATCCCCTCCACCGGATACAGATTGAGAAATGACCTCGCCTCGTCCATCGAACGGCTCGCCAGCCAGCCCTCATACTCGGAAGGCGGCACGATCACCACGGATCGTTTCTCGTCCCCGGGCTTGTGGAAACGCTTCATGAGCGGATGATCGCTCGCATTGACGGTGAGCATCGTGAACGAGTACGCCTTGCCGGCCTCGCCTTCGTCCCACTCGCGCCATAAACCGGCAATGGCGAATGGCGCGCCGTCGGCGAGACCAATGCGCCAGCGCACCGCCTTGCCGGTTTCGTAGCTCGGCTCGAAAAACGCCTCGCATGGAATCAGGCACAGCTGCAGCTTCTTCCATGCGCCGCTGAAGCTGCGCCTCTCGCCCACCGATTCGGCGCGCGCGTTCATCGTGTCGAACACCTTCACGCCGGGCGCAATCTGTTTGCGCGGCACCATGCCGAACGTCGCGAGCAGGGCTTCGCGCGCATCGGGAGTCCCGGGCAGATCGTCCGTCGGGCTCGCCCGGCGGATGACCGGCGCGGCATAGTCCTTGAAGATCTCGTCGCGCCACGGGTCGTCGGGCGGCAGGACGCCGTAGTGCCTGAAGAGGTAGTCACGGCGTGCGGCGGCGTAGTTCGTGCACATGGTCGTCTCCGTCCCGTCCTTCAAGTCGGTATGGCTAATGGATGCACGCATTTGGAGGATCGGATTGACTGTAAGCAACTGTTTTATAAAGAAAAAATTAGATCATTTATCCACATTTAGATACGTTCTGTGGGTGATATGTCACATGAAGCCCCGTTTTCGACCGTTATCAAGGGACTAGAATACATTTTCGTGCGGCGGGCGTGCAGTCTTCCGAATGGAGGGGAATTGCATTGCCGATTACGAGGGTGAGCGCTGTGTTATTGACGAGCACTGTTGCCCGGGGCGGCGCGGCTGAACGCGGCGCCTACCTGGCGCGCGCGCCGTTTGTCGCTTCCGTGCGGGTAGGTTGAGGTCGTCGCAATCGACGCGTGCCGCAGGTTGTCGCGCGCGGCCACGAGTTCGACCCCGGCGCCCAGCGCATGCGAGGCGTGGGTGTGCCGGGCATGAGGAAGGCCATCTTCCCAATCCCTGAATCCCGTTGAAATCTGCTCGGGTGCCGCCACGCACAGCGGCACGTCTGCGCGCGCGTCCCCCATGGGGTGCCCTCGTCCGCCCCTTCCTCTCTTCGCCTCACCCCCTCGCTCCCCCGTTCAGGGGATGTTCCGCCCCCTTGTCTGAGCCGAAGATGACGTCATTCGGGATGTCACTGTCCACCAGTAGTACGACAAATCTGTGCCAGCCCGCCATCCACTTTCAGACTCAAGGAGAGATTGATGCAGGACGACGTGCAGAAAGCGGCGCCTTCGGCCCATGCCTATCCGCTGTTGATCAAGCAACTGCTGCATACGCCATTCGTTCAGGCGCCGGACCAGGAGATCGTCTACCGCGGGCAGCTGCGCATGACCTATTCGACGCTTCGTGAGCGCATCGCGCGCCTCGCCAGCGGCCTGAAGGGGCTCGGCGTGCAGCATGGCACCACGGTCGCTGTGATGGACTGGGACAGCCATCGCTATCTGGAGTGCTACTTCGCCGTGCCGATGATGGGCGCCGTGCTGCAGACGGTCAATGTGCGTCTTTCGCCCGATGAAATCGCGTACACGATCGACCATGCCGGCGCCGAGGTGCTGCTCGTGCACACCGACTTTCTGCCGGTCGTCGAATCGATCAAGGACAAGCTCGAGAACGTGCACACCTTCGTCTATATCGACGAGCCGGACAGTGTGGCCGCCGCACATTCGATCGACTTCGTGGCGGAATACGAAGCGATGCTGGCGCAGAGCGAAGCGCACTACGACTTTCCCGATTTCGACGAGAACACCCGCGCCACGACGTTCTACACGACGGGCACGACCGGCCTGCCGAAAGGCGTCTACTTTTCGCATCGTCAACTCGTGCTGCATACGCTCACGCTGATGGCGGCGCTGGCGAGTCCCGTGTCCGGTCAGCGCTTCCATCGCGGCGACGTGTACATGCCGCTCACGCCGATGTTCCATGTGCACGCGTGGGGCATGCCCTATATCGCGACGATCATGGGCGTGAAGCAGGTTTATCCGGGCCGCTACATGCCGGACCGCCTGCTGCACCTGGTGCGCGACGAAGGCGTCACGTTCTCGCACTGCGTGAGCACGATTTTGCACATGCTGCTCAACAACGCCGAGTCCGAGTCGGTCGACTTGAGCAAGTGGAAGATCGTGATTGGCGGCGGAGCCTTGCCGCAGGGCCTTGCGCGCAGCGCGCTCGAACGCGGCATCGACATCTTTGCCGGCTACGGCATGTCCGAGACTGGCCCCGTGCTGAGCCTCGCACAACTGCCGATTGGCAGCGAGGCGGTCGATCTCGACGAACAGGTGCGCCTGCGCTGCAAGACGGGCTTCCCGGTTCCGCTCGTCGATCTGCGCGTCGTCGACGAGGAGATGAACGACCTCCCGCGCGACGGCAAGGCCAGTGGCGAAATCGTCGTGCGCACCCCCTGGCTCACGCAGGGCTACCTGAAGAATCCCGAGGCATCGGAGCAGCTCTGGGCGGGCGGCTATCTGCATACGCAAGACATCGCCAATATCGACCCGACCGGCAATCTGCAGATTACCGACCGCATCAAGGACGTGATCAAGTCGGGCGGCGAGTGGGTGTCGTCGCTCGAAATCGAAAGCCTGATTTCGCTGCATGCAGCCACGGCCGAAGTGGCGGTCATCGGCATCAAGGACGAGAAGTGGGGCGAGCGTCCCGTGGCGCTCGTGGTGCTCAAGCCCGGTGCCAAAGCGAGCGAGAGCGACATCAAGCAGCACGTCATGACGTTCGCCACGTCGGGCCGGATCTCGAAGTACGCCGTGCCGCAGATCGTCAAGTTCGTCGATGCACTGAAGAAGACGAGCGTCGGGAAAATCGACAAGAAGTGGCTGCGCGAGCAGTTCGCCTGATCGGTCATTCACAAGGTTAAAAGAGGAATACTCACTATGAGCATCAAGGGATACAGCATCGCCACGATCGACGACTTCGTGGGCCGCGAGCTGGGCGTATCGGAATGGGTCGTCGTCGATCAGGCACGCATTGACGCATTCGCGCACTGCACGGGCGACCGGCAATGGATTCACGTGGACGTCGAGCGCGCCAGACGCGAGAGTCCGTTTGGCGGCACGATCGCGCACGGCTATCTCACGCTTTCGCTGCTGGCCGCGCTCGCCATGGAGATCGGCATGATTCCGGAGGATGCGTCGGCGGGCCTGAACTATGGACTGGACAAGGTGCGCTTCATGACGCCGGTGAAGGCGGGCGCCCGGGTGCGCAACCGCGTGACCCTGGTGTCGGTGGAGAAGAAAGGTGGCGGGCGCATCATCGTCAAGACGATGAACGAACTGCAGATCGAAGGCGAAGACAAGCCCGCGCTGGTCGCCGAGACCCTCGCGATGCTCGTGGCGTAATTCGGGCGTTCAAGGACGCACAATGCGTCGAATAAGGAGCAGGAAAATGGCTGCAACCCCGAAAGACAATTCGCATAACGAACAGATCGACGATATCTCGGCGTCGGCAACGGAAGGCATGCTCGGCCCCAATCCGTTTGTCGGGCTGCGGCCGTGCGATATCCTGGCCACGGCGCAGCAGATCGGCGCGCAGGCCGTGCGGCAGCCCGCGCTGCTGGTCGAACAGGAAGCGGCGCTCGTGCGTAATCTGCTGGCCGTGCTGGGCGGCAATGCGAAAAGCACGCCGCCCGCAGGCGACAAGCGTTTCGCCGACCCTGCGTGGCAGGACAACACGTGGTATCGCATGGCGCTGCAGGGCTATCTGGTATGGCGCGACGCCTTGAGCGGTTTTGTCGACCGCTCGACACTGGACCGGAAGAGCAAGGAGCGCGCGCAATTCGTGATGTCGCTCTTCACCGATGCGCTTTCGCCCACGAACACGCTGCTCGGCAACCCGGCGGCGCTCAAGAAGGTCGTCGATTCGGGCGGCGCGAGCCTGATTGGCGGCCTGAAGAACGCCATGTTCGACATGCTGAAGAATCAGGGCATGCCCGCTCAGGTGGACAAGAGCGCCTTCGAGGTGGGCAAGAACCTCGGTACTTCGCCGGGCGCGGTGGTGTTTCGCAACGAAGTGCTGGAGCTGATTCAGTACAAGTCGGCCACGGAGCAGGTCTATGGCCGTCCGCAATTGATCGTGCCGCCGCAGATCAACAAGTTCTACGTGTTCGACCTCTCCGAAGGCAAGAGCATGGTCGACTACCTCGTGAAGAACGAGTTCCAGGTGTTCGCGGTGAGCTGGCGCAATCCCACGGCAGCCCAGAGCCACTGGGATATGGATACGTACGTCTCGGCGCTGCTGGAGGCCATCGAGGCGGTGCGCGACATCACTGGCAGCGACGATGTGAACCTGCACGGCGCATGCTCCGGCGCGATGACGATTTCGGCACTGCTCGGGCACCTCGCGAGCCGCGGCGACAAGACGGTCAACGCCACCACGCTGATGGTCGCCGTGCTGGACAGCACCGCCGATTCGCAGCTCGGCCTCTTCTGCACGCCCGAAGCAATCGCGGCGGCCAAGCAGAACAGCCTTGCGCGCGGCGTGCTCGCGGGCGAGGAGATGGGGCGCGTGTTCGCGTGGATGCGGCCCAACGATCTGGTGTGGAATTACTGGGTCAACAATTACCTGCTGGGCAAGACGCCGCCCGCGTTCGACATCCTCTACTGGAACAACGATACGACCCGCTTGCCCGCGCGCTTTCACGGCCAGCTGCTCGACATTTTCACGGGCAACCTGTTCAGCAAGCGCCACGCGCTTACGGTGCTCGATACGCCGATCGATCTCTCCGAGGTCACGTGCGACACCTACGTGGTGGCGGGCATGACGGATCACATCACGCCGTGGAAGGGTGTTTACAACACGGCGCGGACGTTCGGCGGCAAGACGCGCTTCGTGCTCAGCTCGAGCGGTCATATCCAGAGCCTGATCAACCCGCCGGGCAATCCGAAGGCGAAGTACTTCATGAACCCGGAACTGCCTGCGGATGCGGATGCGTGGCTCGCAAGCGCCAAGCCCGAAAAGGACTCGTGGTGGGGCAACTGGCGCGAGTGGCTGGCCAGCCGCTCGGGTGAGCGCCGCAGCGCGCCGGCATCGCTCGGCAACGAGCGTCACGCTGCGCTCGCCGACGCACCGGGAACGTACGTGACCGAGGCCTGATATACGACCCGTCGTTCTTACGCTGTGCATTGTTTTTTCAACGTAGTACTAATGGAGCTTTAATCATGGAATCTACCAATCCGACTCATCTTTTCGCCGAATACACGAAGGTTCTCGGCCAGTTCAAACTGCCGGGTGTCGATGTGGCCGCTATTCTCGAATCGCGCCGCAAGGACATCGAGGCGCTGGCCCAGGCCAACAGCGCGGCGCTCGCGGGCGTGCAGTCCCTAGGTCTGAAACAGGCTGAAATCCTGCGCACGACCATGACCGAGCTGCAGTCGCTCGTGGCGAAGCTGGGCGCGCAAGGCGCGGCGCCGGGTGCGAATGCGGGCGAAGTCGTGCAGCAGGCGCTGCATAAGGCGCTCGTCGACATGCAGGAACTCGCGGATACGGCTTACCGAGCGCAGTCGGACAGCATCGCAGTCGTGACGAAGCGTGTGGCCGAGCACGTCGAGGAGCTGAAGGCGCTCCTGCAGCCGAAGAAGTAAGAGGGTACGGCGATGCAAAACGCCGATGTTTCCAATGACGCGTCCCGCAGCGAGACACCCGTGCAAGAGGTCGAGCAGATGAGAGCAGAGGCTTGCAGTCCCGATTCGAGCGGTGGCCCGGCCAGCATGCAGATCCAGACCGTCGACATTGACGGTCAGGTCCTGCGCGTGGGCGTGCGTCACGGCAGCGACGCTTCCCCGCCGCTGCTCCTCTTCAACGGCATCGGCGCGAATCTCGAACTGGTGGAGCCGTTCGTCGAGGCGCTGGGGGACGTGGGCGTCGTCATCTTCGACGTGCCCGGTGTCGGCGGGTCGCCCGTGCCGCTCGTGCCGTACCGCTTCTCGACGCTTTCCGTGCTCGCGGACAAGCTCCTGACGCGGCTCGGCTACGACGGTCCGGTCGATGTGCTCGGGGTCTCGTGGGGCGGGGCGCTCGCGCAGCAGTTCGCGCGCCTCTACCCCACGCGTTGCCGCAGGCTCATTCTCGCGGCGACGTCGCCGGGCGTCATCATGGTGCCGGCGCGGCTCTCGGTGCTCGCGAAGATGATCGGACCGCGCCGCTACACCGACCGCAGCTATATGAAGCAGGTGGGCGCCGAGATTTATGGCGGTGCTTACCGGCGCGATCCCAGGTTGCTGGAGGAACATAGCCGGCATATCCATCCGCCGCGCGGCCGCGGCTACCTCTATCAGCTGCTCGCTGCGTCCGGCTGGACCAGCCTGCCGTGGCTCGGTGCGCTGCGTCAGCCCACGCTCGTGATGCACGGCAACGACGACCCCATCGTGCCGCTGACCAACGCGAAAATCCTGGCGGCCCGCATCCGCAACTCGACGCTCTACGTGATCGACGACGGTCACCTGTTCCTGATCGCGCGTGCGAAGGAAGTCGCGCCCGTAGTGCGCCGTTTCCTGCGCGAGGAACTGGCGTGAACGAGTCAGTCAGCGAACAAGTCGGCGCGATGACCGACGGCGACGAAAGCCCGCTGAATGCGGCTGACCAGGCACTGGCAGCACGCAAGACGCGGCGTCTCAAACGCATGCAGCGCACCGCGACAAGTCTGCTCGCGGTCGTGTTCACGGTGCTGCTCGCCTGCGTTTTCCTGCAGGCGAAATATCCGTGGCTGGCCGGACTTCCCTGGCTCAGGGCATTCGCTGAAGCCGGCACGGTGGGTGCCATCGCGGACTGGTATGCGGTGGTCGCGCTGTTCCGGCGGCCGTTCGGCCTGCCGGTTCCGCATAGCGCGATCATTCCACGAAATCAGCAGCGCATTGCGGTGAGCCTCGGCAAGTTCGTCGAGGCCAATTTTCTCGCGCCCGAGCTCATCATTGGCCGGCTGAGCGGGCATAACGCCGCGCAGGCGCTGGCCGTGTGGCTCGCCGAGCCGCGCAACAGCCGGGCCATCGGCGACGTGGTAGCCGACTCGCTGCCGCGCCTGCTGAACGGCGTCGACGACGCGCACGTCGAGCAGTTCTTCGAGCGCGTGGCCACGCCGCAACTGCGCAAGCTCGACGTTTCCCGCGCCATGGGCGAAATCCTCGAAGTCCTGACCGAAGGCAATCATCATCAGCCGCTGCTGGACCGAGGGTTGGCAGGACTGGAGCATTGGCTCGCAGCTAACGTAGACCTCATCAAGGCCAAGTTCAGCGAAGCGTCGAGATACACGCCCGCGCCGCTCGATGCGTATATCGTGAGGAAGTTCGTCGAGGGCATCGTCGCGCTGCTGCATGAAGTGGCGGCTAGCCCGGAGCACGAGCTTCGACACCAGTTCGACGAAGCGGTGCAGGACCTGATCGTCCAGTTACAGCGTTCGCCCGTGTACCGGCGTTTTGGCCGGTCGCTGATGCGCGACTGTCTCCGCCATTTCAGAAACGAGGCCTATGCGCAGCGCTTGCTGGACCACGTGCGCGCGCGCGTGATCGCCGATGTCGAACGTGACGATTCCATCGTGCGCGGCGCGCTGGCAGGCGTGCTCGCAACGCTTGGCAAAAGCGTGAGCGAGGAGAGCGCGATCCAGCACAAGCTCAACGCGTGGTGGCTGGAACTGGCGCGCGAGCTGGTGGTGCGCTATCGCCATCGACTCTCGGCGCTGATCACCGACGTCGTGAAGGGCTGGAACGCGCAGGAGGTCAGCGGCAAGATCGAGGCGGAGATCGGCCATGATCTGCAATACGTGCGGATCAACGGCACGCTGGTGGGCGGGATGGTCGGCGTGCTGCTGCATGGGCTCATGCTCGTGATCGTGAGGTGACGCCGGTGCGATTCAGACGGTCCCCACCAGTCCCAGCGATTGGGCCCGCGCCACCGCCTGCGCGCGCTTGTCCACCGAGAGCTTCACGAAGATGCTCTTCACGTGCGACTTGACGGTCTCCGGCGCGATGCCGAGCGTGCGCGCGATTTCCTTGTTCGACTGGCCGTGCGCAATCAGCCCGATGATGTCGCGCTCGCGTGCACTGAGCGCCTCGCGCTCCGCATTGCGCGCGCGCGTGTCGCCTGGCTGGTACAGTGCGCGGCTGCCGTCCAGCAGACGATCGACGTAGGCCAGCAGCGCCTTCGCTTGCGCCTCGCCGCGCAGCGCTTCACGCACGGCCTGTAGCAACGGCACGATCTGCGGCCCCTGATCGACGATGGACTGGTAGAGCCCCGCGGGCGCGGCGGCCTTCAAGACTTCGCGAAAGGTCTCGACGGCCCGCGCGCGCTCGCCTGCCGCCATCCAGACGAGCGCGAGCACCGTGCGCAGGCGCAGCGCGAGATAGCAGCCGTGCCGGCACTCGATGGCTTGCAGCGAGGCCGTCAATGTGTCGGCGGCGTCCTGCGTGCGGCCCTGTTCCATCGCGAGATATGCGCGCGCGAGCCCACGGTAGGTGGCGATCTCGGGAGCCGCGGACGTTGCGGCAGCGCTGGCCGCATCCGCAAGCCGGTCGAGCTGCGCCACGCTGGCCGCGGCTTCCACGATGCGGCCTTCGGCGAGGTTGAGCCGCGTGCGTTCGACGAGGGCGCCGGCGCTCAGGCGGTCCCATTTGCGCGCGTAGGCCAATGCCTGCGCCCGATCGATCAACGCATAGGCTTGCACGGTATCCGAACGCGCCCCGGCGGTGCGGATCAGCATCCGGTAGGCCATCAGGGCGCTGTCGAGCAGCACGGCCGCGTCGATCACGGGCATCAGGTCGCTCACCAGCGCCTCGGCTTCGTCCAGCCGGCCTTGCTCGTAGCGCAGTTGCCCGATCATCGGCGCGACCTGCGCGACGGCGATGGACTTCGGGCCGGCGTGCCGCTCCGCGAGCCGCATGGCTTCCTGAAAATAGCGCTCGGCCAGCGGGAAGTGCAGTTGCTGCATCTCCACGTGGCCCAGCAGCGTGAGCCGGTAGACCGACGCGAACACGTTGCGCGAGTCCTCTTCGATCGAATACGGAACCCACGGCACCGCGTAGAGCGCTTCCAGGCTGCCCATTTTCCAGTGTGCGAAGCGCGCGACGTTTGAGGCCACGTTGGTGGTCCAGACGTCGGTCGATGGCCGCCTGAGGCAGCTTTCGGCAAGCGCGAGGCAGGCGTGCGCGTCGTCCTGAAGGGCGGCCACGACAGAGCGGATCGCCTGGCATTCCCAGTGAACTGAGTCGGGATCAGCGCTCGACGCGGCGTCTTTCTCGATCGTATCGAGCATGGCGAGCGCTTCGTCAAAGCGCATGGCGAGCGCCATTCCCCAGGCGATGGCGAGTGTGACCTTGATCTGCGAGCGCATCAGGTGCGCCGGGAACTGCCGCTGCCAGCCGAGCAGTGTGAGCAGGTCGCCTTTCGTGACCAGCGCCATTGCGCAGCGGCCAATCAGCGAGACCGCCTCTTCGGCATCCCCCGCGGCGATGGCATGCCTGACCGCGTCTGTCCATTGCGCTTCCTGTGCGTACCACTGGCATGCGCGGCGATGCAGGTTGGCGACCTCGTCGCGGTGCTGTGTTTGCAGGCGCCGGTGCAGGTATTCGCCCATCAGATGATGGAAGCGGAACCAGGTGCCGTCGAGATCGAGCGGTTCGAGCAGCAACTGGCGCGCGGCGATCGACTCCAGCATGGCCTGGCTCGTCCTGACGCCGGTGAGCGCCTCGCACAGCGGCGCGCTCAGCCGCTCGAGTATCGAGGTGCGCAGCATGAACTCGACCATGCCGCCCGGCAGGCGCTTGACCATGTCCTCCAGATAGGCCGCAAAGGGGCGCGACGCGCCCGAGGCCGGCGCGACCTCCGCATCCGGTTTGTGTGCGGCGCGCGCCAGCACCGATGCGGAAATGCGCAATGCGGCGGCCCATCCCTCGGTGCGGGTAAAGAGCGACTTGATGCTGGATGCATGCAGCTTGCCCGGGCATTCGTGCTCGACAAAGCTGCGCGTTTCGTCGAAGTCGAAGCGCAACGTGGAGGCGTCGAGCTCCAGCAGGCTGTTGCCGGCTCGCAGGCGGCCGAGCGGCAGCGGCGGGTCGGTGCGCGTGCAGATCACCACGTGGACGTGCGACGGCGCGTTTTCGACCAGAAACGACACCGCGTCGTGGACGGCCGGCAGGCTGATCAGATGGAAGTCGTCGAGGAAGATGCAGACCTCGTCGGCGACCTCGACGAGCTCGTTGATGAGCGTCGAGACGATCGCCTGTGCCGGCACCAGCGACGCCGCTGTCGTGAGCCCGATGGCCGACGCGCCGACGTTGTCGCACGCCTGCTGCAGGGCCTGCGCGAGGTGATAGAGGAAGCGCGCGGGCTCGTCGTCTTCGCTGTCGAGCGACAGCCACGCCACCAGTACGCCCTCCCTGCGCAAGCGCTCGAGCCAGGTCAGCGCAAGCGAGGTCTTACCGAAGCCCGCCGGGGCCTTGATGACGGTGAGACGTTTGTTCTCGGCCTCCCCGGCGAGGCAGACCAGGCGCGGGCGGTCGATCAGGCCCGCGGGCAGCCGGGGCGGAAAGATCTTCGTCGCGAGCAAAACGGGAGGTCTGGCCGCGAATGCTCCTCCAGTCACCGCTCCTGACGCTTCGGTCACGTGCATGGGCTGCTCCGTGTCAGCGGGTTCGCCCCGGCTGCGTCCCCTTTTTTTTCGATCGGTCACCCCTGTATGGGGGATATTGCACCGCGTCAGCCTGAGAGACCATGGCATCTAACGAAGCGGACGGAAAAATGATAGCCCAACCGCTACGAAGCTGGTGCGGTTGAGCGCGACAAATTACGTTGCAGCGCACAAGGCCACAGCGTGGGAAGCACGGAGAACAGTTCGTTCTCCATACCATTGGGATGATCTAAAGGAGCGGAGCAGGCAATGAAAGTACTTGTACCAGTCAAGCGCGTCGTCGATGCAAACGTGAGAGTGCGCGTGAAAGCCGACGGCAGCGGTGCGGATGTCGCAAACGTGAAGTTCTCGATGAACCCCTTCGACGAGATCAGCGTGGAGGAGGCCGTTCGCCTGAAAGAGGCCGGCGCCGCGACGGAAGTGGTCGCCGTGTCCTGCGGCGTGCAGGGCTGCCAGGAAACGCTGCGTACGGCGATGGCGACGGGCGCCGACCGCGGCATCCTCGTCGAAACCGATGTGGAGCTGCAGCCGCTCGCCGTCGCGAGGCTTCTGAAGGCGCTGGTGGACAAGGAGCAGCCGCAGCTGGTGATGCTCGGCAAGCAGGCCATCGACGACGACGCGAACCAGGTCGGCCAGATGCTGGCTGCGCTGCTTGACTGGCCGCAGGCGACGTTCGCCTCGAAGGTGGAGATCGAAGGCGGCAAGGCGGTCGTGACCCGCGAGATCGACGGCGGCCTGGAGACGATCGAAGTCGACCTGCCCGCGGTGATTACCGCCGATCTCCGTCTGAACACGCCGCGCTACGCGAGCCTGCCCAACATCATGAAGGCGAAGAAGAAGCCGCTCGACGTGGTGAAGCCCGATGCGCTCGGCGTGGACGTCGCCCCGCGACTGCAAACACTGAAGGTCACCGAACCGCCGAAGCGCGAACCCGGCGTGCGCGTGGCCGACGCCGCGGAACTCGTGGCGAAGCTGCGCAGCGTGGCCCAAGTGATCTGATACGCCAAGGAAAAGGAAACAGAAATGACAGTCCTCATCATTGCAGAGCACGACAATCAGGTGCTCAAGGCAGCGACTCTGAACGCCGTGACCGCCGCCGCGCGTCTCTCGGACGACATCCATGTGCTCGTGGCCGGTTCGCGATGCGCGAACGTGGCCGAACAGGCGGCGCGCGTTGCCGGCGTGACCCGCGTACGCGTGTCCGATGCTGCCCATTATGGCCACGCGCTGGCCGAAAATCTCGCGGCGCTCGTCGTGAAGGTCGCGCCTGAATATAGCCACGTGCTCGCGCCGGCCACCACGACCGCAAAGAACGTGATGCCCCGCGTCGCCGCGCTGCTCGATGTCGCGCAAGTCTCGGACATCATCGCCGTCGAATCCGCCGATACGTTCGTGCGCCCCATCTACGCGGGCAACATTCTCGCGACCGTGCGCAGCGCCGACCGCATCAAGGTCATTACCGTGCGTACGACGGCCTTCGACGCCGCGAGCACGCAAGGCGGCGGCGCTGCCGTCGAACCGCTGGAGCCGGCGCCTGAAATGCCCGGTGCCCGTTTCGTGAGCCAGCAACTGACACGCTCCGAGCGGCCGGAGCTGACCGCTGCGCGACGCGTGGTTTCAGGCGGACGCGGGATGGCGTCCGGAGAGAACTTTGCGCTGCTCGAAGATATCGCCGGCAAGCTTGGCGCAGCGGTGGGCGCTTCGCGCGCGGCGGTCGATGCGGGGTTCGTGCCCAACGACTATCAGGTGGGACAGACCGGCAAGGTGATCGCGCCGCAACTCTACGTCGCGGTGGCCATTTCGGGTGCGATCCAGCATCTGGCCGGCATGAAGGACTCGAAGGTGATCGTTGCGATCAACAAGGATGAGGAAGCGCCGATTTTCCAGGTCTGCGATTACTGGATCGTCGGCGACCTTTTCAAGGTGCTGCCCGAACTCTCGCACGAACTGGACAAACTGCAGCAAGGCTGACGAAGGAGCCGATCATGACGACCTATATTGCCCCCCTGCGCGACATGCGCTTTGTGATGAACGAACTGGCTGGCCTCGAGGCGATCGCGGCATTGCCCGGTTTCGATGACGTCTCGCCGGAGCTCGCCGATGCCGTGCTCGACGAGGCGGCGAAGTTTGCGACCGAAGTGCTCGATCCCCTCAACAAGCCCGGCGACGCACAGGGTGCGCGCCTGACCGGGCATGGTGTGGCTGCCGCCGACGGATTCGCGCGTGCCTATGAGCAGTATGTTTCGGGCGGCTGGTGCGGCCTCGCCGGAGACCCGGAATTCGGCGGACAGGGCTTGCCTGAACTGATGCATGCAGCCGCGGTGGAGATGTGGAATTCATCGAACATGGCGTTCGCGCTGTGCCCGATGCTCACGGCGGGCGCAACGGAAGCGATCCGCCTGCACGGTTCGCAGACGCTGAAGGAGCGCTATTTGCCGAATCTCGTGAGCGGCGAATGGACCGGAACGATGAACCTGACCGAGCCACAAGCCGGCTCGGACCTCGCGGCGGTAAGAACGAAAGCCGTGCCTGAGGGGGAGCACTATCGTATCCACGGCCAGAAGATTTTCATCACGTGGGGCGATCACGACATGACCGGCAATGTGGTCCACCTCGTGCTCGCGCGCTTGCCTGACGCGCCCGAAGGCGTGCGCGGCATCTCGCTCTTCCTCGTACCCAAGTTCCTGCTGAACGACGACGGCACGCCCGGCGCTAACAACGACGTGCGCTGCATCTCTCTTGAGCACAAGCTCGGCATTCATGCGAGCCCGACTTGCGTGATGAGCTTCGGCGAAAACGGCGGCGCGATCGGTTACCTGGTCGGCCAGGAGAACAAGGGCCTGGCGCACATGTTCACGATGATGAACGAAGCGCGCCAGAAGGTGGGTATCCAGGGCCTCGCGATGGCGGAGCGCGCCTGGCAGCAGGCCCGCGAATACGCGAAGGAACGCGTGCAGGGGCGCCTCGCGAGCGGCAAGTCGCCCAACGCGGTGGCGATCGTGCATCACCCGGACGTGCGCCGCATGCTGATGACGATGAAGGCGCAGGTCGAAGCGATGCGGGCCTTTGCCTACGTGATGGCAAGCGACATGGATCGTGCGCACCGGCATCCCGACGGCGACGAGCGTGCGCGTCACCAGGCTCGCATCGATCTGCTGATTCCGGTGCTCAAGGGCTGGTGTACCGAACTGGGTGTCGAGATCGCGTCGATGGGCGTGCAGGTGCATGGCGGCATGGGCTACATCGAAGAAACGGGCGCCTGCCAGTTCCTGCGCGATGCGCGGATCGCGACGATCTACGAAGGCACGACCGGCATTCAGGCGGCAGATCTGGCCGGCCGCAAGCTGGCGGCCGATCGCGGCGCGGCAATGGCAGCGCTGATTGCACAGCTGCGCGAAGTCCTGCCCGCACTGGAGCGCAACGCCGATGCGCAAGTCGTATCGATCGGCACGCGTTTTGCCGCGGCCGTGCAGGCACTCGAAGACGCTACCGCCTGGATGCTGGGCGCGTTCGCCAAAGACGCCGATGAAGCACTCGGCAGTTCGGCGGATTACCTGATGCTCGTGGGCTATGTGTGCGGCGGCTGGCAGATGGCGCGCGCGGCGGCGGTGGCGTCGCAGAAGCTGGCGGCGCAGGAAGATCCGGAGTTCTATCAAGCCAAGCTCGCCACCGCACGGTTCTACGCGGAAAAGATCCTGCCCAAGGCGTCTGCGTTGCTGGAGGCGATCAAGGCCGGCACATCGGGCGCGGTCGTCATCGAACAGCTGTAAAGCAGTTGCACGGAATTTTCAGAAACCTCCGTTGAAGTCAATTCGGAATCCATATCAAAATGAAAGTGAAGAAATTCGTATGTCTCGCCCTGATACCCGGGGCGATATGCAGTAGCGCGATGGCCCAGAGTGCGGGCAGCCTCATCACCAGCGTGGGTGGGGCGTGGCTCGACTTCGGGCAATCGTCGGCGACGCCCATGACAAGCACCACGGCGTTCGGCACCTATACTTCGCCGGGCACGGGCGGGCAGATCCACAATACGTTCACCGCCGAACTCTCGATGACGTATTTCGTCACGGACCACATCGCGCTCGATCTGGCGAGCGGCATACCGCCCAAGCTCAAGCTCTATGCGCAGGGCAGGGTGACGCCAGTCGGGCCGAGCGGTCCGGGGCTCGACCTGGGCAACCTGCAGCCGCTCGCCACCACGCGATCATGGCCGCCGATCCTCTTCGTGAAGTATTACCTTGGGGATGCGCAGTCGAAATTCCGGCCGTTCGCGGGCGTGGGCGTGAATTACACATGGTATTCCCATACCGAACTCAACTCGACTTTTAGCGGCGCATTGCAGCGGTTCGCCGGGCCGGGCAGCCATGTCGAAAGCTCCTTGAGTCCGTCCTGGAATCCAGCGTTCAATGCGGGCGCCTCGTACAATTTCAGCAAGAACTGGTACGCCACGGCGTCGGTCACCTATTTACCGCTCAAGACGAATGCGACAGTGACGGCCTATGCCGCCAATGGACAGCCTGCGCTCACGAACAAGACGCGAATCACTGCGAATCCATGGATTACGTTCGTGGGGGTTGGATACCGATTTTGATCAGACTGGGTGCGCGACTCGTTCGGCCCGGCGCTCGCGCCCCCCTCCATCGACATGGATAAGTGGCTAACACCATTGTGCAATTGAGTTGCCGACCGCTTTGCGCTTAAGCTTCTATTGCTGGTCGAGCCGGCGAGCCGATCGTTCAAGGAGAAGATGCTCGTGAAAGTCTCTCATTTGCCTCGATGCGTCGCCCTCGGCGCAGCGTTCGTCTCGAATGCGATTTATGCACAGGAGATCGGCGCCAGCCTCGATTGCCATCTCGGTCCCCACACGTTCATCGAGCAACTGGTCGATGAAAAGGAGATCGATCCTGTACCAATGAAAGTGTCGGCCAACTCGGTTAACGCGTACCGGCTCAGGCCGAATCAGAACTTGACGGCACTCGGATTCAAGGTGCGAGCCGTCTTCGGCTTCTCCCCGAACGACGCCATGTTCACCCAGAAAATCAGCGAAGGTGAAACGCCCCATCGCGTCTATGGTGTCGTCGTCATGGCAGGGAAAGAGGCGGTCAGCGAACGCATTCGCGAAACGGGTAGCCCGGCGACGGTAAGGGAAGTCATGCCGCTCGTCATGACGGCGGTCGTTTGCGACAAATAGCCTTGCCCCCGAACACATCATACCCCGTGAATCATTCCCGCCGGCCGGTCAGAATGGCGGGTGACACTCGAAGGTCAACTCCGTTCCTTGTTGTTCCAGTTCGCGCCCGCTGCGTATGAAATCCGACCGGGTGCCGACCTGCATGCCGCGTTTGGTGCAGTAGTCACTGGCGCTGCTGACGGCCTTTCGATATGCGCTGACCCACGACAGTCGAGCGCCCCGCGTACTGGTGGTGACGGTAAACACATTCGGCTTGTCGGTAGCGGCGACATCCGAAGTGCTGGTGCAGGCCGCCAGTGATAGGACACAGGCGGCGAGCGACGAGCAGATGAGCGGATTTTGCAATCCGCTCCGGGCGATACCCAATAGCGCGAGGCTGCTCACAGCGACTGCCCGGATGCGACGGTCGCAGACGGTGCCTCGGCAATGGCCGCTGCGCGCTGCGCGAGAATCTTGACAATAAAGTCCCAGGCCATCAACAGGGCACCCATGGCGAACACGATGTCACCCGGCATGCGCATCCACTGCCAGAAGGTGGTGGTGCTGTAGAACTCGAGGCTTCGCGCATACGCATAGCCGTGCGTGTAAACCGCCAGCAGTTGCGGCCAGCCAACCGGGTAGAAGTTCATCGCGATCCACATTACGAGGCCGCCGTTGTAGAGCCAGAATGCCCATACGCCGCAGCGGTCGCTCCACGCGCGATGGCCGTTCAAGTAGCGCAGGACCATGTAGATCAGACCAATGGCGAGCAACCCGAACGCGCCGAACATCGACGTATGCGCGTGGTTCAGCGTGAGGAAGGTGCCATGCTCGTAATAGTTGACCAGCGGCGCATTGAGCGTGCCGCCGCCGAACACCCCGGCGCCCACGAAGTTCCAGAATGCAGAGCCGAGAATGTAGAGATAGGCAAGTCGATACGGGAAATCCTTTTCGTGCTGGATGTGGCGCTGCTGCTCGATGGCTTCCAGCACCAGCAGGAACAGCGGCAAGACCTCGAGGAACGAGAACATGCTGCCGAAACTCACCCAGAGGCTCGGTTCGCCTGCCCAGTACATATGATGGCCAGTGCCGAGCACCCCGCCGACCATAATGAGGATCCATTCGAACAGCACTGCGCGCTCGACCATCTGCCGCGACACCAGTTCCAGCGCCATGAGGAAGTAGCCGGTCACCGCTGCTGCGAACAACTCGAAGGCAAGCTCGACCCAGAGGTGCACGACCCACCAGCGCCAGAAATCGGTGATCGAGAACGACGGGTTGGGCGAGCCGAACGGAATCATGCCGAATACATAGAGCACCGTGACGCTCAGCGTGGCGGCCCAGAGAAGATGCTCGATGCGGAACAGGCCGTAGAGCGTTCCGCCGCTTTGCCTGAACAGGGCTTTGAGGGTGGGCCAGAATGCACGCAGCAAAACCAGACACCAGACGGCGAGGCCAACAAAGAAGAGCACCTGCCAGAAGCGGCCCAACTCGAGATACGACAGTCCCTGGTTACCGAACCAGAACCAGTGTGCGCGGATGATGCCCATCACACCGAGGTAGTCGCCGATCAGCGCCCCCGCCACGATGAGCACCAGTACCCAGAAGATGAGGTTCACCATCGCACGCTGCCCGGCAGGTTCACGCTTGCCGATCAGAGGCGCGAGGAAGAGTCCTCCAGCGATCCAGCTCACGCCGATCCACACTATCGGCGCCTGCAGGTGGACGCTGCGCAGGGCGGCAAACGGCAGCCATTTGTCCACTTCGATGCCGTAAAAGCTGGTGCGATCGGTGTAGTAGTGCGCCATGATCGAACCCGCGAGAATCTGCACCAGCAGGACAGCGGCCACCACCAAAAAATACTTCCAGAGCGCACGCTGACTGGGTGTGGGTTCCTTGAAGCCTCGCAGCACCGGTTCGAAAGTCTCATTCGCGGCCTTGGGCTCGATCCAGAGGCGAAAGATCATCAGGATCGCGCCAATCGCGAAAAATATCATCGTGAACGAGATCCACGTCCACTGGAACGTGGCAGCAGTGGGGGAGTTGCCGACCAGCGGCTCGGGCGGCCAGTTGACTGTCCACGAATAGTCCTTGCCGGGGCGGCGGGCGACGGTCGTGAGCGACGAATACAGGATGAAGCTCGCGGTTTGCATTGCTGAGGACGCGTCGAGCGAACGTGCCCCCGTATACCCTTGCGCAAGGTTGTCGCTGAGCAGCGCTGTGCTGATGCGTGGCCGCAACGTCTGAATCGCCTGAGCCACGCTGTCCGGAAGCACAACCTGCTGCTGACTCAGATCGATGCCCTGAAGTTGTGCCTGCATGGTACGCGTGACGCTTGCCTGCTGATCGGCCGTCGCGGCGTCAAACGACTTGCCGTAGCGAGATAACGCCAGATTGTTGCGCACCTCCTTCGCCAGCTCGACGAGGTACTTGGCGGTGAAATCCTCGCCAAAGTAGGACCCCATGCCATACAGGCTGCCGAAATCCATCAGATCCGCTTGCTGAAATCCCGACTTGCCCGCGACGATATCGGCGTAGCTCATCACCGGTGCGCGGTTGGGCGCGACCATCTGCTGTGGCAGTGGCGCTGCCTGCTGATAGGTGGCGCGCGTTGCCAGGATCATTCCCACCCAGCAGAGCGCGGTGACCACGATGAAAACCCAGATCAGGACCCGGCTCGTGCGATCTTGCGGACAACGATTGCCCGCGGTGAGCGGCGGCTTTGCATTCATGGTTCCATTCCTTCGCGAAATGCCCGTGCACAGTCTTCGGCGATCAAATACTCGTTTGCGATTCCGAGTATCAGTCCTTTGCGGCTGCCAAGTGGCGGATTGGATAGATCTGGAGTGTGATCGGTTTAAATCTCAACAAGTGATAAGGAGTCCAAATGCGGGTGATAGCAATTGACCTCCGGCGCCACGAGAGCCGTGCAGCACCCGGAGCGGATATCATCATGTCGCAATTGCGAAAACAAGAAAATCGTACCAACGGCTCGCGTAGCCCCCCAGAAGGGTAGTGGGATCATACATGTGTATGTTGGGAGTCGTTCCGGGTTAGAAAAACGCGTTGGACGTTTCAGGCCGGTTGCGCCGGTACGATCCGGATGGCTATGAATTCACTGCGGGGGAGTTGTCGTTGCGTGGTGGCGCGCCATGCCGAGCCACCACGACTCACTCAGCGTTGGCGCTTGCTTCAATCACGGGCAATCGACATTGAAACGTTGCACCGTGCCCGGCGTTGTTGAATGCCAATATGGTTCCGCCATGTGCATCGATGATCGAACGGCACATCGCGAGACCTATCCCCTTGCCACCGCGTGTCGTCGTGAAAAAAGCGTCGAACAACCGATAGGCATGCTCCGGCGCGATTCCGATGCCGGTATCGCGCACGTTGACGGTCGAACTGACCGTCGCCGCGATCATCGACAACTGGGTCTCTGGCAGGGGGCGAGACGGCAATACCAGACGCAGTCTCTCGATGAAGCGCAAGCCGCGGTAGGCGCATCGCCGTGCCGGACCGCCTGTCTGCGGGAGGCTCACGCCACCTGCAAATCACTCGTGTTGTAGAGAACCAGTTGATCGTTCTTGCTGGATTCGGCAAAGCTGCTTTTCAGATGTTCAACCCACGTTCTCACCTTGGCGTCGAGAAACATCTTCGATGCGAACAGCGCGTAGATGTCGACGCGTTCGAACTGGCAGGAGGGCAGTATGTGCACGAGGCGGCCATCGCGGAACGCATCGACGGCTGCATGCAGGGGTAGCAAGCCAACTCCCATCCCGAGTTCGAGTGCATCGGCAAGCGACGATTGCGAACTGATGCACAGCCCGGGTTTGACGGAAACCGTTTCGCAGCCGGTCGACCCTTGCGACGTCAATTCGACGCTGTCCGACCACGTGGGGGCGAGACAAACGAGACTATGGTTCGAAAGATCGGCGAGCCGGTTGATTATCGGGTGCTCGTCGAGATAGTGCGGAGACGCGCACATTACGCTGTAAGACCTGCCAAGGCGCGTACCGATGAGCGAAGAATCGCGCAGCACCTCGGTCGCCACGACGGCCATGTCGAATTCACCGGCCAGCAGGTTGACAGGAGAGTCGGATAGCGTCAGTCCAACCTGCACGGACGGATGCCGTTCCCGATAGGTTCTCACCGCAGGCACCAGATAGTGTTGCGCGAGTGATTGGGACGCGTGAACCCTGAGACAGCCTGTGGGACTGAGGTGAATCGATTTGGCTTCGGCTTCTGCCTCGTCCAGGGCTTCGAGAATCGAGTGGCAACGCGCCAGATAGCGCTTGCCCGCGGGCGTCAAGGCAATCCGCCGCGTCGTGCGATGCAGGAGTCGCGTGGCAAGATGCTGCTCGAGGTCGAAAATGAGCCGCGAGACTGAACCCGTACTCATGTTCAGCTCCCGAGCCGCCAACGTATAGCTTGCGCCGTCGGCCACACGCTCAAAAATCCGCATGCTCTTCAACAAATCCATAATCGTCTCTCCGCTCCGGAGTTCAGTCCGAACCTCGATGAAAACCCTTTCGAAGGTTCGAGCCATGCATGTCGATTCGTACTGGATAAAAGGTAACGTAGAGGCGTTCTGGTTACAAATGTGGGATCGGTTGTGGAGATCACGTGATAGGCCAAGAGAATCATACGTTCGTATAACCGTGCGGAATGAAGCTTCGCTGCTATGCAGCGATTTCCCGCCACGCGAAACGAGACACCTTGCTATGGCGCGTGCAGACCGGATTTTCGACCATGAATGGCATGCTCAGACCATCCAGACCGTGGGGGCAGGGATATTCTCACGATACGGGACCGTTGCATTCGCCAATACGGGGCGCGGCTGCGCCGGTAACGTGGAATCGGTTTGCCTGTGAGTGGAGATGCAGAGCGTAGCGGTTCGCAAGTCAGGTGCGGGAGAACGAGATGCGTGCTGAGCCGGTTTCGGCCGTTACGAACATGAACCCTGCCGACGGTCTGGTCTCGATGGTATACGTGATCGACGACGACGAGGCGATGCGCATTGCGCTCGTTGACCTGTTGCATTCAATCGGGCTACGCGCCCAGGCGTTCCCGTCCTGCCGCGAATTTTCGGCATTCCATAAGGAGGACGTACCGAGTTGCCTGATTCTGGACGTCAGGTTGCACGGCGAGACTGGGCTCGCATTCCAGGATGAACTCGTGAAGAGCGGTATTCGGATGCCAATCATCTTCATGACCGGGTATGGCGACGTCGCCATGTCGGTGAAGGCGATGAAAGCCGGTGCAGTAGACTTTCTCCCTAAGCCTTTCCGCGACCAGGACATGCTGGATGCGGTCACAGATGCGTTGACATGCGATAGCGAGCGGCTCGCGGCCCACCGGGCGCTCGCCGCGCTACGCGCTTGCTACGATTCCTTGAAGCCTCGGGAGCAGCAGGTGATGCTGTTCGTCGTGGACGGCTTGATGAACAAGGAAATCGCCAGCGAGCTGAAGCTCAGCGAAATCACCGTCAAGATCTATCGCGCTCAGGTTATGAGAAAAATGGCCGTGCGCTCGGTGGCGGATCTCGTCAGAATGACTGCAGCGCTCGGGATAGAGACGCCAAAAGGCAAGCCTGCATGGGTTGCTTGTGACGCGCAGGATAACTATTGATCTCCATCGCTTTCAGCGGCATGTCCGGCGGCTGTGTCGCTCGAAACGGTGCCGCTGCGCATACGCAATTGCTGCGGTGTAACCCCCATCCTTCTGCGCACCACGCGGGTAAAGTGCGACGCATCCGCAAAGCCAGCGCGGCGCCCTATTTCACCCACCGTTATCCGCGCGAATATCTTCGATTCGAGCATCCGCAGCGCACAATTCATCCTCGCATCGAGCAGTTGATCGGCGAAGGTCTGCTGGCATCCCGTTAGCGCTCGATGTAGTGTGCGCACCGAGATGCCGAGCGAGTCGGCGACAGCTTCGGCGGTCAGGCCATGCTCGTGGCAGCGCTGGGCGAGGCAGTCGCTCACGCGATCCCGCAACGATCGCTCGGCAGGCTTGCTGTGCGGCTCCTGGCCGCTCATCTCATGGGCGATGAGCGCCAGCAGGGCGCCCACCTGGTCGGCGAGCACGCTGCGCGGGATGGGCGCGTTCGCAACCGCCTCAGGCAACAGTTGGACCAGGTAGGCGGCAAGGGCGGCACCCCAGTTGGAATTGCCCGGAATGCGCCTTCCGACAAGAAAACCAACGTCGGGAACCCAGCGCTTGAGCCACTCGACGGGAATGCCGATATTAAGAAATTCGTACCGGCGCATCAGATCAATGCCGCAAATGAGGTCCGAATCGACGAGTACGAGGTCACCGGGCGCGAGGCGCAGATCATTGCGATGCGAGACGTGATAGGTGTGGTTGAGGCTCATCATCAGGTGATACTGGCGCTGGCCGCTGCGCGCCAGTTCGCTGCGCCCCCGTCCGCAGGTGTGCGGGGTGCCCGACTGCAGCACTACTGTCAGCGGCCCGCAGGCCGCCACAGTCATGTTCGCTTCGAACTCGCGTGGATTGCTGGCCCGGACATACACGGGAATCATGGCCGAAGTCAGCACATCCGCCCAGACATCGAGACGGTGCGGGGCAGGCAGGTCGCGGGTCGACCGCCGCGCGACCTCTGCAATTCCAATGCCACTCATGAGCGAACCCCCGGGTTGGGTGGGAATGGGAAAAGGGCTGCCACGCCGCTGCAAGAAGTATAGGTGCTCGCCCAGACGAGGTTGTGCACAAGGCGGCGCGCCGTTCTAGCGAAATCCTTAATGAAGACTCGCAACGGCAGACTAAGGCTGGCGTAAAGCATGATTCAACCACCGCTCCAGTTCGTCGGGATCCATTGGCTTTTCGAGCAAGGCAAACGCTCCCGTTGCCAGAACTTCGGCACGCAGAGAGGCAGTTGCAGCCGCGGTAACGAAAACGGCAGGAGGCGCGAGTCCAAGCTCCAGGAGGCGGCTGTACATTGCCAGCCCGGACATGCCCGGCATTTTGATATCCGAAATGAGGAATGCCGTGTTGTGAACGTCCTCTGAATCCAGGAATCGCTCCGCGGAATCGAATGCCCGCACGATCCACCCGTATGCTTGCACGAGGCGCGCAGTCGCCGAGCGGAAAGGCTCGTTGTCATCGACGATAGAAACGACCTGGGGCGCACGCATGCAGCGATCCCTCGATTAGCTTTGCTCAGTGAACGCTACGCCATCGTGCATCGGTACCAGGCTGCGAGCCAAGCGATGAAGATTGTTCGTTGGTGTAATCGGCTTACACCAAAGTATGACTTGCCTGGCACTCGTATGGGCAGCGCTGGTACATACCATCGCGACTTCGCCCGCTGAATTGCAGTCCGTTCGATTTTCCCACCGTCGAGTTGATCACGGTACGGGAAAATCGGGCGGATTAGTGCGTAGATAGTGCGTGACCGGCAATCCCGGTGGTGGTGAAATCGTCCGTGAGTTGAACAGTTCGTGTGGAATCCACAGACTCATGGAACAGACACTTGCACACCAATCGTTCGAAACGATTGTCTATGAACAGCGGAACGCATCCGCGCTCATCATGCTGAATCGCCCAGAGGTCCTCAATGCGTTGAACCAGAAGGCCATCCGAGAATTGAAAGCGGCATTCGAATACGCGCGGGACGATGCGCGCATTGGCGGGGTCATCGTGACCGGCGCAGGCGATCATGCATTCATTGCGGGAGCGGACATCGGCGAACTGGCCGCCGCAACGCCTGTCGAGGCAGTGCATGCAGCACGCGCCGGACAGGCTTTGCTCGATCTCGTCGAAAACCTGGGCAAGCCCGTCATCGCGGCAGTCAATGGTCTCGCGCTCGGCGGCGGATGTGAAACGGCGTTGGCGTGCACGATCCGCCTGGCAACCCCTAACGCGAGATTCGGGCAGCCCGAGATCAAGCTCGGTCTCATTCCCGGCTTCGGCGGAACGCAGCGCCTTCCTCGCGTGGTTGGCAAGAGCGTTGCCCTGCAACTCATCCTCACGGGCGAAATGATTCCAGCGGAAGACGCACTGCGCATTGGGCTCGTGAGCGAAATTGTCGAGCCATCGAAATTGATCGACCGCGCGCAGGAAATGCTCGCGAAGATCAACGCCAATGCGCCGCTTTCGGTGCGCCATGCGATTGCGGCGGTCAATCGCGGTCTCGACGGCTCACTCTCCGAGGGGCTTGCGCTCGAAGCGGCCTTGTTTGGGGTATGTGCCTCCACCGATGACAAGACGGAAGGCACGAAAGCCTTCCTGGAAAAGCGGCCTCCGAAGTTCACAGGTCGATAAATCGCGGCTCTCGCCACTCCCTTCACGACCGTTTGCGCCGGGCGCGTAAGCGACGGGAGGCGGGCAGAACAAAATTTTGGAGGTGACTCGATGAACGTCGGCAATCACATCTTCTCCGGGTTGAAGGTGCTCGACCTTGCGAGCTATATTGCGGGCCCTGCCGCGACGACGATCCTTGCGGACTTCGGCGCCGACGTGATCAAGGTCGAGCCGCCGGGCACCGGAGATGTCTACCGCTACTTTTCGGCGATGCCGCCGAACCCGACGAGTGACGTCAACTATGCGTGGCAACTGACGAACCGCAACAAGCGCGGCATCGCGATCGATCTGAAGAAGCCCGACGCCAAAGAAGTGCTGCATCGCCTCGTGCGCTGGGCCGATGTGGTCGTCGTGAACTTTCCTCCGCGTGTCAAGGCATCGCTCGGCTGCACCTACGAAGACTTCGCGCCGCTCAACGACAAGCTCATCTACGCCGACGTCACGGGATATGGCTCCGAAGGCCCGGAGGCCGACACGCCGGGATTCGATGTCACCGCATACTGGGCGCGCTCCGGCCTGATGGAAGTGACGCATGACGCCGGCAGTCCGCCGACGCTACCGATCCCGGGAATTGGCGACCATGCGACGGCCACGACGCTCTATGCAGCGATCGTGACCGCACTCTACGTGCGTGCTACGACCGGCAAGGGCAGCCATGTCTCGACCTCGCTGATCGCCAACGGTATCTGGGCCGCGGGCGCGTGGGTCGAGGGCGGCCTGAACGGCGGCCACTTCTTCGCTCAGCACGACCGCAAGTCGCCGCCCAATGCGCTGCTCAATCCGTACCAGACCGCCGACAAGCGCTGGATTCTGCTCGTTGCGGCGCAGCGCAAGGACTGGCCGGGCTTCTGCAAGGCGATCGGCAAGCCCGACCTGCTGGAGGACCCGCGCTTCGTCGACGAAAACCGCATCGCCAACTCCGCACAACTGGTCGAGATTCTCGACCCGATGTTCGCGAGCCGGCCGCTCGCGTACTGGAAGCAGGTGCTCGATGCCGGCCGCGTGATCTTCGGTGTCGTTCAGGTCGCACGAGAAATCATCGACGACCCCCAATTGCCGGCCAACGGGATCGTCGTACCGCTCGCGCAGCCCGGCGGGAAAGTAGCCCGCACCGTCAGCAGCCCGTTTCAGGTGTTCGGCTCGCCGAAAGTGAAGCCCACTGCGGCCCCGCAACTCGGCGAACACGGTGCGCAAATCCTGCAGGAACTGGGGTTCGACGACGCCGAGGTCGCACGCCTGAACGATGCGGGTGCCGTCGCACGATTCAAGCGCGCGTCGTGAGCGAGGCCGTCGCGCCTTTCACCCCGCACGGCAACTATGGAGCATTCCATGACTGAAGACGAAGTGCGCGCATCGGCCTACGCGATGCCCTTGACGAGCCCCGCCTATCCCAAAGTGCCGTACCGGTTCGTCGATCGAGAGTTCGTGATCATCACCTATCGCACCGATCCAGAGGCGCTTGCGCGAGTGGTCCCGGCTCCGCTCATGCCTGGCGAGCCGATCGTCAAGTACGAGTTCATCAACATGCCCGATTCGAGCGGGCTGGGCTCGTACACCGAATCCGGCCAGGTGATTCCCGTTACGCTCAACGGCGTGGCCGGCGGCTTCACGCATGCGATGTATCTCGACAGCGAGGCGGGCATCGCCTCCGGCCGCGAACTGCTGGGTTTTCCCAAGGTGCTCGCGCAACCGAAGCTGGAGGTGCGCAACGACGCGCTCGTTGGCACGCTTGACTATAACGGCGTGCGCGTTGCCACGGCCACGATGGCCTACAAGTACAAGGCGCTCGATCTCGCCTCGGTCAGGAAGACTCTCGAGGCGCCAGGCTATCTGCTTAAGATCCTGCCGCACGTGGACTGCACGGCCCGCGTGTGCGAGATCGTCAGGTATTACATCGAGGATCTGACTGTAAAGGGCGCGTGGACAGGCCCTGCCTCACTGGAACTGCATCCGCACTGCTTCGCGCCCGTCGCCAAGCTGCCGGTGCTCGAGGTTCTGTCGGCCGTGCATCTGCTGACCGACCTGTCACTCGGCAACGCCGAAGTGGTCTACGACTATCTGTCCCATACGCAGTCCTGATCATCACCAACGAGACACACCATGCCAGAAACAAAGCTTCCTCACGCGCTGCCAGCGCCCGATAGCGACTTCTACATGATCCACCAGGTCTTGAGCGACGATGAGCAGGCGCTCCTCAAGAAGGTGCGGAGCTTCATGGAAGGGACCGTGGCGCCCGTCATCAACCAGTACTGGGCCGACGACAAGTTCCCGTTCGAGCTGATCCCCGGCATTCAGGATCTGAATATCGTCGGCATTGGTTTCGAGGGCTATGGCTGCCCCGGCGGCAGCGTTCTGCTCGACGGCTTCATGGCCATGGAAATTGCGCGTGTCGACGCCTCGATCGCCACGTTCTACGGTGTGCACAGCGGCCTCGCCATGGGTTCCATTTACCTCGGCGGGTCGGAAGAGCAGAAGCAGAAGTGGCTGCCGCCCATGGCCCGTCTCGAGAAGGTGGGCTGCTTTGGCCTGACCGAGCCGCTGGTCGGCTCGGGCGCCGGCGGCGGGCTTCTCACGACCGCGAAGCGCAAAGGCGATACCTGGGTGCTCAACGGCCAGAAGCGCTGGATCGGCAATTCGCCATGGTGCGATCTTTCCATCATCTGGGCACGTGACGTCGACGACAACCAGGTGAAAGGATTCATCGTGGAAAACAAGACGACGCCGGGGTTCTCGGTTTCGAAGATCGAGCGCAAGGTCGCGCTGCGGGTTGTGCAAAACGGCGTCATCACGCTCGATAACTGCCGCGTGCCGGAAGAGAACCGCCTGCAGGGCGACTCGACCTTCCGCGACACGGCACGCGTGCTGCGCCTGACCCGCCAGTATGTGGCGTGGGAGTCGGTGGGATGCAGCATGGGCGCATATGAACACGCGCTGAAGTATGCTCAGACGCGCGAACAGTTCGGCAAGCCGATCGCATCGTTTCAGATGGTCCAGGACCTGCTCGCGAAGATGCTCGGCAATATCACGGCCTCGCAGTGCATGGTCGTGCGTCTCGCGCAACTGCAGGACCAGGGCAAGCTAAAGGACGAGCATGCCTCGCTCGCCAAGGCATTCTGCACGGTACGCATGCGCGAGACGGTCGGCTGGGCTCGCGAAGTTCTGGGCGGCAATGGCATCGTGCTCGACTACAACGTCGCGCGCTTCATGGCCGACTCGGAAGCCCTCTATTCCTATGAAGGCACGCGCGAGATGAATTCTCTGATCGTCGGCAAGGCGATCAGCGGGTTCAGTGCGTTCGTTTAACGCCACGGAGTGCTTACCATGAGCAAGACAATCGAGCGCGTGACGATCATCGGGACCGGGGTCATCGGAGCGAGCTGGGCGGCGCTGTTTCTCGCCAAAGGTCTGGACGTCGTCGCGACCGACATCGCCCCCGATGCAAAGCAGAAACTCGACGAATTCATCGCAGCCGCGTGGCCCGCGCTGGAGGAACTCGGGCTCACGCCCGGCGCGTCGCCTTCGAAGCTTCAATTCACGGCGAACTTCGAGGAAGCCATAGCCGGGAGCGATCTGGTTCAGGAGAACGGTCCGGAGCGCATCGACTTCAAGAAGGACCTCTACCGGCGGCTCGATGAAGCGTTGGCGCCGGAGGCGATCATCGCTTCGAGTTCGTCGGGCCTGACGATGAGCGAGATTCAATCCGCCTGCCCGAACCATCCCGAACGCTGCGTAATCGGTCATCCATTCAACCCGC
Source organism: Paraburkholderia sp. BR10882 (assembly GCF_040948855.1). NCBI lineage: Bacteria > Pseudomonadati > Pseudomonadota > Betaproteobacteria > Burkholderiales > Burkholderiaceae > Paraburkholderia > Paraburkholderia sp. BR10882. The sequence continues at coordinate 72,996 of NZ_JBFPKP010000002.1, read as the reverse complement.
CGCATCTGATACCGCTGGTCGAGATCGTGGGTGGCGCGAAGACCTCCGAAGAGACCATTGATCGCGTCAGCGCATTCTATCGCGGCCTCGGAAAGCGGACCATCCGCTTGCACAAGGAGATTCCGGGCCACGTCGCCAATCGCCTTCAGGCGGCCCTCTTTCGCGAAGTGGTGTATCTGATTGCGGAGGGTGTCGTGAGCGTCGGCGATGCCGACGTGGCCGTTTCGTGGGGCCCGGGCCTGCGGTGGGGGATCATGGGGCCGAGTCTTCTCTACCATCTCGGCGGCGGGCAGGGCGGTATCGAACACTTCTTCGAGCAGTTCACCGGCCCGTTGACAGCCTGGTGGCACGTGCTCGGAACACCGGAACTCACGGCGGACGTGCGGGAGACCATCATCAAGGGCGTGCACGAAGAAGTCCAGTCGCGCTCGTTGCACGAGCTTGCAACGTATCGCGATGAGGTTCTGATGGGATTGCTTCGGTTGCGCAACAAGGAGTGACGCCTTTCACCGAAGGCGCGGATCTGTGAGGTGTGAAGATGAAAAGCCTGCAGCGTCTCATCGTAATTGCGCTTGTCTTCGTGGTGGCCGCTTGTGCCGGTTTGCCGCCACAGACGAACCAGCCACAGACGTTTGCGCTGCAACACACGGAAAGCACCCGGCTCGGCACGCTCTTCGTTCCCGACGAGCAGAAGCATCCGGGCGACACGGCGTTTCACCTGCTGCAAGACCCGACCGATGCGATAGTGGCCCGCATTATGCTCGCCGGAAACGCCGACCGTTCGCTCGATCTGCAGTACTACATCTGGCACGACGATCTGGTTGGCCGTGAACTGGCGGCGGCGTTGCTCAAGGCCGCAGACCGGGGTGTACGCGTTCGTGTCCTGCTCGACGACCTGGGCACGAACGCGGACGACCGGGTGCTGCTCACGCTCAACTCGCACCCGAACCTGCAGATACGGCTATTCAATCCGGTCGCGAGCCGCAACTTCAAGTCGGTTGCGACTGCACTCGAATTCTCGCGTGTCGACCGGCGCATGCACAACAAGGCGATGATTGCGGACAACGAAGCCGCCATTCTTGGCGGGCGCAATATTGGCGACGAATACTTCGGGGCCTCGAGCGTGGTGGCCTTCGGGGATCTGGATGTACTGGTGCACGGTGCGGTTGTCCACCAGGTGTCTAACGCTTTCGATCAGTTCTGGAATTCCGAATCGAGTTATTCCATCGAGCAACTGATGGGACACGCGGCGGATCCGTCCGCGTTGGCCGCCTACCGCGCGAAACTGGACGACTACATCAATTCGGTGCACGACTCCGCTTACGTCGTGCAAGCGAGAGCGCGGATGGCCGCTGTGCTCGACCCCGGCAGCACCGACTTTGCGTGGGGGCAAGCCACGCTTCTGTACGACGACCCGGCCAAGGTCACGCGCGATCCGAACGATCCGAATGGCCACCTCATGACGAAGTTCGCGGCCCTGAACCTCAAACCCACGCGGGAGATGTTGATCATTTCGCCATACTTCGTGCCGGGCAAAGAGGGGGTGGCATGGATCAGCGATCTGACTGCTCGCGGCGTGCGCGTCACGGTGCTGACCAATTCGCTCGCTGCAACCGACGTCGTTGCGGTCAATGCCGGCTACGAGCACTATCGCGAAGATCTCCTCAAGGCCGGCGTACACCTGTATGAGCTGAAACCCGTTGGCTCCGTGCACGTGAAGTCGCAGCGAAAGATCTTTGGCTCATCAAGGGCGTCGTTGCATGCGAAAACCTATGTGTTCGACCGGCAAAGCGTTTTCATCGGGTCGATGAATCTCGATCCGCGCTCGAGTCGCCTCAACACGGAGATCGGCGTACTCTGCAATAGCCCGGCAATTGCCGGCCAGGTGGTCGAAGACGTCGAACCGCATCTGGACGAGGTCGCGTGGCGAGTGGAGCTGCGCACCGACGCGAACGGCTCGAAACGGATCGTCTGGATCGACACCACCGAAAACGGCACGGTAACGGAACTGGACTCGGAGCCGGATGTCACTTTTGGACGGCGTACGAGCATCTGGTTCATGGGTCTGCTGCCGATCGAATCGGAGCTATGAGTGCTGGCGCGCTGTTTGCGGCCGGGCGTGAGGGGCATGTAACCGTACGAAGGTAGCCATGTGGATCTTCCGTGTCGATGAGCCGCGTCTTGGGCGTATCCGCATTCGGGAGTGGCGCCGCCGTGCGCGCCACACCGTGGGCCTGCTCCTGCTGTTGCTAGGCGGCGCGGCTACGGGTCTGGTCATGCTCGACAGTTCCAGTAATCCGTTTCCCAACAAGCTGTTCAACGCCATTTGGGATGGGGTCAATCTCGTCACGACAGTCGGCGACTTTGCCGAGTTCAACGAGAATCAGAAGATCTTCATGCTGCTGGCCATGCTCGCAACGCTGGTGATAGGCGGATTCGCGGTGTCGAAGCTAACCGGCATGCTATCCGGCGACGACGTCATGGCGTATCGGGAGAATAGAACCATGGAACACAAACTCGAACAGCTCGCCAATCACGTTGTCGTGGTTGGATATCATTCCCTCGGGACGATGGTTGCCGATCGTTTGCGCGATGCGGGGCACACCGTGCTGATCCTCGTAGGTGATCAAGCGCAGGCCGAACGCGCGGCGGACCATGACCATCTGGTCGTGCTCGGCTCGCCCGATGCATTTGACGAAGTGCTCAAGCGCGCGCGGCTCGATAGCGCCGAGGCGCTCGTCGTCACGACACCCGACAGCAACAACAACCTGGCCATCACGTTGCTCGCGCATACGCTCAATCCCGCGCTGCCGATCGCCGTGCCGGGTGAAAATCCCCTGAGAAAAGGGCTGTTCGAGAACGCGGGCGCGTCCAATGTGATCATCCTCGATGTGATCATCGCGGATGCGCTGATCGGCAAGCTCACAAACCGAGTGGAGGCGACAACATGAAATCTGCTGCTTCGATGGAACCGCGGCTGCATCGCATGCCCTTCTTGCAGGGCCTCTTGCCCATCAACTCCACACAGTTGCCGCACGATATCGTCGCTGGGATCACGCTGGCGGCGCTTGGCATTCCCGAGGTGATGGGGTACACGAAGATTGCCGGCACGCCCACGGTCACCGGCCTCTACACGATCCTGCTGCCGCTGGTCGCATTCGCCTTCTTTGGCGCGTCGCGTCAACTGGTGGTCGCCGCGGACTCCGCCACCGCCGCCATCCTTGCCGGCATGTTGACCGCCGTCGCCGCGCTGGGCAGCAAGGAATATATCGCGCTGACCAGCACCGTTGCGCTGGCGGTCGGGGTGATGCTCGTGATCGCGCGCGTCTTCCGGCTGGGTTTTCTCGCGGACTTTCTTTCCCGAAGCGCGCTGATCGGTTTCCTGACCGGCGTCGGCGTGCAGGTCGCGGCAGGCGAGTTCGCCGGACTGCTCGGGCTCGCGAAACAGGGGCATGGCCCGATCATGCAAATCGTGTCTGTGTTTCAGCGCGTCGGCGGTATCAATGTGCCGACTGCTGCGCTGGCGATCGCCGTGCTCGTGGTGATCGTAGGCTGCAAGCGGTTTGTGCCGCGTGCGCCTGGTGCGCTGATCGCCGTGATCGGCTCCATCGTGGCGAGCGCGGTGTTCAATTTCGCCTCGCGTGGCATCGCGGTCACGGGCGACGTGCCGGGCGGATTGCCTTCATTGTTCCTGCCGCCGGTGCATATGAATGAAATCAACCAGGTGCTCGCCACCGCGGCATCGTGCTTCATCGTCATCATTGCGCAGAGCGCCGCGACCGCGCGCGCATATGCCAACCGCTACAACGAGAAGGGCGACGACAACGCCGACATCATCGGTCTCGCCGCCGCAAACGCCGCGGCCGCGTTCACCGGCACTTTCGTTGTGAACGGTAGCCCGACCAAAACCGAGATGGTGGACGAAGCGGGCGGCCGCACGCAGATCGCCCATCTCACGACCGCTGCAATCGTGCTGATCGTGCTGCTGTTCCTCACGAAGCCGCTCAGCTTTCTGCCTGGCGCCGTGCTGTCGGCCATCGTCTTCATGATCGGCGTGAAGCTGATCGACATGAAGGGGATGGCTGAGCTGTATCGCATGCAGAAAGACGAGTTCGTCGTGGCGTTGCTTGCCGCCGGCGTGGTCGTGTTCGTCGATGTGATGCACGGCATCCTGGCGGCCGTCGTGCTGTCGCTGATTGCGCATGCGCGGCATAGCTACCGCCTGCGCACGCGTGTGCTCACGCGCGGCCCCGCAGACCGGTGGATCGCGCATCCTGTTACGCCCAATCTGCTCGCGGCGCCCGGTATTGTCGTTTACCGGTTCGAAGCGGACATGTTCTATGCGAACGCCGGCCGCTTCACTGAGGAAGTGCTCAAAGTCGTCAACGAAGCGAGCCCAACACCGCGCTGGATTGTGGTCGATGCCACTGAGATGTACAACATCGATTACACGGCCGGCAAGACCTTGGTCCAACTCGGCGAGGAACTCGACAAGCGGGGCGTGGGTATCGCCGCCGTCGCGCTTGCCACAGGCGTGCGGCATCAGATCGAACGATACAAGGCACTGCGTGCGCACGGTGCGCATCGCGAGATCTTTGCTACGGTGGACGCGGCCGTAGTGGCCCTGCGTGATTTGTCGCCATCGCCCCAGCCATCGGCACCGGGACCCGAATCTCCTTCGGACACGAAGCCGGATTGAGGCAGGGGATGTGGGAAGTAAGGTAGAAGGCCGCCTTGACGGTCAATTGAAAGGAGGGCGAGATGCTCAATACCGTTGCCGCGAAGCAAAACGAGCCTGCCGCGGAACACGTCGATTCGAAGACCGTGGCGGCACCAGGCGATCCGTCCACGATGTTTGCGGGCCGCGGGTCGCTCGCCATGAGAGTCGAGCAGGGCAAGGCGGCGCGAAAGACGATGCCGCGCGAGAGGCTCGCCGACTGCAAGGTCGAGGATCGGGACCCGCTCGCGCTGCTCGAAGCGTCCAACGTGGGGCGCGTGACGGAACTCATTCCCATCCGCTACGGGCGCATGGTGCAGAGTCCGTTCGCGTTCTATCGCGGCGCTGCGCCGCTCATGGCCTTCGACCTGTCGAAGCTGCCTCACTCCAGTGTGAACGTGCAACTCGGCGGCGATGCGCATCTGGCCAATTTCGGGCTGTTCGCGAGCCCGGAGCGGCGCATTCTTTTTGGGCCGAACGACTTCGACGAAACGCTGCCTGGGCCCTTCGACTGGGACGTGCGCCGGCTGGCGGCTTCGTTTGTGATCGCAGCGCGCGAGCGCGGCTTCGCGACACGAGATCAGCGCGGCGTCGTGCACCGGTTGTGCGAGACGTTCCGGCAACGAATGACCGAGTTCAGCCGCATGGACACGCTCGACGTCTGGTACTACCAGTTCCAGGCCGAGAGCATGCTGGCTATCGCCGATACGGACCAGGAACGAAAAAAGGAACGGGCCGTGATTGACGCGGCCCGGCTGCAGTCGTCGCGCTCCGTGATGAATCATTCGACCGAGACGGTCAACGGCAAGCTGCGCATCAAGGACGTGCCTCCGCTCGTGTATCACGTCCCGCTGGAAAGTCCGCACGACCAGAAGCAGTACGATTCGATGGTGCGGCGTTTCTTCGCCGACTACCGGTTGACGCTTCCGGATGACAGGCGCGCGCTCTTCGATCGATATGAACTGGTGGATGTGGCCATTCGCGTCGTGGGGATCGGCTCGGTCGGCACGCGCTGTTATGAGGCGCTTTTCATGGCTGATGGCGAGTGTCCGCTGTTTCTGCAATTGAAGGAGGCGCGGGCTTCGGCGCTGGAGGGCTATTTGCCGCCGAGCCGGTATCCGAATCACGGACAGCGCGTGGTGAACGGGCAGCGCCTGTTGCAGTCGGCGAGCGATATTTTCCTCGGCTGGTCGAAGATGCAGCATACGGGCAACGACTTCTACGTGCGGCAACTCCGCGACATGAAGGGCGCATTCGACTTCACGACGTTCGATGTCGAAGACCTCAGCGAATATGCGGCGTCCTGCGCCCACGCACTGGCGCATTCCATGGCGAAAGCGGGCGATCCGGCGCTGCTCGTGGGATATGCCGGCAAGTCGGATGCATTCGACCAGGCCATCGAGCGCTTCGCCCTTGCGTATGCCGATCAGAATGAGAAGGACTGGTCTGTGCTGAAGGCGGCAGTCAAGGCTGGACGTATTCAGGTTCAAACGTGATTCATGTGCTGCTGCCGGTCACGTCGCAGCCACGAACGCCGCGCCGCCGCTCAGCCGAAGGTATCTTCCGCGTCATCGCCCGCGTAATGACCCGGAAGCACGACTTGAAAAACGGTGCCGCCAGCCATGCTTGCGTCCGCCCACATTCGTCCCCGGTGGACTTCCACGATCGACCGGCAGATCGACAGCCCCATGCCCATGCCGCCGGACTTCGTGGTGTAGAACGGTTCGAAGATTCGCTCGATATTCGCGGATGCGATGCCAGGCCCCGAATCGCGCACCGTGATGCGCACGCCGCCCGAATCGTCCGGCGCGGTGCCAATGAGCAGTTCCCGCGGCCCGGCACGGCTGCCTGTCATCGCTTCTACGGCGTTGAGTATCAGGTTGAGCATCACCTGCTGCAATTGAACGCGGTCTCCACGGACCAGCGGCAAGTTATCCGCCAATGCCAGTTCTACCTCTACTTCGTTCTTCGTCAGATCGCCCCGGATCAGTTCGACGACCTCGATGATGGCTTCGTTGATACGCAGAAGATCTTTGTGTTGGGGGGTCTTCGTGACGAGGTCGCGTATACGAGAGAGAACATCGCCCGCCCGCATGGCATCGGCGACTACACGATCGAGCGCCTGTTGGGCCTCTTTCAGCTTGGGCGGCTCGGCGCGCAGCCATCGCATGGCGGCCTGCGCATTGACGGCCGACGCGGCAATCGGCTGCTTGATTTCGTGTGCGATCGAGGCGGTGAGTTGACCGACGGTCGCGAGCCGGTTCGCATGCGCGAGCGAAGCCTGCATCTCGCGATAGCGTTGTTCGGCCTCGCGTGTTTCGGTCTCGGCGCGCTTTCGCTCGGTCAGGTCCAGCACGAATGCCACGCCCTGATCGGATTGTTCGCCGAAAGCGGCTAAGCCGATCAGGATCGGCACGCGTTGCCCATCCTTGCGGGTATATTCCTTTTCGAAGGGCTGCACGATCCCGGCCGTCTTCAGTTCGATGACGGTGCGCAAATCGCGCTCGCGCCACTCGGGTGCGCTCAGGCCATCCCGTTTGACCCGGCCGGCGACGATGTCGTCGCGGTCGTAGCCCACCATCCGCAGAAAGGCATCGTTGGCCTCGACGATCTGGCCGTCGAGTCGCCAAATGAAGATCCCGATGATATTGGCCTCGACAAGGCGCCGGATCTTCACCTCGCGTTCCGCCAGGTCGAGATACAGCCGGGAGTTTTCCAACGAAATGGCGGCTTGTGATGCCAGCAGTTTCAGCATGGCGATGCGCGTCGAGGTAAATACGTGCGACGCGAGATTGTTTTCGAGGTAAAGCACGCCGACCAGTTTGGCCCCGTTGATCAGCGGCAGGCAAAGCATCGACCTCGGGCGAAACCGGGTGATATAGGGATCGGCAGAGAACAGGTTCTGGACCGATGCATCGCCGAGGATCACACTTTCGCGAGTTCGCGCGACGTAGTGAACGACCGATTCCGGCAATGCAGCGCCGGTCCCTGGCTGCGCGACGACCCTGTCGCAGCCGGCGAGGGCTTCGGCCTCGACCCGCAGGTCATCGTCCCGCGGCGTGATCAGGAGACCGCGCCCGGCGCCCGCATACTCGATCGCATGACGCAATAGCGTATCGATCAGGCGCTCAGGAACCACTTCGCCAAACACTGCCTGCGAGACCTTGATGACGGCAGTCAGATCCAGATACTCCGCAGGCGCGCCGATCGTGATTGCCGGGCGCGCGTCCGATTCATCCTCCAGGAGCTGCGGGAATAGCTCATCGAGTTGCTGCACCTTGGCGTCGGCGCCCCAGCGAAGATAGCCGCAACGCGCCTGGCGCATATGGAGGCGCGCGACGGCTTCGAACCCGCGCGCTGCGTAGAACCTTGCTGCCCGCTCGCAGGCGAGCGCCTCGTTGTGGACGAACCCGCTCTCGCGAGCCGAGCGTATCGCGAGTTCGTAAAGGCGCATGACTTCTTCGAGGTCCGCCCCTTGCAGACGGGCCATTTCCGCCGCCACCAACGCTCGTCGGTTCTCGAAATTCTCCGGACAGTTTTCGGCCCACGCCTGTAGTTTTTGGTGATCGATAGCCATCGCGTCCAGATGCTGTCTGCGCTGAAGCGGTGATCCGGCCTCGCAGATTGCAGCGCGCGAAAGGGCGTCGAAAAAATAGAATTCCACTATCTCAAGCGATCCTAAATGTTTCGTTAGGACAGTTTGAGCCATCGATGAGGATTCGAGGGCGATCGCATAGTCGCCCGCAAGGAAGCGGGCCTGAAGCTTTCGAATCCAGTACCAGCATGCAACTGCCGCCAAAGCGGGTTTGCTCGAGAAGTTCAGCTCGAACTGGCGTTCGTCAAACTGATCATCGTCGAACGATCCGAATTTCCGCGTTGATCCGCGAAGCGTCCTGGCAAGCTGGAGCTGTGGCGTGATGAGATCCGCGGCGAATCCGAACCGAACCGACCGCGCGAATTCGAGGCCATGTTCGGCGCCACGTTGCACCTCGACAAGCGGATCGCCGGCCAGTAGAAGATTCGTGTTGAGGTGGGCACAGCTATACGCCGCATAAGTGTAGTCGCCGATCGCACACGCAACGTCGAAGGCGCGATGCTGAGGTTCACGGGCCGTCCGCACGGGGTTCGTCCATGGCGCGACGAGACCGAACGTCTCATAGGTTCTTGCCTGAAAGCGCTTCATCGCGCGTTGTTCGACCAACTCATAGCCGAGCCGCGCGAACTGGAATCCGGCCGCATAGTCACCGAACTGGAAACCGGCTATCAGGCCAAGCCGTACGTAAGCGGCGCATGACGCATCGCAAATGCCCCGCTCGAGGCCAAGATTCACAGCTCGACAGATCACCAGAGAATAGAGATTGAGGTCGGTAAACAATGCAGCGGGAAAGACCTTGGTCAGCACGTCGAGAACGGCAAGGCATGCAAGGTCGCTCATGACGGGGATGTCGATGAGCGCTTCGATCGTGCGGTCGCCCAGCGTTGACCAGATTCGCTCGTATTCCTCTCGCGCCTGCTCCGCTGTGGGATGAGGAGACCAGTCGACACCCTCATGTCGCAGAAAATCGAGGCCGACCGCGACGGTGCGATCACTCTGACCAAGCATGACGTAGACATCGGCTTGCTGGCTCGCAACCATTGCCCGTTCGACGGTATCTTCGGCTCGCGTTGACAATATTGCCAGGCGGCTTTCGGCGGACTTGAGGTCCCCCGTCAGCATTTCGCATTCGGCGCGGTGAATGGCGAGGGAGAAGGCGAGTTGATGCTGGCACGCCCACCCGTCGTCCGTCAGGAACTCCGCGCCTGTCTTCAGGTAATTGAGCGCTGACGAGTAGGCCGCCGAAATCATGGCGTGCTTGCCGGCAAGCAGGTTCAGCTGGGCAACCCGATGACGCTCCTCTGGCGTCACGATCAGTGCTTTCGCACGATCGAACTGGCTGACGATTTCGAAGACTGACTCCTCCCGTTGCGCCGGCGGAAGTCGGGCCGCGAGCAGCCGCCCGATTCGCAGGTGCATATCTGCCCGGCTGGTGGCCGGAATCAGGGAATAGGCTGCCTCGAGTATCCGGTCGTGAGTGAATCGGTAAGCGCCCTCCTGGCGGATGACCAACTGTTGACGGACCGCCTCCCACATATTGGCACCCACCGTTCGCTCCGAGGTCTCGCACACGGCAGCAAGCGTGGCGGCCTCGGCGATGTTGCCGAGGCATGCCAGCAACTGGAGGGTCTTCAGGGTTCTGGCCGGCAGGCGGCCCAGCTTCCCGACCATGAGTTCGACCACGTTGTCGGTGCAACCCCTGGCGTAGATCTGGCGAAGTTCCCACGACCATTGCCCCTTCGCGTGGTTGAAGCTGAGCAATCCCTCATCGGCGAGCACAGTCAGGAACTGGAGTGCGAAGAACGGGTTGCCGCTCGTCTTCCCTTGTAGCAATCGCGCAAGCGGTGCTGCGCGTTCCGGTTCGCAGCGCAACGAATCGGCGATCAACTGCCCGAGCACGTCAGGCACGAGCGGTTCAAGCTTGATCTCATGCACGACTACCCCCGCCTCGCGGATTGCGGCGAGCTTGCGGGTGAGTGGATGCGTCGCAGCGACCTCGTTATCGCGGTAGCTACCGATCAACAAGAAGTGGTGCAAGTCCGATCGCGTCAGCAAAAATTCGAGGAGGTCGAGCGTCGCCGCGTCGAGCCACTGGAGATCGTCGAGAAATAGCACGAGCGGGTGCTCAGGTGTGGCGAAGACGCTAATGAAGCGCCTGAACACGAGCTGAAAGCGGCGTTGTGCATCTTCGGGAGGAAGCTCAGGAACCGGCGGTTGTTCGCCGACGACGGTCGCGAGCGCCGGCACCAGGTTCACGATCAAGGCGCCGCCTGGGTCTAGCGCTGCGTCCAGTGTGGCACGCCAGCGGCTCAAATCGGCTTCCCTGCTACCGAGGAGTGGCCGGAGCAGGCTTTGCAGGGCCTGCGCCAGCGTCGCATGGGGGACGTCCCGCTTGTATTGATCGCACTTCCCAGCGGCGAAATGGCCTCGCGAAGGGCCCAGCTCCTTATGCAGTTCGTGAACGAGCGCCGACTTGCCGATGCCCGATTGACCGGTGACGAGCACCAGTTCCACGTTGCCGCCGCCGCTCACGCGATCAAAGGCGCGGAGCAGCGTGTCGAGTTCGCGTGTCCGCCCATAGAGCTTCTCGGGAATCAAAAGCCGGTCGGGTGTGTCACGCGCGCCAAGCGGGAAATCGTCAATACGTCCCCCCGTTTCCCACTGTGCCAGGCAACAGCGCAAATCGTGCTCGACGCCGAACGCAGTCTGGTACCTGTCTTCGGCGCTCTTCTCGAGCAGTTTCATGACGATCGTCGAAACGGGGCCTGGTACCGACCGCTCGCGCTGCGCTGGAGGCACGGGCTGACGCGCGATATGGCAGTGCACCCATTCCATTGGATCGGACGCGCTGAACGGCAAGACGCCCGTCAACATCCTGTAATAGGTGACACCCAGGGCGTACAGGTCGCTACGCGAATCGACCGACCGGTTCATTCGTCCAGTCTGCTCAGGAGCCATGTAGGCGAGGGTTCCCTCGATGAACTCCGGGCGCCTTGGCGTTTGCCGCTCCCGTGGGATCTGCGTTGCGATGCCGAAGCCCGTCAACCTTGCCGCGCCGGCCGCGCAGTTCACGACGATGTGGGCCTGCTTGATGTCCTTGTGAACGAGACCTCGCGCGTGCAGCTTGCCTAGCGCAGCGACAATTGCAATGGCGAGCCGAAGAAAGTTTTCCGTGTCGATTGGCGAGGCGAGCCGCTCGAGAGGCTCGCCGCCAGGATCCTCCAGCACGAGCGCCACGAGGCCATGTTCTCGCACCAGCAGGAGCGGCCGCACCGCCGCCGCTTCGTCGAGTTCGTTCGCCAGCGCGTACTCGTGCGCGAGGCGATCGACGACAGCCTGACTGGGATGGGCGTCCACAGGCCGCACGACCAGTACGGACTCGCGCATGCCATCCGCGCTGAGTCGCCATCCCCGATAGAACGCGCGCTCGCCATCTTCCCATACGAACTGAAAGGGATCGCTTGTATCGATGTCAAATGAACTGAATGAAACACTCAACTCGCTCGCTCCCGTGTCGGGTGGTCTGTCCTCGCTTGAACCGGAAGGGTCTACCCAGGCCGCGCCGTCTGTCCTGGGTTCCTATGATCATTGGGCTGCGGATCAAAGACGACCGGCGCGTCGTCGTCAGTCACGTCAGTCATGCTGCAATCGTACTCCCGGCGAAAGCGTTGCTTTCGGATTTAGAACCTTCACGGCCGCCCGGCAGGTTTAAATATCGCATAACTGATTGTTCTAGCGCTCGCCCGTAACGGCGCCCCACTTTGCGCGCGGCTCTGTGAGCGTTGTTAAGCGACTAAGGAATTCATTGCCGCGCTGGAACCTGGTACCCGGCCCGGGCTATCCTTCAGTTTTTCGGACTGCACTATACTTAAGCGTTGCTGTAGCGAGCATTTATTGGATAAGATCCGGGGCGTTAAAGGAAAATTTCTCTACCAGACGACACAAGCTCGAACACGGTAGGACCACGGTGTCTGCCGATGTTGGTCGCTTTGGGGTGGCGCGGTATGGCATCCGGTTCGTTGTAGCGGACACACCAGGCAGCGTTCCCACATGGAGAAAGAGGATGAGTGCGATACCGGTTTCGACTTCGATCGCCGGGATGGGCGGGGGCGCACAATCGGTGGTCTATGTCATCGACGACGATGAGTCGATGCGCATCGCGATGACGAACCTGCTGGATTCCTTCGGCCTGCATGTCGAGACTTTTGCCTCGCCCAGGGAATTTCTCGCATTCCCCAAGGCCGACATACCTTCCTGCCTGATTCTCGACGTCAGATTGCGTGGCGAAAGCGGCCTTGCCTTCCAGCAGGAAGGCGCAAAGAGCGACCTGCGCATGCCGGTTCTGTTCATGACGGGGTACGGCGATGTTCCGATGTCGGTCAGGGCAATGAAAGCTGGAGCGCTGGACTTTTTCACCAAGCCATTTCGTGAGCAGGACATGCTGGATGCCGTTGTCCAGGCACTGGCGCGCGACCATGAACGGCTCGTCGCGGAACAATCGGTGGCATCACTTCGCAAGGCTTACGAATTACTTTCGTTGCGCGAGCGAGAAGTCCTGGGTTACGTCATAGCGGGTTTGCTGAACAAGCAGATCGCCTCCGAGATGGACGTCAGGGAAGTGACGGTGAAGATCCATCGGGCGCAGGTGATGAAAAAGATGGCGGCACGCTCCGTGGCGGAGCTTGTCAGGATGGCAGCGGCCTTGGGGGTCGAGCCAGAAGCCTGAGCGACGGTCTCTTCGGCCCGGGGTGCGTTCTACATGGTAGATCTCTCTACTTATCGGTTGACCACGCTGCGGACCAGCGAGTACACGCTGCGCCGCGGCACTCGCGACGGGCTGAACCCTATTTTGCTCGTCACGCCGGCTGAATCAGAGCGTGCGGAGCTGGTTAAACGGCTAGAGCATGAATATTCGCTCGAACCCGAGCTCAGCTCCGACTGGGCGGCGCGGCCTATCGCGCTGTTGCACTTCGAAGGCAGTACGACGCTTGTGCTCGAGGACCCGGGCGGGGAGCCGCTTGATTGTCTCGTCGGTCATCCGTTGGACATTCCAAGCTTTCTACGTGTCGGGATCGCGCTCGCACAGGCGCTTGACCGCATGCATGAGCGAGGGCTGATGCACCTCGACATCAGGCCCGCGAACGTCGTTGTGGACATGGTCCGTGGCCACGCATGGCTGACCGGGTTCAGCATCGCTTTGCGGCGTCCGCGTGAGCATCGGCTTCCTGACCGGCCCGAAGTCATTGCTGGAACGCCCGCCTATATGGCACCCGAGCAGACGGGCCGGATGAATCGCTGCGTCGATTCCCGCAGCGATCTCTACGCGTTGGGCGTCACGCTGTATGAAATCCTGACCGGTGCGCTACCGTTCGCCACGAAGGATCCGATCGAATTGATCGATTGCCACGTCGCGCGCCAGCCCATTTCGCCCAGCGACGGTCCGACCGGGGCACCCCTGCAGATTTCGAGCGTGTTGATGAAGCTTCTGGCAAAGACTGCCGAGGAGCGCTATCAAACGGCCGCTGGGGTGGCGGCCGACCTTGGAAAGTGCCTCGCAGCATGGGAGGCTGCCGCCCAGATCGAAACACTCGATTCTGGTCAGCGCGGCCCCGGTCTCGCGCTCGCTGCCCAGTTCGAAGAGCGGCACCCTGAATTGCGCGAGCGTGCGCCGGCCGCCTTGCTGCCGACAATCGAAGCTTCGACCGAGCAGATCGACCTTGGCACCGTCGTCAGAATGTCTCAAGCCATAGCCAGCGAGATCGTTAGCGACAAGCTGATCGAAACACTGATGGTGCTGGCCGTCGAGCACGCTGGAGCAGACTACGGGCTGCTGGTTTTCCCCCAGGAGGGGAAACTTCGCGTCGAAGCCGAAGCGAGTATCGATCGCGGGGCCGTGCGGGTGCACATCGTGCCGGCGCCGGTCACGTCGGCGAAGGCGCCGGTATTCATCCTCAATCAGGTCGCGCGCAGCAAGCAGCCCGCGATTGTCGACGACGTGCGAACGCTCGGCGCCCAGCCTGCCGACGCGTACTTCAGTCACAAACCCGTGCGCTCCATCCTGTGCCTGCCGCTGATCAAGCAGGCCGAGCTGATCGGCATGCTGTACCTCGAGAACAGTCTCGCCTCGCATGCTTTTCAGCCCGCCCGGATCGCGGTGCTGGAACTCCTTTCGTCGCAGGCGGCGATCTCGCTGGAAAACGCGCGTCTCTACGCCGAACTGGTTCACGAAAACGCGGATAGATGCGATGCCGAAGAGGCGCTCAGAGCGAGCGAGGCATCGCTCAACGAGGCACAGAAGATAAGCCACACCGGCAGCTGGCGGTGGCGGCCCGAAACCGGCGATGTTTCGTCTTCGGAAGAGCTGCGGCGCATCTTCGGGTTCGAAACGAAGGAGCAGGCGTCGTATGAGTCGTTCTTGGGGCGCATCCGTCCTGAAGAACGAACGTCGTTCGAGCGGGTGCTCGAAGGCGCCGTACGCGAAAGACGTCGATTCCGGCACGAGCATCACATCGAACTCCCGGGCGGAGCCGTCAGATATCTGCAGGTGGTGGGGCAGCCCGATATCACGGCATCCGGGGCACTGGAATTCATCGGCACCGTAATGGACATCACGGAGCGCAAGCGTGCGGAGGAGGCGCTCAGCGATGCGCAAACGGAACTCTCGCGCATCGCCCGCCTGACGACCATGGGCCAGTTGGTCGCTTCGATTGCCCACGAGATTAATCAGCCGCTGGGTGCGATCTCCGCTAACGGCACCGCATGCATGAACTGGCTCAACCGCGAGAATCCCGATCTCGATAGCATGCGCGGCGCGATGGCCCGCATCGTTCACGACGCGCACCGCGCGAGCGACGTGATCCGCGGATTGCGCGCGCTCGTATCGAAGTCGGGGCCGCAACTGACGAAGGTCGACATCAACGACGCCATCACGGACGTGCTGGCACTGACCCGGGTCGAACTGCAGGAGCAGGGCGTGGCGCTTCGCACCGACCTGGCGGCAGACATCGGTTTCGTATTCGGCGACCCGGTGCAACTGCAGCAGGTGCTGCTTAACCTGATCATGAACGGGATCGAAGCGATGGCCGCAGCGACTCCCGATCCGAAAGCGCTCACGATCACGGCACAGGCCGCGGAAATGGGCGGTATCCGCGTTGCCGTTCAGGACACCGGCGCAGGGCTCGATCCGGCGACGTCCGACCGGCTGTTCGAGCCATTCTTTACGACGAAGCTAGTCGGTATGGGCATGGGACTATCGATATGCAAGTCGATCGTCGAAGCCCATGGCGGCCATCTATGGGCGAGGCCGAATGCGCCGCATGGCGCAGTCTTTCAGTTCGTGCTGCCGAACTGTGCCCCCTAGGGTCCGTTCACATTAATAAGGGGTTCGTGCCGGCGCTTCGCCAGTCGTGGCGATGCGCCATGCGACCCTTCAATTTCCCCTTCCTGCTTGTCCATTCGCAGCCGTTCGGCCTCGGTGGGACGCGATTGTCGAAATGCACAAAGACTCTCGTTGCATTCTCCAATGTTTTGCGGTCGTGACATTGCTAGATTGAATTAACTTCTGCCTGAATACCCAGGCTGGGCGCCAGCATGGCGTGCGAGCGACAACGGGGTCCCTCGCGTTCGTGACGCTACGCATTGCGCATCTGACTATAAGGAATGTCTCAGTGACGAAGCAATTCAACCGTGTTGCGGTGATTGGCACGGGAGTGATCGGCGCGAGTTGGACCGCATTGTTTCTCGCGAAAGGACTCGACGTCGTCGCATTCGACCAGGGGCCGGACGCCGAGCAGTGCTTGAAGCAATATGTCGACGCGGCGTGGCCGGCGCTCGATGCGCTTGGCCTCGCGCCTCGAGCCTCGCGCTCCCGTCTCACCTTCACGCGCGACTTGCCGGGCGCCGTGGCGGACGTTGGCTTCGTCCAGGAGAATGGTCCCGAACGGATCGACTTGAAGCGCGCGATGTACGAAGGGCTGGACGTTCTACTTCCACCGGACGTACCCATCGCTTCGAGTTCCTCCGGCCTCACGATGAGCAACATCCAGGCGGGCTGCAAGTCGTATCCACAACGCTGCGTGATCGGGCATCCGTTCAACCTGCCGCATCTCATTCCGCTCGTCGAGGTCGTCGCAGGCGAAGAGACGTCAGAGGAGACCGTCAACAAGGTCACGGCCTTCTATACCTCGCTTGGCAAGCGCACCATCCGTGTTCGCAAGGAGGTGCCGGGTCTTGTGGCGAACCGGCTACAGGCAGCGTTGTGGCGGGAGATGGTGCATCTCGTGGCGGAGGGCGTGGTGAGCGTGTCGGATGCCGATACCGCAGTGTGTCATGGCCCCGGACTGCGATGGGGATTGATGGGGCCGACCATGCTGTTTCACCTCGGCGGCGGAAAAGGCGGCATCGAGAACTTCCTCGATCAGTTCACCGGACCGATGACCGCGTGGTGGAAATCGCTAGGGTCGCCCGAACTGACGCCGAATATGCAGCAGGCGATCATCGACGGTGCGCGGCGCGAGGCAGCGGGCCAGTCTGTTGGCGACCTCACGGCGCAATGCGAGCGCATGCTGCTTGACCTGCTGAAACTGCGCCAGGGTGCGGACTCTGAGGCAAGCACCTCCTGAAAAATGCGTGTGCCCGATAAGCGCTGTTTCTTCCGTTCGTTCGTGTTCTGCGCCGGCCCCTATACCAAAGGATGAGTCGGGCAAACAGCGAGTCAGGACCACCGACCCCTTCGTACAATAGATTTCTTCGCGTTGCCGGGCTACCTTGCAAGCGTGGACGGTACAGTTTCGCGGCTCGCTTTCGGTGCCCCGCTCACTGGCGCCGGTTCGAGAACGAAGGTGCGACGCGAAGAGGCGGAAAATGTTCGGGCAAGCCGAAAATGACTTTGGATTCCTGATTCATACGACTTCGGAGCACGTCGTGCGCGGTGGCGTCAGCATTCTGGCACTCGGCTCCAGGCTTCCGCTCGCGTTCGCCGATGCGATGTGGATCCCGCTGATCTCGCTGGTCGACTGCGGGGGCAAACTCGTTTTTCTGGTTTTCGCCTGTGCACCGCCCCATGAGAATGGCACGCGGGCCACGTCGCTCTGACAGGTCAGGGGCGTTTGGAATGAGACTTACCGAGCGATTCGTATGGGCGTTGCTTGTGCTGGCAGTGTGCTGGGTTCTGGATATGTCGGCGCACGAACGACACCGAGGGTTCTATGAACGATTGTTCAACGAGCAGTGCGACGCTCGCGACTATGTCGTCGAGATATATCGCACTGCATGGGCACCAAAGGATGAGAAATCAGCGGGCGGCGAGGACGTATCACTACGGCTGCCGCTCGCGCGCGCGAACGACGATGACGCGTGCGATCCCCTGCAGGACGGCGCTGAATCGTCCATAACGAAAACTGCGCAATGAAGACATTGCACATCGCCGCTTGCGCGTGATTGGCCATGAGGAGAATCGTATGAATGAGTCGCAAGGTTCGGTGGATAACAGCAGTGCCGATGGGTCATCCGACGTTGCGGTGGCGGCACTGGTCACCGCGATCGAAGTATCCGTTCTCGACGGGACGCTCGACAGTCGGTGCGCCGCCAGCCTCATCTGCCGATTGAAAGAAGAAGCGACTCACATAATCGAGAGTGGCTATTCCACGCCTGCAGGCCGTTCAGAAATGGAACGCGCTTTTGGTGCCGTCGAGGCCGCGCTGCTAAGCCATGACGCGCACCGTTTCGTGGCGACTTATGCAGCCTTGCGAGCAGGGGACGCTTTTTCACACGTTGGCGCGCAACTGCAAGGGGCGAAATCCGGTTGGCAGGCGGAGTGACAGATGCCACTCACCACGGGCGGAGATCCGAAGCGTCCAATTGGCGCCGCCGTGATAGCAACGACGTCCGTTTCAGGGTGCGCAAACTACGCGCCTTCGCTCAACGTGCTCGGCGCGTACTTTCCCGACTGGCTGTTTTGCATCGTCGCGGGCGTCGTGTTGACGGTCGTCATCTATCTGGTTCTGAAGCGCTTCGCGTTGGACCACCTGCTGGCGCCCTCCGCCGTGGTGTATCCCACGCTGGTCGCATTCCTGTCACTCGCCCTCTGGCTGGCGTTGTTCCAATATTGAATCCGCTTCAGGTGAGCTAATGGCGACAGGTGCGAGCAAGACCAGGAAGAAGGCATGGCCGGCGGTTCTCCTGGTCGTGGCGGCGCTGTTGCTGCTCTTTTTCGTGATCCGGCTGCTGGACCGCTCGCCTCGCACCGACGATGCCTATGTCTACGCGGATACGATCGACGTCGTGCCCGAGGTCAACGGCCGCATCGTCGAACTGGCGGTGCGCGACAATCAGGCGGTAGAGCAGGGCGATCTGCTGTTCCGCATCGATCCACGCCCGTACGAGGATGCGCTGGCGAGAGGCAAGGCATCGCTCGTCGCGCTCGATCGTCAGATCGAGCTGACTCAACGCACGGTCAACGCGCAGCAGTACAACGCACAGTCGGTGCGTGCGGCTGTCGAACGCTCCCGTGCCGCGGCGAATCAGGCGTCCGACACCTTGCACAGGATGGAGCCGCTGCTCTCGCACGGCTATGTGTCGGCAGAAGATGTCGACCGCGCACGCACGGCGCAGCGTGCAACCGAGGCCGAACTCAGCGCCGCGCAGCTACAGGCCCAGCAGGCGGCAGCGGCGGTGAGCGGGGTGGACGCGCTGGTCGCGCAGCGTGCCGTCATCATGGCCGAGATCGCAATTGCCGAACTGCACCTCGAATACGCAACGGTGCGCGCACCATTCGACGGACGCGTTGTCTCGCTGAAGACATCGACGGGGCAGTTCGCTTCCACACTCAAACCGGTCTTTACGTTGATCGACACGCGCCACTGGTATGTAGTCGCGAACTTTCGCGAGACCGAACTCAAGGGTGTGCGCGCAGGCACGCCCGCCACCGTCTACCTGATGAGCGACACCGGGCAGCGCTTTCACGGCGTAGTCGACTCGATCGGCTACGGCATCGCTTCGGATGAGGCCGGCCTTGCCCTGCCTGGCGGTCTGCCGCACATCGAGCGCACGCTGAACTGGGTGCACGTGTCGCAACGCTTCCCGGTGAAGATCCTCGTGGGCAATCCGAACCCGGAGCTGTTTCGCGTCGGCACGTCAGCCGTGGCCGTGTTGCGGCCTGGGCGCGGCAATCACGGCGAAGGCAACTAAGGAGTACGGATGGCCGCTGCCGACTACCTGCCCGCCACGCTGCGCGATGCCGGCGCATTCCTGAAGCAGGAGCTAGCGACGTTCCCCGGGCGGATGAACGTGACGCTGCGCTGCATGCTGACGAGCGCAATTGTGATCGTCGTGTCGATGGCACTCGAAGTGCCCGAACTTGCGTTGTCGTTGCTGGTGGTGTTTTACGTCACGCAGTCGAACGTGGTGTTCACGCGGCTCGTCGGCATCATGTTCATTCTCGGATCGACGCTCGGCATCGGCCTGTCGATCTTGCTGCTGAAGTTCACGTACGACTATCCTTTGGTGCGCATCGTCATTGCGAGTCTGGTGTTCTTTTGCAGCGCGTACCTGATTCGCGTGCTGAAAATCGGCGTGGTGTTCTTCATTGTCGCCATTGTCGTCATCTACGTGCAGAGCTTCGTCGACCGGACCGACCAGGCCGACCTGCTGATCCGCGCAGTATTGTGGGTGTGGGTGGCCGTCAACTATCCGATCGCGCTGACGTTACTGGTCAATACGCTGCTGTTGCCCGCGGAACCGCAGTTGCAACTCAAGGCGGAGATCCATCGGCAACTCGAGGCGCTCGATGCCCGGCTCGTGGAACTGATCGAGGGCGGCGCGAGCAATGCACCGCTAACGTCGCTCACGCCGGCGGACGTCCAGCAAGGCGCGCTGACGCTGCAAAAGCTGCTGCGGTTCGCGACGATGCGCGACGCCCACTATCGCGAGCATCAGGCGACGCAGCTTGCATGTATCGCGACGGTATCGCGTCTTTATCGCGCGGCGAGCGAGCTGCCGCCCGAGTGGCGAGGCGCGTCGGCGGCCCAACTGAAGATGCTGCACGAACTGCATGCGAACGTCCGCGCGCTCGACGAATCGGTGGCGCTGGGCGAGCCGTATCGCTACGTGAGCACCGTCACCGCTGTTGAGCGCAACGCCGCCGACACGATTCCCGTAGCCGCGGAATTGCAACGGGCGCTGTATGCCTACGCCGACCTCCTCGCGAGCGGCGCGACGCCAGGCGCTTCCGCTCCGAGTGAACCGATGGTCGCGCCCGACGCCTGGACTAACCCGGCCTATGCACGTTTCTCACTGAAGACGCTGCTCGCGGTGTTGATCTGTTACGTGTTCTACAACGCCGCAGACTGGCAGGGCGCCCACACGATCATGCTGACCTGCCTGATCGTCGCGCTGCCAAGCCTCGGCGCATCGGCGCAGCGTGCGTTGCTGCGGCTCGCCGGGGCCGTGATCGGCAGTGCGCTCGCGTTGTTCATGGTCGTGTTCGTCGTACCGCGCCTCGACGAAATAACGGGTCTGCTGCTGATGACGCTGCCCGTCATCGCGTTCGGGGCGTGGATTGCGGCGGGCTCGGAGCGAATCGGCTACGCCGGAATCCAGTTGGTGTTCACCTTTTCGCTGGCGTTGCTCGCGCGATTCGGCCCAGTCATCAATCTCACGGAAATCCGCGACCGGATGGTGGGCATCCTGCTCGGCGTTGGCGTCGCGACCTTCGTGCAGATGTCGTTCTGGCGGGAAGGCGAGGGCGATGTGCTGCGGCAGAAGCTCGCCACCATGCTGCGGGCGATCGCAGCTCAATTGCGCTCACCGCAAACCGGCGTGACCGGGCACGACGAATTACCCTATGCGCAGCGCCAAATGCAGGCGTGGGCCGTGCTGGCCGATTGCGAGGCGACGCTCTCCCGTGTCGCACTCGAGCCCGACTGGCGGGAGACGGACCAGCCGCAACTGACGCTGCGCGCGCAAACTGTTCTCGCACAGGGGCGCGAGATCATGCTGGCGGGTGATGCGTTGCGTACGCTGGTGGCGCAGGTCGAATTGTCCGACCCGGGAATGGCAGAAGCCGTGCGCCTGGCCCAGGACCAGGCATCAGCCGAGCTTGCGCGATATGCGGAGGAACTCGCGGCGAATCCACCGGCAGCCCGCACACCGCGACGCATCGAGATCGTTGCGCAAGCCGGCGAACCGGCGCTCGCGACCGGCGGACCGCTCATCGAGGCCGCGGACGACCTGTCGCGGCAGGTCGCGGGATTGCCGGAATGGGCTGCTGACGCCGGCCTCCCGGAGGCCGCCGCGGCGCCATCGTCACAGGCCCTGCGATCATGATTGCGCGGGTGAATCGGCGAGGCGTGTCGTGGCACCGACGCTGCCTGTGCATCGTGTGGATGGCGTCCGTGCTGCCGGGGTGCGCGCTAATTCGCCATGACAGCCCGCCGTATGCCGAGATCGCGCCCAGGCAGATCAATCTCGCGAACGATATCCATCTCGCGCGCGACGGCTGGCCCGCCGCCCGCTGGTGGACGCGCTACAACGACGCGCAGCTCGACGCGCTAATCGACCAGGCGCTCGCCAATGCACCGACGATGGTGATCGCGCGCACCCGCGTGGCGCAGGCAAAGTCTGACGTCGACCTCGTCAGGACAGGATCGAGCCTGCAAGTCAGTGCGATCGCCTTGCTCGATCGCGAGCATGTCTCGGCAAACGGTTTCCTGGGGCCGTTCGCGCAGAACGAGCCGGCGTTGGGTCTCACGGGCCCGTGGTACACCGAGGGCGTCGTCGGACTGGGCGCGAGCCTGAACGTCGACATTTGGGGCAAGCAGCGCGCGCAGATCGCGGCTTCGATTGGCGTGACGAACGCGAGGCTTGCGGAGACATCGGCGGTCGAACTCGAAATATCGGCCGATGTCGCGCAGCTCTATTTCGGTATCCAGACGAATTACCAGCTTATCGATCTATTGAACGAATCGCACGAGATCGCGCAGTTTGCGGTGCAGGCCCACGAGGCACGCGCGGCGCGTGGCCTCGAGCCCCGTACGCAGTTCGAGGAGGCCCGTGCGCAGCAGTTGGCCATCGAACGGCAGATCGTATCCACGCAGGCGCAGCTCAGACAGTTTCGGGAATCGTTGCGGGCGCTGGCGGGCGCGGGGCCCGAAGGCTTGCCGGAGATCAGGTCCGTTGCGCTTCCGGCCTCGCAGGCTATCTTGCCGGCGACGCTCTCCTATGAGCTTCTCGCCCGGCGCCCCGACTTGCAGGCCATGCGCTGGTATGTGCAGTCGTCCTTCGACCGGATCGACTCGGCGAAGGCTGCCTTCTATCCGAATTTCGACATCAAGGCGTTTTTCGGCTACAACGCCTTGCATCTCGCCGATCTGTTCACGCACGCAAGCCGGCAGATCAACCTGATTCCGGGCCTGTACCTGCCGATCTTCGATGGCGGCATGCTCAATGCGAACTTGAGCGGCGCGCGCCAGGGGAGCAACCTGTTGATCGAGCAGTACAACCAGGCCGTGCTCAATGCGGTTCGCGATGTCGCGCAGACGGGTAGCCGTTTGCAGGCGCTCGACGCCGAAACCGAATTGCAAAAACAGCGCATCGAATCGGTGACGTTCACGAGAGACAGTGTCGAAGCGTCCTGGCAACGCGGACTGACCAGCCAGCTCGCGGCGCTCGAAGCGCGCCAGCCGGTGATTGCCGAGCAGGTGGCACTGCTCGCGCTGAACGGGCAGACGCTCAGTCAGGAGGTCGCGTTGACGAAGGCGCTGGGCGGCGGCTATCGAGCCGATGCGCCCGTCGAACCGAAGCCTCGCTGAAGATTGATGTCCGCACGATGCGCCCCGAGGAAACTGAGCCCGGGGCGCAAAAGGTAGGCAATCAGTGAAAGGCAGACTTCCGGCGCGACCCTTCAGCACTTGGCCGGCGACCTGTTCTCCGGCGGGTGTTGGTGCAGCTTCGGTGCGGTCGCGCTGCCGCCGTGAGTCTCGAGGTACTTGCACGCATTGACGATGTCACGCGCGAGCATCTGCGCCACATTGTGATTGATGTGCGGGCGGACCACCACGCGCAGGCTCTTGACCTCCTCGGCGTTGGCCGGCATCGAATACGCGGAAAGCACCCAACCCTTTTCACGGACCTTATTGGACACATCGAATTCGTTGAACTTCGTAACGCCCTTGTCGAGCGTGACGGCCACCACCGGAATGCGCTGCTGCTCGTTCATGATGGTGAAATAGCCGCTGTCGACGAGTGTCTGACGCAAGGCGATGGCGTTGTCCAACGTCCGGCGCATGATCCGCTGATACCCGTCGAAACCCAGGCGCAAGAACTGATAGTACTGAACGGCGATCTGGAAAGCGTTGCGGCTGAAGTTCAGCGTGGCCGTCGGCATTTCGCCGCCCAGGTAGTTCACGTAGAACACGAGGTCCTCGTTGAACACACTGCGTTCGCGGAAGATCACCCAGCCCAGTCCCGGCGGCGTGAGCCCGTACTTGTGCCCCGAGGCGTTGATGGACTGGACGCGCGGCAGCCGGAAGTCCCAGCGGTAGTCAGGATAGAGAAACGGATTGACGAAACCTCCCGACGCGCCGTCGATATGCATCGGAATCGAAATGCCGGTCCTCGCTTCATAAGCGTCGAGCCAGTCGTGGATCCCCTCGATGTCGTCGTCCTCGCCGGTGAAGGTCTGCCCGGCGATGGCAACGACAGCGATCGTATTTTCGTCTACGTACTTCTCCAGTTCGTCCGCCGTTAGCCGATAGTTACCGGTCTTGAGCGGAACGATCCGCGGTTCCACGTCGAAATAGCGCAGAAACTTCTTCCAGACGATCTGGACGTTGCCGCCCGTCACCATATTGGGGCGTGTGGCGTCCTTGCCGTCCCGCTCCCGCTTCTGGCGCCAGTTCCATTTGTGGGCGAGACCGGCGAGCATGCACGCTTCCGATGAGCCGACCGTCGCGGCGCCATATGGTTCGACGCCCTCGGGCCCGTTCCAGAGTTGGTGCAGCCATTTCACCATGCGCGTTTCCATGGCGAAAAGCTGCGGATACATGTCGTGGTCGATATAGTTCTTGAACATGTTTCGCTTGGCGATCTCGACCGCTTCGGGCTCAGCAAAGGTCGTGACGAACGATGACATGTTCAGCATCGGGTTCGTGTCGGTCCATTCCTGACTGAGGACGAGTGCCTCTGCTGCCCGCGCAGCGATGCCGTGTCGGGGAAACTCGTTTTCCGGAACGTTGATATTGAACTCTTCGTACGACGACACTGCTGCAATTGGCGTAGCCATTGACTATCTCCTGGGGTTGAACATGCCATCGGCAAGATGTGCCTTGCCGCGAAAGGCAACTGCTGGGACGGCGTGACAGGGCACGCCGGGTGCGCTTCATTGAATGCGTACGGGGCGGTGGGGGCTACTTGAGTATCATGACGACGACCATGCCCCAGATCGTCAGCAGCGTATTGCCGACCGCGTATGTGACGGTGTAGCCGAGCCCTGGGACCTGGCTTCTCGCGGCGTCGCAAATCATCCCCAAGGCTGCCGTTGTGGTGCGGGCGCCGGCGCAACAACCCAGCACGATTGCGGGATGGAACCTGAACACGTACTTCGCGATGAACATGCCTAGAATCAGCGGAACCGCGGTCGCTAAGATGCCCCACAGAAAGAGGCTGACGCCGAGTTGCTTCAGGCCGAGCACGAAACCGGGTCCCGCCGTGATCCCCACCACGGCGATGAACACATTCAGTCCTACGGAGTTCATGAACCAGATCGTGGGCTCGGGGACACGTCCGAATGTCGGGTGGATGGCGCGCAACCAACCGAACACGATGCCGGCGATCAAGGCACCGCCCGCCGTTGAGAGTGTCAACGGAACGGCCCCGATATTGATGGTGATCGCGCCAACGAGTGCACCGATCGTGATCGCCAGCCCGACGAAGGCAACGTCCGCGGCATTGGTCGCCCGGTCGAGCGTGCCCAGTGCTTTGGCTGCTGCAGTCGTGTCCTGGGTCCGGCCAACGAGCGTGATCGTGTCGCCGCGGTGAAGCTGCGTGCTGGGAAGCACGGGAATCGGCGTCTCGGTCGGGCCGCGCTTGATTTTGCGGATGAAGACGCCTCGCGCTGCGGGAAGCGTGGACAACTGCTGAAGTGTCTGGCCGTCGACATCCTTTGTGGAGACATAGACATCGACTCCCTCGGCAGGAACCGCGAGGAGTTCGGCGTCGTCGATCTCCGCCCCGTTAGCGCCCAGCGCGGACACGAGCTGGTCGCGGCGCCCGGCGACAGCCACGACGTCACCCGTTGCAAGGACATAGTCGAGCCTTGCTTCCTCGATTGCGGTGCCGCGTCGGATACGTTCGATAAACAGACGCATGCCCTCGGTCTCCAGGGCTTCGACCTGGCGGACGGTCAGACCGACGAAAGGGCTCTCGCCCGAAATGCGAAATGCGCGCAGTTCGTATTGGTGCCACGCGCTGCCCGCGGTGATGAGCTGCTGTGTGCCGCCGAGGCTGGCTTCGTATTCCTTGCACGCCTCGACGAGATCGATGCGCAGGAGCTTCGGGCCGAGTTGGGCGAGGATGATGGCGGAGCCGACCGTGCCGAATATATAGCTGACGGCATAGGCGGTCGGCATGGCGTCGAGCAACGCCTTCGTTTGCGGGGCGGGCAGTCCGAGTCGGCCGATGGCGTCCGTCGCCAACCCCATCGACGCGGAAATGGTCTGTGAGCCAGCGAGAAGCCCGGCGGCGGAACCGACGCCGTAACCGGCGATTTTGGCGGCGGCAATGGGGGCGGCAAGACACAGGACGCACTGGACAACCGAGAAGAGCGCCTGAGGAATGCCGTCCTTGGCGATGCCTCTGACGAACTGCGGGCCGACTCCGTAACCGACGGCGAACAGGAACATCAGAAAGAATATCGACTTGACGTTAGCGGAGATGGGAATTCCCAGTTGCCCGATAGCGATGGCCGCAAGCAATGTCGAGGTGACGGCGCCGAGACTGAAGCCCCGATAGCTCTTTCCCCCCACCCAATATCCGATCCCCAGCGACATAAAGATCGCGATCTCAGGATGGCTGCGCAGCGTTGATACCAGCCAGTTCATTTTGTGATCCTCCGTAGCATGTACTTCAAGAAGTCAATGAAAAGAAAACAACGTTGCATTCCTAAATAAAAGATCAGGAACATGTCTGGGCTCACTTCGATTGCGGCGGCTCCATGGGGACGCCATGAGTGCCGCTTCCCGCATTAGATGCCACGTGAGGATCGTGGGCGCCTCGCGATTACATTGGCAGTTCGCGAGGAGGCAGTGCCATCGAACGCTGGCGTGGGGAATCGCGGGCGTGCGTTGGGCGCGTATGAGGTGGATGCTCTTCGCGAACCGAAAGAATCAATTCGCCGCTCAGACCGTACTCACGCCCGATCGATAGCAGCCTGTCCGCCCACTCCCAGACGCCGTAGATGTCGTGAACGTTTTGCAGACAGATCAGCAGTGCGACAGTGCGTTTGTCGTAAATATTGATCCCGGCATGCAACAAAGCCTTGCACAATGCGGCGACGCCGGCGTCCATGTAGCGGGGCCAGCCGATCCCGGACCCGGGCAGGTAGCGTACCGGAACGCCCTCCATCGCGGATCGGTAGTCGGACGGCCGGATGAAGCTGCCAACAGGACACCCGCCGCATGGACCGCGGTACGCAGCGCCTCCGTTGGCGAGAACCCCGGTGCGGCGTTGCGAAAGCAGGTGATTGACGGAGCGGTCAAAGATTTCCTGATCGCTCAAAAATCGGATGGCGCGCATGGCTGACCTACTGAACACAGATCACGCTTAGATCGACGGTTCTGCGATAGACGCTCCGGTTGAGCCACGGGACGAACGTGTACTCGACATACGCGTTGCTGCCCACGAAAATCCATGTATGTAGCGTACTGAACATCTTGGACTCCTAACGTAGACCGGAGATCATGGGGTCATCGAATGCGCGGCGGTGGAAGCTGGATTGCTTGCCGTCGATGACACCAAAGGTACGCGTGCAAGGCGAGAAAAACCATCGTACGAACGGGTGGCGTGGTTCTTCATTCGCGTGAGCGGTTCATACAGGGGTATGCCTGGTTCGTCCGCACCGGGGTGCTGCAAGGGTGCCGGCGGGAGCGGGGCGTCGCAGGTCGTCAGGAAGCGCGGAGTCTTTCGACAAAGAGAGTGACGGCGTGCCACTCACGTTGGCTATACGAAGATATAGTCGTCTCAGACTAACGCCTTAATCCGGCAATCACTTGCACGTTTGTCGCCGGGCAGGCGCTGCGGTATTGTTCATTCGTCGCTATTCGTGGGGCGTCATTCGGTTCGCCTGTGCAAGCTTTCAAGCTGATAAAGCCACGAGACTCGATTTGGCCGCATTGACAATGGGGCCTGACCAATCGGCCGAGAGGACCGCACGAAAGACCTGAAACAAGGAGAAGCCGTTGAGTTCAGGATCTGGCTTGACTTCGACAAAAGGCGCGTCCGATGGTCCACCGTCGATGGTGTACGTGATCGACGATGATGAAGCGGTGCGAATCGCACTCAAGGCACTTCTGCGCTCTGCGGGATTGCATGTGGAGACTTTCTCAGCCTGCCGAGAGTTTCTCGCGTTCCCGAAGCAGTGCGTGCCGAGTTGCCTGATTCTCGATGTCAGGCTGCAGGGTGAAACGGGTCTTGCATTTCAGAAGGAGCTTGCGAAAAGCGAAATCCGGATGCCGATTGTGTTCATGACCGGATACGCCGACGTTGCGATGTCAGTCAGAGCCATGAAGGCCGGTGCGTTCGATTTTCTCGCCAAGCCGTTTCGGGACCAGGAGATTCTCGATGCCGTGACCGACGCCCTGGCGCGCGACGGCGAGCGCGTGCAGGCCGAACAGGCACTTGCTGCGCTGCGCGCTTCCTATGCTTCGTTGACCGTACGCGAACAGGAGGTCGTTCGTTATGTCATCTCGGGCCTGATGAACAAGCAGATTGCCGCGCAGATGAAACTCAGCGAAGTAACCGTGAAGATTCACCGAGGGCACGCGATGAGAAAACTGGCTGCGCACTCCGTTCCGGATCTCGTCAGAAAGGCGGAAGCACTTGGTCTCAAGCCACAAGTGGACGGACCCTCTTGATCGCGTTGCCGTGTTCAGGGCGTTGCGGCGCCATCGTGCAGGGCAGGACGAACTGTTCGGAGGTTACGGATTGCCCTGAGGCGGGGGCTGCTTCAACGCGAGGCTGAGCCAGCGCACCACGTCATCGGCGGCAACGGGCTTTTCGAGCAGGACCAGTGCGCCGTTTTCGATGACTTCGGCGTGCAGGTCAGGCGTTGGAAAGGCGGTGATGAAAATGGTGGGTGGTGCATTCCCCTGGCCACGAAGCCGGGTATGCAGCGCGACGCCGGACATGCCGGGCATTCGTACATCGGAAATCAGGCAGGAGGTGTCTTCGACGTGTCCGGACTCGAGGAACGCTTCGGCAGATGCAAAGGTGCGTACGTTCCAGCCCAACGAACGCACAAGGTTCGCAGTCGCGATACGGACTGCCTCATCGTCGTCAACGATCGTAACAACTTCAGACGTATCCACGAGAAAGACCCCGATCGTCGATAAGAGGAAAAGGTGTGCGGACGATATCGGCAGCGCATTGCGAAGAATAGTACGCGCATGCCGGAACAGGAATAATACGAATGTATGTAGCACACGTAACGGAGTGCCAGGCATTTTCGGATACTTCTCTGCGGTGGTCGCTCGTGCGCCGAGCTTTGCCGCTCGTCACGGCGGCGACGCGTTTGCTAGTATAAAAAGCGTGCCCTGACGCGAAACGAGAACTACACGGAAACAGCAAGGCGTCGGCTCGC
Organism: Paraburkholderia sp. BR10882; assembly: GCF_040948855.1. NCBI lineage: Bacteria > Pseudomonadati > Pseudomonadota > Betaproteobacteria > Burkholderiales > Burkholderiaceae > Paraburkholderia > Paraburkholderia sp. BR10882. The sequence goes on along the minus strand of NZ_JBFPKP010000002.1, from coordinate 43,833 downwards.
AAAGTCCGCCTGACAATCGGGTGTTGAGAACGAGAATTCCTGCAAGGAGGTCAGATGGAGCAACGCAAGGAACTGAGCGGCCTGACTAACGAGCTCTTTCGGCAAGTCGTGGAGGCGGCTCCAAACGCCATGGTGATGGTGGACCGTGCCGGCAGAATCGTTCTCGTGAATGCGCAGGCGGAGAAGCTGTTCGGATATGCGCGTGCGGAATTGATGACGCGAGGTATCGAAGCGCTCGTGCCCGAGCGCTTCCGGTCCGGTCACCCGGATTTCCGGAGCGCCTACTACACTGACCTGAAAAGCCGCCCGATGGGGACCGGCCGCGACCTCTACGCAATGCGCAAAGACGGCTCCGAATTCCCCGTCGAGATCGGACTCAATCCGGTCTCAACCGACGAAGGCACGTTCGTGCTGGCAGCGGTCGTCGACATTACCGGGCGCAGGAGGCAGGAGGAACGCTTCCGGCAGGTCGTGGAAGCGGCGCCCAACGCAATGGTCATGCTGGACCGCGATGGCCGGATCGTCCTCGTGAATGCGCAGACTGAAAAACTATTCGGCTATCCCCGCGATGAACTGGTTGGCCAGAATATCGAGGTACTCGTTCCCGAACGTTTCCGTTCCCGCCACCCGGACTACCGTGACGCGTTCTACAGCGACCTGAAGACCCGTCCGATGGGTGCGGGCCGGGATCTTTTCGCGCGGCGCAGGGACGGCTCGGAGTTTCCCGTCGAAATAGGCCTCAATCCCGTCTCCACCGACGAAGGTATGTTCGTCCTTGCCGCCGTCGTCGACATTACCGAGCGCAGACGTCTCGAGGAGCGCTTCCGGCAGGTGGTGGAAGCGGCGCCTAACGCCATGGTGATGGTGGACCAGGACGGCCGGATCGTTCTCGTGAACGCACAGACGGAGAAGCTCTTCGGCTATCCGCGCAATGAGCTGATCGGGCAGAGCATCGAAGCACTCGTCCCGGAACGTTTCCGTGGGCGCCACCCGGAGTATCGCGTTTCGTTCTTCAATAATCTGACGAGCCGCCCTATGGGGGCCGGGCGTGACCTCTACGGGCTGCGCAAGGACGGCTCGGAATTTCCAGTCGAGATCGGCCTGAATCCGCTGTCGACCGACGAAGGGAAATTCGTGCTCGCGGCCGTGGTCGACATCACGTCGCGCAAGCACGCGCAAGAGGAATTGCTGAGAAAAACCGACGAATTGGCCCGCTCGAACAAGGACCTCGAACAATTTGCCTACCTGGCTTCTCACGATCTCCAGGAACCACTGCGGGCAGTTGCCGGCCCCTTGCAGATGCTGCAGATGCGATACAAGGGGCAACTGGATGGCCGTGCCGATGAGTTCATTGCACACGCGGTGGATGGCGCGACGCGGATGCAGGCGCTCATCAATGATCTGCTCGCCTATTCGCGGGTCGGCCGCTCCGACGACGCGCGCCAGTTGACTGACTGCGCACAGATACTCGATCAGGCGCTCAAGAGCCTGAGTGTCATGATGGAGGAAAGCGGCGCCGAGGTGAGGCGGGAAGCGTTGCCCACCCTGGTGGCTATTCCGACGCACCTCGCGCTCCTGTTCCAGAATCTCGTCGGAAACGCCATCAAGTTCCGCGACAAGGCGCGTCCTGTCCGGATCGACGTGGGTGCGAGACGCGAGGGCGCGGGCTGGCTATTCTGGGTCAAGGACAACGGGATCGGTATCGATCCGCAATACTACGAGCGGATTTTTCTGGTCTTTCAGCGCCTGCACACGCGCGCAGAGTATCCAGGCACCGGGATTGGCCTCGCGCTGTGCAAGCGAATCGTCGAACAGCACGGCGGCCAGATCTGGGTCGAATCTGTTGAGCAGGAAGGCGCGACATTCTTTTTCACGCTGGGCATCAAGAACGCGATATGACACCGCTCACGAAAGTGAGGAGACAACTATGATGCTTTCCGGAAACAGCGAGCAGATGTTTCATATCCTGATGGTGGAAGATAGCCCCACGGACGTCATGATGACGCGTGAGGCGCTGGATTACTACAAGGTGCTCAATCCGCTACACATTGCGGAGGACGGCGTGGAAGCGATCGAGTTCCTCAAACGCGAGGGAAAATATGCGCACGCGCCCCGTCCCGGCCTGATCATCCTCGATCTCAACCTTCCGCGAAAGAGCGGCCAGGAAGTGCTTCAGGAACTGAAGACAGATCCCGAATTGAAAAACATTCCGGTCGTCGTGCTGACAACCTCCAAAGCCGAGGAGGACGTGGCGAAGTCATATGGCCTGCACGCCAACTGTTACATCACCAAGCCCGTGGATTTCGAGAAGTTCGTTCAGGTCGTGCGCAGCATCAACGACTTCTGGCTTGGCGTCGTGACGCTGCCTCCCGCTAAATCGTGAACATCGATCATGAAATACATATCCTCCTGATCGAGGACAGCGCGACCGACGCACTGTTGATCGACAGGGTGCTCGAGGACGTGGTGGAGTTCAAGTATCACGTGGTGCGCACCGAGTCCATGGCGGAGGGTGTCGCGCGCGCGCGAATCGCGCATTTCGACGTGGTGATCCTCGACCTGGGGCTGCCAGACGCAAACGGGGGGCTCGACACCTTCAGGAAATTCCAGCAGATGGCGCCCGACATGCCGGTGCTGGTTCTCACCGGGCTGGACGATATTTCGGTCGGTCTGCTGTCCATCCAGCACGGCGCACAGGACTATCTCCTCAAGAAGGATATCCGCGCGTCGGAACTGAGTCGCGCGATCCGTTACGCAATCGAACGCCATCGCGTCGCGGTGGAGCTAAGGGCGAGCGAGGAGCGCTTTCAGCTCGCGGTGAGCGGGGCGACGGCGGGGTTGTGGGACTGGAATCCGCAGACGGGCGCGATGTACTTTTCGCCTCATTTCAAGGAAATCATGGGCTATGAGGAAAGCGATCCGCCCAATGAAGCGAGCGTTCATCAGGAGGCTATCCATCCGGACGACGTCGATCGAGTGACGGCGTGCCTGACGGCGCATCTGGAGCACAAGAACGTCTACGACGTCGAATATCGCATTCGCACCATCGCGGGGGACTACCGATGGGTTCAGTCTCGCGGGCAGGCGCTGTGGAATAATTCCGGTCAGCCCTATCGCATGGTGGGCTGGATCATCGACGCAACGGAGCGAAAACTGGCCGAAGAGGCGCAGCGCGATTCACGTGAGCGGGCGGCGGACGCGTTGCAGCAAACCCAGGCCGATATGGCGCGCCTGAACCGCGTCTTGATGCTCGGCGAAATGGCGGCCTCGATTGCGCACGAGGTCAAGCAGCCCGTGTCCGCCGTCGTCATGCACGCGACGGCGGGACTGCGCTGGCTGGATGCCCAGCCCCCGGAACTGGAGGAGGCGCGGCAGTCGCTGAATCACATTCTCAAGCAGGGCAACCGGGTCGTGGAGGTCGTTGGCCACGTGCGATCGCTCGTCAAGCAGGCGCCGCCGCGCGAGGATCCGGTCGATATCAACGAGGCCATCGTCGAAGTGCTTGCGCTGATCAACGCCGAGTTGCAGAGGAACAGCGTGCGCTTGCAGACACGGCTTTCCGCAGACCTGCCGCCTGTCCGCGGGGATCGTGTCAAGGTGCAGCAGGTGATTGTCAATCTTGTCATGAACGCGTCGGAGGCCATGAGCGGGGTAAGTGACAGGCAACGCGAGCTGACGATCGTCACTGAGCGGCGTGATTCGAACGAAGTGACCGTCGAGGTCTGGGACACCGGTTCTGGACTGCCCCCTGGGAGTCCAGACCAATTGTTCCGCTCGTTCTACACCACCAAAGCCAACGGAATGGGCATGGGACTCTCCATTAGCCGCTCGATTGTCGAAGCCCACGGCGGACAACTATCGGTAACGCCTCGTGAACCGCACGGTACAGTCTTCCGTTTCACGCTGCCGATCGAGGCGAATTGAGGCGAATATTGCGCAATCGCCGAAATCCGTGCCGTTGCCAGTTGCAGATTCATCTTCAGGGAAGGCTCCACCCATGATAGTCAGTATCCCGACGATCAGCGCGAGCTTGCGCGAACGCACGGCTTTGCTTGCAGCGAACCCGACAGCCGTGAACGAGCGCATGTATGAGACGCTGATGAGCGTCGAAGGTTACGAGAATCTGATGCCATCAGTCAGGCAGGACATTGCAGCGTCGATCGACTTGACGGCCGGTTTGTGGTTCCAGTCGCTTCTGACGGGTCGCCCACCATCGGCGGACGACATGGATCGCTTCCGCGAATTCGGCCGCCGACGCGTTCACCAGCGCGTACCGCTGCAATCCGTGCTGCGTGCCTTCCGGCTCGGATCGCGCGAAATCTGGCGCACTTACATTGCGCTGGGCGAGGACGATGGAAGCCTCGTCGACGAATTGCTGTTCGTCATCTCGCCGTATCTTTTCGACTTTTTTGACGTCATGGCGCAGAGCATCGCGCAAAGCTATCTCGAAGAGCAGTATCAACAAGCGCGCTGGCGTGAGGCGTTGCGTCATCAGCTTTACAACATTGTCTTTTATACACCGGATGATCACGACGGCTTTCGGGAAACAGTGGAGGCGTTGGGTCTCGATTCCACTGCGCCACGCGTGGCGCTCGCCATCGACATCGAACTACCCGAGCATACGTCGTACGAACGTGAACGGGAACTCGACCGCATCGCACTGGCGTCAGCGCGTCATCTTGCTGCCGCGCCAGGCGATCTGGTGCGGGCGTGGCATCGTGGCAGGCTGATTCTGTGGGCACCCTGCCTGCGAGGCGATTCGATCAACCGTATCGATCGGCTCACGGCAGAACGGGCCGGTGCGCTGGCGGCTGCGGTGCCGGAGCTTCATCGTATCGGCGTTGGCCTGATGAACGAAGGCGCGTCGGGTTGGGCGGCCACGGTCGACGAAGCGATCCGGGCATTGGACTTCACACCCAAAAGCCAGGGGCAGTCGCAGGTCGCAATGTATTCTAGTATCCTCATTGAAGAAAGCGCGCGTCTCGCATCGAACGCGCGGCGCTACCTCGTCTCCCTGCTCGAACAGCTAGCCAACGAGCCTGAGCTGGTGGCGACGCTGCAGACCTATTTCGAGCAGGGGCAGCGGCGCGGCCAGTCAGCGGCCGCCCTTGGCATTCATCCAAATACGCTGAACTACAGGATGGAACGCATTGAGGCGCTGCTTGGGGCGAGCCTCGACGACGTCGGCTGGATTGAGAAGCTCGACATTGCTCTGAAGCTGCGTCGGGCGCCGACGTGAGTCCTCGTTCGCAGGCAACTACCGTCACGTCGTGGGCTGGGATATCGTGATTCGAAAGATCAATTTGGATTGCGAACCGATGAGCGGGTAGAAGCCACTGTGGCCTTTGCAGGCATCCACGGACCGATAAATGCGCATGTAAGAGGTCAACGCCACTTCGAGGATGATCCTGTTTACGCATTCACGGTGCTCTTCTTCTCGACAGTGCCCTTCAAGTGCGCGAGCCGCAAGGTCGATCCCAAACGCGTCGGCCGGACGCACCCATACCCGGAGCGCCCTGGCGACGACTTGTTGGGTGTGAGGGTTGCCGTACTTTTCGTTCAGATATAGCGTGCCTGGCACGTGGAGGCGCCCAGTCTCGGCTGCCACGAGGTAGACCTTCAATCCGTGGGTTTCAAGCCTCATAAGGTGACAAATATTCGTTTGCTCACAAAACACCGTTGAAACTGACCAGGCAGAATCATTCTGACCTGTGATAGGCTGTATAAATATACAGTGTTTTTTGGGGCGGAAAATGGGACGGGATCATCGTCACTTCCCTCCGCTCACGGCGGCGGAACTGGCTGAAATCTACGACCGGAATCCCTTGCCCGTCGTATTGCGGTTGCTATGGGAAATCCACCGGTTGCGCTCCACCATCAGCCGGGCGAACCAGATCCGGCTCACGATCGGCACGCGCGTCGGTAAGGCGAATACGCCTGCGGGCATGTGGGAGCGTTTCGAGCAGGAACTCGACGCGGAGCCGTGTTTGACCGATCCGCTCACGGCGCGTCAAAAGGGTTTGCTGCATGAGGGCGAGCCCGAAGGGCGGCTGCGGCGCAGGCGGCGCAACGGCGATTGATCGTTGGCCTGCGCAGCCGGCTTGGTGAGATAGAGGGTGCGCTCGAAAATGCGGCGTGCGGGGTTTCGTCTCCCATCATGTGGGTTCCCGCAAGGTCGCCAACCATTCGTATGGCACGCTGAAATTTGGCTGTAAGTGGTCCTTGTTAGAGTCTACGAAAGCAGTTGTCTTTCGTGGCAGTCAACACAAGAGCGACTTCTCATGGCTATTGTCCGCGCGTGCTGGTTCGTTCTGGCGCTGCTTCTCAGTGCTCCCGTCTGGGCTTACCAGACGCGTGTCGTTTCGATCCCTAGCGCCGCGATGCAGCGCTCGTTCGACGCGACCGTCGTCTTGCCCGACGACTACGCGCGTGGCAACCACGCCTCGCGCTTTCCGGTGATCTACGTGCTGCACGGTTCGGGCGGCAGTTATGCCGACTGGACCTCGAACACCCGCATCGGCAAGCTCGCCGACCGCTATCACGTCGTGCTCGTGATGCCGGACGGCGGTCACGAGAGCTGGTATATCGACAGCCCGTTCGATCGGAGCAGTCGTTATGAAACCTATGTGGGCAGCGAGGTCGTGTCGTATATCGACACGCATTTCCGCACGATCGCGATGCGCGAGGCGCGGGCGATCACGGGTTTGAGCATGGGCGGATTCGGCGCGCTGCGTATTGCGCTGGACCGGCAGGAAACGTTCGGTGCGGCCGGCAGCATTAGCGGCGCTGTCGATCCGCGCAACTGCGAAGACGAGCCCGGCATCGATCACGTATTCGGCGACCCCGCGCGACACGCGTCGTTCTGGAACAACAATGCGATCGTGGATAGCGCGCAGGACTTCGCACACGCCCATATCGCGCTCACGATCGACTGCGGCGTGAGCGACTTTTTCGTACAGTCGAACCGCACGCTGCATGAAAAGCTCGTCGAACTAGGCGTGCCTCACGATTACGCGGAACGTCCAGGCGGCCACACGTGGTCCTATTGGTCGAACTCGATCCGCTACCAGGTGCTCTTCTTCGCCACGGCGTTCCAGCGCGCCGGCTGGCATCCGCAAGTGGCGTAACGCATCATGAAGCGCGCGCTTGTCCGGTACGCGCGTGTTTGCCAACACCCTTCCGGGGCGATTCCGTCACATCATTCCCCTCGGACCCCTGCCCGATGCCGGGCACCGCGCTTGCTGCAGTTGATTCTGCAGGGGCGGGCGCGTAGATCCGTCCTGCTCAACCAGATGCCGGGCATCAGGCGACCGCACGCGGCGCCGGGGCGCGGCGACCACCCTTGAGCCGGGTTGCACCGGATGCAGGAGGACGTCATGCTTCAATACGCTGTCATTTTCTTCATCATCGCGATCATCGCGGCCGTGTTCGGTTTTGGCGGCATTGCGGCGGGTGCGGCATCGATCGCCAAGATCCTGTTCTTCATCTTCCTCGTGATTTTCCTCGTCACGTTGGTGCTTGGCGTCGTAAGAAGGGGCTAATAGCGAGCCACGCTAGTGGCAGTCGAATCGCAGCCCGCGCACGCGGGCTGCATTTTTGTATTCGACGGATGCCTTCGTGTCATTCGTATTGCGAATTAAACAGCCAGGCTTGCAGCCGGAGGCATCACGCGATCGTATCCACCACGCCGCCATCCACACGCAAGGCCGCGCCCGTGGTCGCGGAAGCCTCTTTTGAGCATGCGTAGACGATCATGTTCGCCACTTCCTCCACGCTCGCCGCGCGCCGGATGATGGAAGAGGCGCGATTCATCTGCACGAACTGCGCGGCGACTTCCTCGACGGTCTTGCCCGAAGCGGCCACTTCGTCCTTGAGCATGTGCGTCACGCCATCGGAAAGGGTGGGGCCCGGCAGCACCGAATTGACCGTGACGCCTGTGCCCGCAAGGCGCTTGGCGAGGCCGCGTGCGAGTGAGAGTTGCGCGGTTTTCGTCATGCCATAGTGGATCATGTCGGCGGGAATGTTCAATCCCGATTCCGACGAGATGAACACGATGCGCCCCCAGCCGCGCTTGACCATTGCATTCGCATAGGCGCGCGAGAGCCGTACGCCCGACATCACGTTCGTTTCGAAGAAGCGCAGCCACTCGGCATCGGGAATCTCGAAGAAGTCCTGCTGCTGAAACACGCCGAGATTGTTCACGAGGATGTCCACCTGCGGATGCGCCTTCACGAGCGCGTCGCATCCCTGGGCACTGGAAAGATCGCCGACGAAGCCCTGCACCCGCGCGCCGGGCGCAGCGGTACGCAGCGCCGCCTCGGCTTCGCGCACGTTTTCGGTGTGACGGCTGCTGACGATCACGTCGGCGCCCGCGAGCGCGAGGCCCTTGGCCGCGGCAAGGCCGATGCCGGCAGCCGAGCCGGTGACGAGCGCGAGTTTTCCAGTCAGATCGATTTTCATGCGGGCTCCTTGAGGGGGAAGGCTGGCCGCGCTTTCCAACGCGCGTTGAATGCGTATCGAACGTCCTGGACGCAACGTCGCGCGCGGCCATCGTGAAGGGAACGGGCAGTGTACTGCGTGGGCGCTTCGGATGCGTTCTCAGGCGCCTCACGCACCCATCGCCGGATCGCTCACGCTGTCCCTGCCGGTTTCTACCCGGCCCGCGAAGCGCCTTAGCACGCCGTTCTCCGCGGTCAGCGTGAAGTCGTACCAGCCGCCCGAATCCGCGAGCGCCCAGTTCGACTGCACCTGTTCGCCGGCGCGCAACGCGTAAGTCCAGGGCCCGTCGCTGCGGTAGGCATTGGCCGCCACGCTCACGTTCGAAGCTGCGCTCGCGCGATTCGCGATGCTCAGCTCGAGTGCATTGCTCGCGGCGTCGTAGCGCACGCGCACTTCGGGATTGGGGCCATGCGCGGCCGCGCGCACATTACCCTCGAAGGCGCGATGGAAACCGTTCGGGCCAAGCACCCACAGGTGGTAGGCGCCGTCGTCGGCGGCGCTGGGCGTCCACGTGTCGCGCAGTGTCTTGCCGGCTTCGACGGTGTAGCGGCGGGGCGACCTGTCGAGATGAAGCGTGTCGTACACGTGGAAGACGGCGCCGGCGTTGCCTTCGTTGCCGAACGCCAGTTGAACCTTGTGATGACGCCCGTCGACGCTCGCATCCACGTTGAGGCGGTACGGCAGTGCGCGCGATGGCCGCGCGCGGCGCGCCTGCTGCGGCATGGCTTGCGTGCCAGGCTGCGGCACCGGCACGGGCTTGAGCGCGTTCTGCTGCTTGTTGAGCGCATCGGCGTCGGCCTTCGTGGGTGCGGAAAACGCCTGCACGGGCTTTTCATTCGGCGTGCTGAAGTTGAACGCCGAGGTGAAATCGCCGAATACCGCGCGCCGCCACGGGCTGATATTCGGTTCGCGCACGCCGAAGCGCGTTTCGATGAAGCGCAGCACCGACGTGTGATCGAAGACTTCGGAGTTCACATAGCCGCCCGTGCTCCACGGCGAAACGACGATCATCGGCACGCGCGGCCCCGGCCCGAACGGCAAGCCGTCTGGCTTGACCGGCTTGCCGTCGCCGGGAGGGTTCGGCATGGTGAAGTATTCGTGGCGCGTAGTGGCCGTGGATTTGCCTGCGTACTCGCCGTCCTTGATGGGCGAGGGTGGGCAAGGCGGCGGCATGTGATCGAAGAAGCAATCGTTCTCGTCGAAGTTCACGAAGAGCACGGTCTTGCTCCAGATGTCCGGGTTGCGCGTCAGCGCCTCGAGCAGCCGTTGAAGATAGTACGCGCCCTGGCCCGGCGTCGAAACGGCGGGGTGTTCGGAATAGGCTTGCGGCGCGATGATCCAGCTCACCTGAGGCAGCTGGTTTGTCGCAATGTCGTCATTGAGCGCCTGCAGGAAGCCGCCGTCGGGCATGGTATTGCCTACCCCTTTATAGAGCGGCTCGCGTGCGTCGAGCGCCTGGGTCCACGGCAGGTTGGGCGAGCCATCGATCGCCTCGAGCACCTTGCGATAGTTCGCGAACCCCACAAGCGGATTGTCGGTGTAGTTATCGGGCTGGTTTTCGTACACTTTCCACGTCACGCCTGCGGCCTGCAGGCGTTCCGGATAGGTGGTCCATTTCAGGCCCGTGGACGGCGCGCCGATGTTGTCCCAACCATTGTTGTCGACCACGGCATAAGGCGAGGCCGTAGGGCCGTTGGTGCCGGTGAACAGAAAGAGCCGGTTCGCATTGGTGCCGCCATGCAGCGAGCAGTAGTAGGCATCGCAGATCGTGAAGGCGTTGGCGAGCGCGAAATGAAACGGCAGGTCGGAGGCCTGGAAATAGCCCATCGAGGCGTCGCCCTTGAACTTGGGCCAATGCGTCATGCGGCCGTGGTCCCAGGCCTCGTGGGCGTCGGCCCAATTGTGCGCGCCGCCCGCGAGCAACGCGTTGCCCTTGCGGCTGTCCAGGTAGAACGGCATCAGCGTGCGTGTGCCGTCGCTCTGTTGCCATACATTGGCGCCGTGGGGCAGGGGAATCGTGATGCGGTCCGAGAAGCCGCGCACGCCGGGCAGCGTGCCGAAGTAGTGGTCGAACGCGCGGTTTTCCTGCATGAAGACGACGATATGCTGCACGTCTTCAATCGTTCCGGTTGCATTGTTGGCAGGAATGGCCAGCGCCCGCTGAATGGTGGGCGAAGCCAGGCTGAGCGTCGCGCCCGCGGCGGCGGCGCGAAGGAAATCACGGCGGTCCATCGAAGTCATGGTGTGTTCGCGTTGTTGTCGTTGTGCTCGCGACCATCAGCATGACACGTTGGCGCCGCCGCGGGCGTCCGATGAACGGTTACGGGTGCGCGTGCGCGCCCGTCAGAGCTTCACGCCTCCGGCCTCCGGCGGCTCGCGCCCCGGCTCGTCCAGCGGCAGGCTCGCGGCGTCGTCGCTCCAGTAAGGCTCCCGGCCGAAGTACTGGTGCACGGAGCTGGCCCAGGTGCGATCGGCCATCGAGGGCCACTGGCCCTTGTCGAAGCCCGGTGCGTTCTTCACGCGCTCGGAATTGAGCGCGATGACGAAACATTTGCGTGCCGCGTCGAGCGTGAGGGCATTCCACGGCACCGCGAGCAGCTTGTCGCCAATGCCCAGGAAACCGCCGCTCGACATCACGATGTAGGCAATGCGGCCGCTTTCCACGTCGAGCATGATTTCCTTGACCTTGCCGACTTCGTCGCCGTCCGAACTCATCACGCGGTCGCCGTCCAGCGTACTGGCCGCCATCACTTCGGGGCCGGGGCCACGCGTGTCCGACTGGTCGCGGCCGACGATACGAGCACCGTCGCCGCTGCGCGGCGCCGAACCGATTGGGGTTTGCGAGTAGGTCATGACGTTCTCCTTTCGGTTATCCAGAAGACTGCGGAAGTTGATGGCGCAACCATGCGCCATGGCGATCGTGGTGGCTTGAAGGAAGATTCACTTGCTCTTGCCGCCGCCGTCCAGGCCCGCGCCTTTGCGCCACACTTCCTTGCCTTGCTCGGAGAGCTCGCCGCTGCTGTGGGTGGCGTCGGGTTCGGTGCCGTGCACGGCCATATCGCCGCCCGGCGGCTCTGTGGCGCCCTTCTTCTCGCGCTTGCGTTGCGCCACGCGCTCGTCGTGCGAGCGGCCTGCGTATTCACTCATTTCGACCTCCCTTGAATATGCGCACCGCATCGCGGCGCAATGCGGCTAGGGTTCGATCCCATGCCGGCCCGAAATGGACCGGCCACGCCGATTAGGAGCATGGGTCATGCCGTGACGCGCAGGGCGCGGCTATCGATCGAGAACCGGTCAGGAGGCCGAATGAAGGAAGCGACCGTGAGTGGTCGCGTTGCGCGCCCCGAGCGTCAGTCGCTACAACGACGATGTAAATCGTTCATGCGGTGGACAAGGCTGGAGCGCGTCACGGTGTGGCGACCCGGTGGAGGATGTCGAGCAGTTGCGAAACCGCGAAGGGCTTGCGCAGGAAGCCCACGACGTCGGCGTCGGGGGGCAGGGTGACGAGCGCCGAGACGAGCACGAGCGGCACGCCCGCAAGCTTGCTGCTGCGCCTCATTTCGCGCATGAGGGAGAGACCGTCCATGCGCGGCATCATGCAGTCGGAGATCACGACATCGGGAGGGTCGGCGAGTGCGCTTTGCAGGGCATCCGAACCGTCTGCGGCAGTTCTGACGCGATAACCTTCCTGCCCGACCAGTTCTTTGAGCGCATCGAGCGCGTTTGTGTCGTCGTCGACTAGTAATACGGTAGCCATACGTCTCTTGCGTGAGCGGCCCGGCCGATCATGGCGGCTGGGCCTTTGTTCTTCGCGATCGCGTCGCCGCGGGCCGAGGGTATCCGGCGGCCGTCCCGCAGCGCGCAATTTCTGTTCCTGCGGCGTGCAGGAACGATCCTCGCCCGGCATCGTTGCCGCTTCGGTCGTCATCTTCGCGTCGCCGCGCCCCGTTGGGCGGTCGAGCCGCGCGCGCCCAGTTGCGCCGCGACGATGAGTGCCGAGACTTCGGGAAAGCTGCCGAACGCCTCGTCCGGCAAGCGGCGCAAAGCGTCGATCACGTCGCGCGGTGCGCCGCTGCGCTCGGCGTTTTCGATCAGCGTGGCGGGGTGCGCGGGCCAGGTGACGCGTTCGAGAGCGTGCAGCACACGATCGCTCAGCGCCTCTGCATTCGAACGCGCCTCGTCTGGGGTGTCAGCTCGTGTGGCCTCGCAAGCGGAAGCAGGCTTCATCGGCTCCTCCTTCGAAGATCTTGACGGCTCGCGCAGTTGCCGTTCCCGGCGCCTTGACCGGCGCGCGCCCCATTTACAGGCAGGGAAAGGACGTGACCGCGCGCACGTCCTGTCGGGCAATCTGGCTGCCGTTCAGGCGGGAAGCTTGTCGGCGAGCACTTCGGCGCGGCGGATCTGCGGCGGCGCGGCCAGCAGTTCGCCCGCGCGCGCCATCAATGCCGCGGCCACCTGGCCGTTCAGATGCGCGTTGCGGCCGGCTTCGTCGTCGAATGCATCGAAGATCGCAAACGTCGTGGCGTCGAAGCGCACGCCGAACCAGGCTGGCGTGCCGGGCTCCGCATCGACCAGCGGTTTCGCGCTCGCGAGAAATGCCGCGAGGTCCTCTTCCTTGCCGGGCTGCGCGTGCAGCTCGACGTACAACGCATGCTGGGTCATGACATGGCTCCTGTTACGTCGTGGCGACTCAGGCATGGTCGCGGTCCTGCGGGGCGTTCGTCAAGCGGCGGGAGGGCGCGGCGGGCTTTTCTCGCTTGCCGTGCGAAGATTACGATTCGTAGTCCAAATAGAGTCGCGTGGCGTCGCGGTTTTGTCTGACCATGCCGGGTCACCGCCGCGCGACGGCTGACCAGCCATGCGGTCTTGCATCTCCACGTTTCATGCGGCCCTCTACGCGTCGCTCGGCTGGCTCTCACTGCGTTGCCGCCCGCCTGAGCGCCCCGTGTACAGCTACCGGTTCGTGACCCTGGCGGCCTGGCTGGGCGCGTTCGCTCACGCGCCGCGCCTTTCTCGCCCAGGCGAGCGCATCGCTCGATGAATTGCGCGTGTTGACGCTCTCCGTTCGCCGCAGCGCCGACGCTCACGCCCGCGACTCCGGCGAAGAGCCCCACGACGGACTGACGGTCAGCGCCGGCGTCGATGAACTGCAAGCGCCAGACTCGCTCGCCACCTTGATGGCGCGCGCCGACGCCGCGCTCTATGTCGCCAGGTCACGCGGGCGCGACCGCGTCGTGGCCATCTGACAATTCCGTCGGTCCCCTTCGCGCGATCTATGCGTGATGAATCAACGCTCGCGTCCTTTCGCGGCGCGACGGGCAATCCTTGTCGAAACTCCATGCGCTACGCATAGTTGCGCACTGCGAAGGCTTAACAGCGCTGTTTTTAAACGATAATTATCAATGGCGCGACCGACGTTGCGTGCAGCGTGAAGGCGCTTTCGCTGCATGACGTATAGGGTCCAGGTGGCCTGCGTGGCGCGCCTCAAAAATTTTCGGGCGGGCGTTTCTTCCCTTGTAACCAGTGGCGATCACGCGAAGCGGGATTCGTGCGGATATGAAGGCGCCTGCTCCCGGCGCCCCGCGCCCGCATTGGTTTTCTCTCAAGCGCGCTCTGGCGCCGCCGGCCGTGACCACTCCCCGCCGCGCGCCGCGACTCACGCGCTCGCCAGTCATTGCATCACCCACATTCATAAGTCCGCTGCCGGAATGCGCACGTCAGGCCTCATCGCGCGTGTCGTTTCGTTGCGGACACATTACGGGCCTGCCTTTCGGAATCCTTCCTGACCAGACAAGTCGCCTCCGGGGCCGGCCTTTAACCACAAGGAGCCTGAGATGAAAGTTGGCAGCAACTGGCGTAACGCACATAACAACGACGCGGCATTGCCCGCATTCCTCGCAGCACGTGTCGATCGCTACTACACCGAGCGCGTGCAGGAAAGCTGGGCCGGGGGCCACATTATGAAGGGCCGTGTTGCCGATGCTGATGCCTTGCACCTCTCGAGTAATGATTACCTTTCGATTGCGCGCCACCCAGAGATTCTTGATGCAATGTGCATGAGCATCCGCAAGGAGGGCAACGGGCTTCTGATGTCGGGTGTCTTCCTCCACGGCGACGACTGCCCGCAACTCGCGCTCGAAGACCGCTTCGCGTCATACATGGGGGCTGAAGCGAGCGTGCTGTGCCAGTCGGGTTTTGCCGCGAATACGGGGCTGATCCAGTCGATCGCCAATGCGCAGACGCCGGTGTACGTCGACATGATGGCGCATATGTCGCTGTGGGAAGGCATCCGCAGCGCCGGCGCGCGCGCGATCAGTTTCTTCCACAACGATGTCGATCACCTCGAGCAGCGCATCCAGCGCTACGGGGCCGGGATCGTGATCGTCGATTCGGTGTACAGCACGAACGGCAGCGTGGCGCCGCTCACGGCGATCGCCGAAGTGTGCGCCGAGCACGAATGCGTGCTGGTCGTCGACGAGTCGCATTCGCTCGGCACGCACGGCCCGCACGGTGCGGGCATGGTGGCCGAACTCGGGCTGATCGACCGCGTGCATTTCCGTACCGCGAGTCTTGCGAAGGCGTTTGCCGGCCGTGCGGGCATCATCAGCTGTTCGCGGCGCTTCCAGGAGTATTTCAAGTGCGAGGCGCTGCCCGCCATTTTCAGCTCGACGCTGCTGCCGCATGAAACGGCGGGTCTCGCTGCGACGCTCGACGTGATCGAGCGCGAAGACTGGCGGCGCACGCGCGTCGCGGCCAACGCGCGTTACGTGCGCTCACGGCTTGCCGATCTCGGCTACAACCTGAACGGCAGCGAAACGCAGATCATCGCGCTGGAAGCCGGGCCTGAGCCGCAGACGATCATCCTGCGCGACGCGCTCGAAGCACGCGGCATTTTTGGTTCGGTGTTCTGTGCACCTGCCACAGCGCAGAACCGCTCGCTCGTGCGGCTCTCGCTCAATGCGGCGCTGTGCGAGGAGGAACTGGAGCGGCTCGTCGAAGTGTGCGCGGAAATTCGCGACGAGGTGCAGATGTGGAACTGGCCGTCCACGCGCCGCAACGAACGCAATGCGGGTCGTGCGCGCGTGCGTCTGCCGCAGGCTGTGGTGAACATGCCGATGGTGGCTGTGGCGGCCTGAGCCGTGCGCGATTGAGGCAGCGTGGAGCGAGACAGCGGTAGCGTGGGGTGCGCCCGATTATCAGGGCGAGTCCCACGCCGCCTGGATCTCGCGGTCCAACTGGTCGAGATGCCGGTCGTAGGGCAGCACGTTGTCGAGCGCGAGCCCCGCCGGCTTCTTCACCAGGGCGTAGAGATAGCGGCGGTCGCCGTGAAACTCCGATGCGGGGTGCATATACGGCTGCCATTCGATGCACTGCGACGGGTAATAGCCTTCCGTGCGCCAGAAATACGGCAGGCTGCGACGGCTGTCGAGCTCCGCGAGAAAGCTGATGGGCGCACCTTGTTCGACGGCGATTTCGCGCACGCCGCGCAGCGATTCGTCGGTGTGAATGACGAGCAGGTATGCGGTGCCGACACCGTCGAACATCAGGAGTCCGTGCGGTTGATACGAGAGATAGTGCTCGACGATGCCCAGTGAATCGGCAATGCCCTTCACGTGCGCGGCGAGCGCATGATCCTTGAGGAATGCATATTCGGATACGGCGAGCGCGTCGAGCACCGTGCTGCAGCAGCGGTCGAAATACGCACGCTGCATATCGTCGATCGCCTGGTTCAGCGTTTCCACCGCGTCGACTTCATGCTTGCGGATGAAGCGGTCGATCAGCCCTTCGTTGAAGCTCTTTACGGCCACGTGCTCGTCGGCTTTGCCGGTCAGCACGATTTTCCTGATCGACGGGTCGGTAATGCGCCGGCAAAACTCCATGCCGTTGAGTTCTGGCATGTCGTAATCGACCACCACGACCGAAACCGACTCGAAGCGCGAGGCGTTATGTACGAGACTACGTATCGCATCGACGCGCATGGCGATGACCTGGTGCGCATCGTTTTCTTCAGTACGGTCCAGATAGGGGCTGAAGATAGGCTCCGCCGCGCGGTCATGCGGCGTACGGCCATTGAGGAATTTCAGCGCCTCAGAGGGCGAACTGAACAGGCGGAAGGCCAGGTCGGGGTCGAGTTGCAGGCTCAGGTTCGAAAGGAACGCGGCGCTGTCGTCGACGAAGGCGACGGTGGTCGGATAGGAGAACGGCTGAATGGCTTTCGTCATGGCGCAGGGAATGTCAAAACGAACTCGGTGTATTCGCCTTTTACGGAAGAGCAGGTGATCGCTCCACCCATCGCTTGCATGACATCGCGGCAGAATGCCAGCCCGATTCCTGCTCCGAGCGTCACGTCATCGGTGGCGGTTGTCGAAGTATAAAAGCGCGTGAAGATGTGCGGCAATACCTCAGGGGAAATACCGGTGCCCGTATCGCTGAAAATTAAACGATTGGCCCTTTGCCCTGATTCAAGACGAATCGAAATCTGCGCGCCTTCGATGCTGCCCATATGCCTGAAGGCATTTTTGAGCAGATTGAAGAGCACGTGAACGGTAAGCATCTCAGATCCGTGGAATTCGAAATCGGGGCGCAGATTGCAGATTACCCGACGCCGGTCGCCTTCGCGAAACGGAAAACGCGCGAGTGCGGTTTCGACGCAATGTACGATCGAACACATCGTTGCGTTTTGCATGTTGCCGCCCGTGAAGCGGGCCGTGGCGAGCAGCATGTCGATGATCGCGTTCGAATGCAGTGCTTCCTGTTCGATGCGGCCTGCCACGCCTTGCAGGGAATGCAGATGCGCCACGCGTATTTTTGGCACGGGCAAGCGGCTGCGCTGGGCGAGTTGATAGGTGTCGAGCAGCGCGGGCAAATAGCGCATGAGGCCAGCGGCGCCCACGCGTATCGCCACGAGCGGCGTGCGCAGTTCGTGCGCCACGCTGCCCGCCGTGGCCAGCATGGCGCGCTCCTGTTCGATCTGAATGCGGTCCTGATCGTAATTGGCCACCGCACCGATTGCCACCGCGAACGAAAAGATCGCCAGATGGGTGAAATAGTTCGGCCCGAGCACGATGGGGTAGGTGGTGAGGCAGTAGGCCACCACCGCGAGGCTGATGCCCACGAGGAACTGCAGCACGAGCATGAGCCAGTCGAGCAGCAGCACCATCACGAACGCCGCGATCAGCGCGCTTTCCACCCACACTTCGTTGCCGTTGTTCTTGAGCAGCATGAACGTGAAGAAGAACGGCAGTGCGTAGAGCGTGCAGAAGTACCAGTACCACGGCAGCAGCTTTTTCAGCGCGGCGGGCCAGCGCTCGAACGCCAGGATCGGTATGAACAGAAACGAGCCGATCAGGCGCAGCGTGAGATTTTCATACGGCTGAGGAAAGAGGTCTTTCCAGACGTAGTAGTAAAGCGGGAAGCCCACGCTCGCCACCACGGCGAGCGGGCGCATGCGGCGCTTCACGTATTGCAGGTTGCGCAGCGCGGGCGCGAAGGCGCGCACGAAGCGCGGACGCATCGACGCCCAGGCTCGCCTCAGTCGCACCGAGGTTCTTGAAACGTTCATCAGAATGGAATCGCTCATCGTTCTGGCCGGCGCGCATGTCCCGCCGGTCTTCTTGCGTCTCGCTTTTTTTGGTGCCCCGTTTTGCCATTGGGTTCGCGTGGTCGGACCCCGTCTCCACCGCGCAAAGAAAGACAATATCACCAAAGGATTGCAGCGATGAGGCGGGTTTGGCCCTTAGTTTGGCCTTCGATGGGCTGAGGTACCGCGTTGGCGGGGGAGTGTTATGCGCGGTGCATCGATTCGCCCCTGCGTGGAGGCATTCGGCGCGCGTTGGAGGGTGTTGCGGGGACGCTGAGTTGTTTTCAGGCCGCGGGCTTGCGCTGTGCCCAAATGAATTGCTCGATGACGTCGTCCAGCGGCTGCGGCGCATCGCGATGGGGAGAATGGCCGCCCTGCGCGAGCGCGTGGACGCGCGCGTGGGGCACGGCCGCGCCAATCGCTTCGACTTGCGCCATGGTGCCGTAGTGGTCGTCGAGCGCCTGCACGGCGAGCAGCGGCGCGCGAATCGACGCCAGTTCGCCGACGATGTTCCAGGAACGGAAGGCGGGATCGAGCCAGATATCGTTCCAGCCGTAGAACGCGGAATCGACGTCGTCGTGATAGCGCGCGAGCTTTTCGCGCAGGCGGGTCGTTTCGTACGCAACCTTCGCCTCGCCGATGCTGTCGACCGAAATGTCTTCGACGAACACGTGCGGCGCAATCGCCACTGCACCCGCGAGTGCTTCGGGGAAAGCGGCGGCGTAGAGCAGGGCGATGGAGGCGCCGTCGCTATGACCGATCAGCCACATGCGTTTGCGTTCGCCAGCGCTTACGCCGAGTGCGTCGAGCACCGCAGGTAGAACATCGCGCGCCTGCGCCGACATGAAATCGACCGGCCATTTGACGCCTTGCGCGCGCGGTGTGGAACGGCCGTAACCCGGACGCGAATAAACGAGCCCGCGCATGCCGAGGCGTTCGCAAAGCGCGGTGGGCCAGTCTTTCCACATTGCGATCGAGCCGAGACCCTCGTGCAGGAACACGGCGAGCGGCACATCGCTGGCGGCCGTGCCGATCCAGCGATATTCGATGCGCAGTGCATCGCGCGTGGACGTGGTGGGCAGATCGGCGAATTCGCTTTCGTTCATGGCGTTTGTCACTGTCACGACTGAAACTGCTGACGCAACCGGAAACGCTGGATCTTACCGGTGGCCGTCTTGGGCAGATCGTCGACGAACAGGATGTCGCGCGGATACTTGTGCGGGGCGAGCCGTGTTTTCACGAACGCCTTCAACTGCTCGGCCAACGCGTCGTGCGAAGTTTCCATGGCCGTTTGCTTGAGGACGACGAACGCGCAGGTTTTCACGAGGCCGCCCTGATCGACGCCGATCACGGCCGCTTCGAGCACGACGTCGTGCTGCATGAGCGCCATCTCCACTTCGATGGGCGAGACATACTGGCCGCTCACCTTGAGCATGTCGTCGCTGCGGCCCGCATAGACATAGGTGCCGCCCGGCAGGCGCCGGTACTTGTCGCCGCTCCTCACCCAGTCGCCGAGGAAGGTCGCGCGCGACTTCTCGCGATTGCACCAGTACATCACGGCCGCGCTCGGCCCGCGGATGAAGAGGTCGCCGATCTCGCCGTCGGGCACGAGCGCGCCGCTCTCGTCGCGCAGTTCGATCTCGTAGCCGGGCACGGGGCGCCCCGTGGTGCCGTATTCGACCGCGCCTGGCCGGTTCGAGAGGAAGATGTGCAGCATTTCCGTGGAGCCGAGGCCGTCGAGAATGTCGCTGCCGAAGTGCTCCCGGAAGCGCTCGCCCAGTTCGCGCGGCAGCGCTTCGCCTGCGGACGTGCACACGCGCAGCGCGACGTCGGCGCGCGCCGGGAGGTTCGGCGCGGCCATCATGCTCGCGTAAAGCGTGGGCACGCCGTAGAACACCGTGGGCCGATGCTGCACGAGGCGTGCGAATACGGCGTTGGCAGTGGGGCGTTCGGCCATCAGGATCGTGGTCGCGCCTACCGAGAGCGGAAACGAAAGGCCGTTGCCGAGGCCATAGGCGAAGAACAGCTTGGCCGCCGAAAACACGATGTCGTTTTCGCGTATGCCGAGAATGGGCTTCGCGTAAGTCTCGACGGTCCAGTAGAGATTGGCATGCGTATGCACCGTGCCTTTGGGCTTGCCTGTCGATCCCGACGAGTAGAGCCAGAAGGCGATGTCGTCACCACCCGTTTGCGCGGCGCGCGCGGCGGGCTCGGCGCGTGCGATCAAATCGGCGAGAACATGTTCGGGTTCATGCGGAAGCGACTGTGAAGCGCGCGGAGAAGCAGGCTGCGAAACGATTAACTGGCAGTCCTCACATTGTGCCTCGGCCAACGCGGCGCTCACGGCGGGCAGCACCGCGCCGGAGGCGATCACCACCCGCGCGCGGCTGTGCGTGAGCATATACACATAGTCGGCCGGCGTGAGCAGCGTGTTGACGACTACCGGCACGATACCCGCATAGAGCGCGCCGAGAAACGCAGTGGGCAACTCGACGGTATCGAGCATCACGAGCAGAACGCGCTCTTCCGCGTGGACGCCCAGCGCGCGCATGGCGGACGCAAAGCGGCGGGCCTGCATTTCGAGTTCGCCGTAGCTCAGCGTGAGCGTGTCGTCGATATAAGCGGTTTTCGCGGCGCGCGCGGCGTTGAGCGCGAACAGATGCGTGGCGAAGTTGAATTGCGCGGGCGGCGGCACGGCCGTGGCGTGTTCCTGCGATGCTGCTGGGATTGGCACGGTGTTGTCTCCGCTCAGTCTGATTCGATCGGATTTGTCGTCGATCAACCTTTTCGCGGAAAATTAGCCGTTAGTAAAATGCATGTCAAGCACTATAGTACATAAACACGGATCCAGAGATTCCCTAAGATGAAGCAAACTTACATTGCGGAGCTGCCAGCCGAAGCCGCCGACGACGCCTCGCGCGGCGAGCGCACCGAACGCGATCCGTTCCTGACCGCCATGGGCGAGCGCGTACGCATGCTGCGCGCGCGGCGCGGCATGACGCGCAAGACGCTGGCGGCGGAAACCGGGCTTTCGGAGCGGCATCTGGCGAATCTGGAGTCCGGGGTGGGGAATGCCTCCGTGCTGGTGTTGCGGCAGATCGCGACCACGCTGAACTGCCCGCTCGCCGAGGTGATCGGCGACGTCACGACATCCTCTGCGGAATGGCTCCTGATCCGCGAGTTGCTGCAGGGGCGCGATCCGGCCGCCTTGCAGCGCGCGCGCGTGGCGCTCGCGGAGATGTTCTCGCACACGAGCGCCGACCCGCACCGCAACGAGCGCATCGCGCTCATCGGGCTGCGCGGCGCGGGCAAGTCTACGCTCGGGCGCATGCTCGCGCAGGAGCTGAAGGTGCAGTTCGTCGAGCTGACGCGGGTGATCGAGCAGCTGGCGGGCTGTCCGCCTTCGGAAATCCATTCACTCTATGGCGCGAGCGCTTATCGTCGCTACGAGCACCGGGCGCTGGAGGCCGTGATCGCGGAACACCCACGCGCCGTGATCGCCTCGCCGGGCGGCCTCGTTTCCGAGCCCGCCACGTTCAACGTGCTGCTCGCGCATTGCTTCACGGTCTGGCTGCAGGCCGCGCCCGAAGAGCACATGCGCCGCGTCGTGGCGCAGGGCGACCTGCGGCCCATGTCGGGCAACTCGGGCAACAGCGAGGCGATGGACGACCTCAAGCGCATCCTGGCTGGCCGCAGCGAACTGTATGGCCGCGCCGACATGACCTTCGACACCAGCGAAAAGACGCTCGCCGACGCTTACCTGCAACTGCGTGACCGGCTCGCCGCCCGGCTGGCCGCGGAGGCGCCCCGCATCGAATGAGTGGCGGGCGCGGACCGCGGCATCGCGGGTTTACCCCGTGCATGCACTAAAATGCACTAATGTGCTTTACATGAGCATTCCATTGCACTATCGTTCATTGAAACGATGTGTAGACAGGAGACGCTCATGGCCGCAGCCGAAACCGCCGTCGCCCCGCAGCGGGTCGATTACCGCACCGATCCCTCGCAGTACCGGCACTGGAAGCTCACGTTCAATGGCGCGGTGGCGACGCTCGGAATCGACATCGCCGAAGACGGCGGCATTCGCGACGGCTACAAGCTGAAGCTGAACTCGTACGACCTCGGCGTGGATATCGAACTGCACGATGCACTCCAGCGCATTCGCTTCGAGCATCCGGAAGTGCGCACGGTCGTGCTGACCAGCCTGAAGGACCGTGTGTTCTGCTCCGGCGCCAACATCTTCATGCTCGGCCTCTCCACTCACGCCTGGAAGGTCAACTTCTGCAAGTTCACCAACGAAACGCGCAACGGCATGGAAGATTCGTCGCGCCATTCGGGCCTGAAGTTCATTGCGGCGGTGAACGGCGCGTGTGCCGGCGGCGGCTACGAACTCGCGCTCGCCTGCGACGAGATCATGCTCGTGGACGACCGCTCGTCGTCGGTGGCGCTGCCGGAAGTACCGCTGCTCGGCGTGCTGCCGGGCACGGGCGGCCTCACGCGCCTCACCGACAAGCGCAAGGTGCGCCACGACCGCGCCGATATCTTCTGCACGGTGGTGGAAGGCATTCGCGGCGAGCGCGCGAAAGCCTGGCGTCTCGTGGACGACGTCGTGAAGCCGAACCAGTTCGGTCAGGCCGTGCAGGCGCGCGCGCTCGAGCTGGCCGCCGCGAGCGATCGTCCCGCAGACGCGCAGGGCATCGCGCTCCCGCGCATCGAACGCGTGGAGCACGACGGCGGTCTGAGCTATGCCACTGTCGATGTCACGATCGACCGCGCGAAGCGCACCGCGACGTTCACGGCGAAAGCGCCCGCCGCGTCACCTGTTTCGGATATCGAATCAATCGTCGCCGCCGGTGCATCGTGGTGGCCGCTGCAGTTCGCGCGCGAGCTGGACGACGCGATTCTCTCCATGCGCACCAACGAACTCGACATCGGCACGTGGATTCTCAAGACCGCAGGCGACGCGCGCACCGTGCTTGCCGCCGACGCCGCGCTGCTCGCTCACCGCGACCACTGGTTCGTGCGCGAGACCATCGGCATGCTGCGCCGCACGCTCGCACGCATCGATGTCTCTTCGCGTTCGCTGTTCGCGCTGATCGAGCCGGGCTCGTGCTTCGCCGGCACCTTCGCCGAATTCGCGTTCGCCGCGGACCGTACGTACATGGCCGCGCTGCCCGCGAACGAAGACGAAGAACCGGCCATCACGCTCTCGGAAGCGAATTTCGGCCTCTACCCGATGGTCACGCATCAATCGCGTCTCGCGCGGCGCTTCTATGAGGAAACCGAACCACTCGATGCCGTGCGCGCGAAGATCGGCGAAGCGGTCAAGCCGGTCGAGGCGGAGCGCCTGGGTCTCGTGACGGCCTCGCCCGACGACATCGACTGGCCCGACGAAATCCGCCTCGCACTGGAAGAGCGCGCGGTCATGTCGCCCGACGCGCTCACGGGCCTGGAGGCGAATCTGCGCTTCAACGGGCCGGAGACGATGGAAACGCGCATCTTCGGGCGGCTCTCCGCGTGGCAGAACTGGATCTTCAACCGGCCCAACGCCGTGGGCGAGAAAGGCGCGCTCAAGGTGTACGGCAAGGGCAGCAAGGCGCAGTTCGACGTCGCCCGCGTTTGATAGCTGTATCCGCCAAGGCGTTTGCCACAAGGAACCGCAATGTCCACGATCAACTCTACGATTAACTACGGCGAAAAGATCCCGAACAACGTCAACCTCGCCGACGACCGCGCATTGCAGCGCGCGCTCGAGCAGTGGCAGCCGAACTTCCTCTCGTGGTGGGGCGACATGGGGCCAGACGGCTCGCACGGCTACGACGTGTATCTGCGCACGGCGGTGAGCGTCGACGCGGGCGGCTGGGCGCACTTCGATCACGTGAAGATGCCTGACTATCGCTGGGGCATCTTCCTCACGCCGGGCGATGCGGACCGCAAGATCCATTTCGGCGCACACAAGGGCGAGGCCGCGTGGCAGGACGTGCCGGGCGAACACCGCGCGAACCTGCGCCGCATCATCGTCACGCAGGGCGACACGGAGCCCGCCTCGGTCGAGCAGCAGCGCCATCTCGGCCTCACTGCGCCCTCCATGTACGACCTGCGCAACCTGTTCCAGGTGAACGTGGAGGAAGGCCGGCACCTGTGGGCGATGGTGTATCTGCTGCATCGCTACTTCGGCCGCGATGGCCGTGAGGAAGCCGAAGCATTACTGGAGCGCCGCTCGGGAGACGACGACAACCCGCGCATTCTCGGCGCATTCAACGAGAAAACGCCCGACTGGCTGGCGTTTTTCATGTTCACGTACTTCACCGACCGCGACGGCAAGTTCCAGCTTTCGGCGCTGTCCGAATCCGGCTTCGATCCGCTCGCGCGTACGACGAAATTCATGCTGACCGAAGAGGCGCATCACATGTTCGTCGGCGAATCGGGCATCTCGCGCGTCGTGCAACGCACCGCGCAGGTCATGAACGAACTGAAGACCGACGACGTGAACCGCTTGCGCGCCGCGGGCGTGATCGACCTCGAAACGATCCAGCGTTACCTGAACTTCCACTACTCGGTGACGATCGACCTGTTCGGCGCCGACCATTCGTCGAATGCCGCGACCTTCTATAGCTCGGGCCTGAAGGGCCGGTATGAGGAAACCAAACGCGACGACGACCATCAGCTCGAAGGCCAGCAATACCGTTTGCTCGACGTGCAGGACGGCAAGCTCGTGGAGCGCGAGGTGCCGATGCTCAACGCCATGAACGAAGTGCTGCGCGACGACTACATCAAGGACTCGATTGCGGGCGTGAACCGCTGGAACAAGGTGCTGGAAAAGGCTGGCATCGATGTTCGTCTCACTGTGCCGCACAAGGCGTTCAACCGCCAGATCGGCACGTTCGCGGGCGTGCGCGTGTCGCCGGACGGCCGTGTGATCGGCGAGACCGAATGGGCCGCGAACGAAGCGAAATGGCTGCCCACGGCGGAAGACCGCGCCTATGTGGCCTCGCTCATGGGCCGCGTGATCGAGCCGGGCAAGTTCGCCAACTGGATCGCGCCGCCGGCCATGGGCATCAACCGGCAGCCCATCGATTTCGAATACGTGCGCTTTAACTGAGGGGAGCGGCGGCGCGTAGCCACGCGTTCGCGCGCCGCGGTGGGAGACAATCATGAACGGTCCGCTACCCGTGGGAATTATCAGGCAACACCTGATCGATCCTGAAATCTGCATACGTTGCAATACGTGCGAGGAAACGTGCCCTGTTGACGCGATCACGCACGACGGCACCAACTATGTGGTGAAGGCCGATGTCTGCAACGCCTGCATGGCGTGCGTGCCGCCGTGCCCGACCGGCGCGATCGACAACTGGCGCGACGTGCTCAAGACCGAGACGTACACCATCGACGAGCAGTACACGTGGGACGAACTGCCCGCGCACAATGCATCGGTGGGCGCGCCGGTCGAAACGCAGGAATCGAGCGGTGTGGCCGGCGAGGCGCAAGCGGCGCCGAATGCCGCCGATGCGCCCGTGGGCGGCTCCGACATGCTGCGTGGCTCGACCGTGCCGCCGTGGTCGGCGGCGCGCCCCTATGTCCAGCTCTACACGCACAAGGCGCCGACCACGGCGACCGTGGTCGGCAACTATCGCCTCACCGACGACGCCACCGAAAGCGATATCCATCACATCGTGCTCGACTTCGGCGCCGTGCCGTTCCCGGTACTGGAAGGCCAGTCCATCGGCATTCTGCCGCCGGGCGCGACCCTGGAAGGCCGAGCCCATCACGCGCGCCAGTACTCGATTGCGAGCCCACGCGACGGCGAGCGCCCCGGCTACAACAACGTTTCGCTCACGGTGAAGCGTGTGACGCGCGATCACAGCGGCAACGCAACCGATGGCGTGTGCTCGAACTATCTCTGCGATCTGAAGAAGGGCGACGTGGTGACCGTGATCGGGCCGTTCGGCAATACCTTCCTGATGCCGAACCATCCGAACTCGCATCTGCTGATGATCTGCACGGGCACCGGCTCCGCGCCCATGCGCGCGATGACCGAATATCGCCGCCGCCGCAGGCTCAAGGGCGCGACC
The DNA here is from genome assembly GCF_040948855.1 of Paraburkholderia sp. BR10882. Lineage (NCBI taxonomy): Bacteria > Pseudomonadati > Pseudomonadota > Betaproteobacteria > Burkholderiales > Burkholderiaceae > Paraburkholderia > Paraburkholderia sp. BR10882. The sequence goes on along the minus strand of NZ_JBFPKP010000002.1, from coordinate 17,682 downwards.
GGCAAGCTCATGCTTTTTTTCGGCGCACGCACGCAGCAGGAATTGCCTTACTTCGGACCGCTGATGAACCTGCCGAAGGATTTCATCGACACGAACCTCGCCTTCTCTCGTACGCCGGGCCAACCGCGGCGCTATGTGCAGGACGTCATGCGCGAGCGCGCCGTGGACGTCGCGCAACTGCTCAAGGACGGCAACACACACGTCTATGTTTGCGGATTGAAGGGCATGGAAGATGGCGTGCTGCAGGCGCTCCAGGAAATCGCCGAAAAACACGGCATGGGCTGGGAGGCATTGTGGGATCGTCTCAAGCGGGAAGGGCGGCTGCATCTCGAGACGTATTGAAACGTCCGCTGCAATGAAGCGAGGCCTGATTCGAAACACATCAGGGGCCCCCGATAGTTTAAGCACGATCGTGCGAAAAGCGTTACGATGGCGCATCGCTCAGGCGTGGACAGTTGCGAACCGACGCGCGCCGCAGATGGAGACTGCCTCGATGAACCTCGTTGCTGAAATGCCCGCCGGCCTGACCGGCGTCGAACAATTGCAGCACTTGCTGCACGGGAGCCGTGGCCCGGCCATTGGCGAAACGCTCGGCTTCAGGCTGGTCGAAGTCGAAGAGGGCCGCGTCGTGTTCGAGGGCACGCCCGGGCTGCACGTGTACAACCCCATCGGCACGGTGCACGGCGGTTATGCGGCCACGCTGCTCGATTCCGCGTGCGGGTGCGCGGCGCATTCGCGGCTCAACGCGAGTCAGGGCTATACCACGCTAGAGCTAAAGGTCGCGTACCACCGCCCCATGACTGCCGACACCGGCACCGTGCGCGCGGAAGGGCGCGTGCTCAGCATCGGCCGCCGCGCGGCCTTCACGGAGGCCAGCATCACGGATGCACAGGGCAAGCTTTACGCGTCCGCCACCTCCACCTTGCTCGTGTTCGACCGCTGACTCAACGAGACCGGAGCGAACTAGATCGCCGCGCGCGCCTTGTCCTCGATGAGCCGCACGAGCGTTTGCAGCATCCGGTTCGCAGGCGTGGGCACGCCCAGCGCCGCGCCGCGTTGTACGACATAGCCGTTGAGGTGATCGATCTCGCTGAGCTTGCCGCGCGCGAGATCCTGCGCCGTGGACGAGTATTGGCCCGGCATGGTCTGCGCGATGCGCGTCACGGCGCTGTCCATGTCCGTCGGCAGCGTCACGCCGTCCGCCTGCGCGACGGCCATGCATTCGCCCACGATGTCGCGCATCGTCTCGCTCACGCCCGCACCCTTCACGAGACGCCCATAAGGCAATTGCGTGATCGCCGAGAGCGCGTTGTACGCGCAGTTCACGATCAGCTTCGCCCAGAGCGCACCGCGCACATTCGGTGAGATTTCCGTGGGCACGCCTGCGTCGATGAGCGTGCGCGCAACGGCGTCGCTCGCGCGCGAAGGCTCGATCACCAGCTCGCCGCGGCCGTGATGGCGTACGTGGCCGGGCCCCGCCATCTCCGTGGCGACGTAGACCACGGCGGCCGCCACGTCCTGCGGGATCACCGTGCGCAGACGCTCTGCGTTATCCGCGCCGTTCTGCAGCGTGAGCACGAGCGTGCCGGCGCCAAGATGCGGTTTGATCGCGGCGCCCGCGCTTTCGGTATCGGTCGACTTCACGCAGAACAGCACGAGGTCCGCGCCCGCGACGGCGGCGGCTTCGGTGCTGGCGGTGAGACGCGGCGCGCCGATGCGCTCGTCGAACTGCTGCGCTTCGAGGCGCAGCCCGTCGCGCGTAATGGCCTCGACATGCTGGGGCCGGCCGATCAAGACCACATCGTGTCGCGCGCGAGCGAGCATGCCGCCGTAAAAGCAGCCTACTGCGCCTGCGCCCATGACGGCGACTTTCATTTGCGTCTCTCCTGTGTGGCGTGCTTCGTTGCCTGAAATGTCCCGCGGCGTGCCGGTGCGCTCAGCGCAGCTCGAAGCCGAGCGCGTTGAGCGCGTCGCGCAGGCGGTCGCGGCCGTGCAGCGACTCGCGGCTGCGCCAGCGCGCGAGCGATCGCACGGTCCAGCCTGCCGCGCTCAATCCCTGGGCGGTCTGGAAGCCGCCCATGACTTCGTCGTACTGCGCAATCGCGGCCGCTTGCGACGGCGCGTCGTATTGCTCGCGATGGAGCACGACCTCCTGCGGCAAGCGCGGCTTCACATCCGCAGGGCGCGTTTCGTCGGGATAGCCCACGCACATGCCGAATACCGGGAGCACGCGCGGCGGCAGACCCAGTTCCGCGGCAACCTGCTCAGGCTGATTGCGGATGCCGCCGATATATACGGCGCTCATGCCGAGCGATTCGAGCGCGACCACGGCGTTTTGCGCGGCGAGCGCCGCGTCGATCATGCCGACGACCAGCGTCTCCATGTAGTGCAGACCTTCGACGCTCGCCCCGCTGCGCGCGCCGGCCGCTTCGAGACGCGAGAGGTCCGCGAGCCACACGAGAAAGAGCGGTGCTGCGCGAACGTGCGACTGGCCGCCCGCCAAGTCGGCGAGGCGCGCACGGCGTTCGGGGTTTTCGATGGCAACCACGCTCCACGTTTGCAGGTTCGACGAGGTCGATGCCGATTGCGCCGCGGCGATCAGCGTTTCGAGCGTGCCGTCGGGCAGCGGACGGTCCGCGTAGTTGCGCACCGAGCGGTGCGCGAGCAGCGTGTCGAGCGTATCGTTCCAGGCCGGCAGCGGCGCGGACCACGGCGTGCCATAGCGCGCTTCGAGGGCGCGTACAGCATCGGCGAAATCGGCAGCGGGTCGTGCGGGCGTGGTGACGGTGGACATCGGGTTTCTTCTCCGGCAAATGACAGTGGATTCGTGGCGCTGAAATTCGGGGCACCAGGCGCCGTATGGTACATGGCCCGCGCGATCCGCGCAGGCGTTCACCGGCGCGGGCCCACGGACCCACGGGTGCGCCAGCAGAGTTCGTGCGTGACCGGTATCATCAGAGGCTGCGCATGCGTTCGAAGGCGACCTGCTTCGTGCGGCGGCGCCATCTTCCGCTTCCCCCTGTCTTCGGCAGCCCTGTCTGCCCCTTCTTCCGAGGCCTTCCCATGTCCGTTGATTCCCCGAATGCGTCGCCGGTCTGGTTCGTGACCGGCTGTTCGACCGGCTTTGGCCGCGAACTCGCCCGCGCCGTGCTCGCGCGCGGCTGGCGTTGCGTGGCAACCGCGCGCAACAAGGCGTCGCTCGACGATCTCGCGCCCGAGGCCGGCGATCGCCTGCTGCCCGTCTCGCTCGATGTGACCGACGCGGCGCAAATCGACGCCGCCGTCGCGGCCGCGCAAAAGCAGTTCGGCGCGATCGACGTGCTCGTCAACAACGCGGGCTACGGCTATCAGAGTTCGATCGAGGAGGGCGAGGAACGCGAGATCCGCGCACAGTTCGATGCCAACGCATTCGGCCTGTTCGCGCTCACGCGCGCGGCGCTGCCTGGCATGCGTGCGCGCCGCAAGGGCCACGTCATCAACATTACGTCGGTGGCGGGGCTCGCGGGCTTTCCGGGTTCTGGCTACTATGCTGCCTCGAAACACGCCGTGGAGGGATTCTCCGATTCGCTGCTGTCCGAAGTTGCCCCGCTCGGCATCAAGGTGACCTGCGTGGAGCCGGGGCCGTTTCGCACGGACTGGGCAGGCCGCTCGCTCGTGCAAACGGCGAGCCGTATCGACGACTACGCCGAAACGGCGGGCGCGCGTATGCAGCGCACGGCGCAAGGCAGCGGGCATCAGCCGGGCGATCCGGTGCGCGCGGCGCAGGCGATGATCCGCATCACCGAAACCGAAAAGCCGCCGCGGCATCTCGTGCTGGGCGCATTCGGCGTGGATGCAGTGGCGAACCGCTTGCGCGCGGCGCTGGCCGATATCGAGGCGTGGCGCGAGGTGAGCCTCGGCACCGACTATCCGGCGGGGAGTTGAGCCGGCGGCTCACGCCGTTGCGATCAGCAATGTGCCCGTTGCCACGAGCGCGCCGCGCCAGAGCCAGTCGAAGTTGATCCAGCCTCGCCGCAGCACGCCGAGACCGAGATACTCGTAGGCGAGCAGCGCGATGACGGCCGTGGTGGCGAGCGTCGTGGCGGTATGCAGCGCGGTGAACGCGAACGACAGCGCAAGCGGGTTCGCAAGGCCCGCTGCGCCGGCCGCTCCACCGCACAGCGGCAGCATGGCGGGCATCAGCATGAGCCCCGCGCCGTGCAACGTGGCCATCAACGCAGACCACGCCGCGAGCCCGGCAAAGCCCACGGTCATCCCCACGCGCACGCGGTGCCGGTGCCCGTACGCGTACTGCCACGCGGCCCACGCGATCAGCAGCGCGCCCAGGCACGCGTGCAGCGCCGCGCCGGGCAGATGCGCGCCGAGCGCCGCAGTGGAACTTGTGAACAGCAGAATGGACGCGGCGTGACCGAGCGCGATGGGCGGCAAGGCGAGCAGCAGCGCCGTGCGGCTCCCGCGCTGCAGCCCGAGCGCGGTCGCGAAGAGCCAGCCCATCGCCGGATTCACGCCGTGAAAGACGCCGCTGCCCACCACGGCTGCCCAGGCGCCCCAGTGCGCGCCGAAGACCTCCTCCATATCGTGCTCCGCGCTTATGGGTAGCAGTACGAATCGGATGAGCAGTCGCCGCCTTCGAGCCGGATCTGGTGCGGCCGGTGCGACTTCGGCCATTCGACGAAGAAGCGCTCGTCGAATTCGAGGCCGCCTTCGGGTGCGGCGTCCAGCTTCACCATCCAGCCGTCGATGCCTTCGGGATAGAACTGCGCGTCGATCGCGCCATAAAGCGAGTTGCTGAAATAGACGCGCCGGCCGTCTCGGCTCACTTCGACCATTTGCGGGCCGCCGTTCAGCGCGCGCTCGGGCGCAAACGGATGCGCCGCGCGCGCGGCGATGCCGCCGATACGCACGCAACCCGTCAGGCGCGCGTTCTCAGGGTCCGACACATCGTATTGGCGCAAATCGCCCGTTCCCCAGCACGCCGCGTAGAGGAAGCGGTCGTCGAGCGAGAGCGCGATATCGGTGACGAGCGGCGGCACCGCTGCAAATCCCTTGAGCATGGGCGGCAGATGCTCGGGATCGGCCGGCTCGGCCGGAATTTCGATGATCTTGCGTGCGGCCCACTGGTCGCCGTCGAGATACCACTGCCAGATCGAGGCCGAGAGGTCCTTCAGACTGATCACGGAGTTCACGAAACCGTAGGGGCGCGTGGGATTGTGCGCGGGGCGCAGCTCGAACACGAGCTGGTTTTCCGCGCCGAAGTCGAGCACCTGCTTGTGCTGGCGCGTATGCAGATCCCAGAAGTGCAGGCGATGGCCATACTGGCCGCCGAGCAGGACCTCGGGCACGAGGCCGTTTTCGAAAGTCGCGGGCAGTCCCCACTCGCTCGTCACGAGCGTGTCGTAGCCGAGGTGCCACCAGCCGTCGTAGGCGAGCTGTTGCGGGCCGCGGTCGATCTCCCACTGGCCGAGAATATCGAAGCTCTCGTGGTCCATCAGGAAGACGCCGCCGGGCGCCTCGCCTTGCGCGTTCGCAAGCGACGTCACATAAATGCCATCCGGCCCGCAATGCACGGTGTGCGGGCGCGTGTAGCCCGCGCGCTGCGCGACGCTCTCGGGCTCGTGCACGCGCGCGATATGCGGGCGGCGCGCGTCAGGCTTGGTGTCGACAATATGAATGCGCGACGAGCGCAGACCGGGCACGATGAGATAGCGGCGCTCGGTATGCGCGTGGGGGGCGTTGGGGCACAGGCACGAACTGCAGGCGTTCCAGCCGAAATGGTGGAGTTCGTCGCCGACGTTGGGCATTGCCAGCCGATGCACGATGCGCCCGAATTCCGGCGAGCGGGGGTCCAGATCGACCACGTCGAGCGAATCGGGCACGCTGCGCGTGGGGTCGAAGCTGGCGACGTATGCCAGTGTCTCCGCTGGGGCTTCGCCTGCCATGCGCGCAGACGGGTAGAAGGTCGGGTCCGGTTGCCACGTCGCCATTGCTGCCCCCTCATCGAAGATTCGGAAGAGCCCCTATCATGCATCAGAGTGGCACAGTGCGTTGCGTACGTGTTCCATATTCCATCCGGATAGAAGCTTATGCATTGGAGCAGTGAAAACCGATTAGGTGCGCTGCGGGAATAGTAAATTCGCTTTTGCAGCATTTATTCGCGAGGCCAACGTTCCTAGACTTGTACTCAACGGATGCAGACAAGCCGCTGCGCCGATTTCAAGTTACTGGAGGTTAGTCATGAGAACGCTCATCAAGGCCGTTGCGATCGCTGCGGTGCTTGCAGTGCCGGCCATTTCATTTGCACAGTCGCAAGGCACCAATGGTCCTGTGACGCGTGCGCAGGTGCGTAGTGAGCTGAAGCAGCTCGAAGCCGCGGGTTATCGTCCCTCGGTGAACGACCTGTATTACCCCGCGGATCTGCAACAAGCCCAGGCGCGAGTGAACGCACAAAACGGTGGGGCCGTTGCGCAGGCAACCGGCTATGGCCCGGCCACTAGCGGCTCGTCGGAAAGCGGTGCACGTACCGACGGCGCGGTTAGCAGCTATTCGCCGCCGGTATATAACGCGCACTGAGTTTTACGGCGGCAGGAAGCCGATTCATACCGCGTGAAGATAATCAGCCCGCGACGGCACGAAAGCGCCGTCGCGGGCTGATTCATTTGCTGCTTGCTTACACGGCGCACATATCGGCCGCTTTTCGTTTTAGTCGCGCGGCGCCCCACGCTCGCCAATCCACTTGCGTGTGGACTCGAGGATCTCGTTCGATAGCACGGGGTCGTCGCACAGCCGCGCAAGCACGACCGCGCCCACCATCGCGGCCCAGCCGCCGATCGCCGCCTGGCGCGCCGCTGCGCCGTCGGCGCCGTTCATGCCCCCGCTCAGGCGCTCGATTTGACGCTCCAGACCGGCCGCCATGACGGCGCGCGCTTCCGGCGTTTGCCGCGCGGTCTCGGCTGCGAGCGCCGCGGTCGGGCAGCCGTCCGCCACGTTGTCGCGATGTTCGGCACTGAGGTAGCGCGCCGCATAGCGCACCAGATCGGAATCGCCGCCTTCGCCCTGGGCAAAGACGTGGGCGAGCGTTTGCGCGATCAACTCGTCCTTCGATTTGAAATAGCCATAGAAGCCGCCGTGCGTCAGACCGGCGGCGCTCATCACGTCCGCGACGGTGACCGCATCGTAGCCGTGCTCGCGAAAAAGCCGGCCGGCGGCTTGCAGGATCTGCTGGCGATTCATTTCTACCTGTTCGCGACTGACCCTCATTGTTCTCTCCGCTCTCCATCATTCGACGCTTGACATTATATATGATGGTCATCATTATTATGTTTACATGATGCTCATCATGAAAACCGAATTCCCAAGGAGAAGTTTCGATGTCTGCTAAACCTGCTGTCTTGATCACTGGCGCGTCCACGGGTATCGGCGCCGTCTACGCCGACCGTTTCGCAAAGCGCGGTCATGACCTCGTGCTGGTGGCGCGCGATCGCGCCCGCATGGAAGACCTCGCTGCGCGCCTGCGCGAGCGCGATGGTGTGAACGTGGATGTCGTTCGCGCCGATCTGGCCTCGCACGCGGATCTTGCGCTGTTGGAGGCGCGGCTTGCCGATGACGCACGCATCGGTGTGCTCGTCAATAACGCGGGTGCGAGCCTGCCGGGCACGTTCGTCGAGCAGGGCCCGGACGCCGTGGCCGGCCTCATTGGTCTGAACGTCACGGCGGTTGCGCGCCTCGCCGCGGCAGTCGCGCCGCGTTTCGCGCGCGAAGGCAAGGGGGCGATCGTGAATGTCGGCTCCGTCATTGGCCTCGCACCCGAGTTTCGCTCGAGCGTGTACGGCGCAACGAAGGCGTTCGTGCTGTATTTCTCGCAGTCGTTGAATCTGGAACTCGGCGGCAAGGGCGTGTACGTGCAAGCTGTCGTGCCGGGCGCCACGCGCACCGAAATCTGGGAGCGCTCCGGCAAGGACGTGAATGCGCTGCCGGCCGTGATGGAAGTGGACGACCTCGTCGACGCGGCGCTCGTGGGCTTCGACCGGCGCGAGACGGTGACGATCCCGCCTCTGCCCGACGCGCAGCAGTGGGATGACTACGAAGCGGCGCGATCCGCAATGTTCGCGAACTTCGGGCAGTCGCAGCCGGCGGCGCGGTATCGCGAAGCCATGTAGTCCGATGTATTGCGGGCGGCCAGCGGCCGCCCGCGTTGCATGGCGAGCCGCGAGGCGCGGCCGCCGTCACAGCGCACCTTCGCTCCCACTCTCACCGGCTCGCGTCCGCAAGCCCGGCCAGCCTCTTCCCAGCAGTCCTCGCTTCGCCTTAACCCGTTCGCAAAATCAGCGGTTTCCGATATCGCGAGTGCCCGATTCGCGCAATGCTGCGCGCGAGGCTCCCGCGTGAGCGCGTGGCCGGCCATTCCCGGCGCGCGGGCGCGCGGCGCCCTGTACCATTCACCGCACGCCGCCCGGCAATGGCCACGCGGCGCGCGCGCAAACGAGGACCGGTCGATGCAACGAATAACACGAACAACTGGCGGGTGGTGGACGTTGGCGCTTGCCCTGGTGCTGGGCTTATGCATGGCGTGGGCGTGGCGCGCCTACGCCGCGCGCGCGGTGAGCGTATCGCCGCAGGGCACCGTGGCGCAGGTGCGCCAGGTGGTGGTGAAGTTCGATGAGGCCATGGTGGCGTTCGGCGCGCCCGATGCAAAGGACCCCGCGCGCCTGCAATGCAGCAATGCGGCGGCCAGCGCGGGCCAGGGTCGGTGGATCGACGGGAAAACGTGGGCTTATGATTTCGCGGCCGATCTGCCGCCCGACGTGCAATGCAGCGTCACGCTAGTCGACGCGCTCAAATCGCAGGCGGGCAACGTCGTGACGGGCGTGCGCCGCTTCACGTTCTCCACGGGCGGCCCCTTCCCGCTGAGCGTGCGTCCCTATGGCGGCGAAATAGAGGAAAACCAGGCATTCGTGCTGAAGCTCAATGGCCCCGCCACGCCGGCTTCCGTGCGCGAACACGTGTGGTGCGAGTCGGGCGGACTCGGCAACCGCATTCCGGTGCAGCCTGTCGATGCGTCCACGCGCGCGGCGCTGCTCAAGCATTTCCGGCTCGAAAAGGACAGCGCGAGGGTGCTCACGCTCACGTGCCAGCAAACGCTGCCCTCCAGCGCGAAGATGCAGCTCGTGTACGGCAAGGGCGTGCTCGGACCGAACGGCACGCCCAACGACGTCGAGCGCCGCTTCGATTTCACGGTGCGCGAGCCGTTCACCGCGAGCATGAGTTGCGAGCGCGAGAATGCGAAGGCGCCATGCACGCCGCTGCGGCCTCTGCGCATCGACCTGAGCGCGCCGATTGCGCGCGCCGACGCGCAGAAGTTCCGTCTGCAAGGCCCGAAGGGGGAAGTCGCGCCGGCTTTCCGCCCCGATGACAAGAACAACGAGGTCAGCTCAATTTCGTTCTCCGCGCCTTTGCCCGAGCGCGCGACGCTTACGATCACCGCACCCGCCGGGCTTAAGGACGTAAGCGGCCGTGCGCTCGCGAACGCCGATCTTTTCCCGCTGCATACGGCGACCGCGCCAATGCCGCCGCTCGCGAAATTCCCGTCCTCGACCTTCGGCATCATCGAGCGCTACGCGGAGCCCGGCACGCCGCCGCTGGTGCCGGTCACGCTGCGCAACGTAGAAGCCGACCTGCACGTGCAGGGGCTCAACGCGGGCGAGGCGAAGTTCGCGAAGCTCGCGGTGCAGTCCGATACCGACATGCGTCGCTGGATGCGCCTCGTCGACCAGTTCGACAATTTCGGCATGAGCGAGACGTCGATCGACAAGCAGATGCCGGGGCTGCTCGCGCGCGCGAAGTCGCCCGTGGTGATTCCGCGCACGACGGGCGAGGGTGACGACGACGCGAAGGCGCGCATCATCGACGTGCGCTCGCTCTCACTGCTCGATGGCCAGCCAGGCGTAGAGACGCTCACGCTGCCCAAAGCCGATCCCAAGGCGTTGCGGCCGTTCGAAGTGGTGGGCATTCCCGTGCCGAAGCCGGGCTTCTACGTGATCGAACTCGCTTCGCCTTCGCTCGGCGCCTCCTTGCTCGGCAAGCCGGCGCCCATGTACGTGCGCACGACCGTGCTCGTCACCAACCTGGGCGTGCACTTCAAGCAAGGCCGCGAGAATAGCGTGGTGTGGGTCACATCGCTCGACAAGGGCGAACCGGTAGCCGGCGCCGAGGTACACGTATCGGATTGCAACGGCGAGATGCTCGCCACGGGAAAGACGGATTCCCATGGACTCCTGACGATAGACGGACCGCTCTCGAATCGTCGCGACTGCGGCGAAAACAGCTTTAGCGGACTGTTCGTTTCGGCGCGCATCGACGACCCGAAAACAGGCCCCGACATGGCCTTCGTGCAATCGGACTGGAATCGCGGCATCGAGTCGTGGCGCTTCAACGTGCCGACCGACACGAGCGTGCAGCCCACGGTGCGCGCGCATACCGTGTTTGACCGCACGCTGCTGCGCGCGGGAGAGACGGTGTCGATGAAACACTTCATCCGCGCGCAGACGATGCATGGTTTCGCGCTCCCGCAGCAGTACCCCACACGCGTGACGATACGTCATGCTGGCAGCGGGCAGACATGGCATCTGCCACTGAAGTGGGCCGCCGACCATACGGCGGACTCCACCTTCGTGTTGCCGCCCGAAGCGAAGCTCGGCGAATACGACGTCTCGCTCGACGACGGGGACGCGAACGCGAGCACGGCAGGCGACGGCAACGACGAAGCCGACAACAGCGCGGACGCCATGCATATGAGCTACGACAGCGGCAGCTTCCGCGTGGAAGCCTTCCGCTTGCCGGTGCTCAAGGGCACGATCGCCGTGCAGAACGAGAAGACGTCGCCGCTCGTCGCCGCTACGCAGGCGAGCGTGGCGGTGCAGATCGATTATGTGTCGGGCGGCGCGGCTTCGAATCTGCCTGTGCAGGTTTCGGCGCTCGTGAAGGACACCACGCCCTCGTTCGCCAGCACGTACAGCGATTTCAGTTTCGCACCGTATGTGAGCCGGAGCGCGGCCGATAACACGTCAGAAGACGAGGACAGCGGCCCGCGCGAGGACAACGAGGTCGCGAAGCTCGTGGCCGACAAGGAGCCGCTCACGCTCGACCGCAACGGTGCGGGCACGCTCGTGCTGAAGAACCTGCCGGCCGTGGACGCGCCCAAGCGCCTCGCGCTCGAAGCGACCTTCGCGGACCCGAACGGCGAAGTGCAGACCATCAGCGGCGCGGCCACGCTCTGGCCCGCTGCCGTGGTGGCGGGCATCAAGTCGGGGCATTGGGTCTCCGTGGGCAGGACCGTGCCGGTCACCGCACTCGCGCTCGATCTGCAGGGCAAGCCGCACGCGGGCGTGAAGCTCGAGGTGCGCGGTGTGGCGAAGATCACGACGACTTCGCGCAAGCGCATGGTGGGCGGCTTCTACGCCTACGACAACCACACGGAAACACGCGATCTCGGCACGCTGTGCAGCGGCACGAGCGACGATCACGGCTTGCTCACCTGCGACGCGAAGCTCAAGGAAGCGGGCAATATCCAGCTCGTAGCGACGGCGCGCGACGGCGACGGCCATGCCTCGACGGCCACGACCTCGGTATGGGTCACGCGCGAGGACGAGCTCTGGTTCGGCAGCGAGAACACGGACCGCATCGACGTGTTGCCCGAAAAGACGAGCTACGAGCCCGGCGAGACCGCGCGCTTCCAGGTGCGGATGCCATTCCGCTTTGCGACGGCGCTCGTGGCCGTGGAACGCGAGGGCATCATCGAAACGCACGTGGTGCAACTCGACGGGCGCGATCCGACCGTCGAACTGAAGGTGAGCGAGACGTGGGGGCCCAACGTCTACGTTTCGGTGCTCGCGCTGCGCGGGCGTATTCACGAAGTGCCGTGGTATTCGTTCTTCACCTGGGGGTGGAAAGCGCCGCTCGAATGGGCGCGTGCGTTCTGGTACGAAGGGCGCCAGTACGAGGCGCCCACGCCGCTCGTCGATCTTTCGAAGCCGGCTTTCCGCTACGGGCTCGCGCAAATCCGCGTGGGCGACGCGGCGCACCGCCTCGCGGTGAGCGTGACGCCCGACGCGAAACGCTACGCGGTACGCGCGACGTCGCACGTCCAGTTGCGCGTGCAGCTTCCGGGTGGCCAGCCGGTGCCGGCGGGCACGCAGATCGCCGTGGCAGCCGTGGACGAAGCGCTGCTCGAACTCCTGCCCAACCGCAGCTGGGATCTGCTCGACGCCATGCTGCAGCAACGCGCCTACGGCGTGGAGACGGCGACGGCGCAAATGGAGATCGTCGGGCGGCGGCACTTCGGGCGCAAGGCGGTGCCGGCGGGCGGCGGCGGCGGGCATGGCGCGACGCGCGAACTCTTTGACACGCTGCTCTACTGGAACCCGCGCGTTACGCTCGATGCGAAGGGCGAGGCGCAAGTGAGTGTGCCGCTGAACGACTCGATCACGCGTTTTCGCATCGTCGCGATTGCGGCGAGCGGGGTGGCGCGTTTCGGCACGGGCAGCGCGACCATCGAGAGCACGCAGGACCTGCAGCTGATCTCGGGCCTGCCGCCACAGGTGCGCGAGGGCGACACCTTCCGCGCGCAGTTCACGCTGCGCAATACGACCGCGCGCGCGATGAAAGTGCTGGTCACGCCGAACGTGCCGCCGCTCGCGCTGGCCGCGCAGACCGTGGAGCTCGCGCCCAATTCGTCGCGTGAGATTGCGTGGACGGTTGCGGTTCCCGACGATCTCGCCGAGGCGGAGCGGCCCGCGCTCGTGTGGAACGTGAGTGCGGCGGAGCAGGGCGGCGCGCATGCGGCGGATGCGGTGAAGCTCGCCCAGCAGGTGAGCGCGGCGATACCCGTGACGGTGCAGCAGGCCACGCTCGCGCAGGTGGACGGTACGCTGTCGATTCCGGTTGCGCCGCCGGCCAACGCGAGCATGACGCGTGCAGGCGCGGTGCGTGGCGGCATTGCGGTGTCGCTGCAGCCGAAGCTCGCGGACGGCCTGCCCGGCGTGCGCCGCTGGTTCACGCGCTATCCGTATTCCTGCCTCGAGCAGCAGACGTCAATAGCGATCGGCTTGCGCGACCCCGCGCGCTGGCAGGCGGAGCTTGCGCGCCTGCCGGTGTATCTGGACCGTGACGGCCTCGCGAACTACTTCCCGCCCGCCGACGACAGCGCGAGCCGCGGCAGCACCGCGCTCACCGCGTATCTGCTCACGATAAGCGACGAGGCATCGAAGCTCGACCCGCGCTTCGCGCTTCCCGACGCCTTGCGCAGCAAGATGGTGGAGGGCCTCACGCGCTTCGTGGAAGGCCGCATCGAGCGCAATTCGTGGGCGCCGCGCCGCGATCTGGATCTGCGCAAGCTCGCCGCCATCGATGCGCTGTCGCGCTACGGCGCGGCGAACGCGCGCCAGTTCGGCTCGATCGAGATTGCGCCGAACCAGTGGCCCACTTCGGCGGTGATCGACTATGCGGAAAGTCTCGCGCGCATGCGCGACGTGCCGGACCGCGTGGAGAAACTGGCGCAGCTCGAGCAGATCCTGCGCGCACGGCTCACGTGGCAGGGCACGCAGCTGACGTTCTCGACGGCCGCCGAAGACGATTTGTGGTGGCTCATGACAGGCACGGAGGTCAACGCGGCGCGCCTCGCGCTGGCCTTTGTCGACAACCCCGCGTGGAAGGAGGAAATGCCGCGGCTCGTGGCGGGCCTGCTCGCGCTGCAACGCAACGGCGCATGGAGCACGACGACGGCGAACGCATATGGCTCGCTCGCGGTCGAGCGCTTCTCGCGCGTGTTCGAGCACGATCCGGTGACGGGCGCGACGAAGATCCGGCTCGGCGATACGTCGCGCATCGTGGAATGGAACGCGGCGGCTCAATCGGCGGCGCAAGCGGCATCGGGCGCCAGCGGCGCCACGGCGGCGACGCGCAACGCGCCCGTGCGCAGCACGCTGCTAGCATGGCCAAAGCAGAACGCGGCGGTGCCCCTCACGTTGACGCAGGAAGGAAGCGGCAAGCCATGGGCCACGGTGGAAAGCCTCGCGGCGGTCGCGTTGCGTGCGCCGTTCGCGGCAGGCTATCGCATCACGAAGACCATCACGCCGGTGGACGCCACGGTGAAGGGCGTGTACACGCGCGGCGACGTCGTACGCGTGCGCCTCGACATCGACGCACAAACCGACATGACGTGGGTCGTCGTGAACGACCCTATCCCCGCGGGCGCGACGATCCTCGGCTCGGGGCTCGGGCGCGATTCGGCCGTGGCGACGCAGGGCGAGAAGCAGGACGAGAACGGTCCGTGGCCCGCGTTCATCGAGCGCGGCTTCGACGGTTATCGTGCGTACTACGAGTTTCTGCCGAAGGGCAAGGTGTCGGTGGAGTACACGGTGCGGCTGAACAACGTCGGCACCTTCGGGTTGCCGCCCACGCGCGTGGAGGCGCTGTACGCGCCGGCCACGTTCGGCGTCGCGCCAAATGCGCCGGTGGTCGTGAAGGCGGCGCCGTGAGCGGGCCATTCGCGCTACGGCATCGCGCGGCCTGCGCACTCGGCGTCGCCGCGCTGTGCTTCGTGCTCGTGCCGCTGCCCGCGCTTGCACTGCCGACTTTCGATGATGTGCGCGGCCAGTGGAAAAGCTCCGACTGGGTTCTGCTGGCGCGCGACGGCACGCCGTTGCAGCGCACGCGGGTGGAACACGCCGCGCGGCGCGGCGACTGGGTCGCGCTCGCCGACGTGTCGCCGGCGCTGCGCGAGGCGATTGTCGTTTCGGAGGACAAACGATTCTATGAGCACAGCGGCGTGGACTGGCGCGGCGCGACTGCCGCCGCCTGGGCGAACCTGTGGAGTACCCGCACGCGTGGGGCATCTACGGTCACGATGCAGCTCACGGGACTGCTCGACGACGACCCGAAGCACTCGGGCCAGCGCTCGCTCGCGCCAAAGGCCGTGCAAGCCGGGGACGCGCTACGGCTCGAACGCACCAGGCGCAAGGACCAGATTCTCGAGGCGTATTTGAACCTCGTGCCGTTTCGCGGCGAGACCGTGGGGCTTGCTGCGCTTTCGCAAACGCTGTTCGGCAAGGCGCCGTCGGGGCTCGACGAACGCGAATCGGCCGTCGCCGCCGCACTCATCCGCGCGCCCAATGCGCCTTATACGAAGGTCGCCACGCGCGCGTGCCGCATCTTGCGCGACATGCGCGCAGCGAACGTCGAGAGCGGTTGCCCGAATCTCGATGCTTTCGTGCAGATCGCCTTCGCGCGCCCGGCCATCGCCACCGACGATCCCTCGTTCGACGGGCGCAGCGAAAACTCGCCGCAGCTGGCGCCACACTTCGCGCGCCAGATCGCGAACGCCGTGCATCCCGCGACCGGCATGCGCGTGCGCTCGACGCTCGACGCGAACCTGCAACGCTACGCGCGCGACACGCTTACGCGCACCCTCATCGAACTCAATGCGCGCGCGCATCCGCGCAACGTGCAGGACGGCGCGGTCGTCGTGCTCGATAACGCAACCGGCGACGTGCTCGCGTGGGTCGGGTCGTCAGGCGGCCTGTCGAAGGCACGGGAGGTCGACGCAGCGCTCGCGCTGCGCCAGGCGGGCTCGACGCTCAAGCCTTTTCTCTACGCCGAGGCCATCGACGAGCGCCGCGTGACGACCGCCTCGCTGCTCGACGACGCCCCGCTCGATCTCGCGGCGGGCGGCGGCCTCTATATGCCGCAGAACTACGACAAGGGCTTCAAGGGCTGGGTGAGCGTGCGCACCGCGCTCGGCTCGTCGCTGAACGTGCCGGCCGTGCGCACGCTCGTGATGGTGACGCCGCATCGATTCGCGAAGACGCTCACGGCGCTCGGCTTGCCGCTCACGCAGGCGGGCGACTACTACGGCTTCAGCCTCGCGCTGGGCAGCGCCGACGTGAGCCTCGTCACCCTCACGAACGCGTATCGCGCGCTGGCCAATGGCGGCGTCGTGAGCCCGATCGCCGATTTGCCCGCGTCTGCGCAGGCCGCATCGAATAGCGCGTCGAAGCGAGTATTCAGCCGCGAGTCGGCGTTCATCGTCACGGACGTCCTCGCTGACAACAATGCGCGCACGCGTACCTTCGATTTCGACAGTCCGCTGGATACGCGCATGTTTTCCGCGGTCAAGACGGGCACGAGCAAGGACATGCGCGACAACTGGACCGTGGGCTTCACGTCGCGCTATACGGTGGGCGTGTGGGTCGGCAACGCGGATGGCTCGCCCATGTGGGACGTGTCGGGCGTCACGGGCGCCGCGCCGGTGTGGGCCGCCATCGTCGGCTATCTGCATCGGCGCGTGCCGAGTGTCGCGCCTGCCGCGCCGCGGGGTGTCGAGCGCGTGCGCGTGCAGTTCGCCAATGCCGTGGAGCCATCCCGCAACGAGTGGTTCATCGCGGGGACGTCTACGCCGCTCGTGGGCCTCGCATCGAGTGCCGCCGATCTCGCGCGTGGGCCCGCGCAAATCGGCAGCCCCGTGGACGGCACCATTTTCGCGCTCGATCCCGACATTCCCGCGCAGCGTCAGCGTGTCTGGTTCGAGCGTGCCACCGGCTCGAGCGCGCGCGTGAACTGGCGCCTGGACGGCAAGGCGTTGGGCGGCGCCGCGCGCCTCGCGTGGCTGCCCTGGCCGGGCAAACACACGCTCGAACTCGTCGATGCGAGCGGACAGGTCACCGATACCGTGCGCTTCGAGGTACGCGGCGCGCTTGCGAAGCCGCAGAAGTCGATGCGGGCCGACGCCGCGCAAGGCGGCGTGGCGCGCTGAGGGAGAGGCGAGCTTAGTTCGCGGGCGCAGTCGCGGCGGTTGCCGCCGGTGCTGCTGAAGCCGGTTGCGTGCCTTGCGCCCCCTGCTGCTGCAGCGTTTGCTGATTGCCCTCCCAGCCGCCGCCGAGCGCGAGGAACAACCGCACCTGGTCGAGCGCGACTTCGCCTTCGGCCGCCGCGACCTGTGCGTGCACACTGGTGAGCGTGCGCGTGGCGTCGAGGTCGGAGAGGAAGGGTTCGCGTCCCGCCGCATAGAGACGATGCGTTTCGTCCGCCGACTGCTGCGCCGACGTATAGGCCGTGCGCAGTGCATCGGCGCGCTGGTCGTCGGCGGCGTAGGTCGCGAGGCTCGACTGCGTTTCGCGCAGCGCGTTGAGCACCACGCCGTCGAAGTGCGCGAGCGCGCCGCCCGTCGCGGCCTGTGCGGCGCGCACGCGGTCGCGCTGGCCGTTGACCGGGAAGGTCCAGCTGATCAGGGGTCCGAATGACCAGGCATTGGTCGCAGGGGTGAACAGATCGCTCGTCAGGCCGACTGTGCCCACGCCCGCGCCGAACGTGACGTCGGGGTACATCTCGGCGATCGCCACACCGATGCGCGCCGTCGATGCCGCGAGCTGGCGTTCCGCCTCGCGCACGTCGGGGCGGCGCTTGAGGAGCGCGGCACCGTCGCCGACGGGAATCGGCCGCTTGAGCCTCGGCAGGCGTTTGCACGCGAGCGCGGCGGGCGGCAGGTCCTTGGGGGCGCGCGCGAGCAGCATGGCGAGCTGATACTGGGCCACGCGGCGGCGTCCCTCGAAGCGCGGGATATCGGCGGCGATCGTATTGGCCTGGGTCTGCCCGCGCGTCACGTCGGGTTGGTTGCCGCGGCCCGCGTCGCGC